>CACDUS010000005.1 GCA_902555945.1 uncultured Pelagibacteraceae bacterium | reverse complement strand
GATAAACTAAATCTTCTGGTTCTTTTATTGGAGTTCTAAATCTAACAATTGATAGCGCACCAACTAATCCTAATGATAAAGCCAAAGAAGATTTAACAATTAATATCACTAAATAAGTAGTAATAGATAAAATTGGAATAATATTTGACAATTGATATTTCGAAGAAAGAGAAGTTGATCTATTTTCATAAACATGCTTGAGTGCTAAAGAGCAAATCGCTGTCAAAACAAAACATATAATAGTTATCAGTGGTGTTGAGTTGTCAGTTGCTTGAATATTTACTAGCAATTCATCAAACTTATTCATATTTCATTAAATATATTTTTTTGTTATTTATTACAAGTTTTATAAGAATAATTTTAAACTATATTAAACAAAAAGCTTAAATTTCAAGCCACTCTGGAACAAGGATTTTAAAAGATGAATTTTCCCCTTTATATGTTGCGTCTTTGCTAAAATTTTTGTCTAAATATTTTACTAATGCAAAAGGATATTTTTCATTAATTAATATTTTTCCGATCTCAATATTTTTGAAGTATATTGTTTCATCTTCAGACAATTTTCCATTAATAATCTCAATCGGCAACAACCTTTTAGATAACTTATTTTTTAGTTTAATTCTTGCAGTGTTTTCTTGGCCAACATAACACCCTTTTTTAAAATCAATTCCATTTAATTCCTCAAAGTTACATTCAATCCCAAATAATTTATTTTTCAATTTATTTAAATCTTTTGGAACAATTCCAAGTTTATGACTTTGACTATAATAATTATCAATTTTATTGTCTTTTAATTCTAGCTTTTTTAAAGATAAATAAAGTTTCTCTAAATTAATTATTAATCTAGCGCCTAGTTTTTTATTTCTTGGATCTAGTATTATCGGATCTTCTCTATATTTGAAAGTAAAACCCAAAATATCTTTTGCACCCTCAATAGATAAATATTTGTCAAATCCAAAACTTGCTACAACAAATTCATTACTTAAATTTAAAATTTCTACTTTTGATCTAATCTTATATAAATTAAGTTGTTTAAATATCTCTTCAGATTGGGACTTTTCGCAATCGATAAAATAACCTGATTTATGTTTTATAACTATAAATTCAAATAAAAATTTTCCTTGGGGAGTAAGCAATGAAGCAAAACAACTTGAATTATCAGTTACTTTATTAATGTCGTTAGTAATTAAATTTTGTAAGAAATCCTTGGTATCTTTGCCATTAATATAAAGTATGGCTCTATCTTCTAATATATAAACACTGTTATTCATATTTGATTGATATTAAAAATTAATATAATAGCTTTTTTCATAAATGTTAGATCTAATAATCAAAAATGGACAATGTTACATCAATGGAAAGTTAGAGCACAAAGATATTGCTGTTAAAGAAGGCAAGATTTCTAAAATTGGAGAAGTTTCTGATGAAGCAAAAGAGGTTTATGATGCAAAAGATCAAATTGTTTTACCAGGCTGTATAGATACACAAACTCATTTTAGAGAGCCCGGATCGACTGATACAGAAGATCTTCATTCTGGAAGTAGAGCTGCAGTTGCAGGGGGTATTACTGCTGTTTTTGAAATGCCAAATACAAATCCTCCTACGTCAAATAAAAAAGAATTTCAGAGAAAATTAGATCTTGCAAAAAATAGAATGTATTGCAATTACGCATTCTATTTTGGTGCAACAGCTGACAACGTTAATGAATTGGCAGAGCTTAAAAATTTAGAAGGATGTTGTGGAATTAAACTTTTTGCTGGTTCTTCAACCGGCAATCTTTTAGTTGCTGAGGAAAAAGATATTGAAAAAGTATTTCAAAATAGTTCTAAAGTTGTTGCAGTTCATTCTGAAGATGAGGAAATATTAAATAAAAACAAAAAGCTAATTAAAAAAGGAGATGTTCATTCTCATCCTGTGTGGAGAAGTGAAGAGTGTGCAATATCTTCTACAAGAAGAATTGTTAGGATTGCTGAACGTTATAAGAAAAAAGCTCATGTGCTTCATATAACAACGAAGCAAGAAATAGATTTTCTATCCCAACATAAAGGCAATATTACATTTGAGATCACTCCTCAGCACTTGACAATTTATGCACCTGATTGTTATGACAAACTTGGAACATATGCTCAGATGAATCCACCACTAAGAGATAAATCACATTATGATCGATTATGGTATGCAGTAAAAAATAATATAAACGATACAATAGGTTCAGACCATGCGCCTCATTTAAAAGTAAACAAAGATAAAGAATACCCAAACTCACCGTCAGGAATGCCTGGAGTTCAAACTTTAATGCCAGTGATGTTGAACCATGTAAATGAAGGAAGACTATCTTTGAATCAATTAGTAAATCTTGTTTGTGAAAACCCAGTTAAAATTTTTGGTATTCAAAAAAAAGGATTTATTAAAGAAGGCTATGATGCTGATTTTACAATTGTAGATATAAATAAAAAGATTGTTGTTAAAAATGAAAATATTGAAAGCAAATGTGGATGGTCACCCTTCAATGGAGTTGAGTTTAAAGGAACACCTGTAGCAACAATAATTGCAGGTAAAACAAAAATGAAAGATGGTAAAATTCTAGGAGATCCTGAGGGAATCCCTTTATTGTTTAATTAATCTTTCCTGCAAAGCTATTAACCAGTATAACTCCAATAACAATAAGAAATAATCCAGCTATTGCTTGCCATGCCAAAGTTTGTTTAAAAAAGAAATATCCAAGTATTGCTATTGTAAAAACTCCTAATCCACTCCAAGTGGCATATACAATCGCGATTGGAAGTTTATCCATGACAAATGTCATTAAATAGAATGACACAAGGTAAAATATTGTTAGACAAATTGTTGGAATAATTTTTGTAAAATTTTGTGATACAGGTAATAACATAGTTCCAGCAACCTCGCAAAATATGGCGATAAGCAAAAAGGAATATGTTTTAACCATTACTTAATATTTTGTTATCAATTAAGTCTTGTTTTATTTCATCTAGAATAGCAGGATCGTCAATTGTAGGGGGCATTTTGTATTCCTCATTATCAGCTATTTTTCTTATTGTTCCTCTCAAAATTTTTCCTGATCTAGTTTTTGGAAGTCTTTTAATAACTATTGCAACTTTAAAAGCAGCAACTGGACCAATCTTCTCTCTTACCATTTGAATACATTCTTTTGAAATATCTTCATGACTTTTATCAACACCTGCTTTTAGAACGACCAATCCTATAGGTAGTTGTCCTTTAAGTTTGTCTGCAATTCCAAGTACAGCACATTCAGCAACTGATTGATGTTCTGATAAAACTTCCTCAATTGCTCCTGTTGATAATCGGTGACCAGCAACATTGATAATATCATCGGTCCTTGACATGATCCAAATATATCCATCCTCATCTATATGGCCTGCATCATAGGTTTGATAATAGCCTTCATAATTACTCATATAGTTTTCTTTATATCTTTGATCTGCATTCCAAAGTGTTGGGAAAGTTCCTGGTGGTAAGGGAAGCTTAACAACTATATCTCCCATTTCGTTAGGCTTAGCTAAGGATTGATCTGATTTTATTATTTTTACATCATAACCAGGCACTGCTTTACATGCAGAGCCATATTTTGTTTTCATCATTTCAATACCAGTGCAGTTTGAACTAATCGCCCAACTAGTTTCAGTTTGCCACCAATGATCAATCACAGGAACTTTTAATAAATTCTCTGCCCACTTGATTGTATCTGGATCAGCTCGTTCTCCAGCAAGAAAAAGACTTTCGAATTTACTTAAATCATATTTTGAAAAGAATTTTCCCTCGGGATCCTCTTTTTTAATTGCTCTAAATGCAGTTGGAGCTGTGAATAAAGATTTTACATTATAGTCTGAGATGATTTTCCAGAACGCACCAGCATCAGGTGTCCCAACTGGTTTACCTTCAAACAATACAGTTGTACATCCTTTGAACAATGGAGCATAAACTATATAAGAGTGACCAACTATCCAACCAATATCACTTGCTGACCACCATATGTCATCTTCATCTATGTTATAAATATTTTTCATTGTCCATTTTAATGCAACGATATGACCTCCAATGTCTCTAACAATACCCTTTGGTGTTCCAGTAGTTCCTGATGTGTAAAGAATGTAAGCAAATTCATTTGAATTCATTTCAACACATTCAGTATCATTTGCGTTTGATAGAGCTTCATCCCAACTAATTTCATTTGGCGCATTTAAATTTACTTCATGACCTTTTCTTTGAAATAAAATCATTTTACTTATTTTATGTTGAGCTTGTTTAACAGCTTCATCTACTAATGGTTTGTATTCAACTGTTCTTCCTGGTTCAAAACCACATGAAGCGGTGACTAATAACTTTGCTTTACTGTCATCAATCCTACTTGCAAGTTCGTTTGAGGCAAAACCACCAAACACAACAGAATGAATTGCGCCAATTCTTGCACAAGCCAACATGGCAATGACTGCCTCAGGTATCATTGGCATATAAATTATTACTCTATCACCCTTTGCAACACCTTGATTACTTAGAGCACCTGCAAACTTTGAAACTCTTGATCTTAATTCATCGTAAGTAAACTTATTTTTGTTTCCAGTGATGGGACTATCGTAGATAAGAGCAATTTTATTCCCTTTTCCTTGATCAATATGAAAATCTAAAGCGTTATAGCAAGTATTTGTGACACCATCTTCAAACCATTTATAAAAAGGTGGGTTAGATTTATTTAAAATTTTAGTTGGTTTTTTAAACCAGAAGATATCATTAGAAGCTTCTTGCCAAAATTTTTCCGGATTATTGATGGATTCTTGGTAAATTTTGTTGAACTTGTCAGACATAAAAACTTGATTCGATATTGCCTTTTTTTATGGTTTTTAAATTAAAAATTGTATTTAATTTTAAAAAGTAAGTAAAATCAATGTAAATTAATGACAATTAAGTCTTCTATAATCTATTTATATTTGCTATTTAACGCTCAACTTTGGCTTAAGGAAGCTTAAGCCTAGTTTATATAAACTAAATAAATAAAAACTAACTAAAGAGGGAGTTTTTTATGAAAAAACTTAAATTGTTTGCTCTTACAGTTGTAGCCCTAATGGGTGTAACTGGTGCAGCAAATGCAGAAACTGTCCTTTTAGCTTCTGATGACTTTGTTGGAATTTCATTCTGGCTAGTATCAATGGCTTGTTTAGCAGCTACTGTATTCTTTTTCTTAGAAAGAAGTTCAGTTCCAGCTGGCTGGAGAGTTTCAATGACTGTTGCTGGTCTAGTAACTGGTATTGCATTCGTACACTACATTTACATGAGAGAAGTATGGATCATGACTGGTGAGTCACCAACAGTTTACAGATATATTGACTGGTTAATTACAGTTCCATTACTAATGTTAGAATTCTATTTTGTTCTAGCAGCAGTAAACAAAGCAGACTCTGGAATTTTCTGGAGACTGATGATCGGAACATTAGTAATGTTAATCGGTGGATACTTAGGAGAAGCAGGATACATCAACGCTACACTTGGTTTCATTATCGGTATGGCAGGTTGGGTATACATTCTTTATGAAGTATTCTCAGGTGAAGCAGGTAAAAAAGCTGCTAAGAGTGGAAACAAGGCACTTGTTACTGCTTTTGGTGCAATGAGAATGATCGTTACAGTAGGTTGGGCGATTTACCCATTAGGTTATGTATTTGGTTACCTAACAGGTGGTGTAGATGCTAACTCACTAAACGTGATTTACAACGCAGCTGACTTCTTGAACAAGATCGCTTTCGGTCTAATCATTTGGGCAGCAGCTATGCAACAGCCTGGTAGAGCTAGATAATTAGTTTTACTTAACTAAAAACTTTATAGGGCGAGTATGTTTTTACATACTTGCCCTATTTTTTTATAAGCTTATATATAATTAATGACTAAAATTACTTACATCACACACGATAACAAAACTCATACCATTGATGTTCAAAACGGTTTAACAGTTATGGAGGGTGCAGTTCAAAATGATATTCCAGGAATAGATGCAGATTGTGGTGGGGGAATGGCTTGTGCTACTTGCCATGTTTATGTCAAAGAAGAATGGTTAGATAAATTACCTAAAAAAGAGGATGGTGAAGAAGATATGTTAGATATGGCTTTTGAACCAAAAAAAAATAGTAGGTTAAGTTGTCAGTTAGTTGTTTCTGATGAGCTTGATGGTTTAATAGTAGATATCCCATCTAAACAAGGTTAGATGAATAAAACAGATGCATTAATTATAGGAGCTGGTCCAACAGGATTATTTACGGCTCACCAATTAAAGTTAATAGGTTTAGAGTGTGAAGTTGTAGATAATTTAGATAAGATTGGTGGACAGTGTATTGAACTTTATCCAGATAAACCAATTTATGATATTCCAGCAGTTCCAGAATGCACTGGTGAAGAATTAACAAATAATTTAATACACCAACTAAAACCTTTTGATATTAAATTTCATTTAAGCGAAAGAGTTGATGAGGTTAAAAAAGATAATGGGAACTGGATAGTAAAAACAAGTAAAGGAAAAACTTTTTCAACTCCAAACGTTATAATCGCTGGTGGGGTTGGTTCTTTTGAACCTAGAAAATTTGCACCAAAAGAGTGTGAGAAATTTGAAAACAAATCGCTATTTTATTCAGTTAAAGACAAAACAATATTTCAAGGAAAGACTGTTTCAATATTTGGTGGTGGAGATAGTGCATTAGATTGGGCAGTTGAATTATCCAAAAGTTCTAAAGTAAATTTAATTCATCGTAGAGATGAGTTTAGAGGAGCTCAAGCTACCGTAGATAAAGTTAAAGAGTTAGAAAAATCTGGAAAATTAAATATTTTTACTAAATATCAATTAAGTAAGGCAAATGGATCTAAACAATTAGAAAGCATTGATATTAAACATGATGAAGGTGAAATTAAAAATTTAAAAACTGATTATCTTTTGGGGTTTTTTGGTTTGATAATGCAGTTAGGACCAATTGCAAATTGGGGATTAAATATAGATAAAAAAACAATCGAAGTTGACACAGAAAAATTTGAGACAAATCAAAAAGGCATCTATGCTATTGGCGATATATGTTCTTATCCCGGAAAACTTAAATTAATATTATCTGGATTTCATGAGGGGGCATTAGCTGCAAGAGCATGTTTTAAATTAGCTAGGCCTGATGAAAAATACAGATTTGAATTCACAACGACATCTTCAAATTTATTAAAGAGACTTGGAAAAAAAGAGTGATTGAACTTTTTTCAGCAAACACTCCTAATGGTAAAAAAATTAGTATCATGCTGGAAGAAATTGCTTATGAGTACAAAGTTACCAAAGTTGATATAAATAATGGAGAACAATTTAAAGAACAATTTAAAAAGATAAGTCCATTCAGCAAAATTCCTGTAATCATTGATCACAAAAACAATAAAACTATTTTTGAGTCTGGGGCAATTTTAATTTATTTAGCAGAACAGAGTGGTAAATTTTACAATGAGAAAGATAAAACAGAAATCAATCAGTGGCTCATGGCTCAAATGGGTTATGTAGGACCGATGTTAGGACAGCATCATCAATTTCATCATTACAATCCTGGAAAAAGTAAGTTTGGTGAAGAAAGATATTTTAAAATTTCTGAAAGAATATATCAGGAACTTGATGAAAGATTATCAAAATCAAAATTTTTATCTGGTGATGATTATACTATAGCAGACATCGGCACTTTTCCTTGGATAGCCCGTCATGAATGGCATGATATTGGTTTAGCAAAATATAAAAGTCTAACTAGATGGTATAATGAAATTTCAAAGAGGGAAGCTGTAATTAAAGGATTTGCTTTTATGGATAAAAATGAGGTTATCCCTAAACCTTAATCATCAGCGTGAACTTTTTCGTCTTTTTCGTGTTTTTCTTGGGCTGCAATCGTATACTTAGCAACTGGTCTAGCCATCAATCTTTTTAGACCAATTGGTTCAGCAGTATCTAAACAATAGCCGTAAGTATCATCTTTAATTCTCATCAATGCCTTATCAATTTCAGAAATTAATTTTATTTGTCTATTGATTGCTTTCATCTCAACATTTTTATCAGTATAAGAGCTAGCTTGGTCTACAATATCTGCTGAAATACTGTTATCATCCATACTACCATTATATAACGCTTCGTTATTAGCTTTTACTAATTCCTTTTTCCATTCTTGTAATTTCATTCTAAAAAACACTTTATGTTTTTCACACATATATTTTTCAGTATCCTTAGGAATATAAGTTTTAGAAATTTTTATTGGACCTTTGTTAACCTCTTTGGGCTTACTAACAACTTTTGGTTTTGCTTTGCTAGTAGATTTAACCTTAATTTTTTTAACTTTTTTTTTTACTTTGCTGGTTTTAGGCATACTTTTAATTTGAATTCGAGGGAGTATATTCAGCAAATTAGGGGTGTCAAGCAAGCTTAATTATTGTAAATAATTATAAATGAATGTTTTAAATAGAAATATTAAGAATATTTTTTTTATTTTTGCTTTATCTCATTTAATTATTTGGACACTCATACCATCCTTAACAAATAAAAATTTACCTTTAGATGTTATCGAGGCACTTGCGTGGGGTAGTAATTTAGATTGGGGTTTTAACAAACATCCTCCAATGAGTGCGTTTTTTCCTGAAGTTTTTTTTCAAATTTTTGGTTCTCAGGATTGGGCTTATTATTTATTAAGCCAGATTTTTGTTTTAATAGCTTTTTATTATGTTTTTAAACTCGCTTGTGAAGTTTTAGGAAATATAAAATTAAGTTTAATTTCAGTATTATTATTAGAGTCAATTTATTTTTATAATTTTACAACCCCTGAATTCAATGTAAATGTTTGCCAATTACCTTTTTGGTCTTTAGTTGTTTATTATTCATGGAAAATTTATGACACTAAAGACATTAAATTTATAGATTGTTTTTTAATTGGATTATTTGCTGCCGTAGGATTTTTATCAAAATATTTATTTATCTATTTATTAGCTTCAATTACTTTACTTTTTATTTATTTAATATTTGTAAAAAGAACAAAAAAATTTGATTTTAAATATCTAATCACTATTGAAGTATTTCTTGTTCTTCTTGTCCCACATCTAATTTGGCTTTTTAATAACGATTTTATTACATTAACTTATGGTCTTAAAAGAACTGGTTTAGAGGGATCAGGTATTTTAGACCATTTAAAATATCCAATTATCTTTTTAGGAAAACAGATAGGAATTCTAATGCCTTTCTTCTTTTTGATTTATTTATTAGTCAAAAAAACTAAATTTAAATTTAATTTAAAAGATAAAAAATTACTATTTTTGTTATTCGTAAATATTTTGCCAATAGTTTTAATGTTACTAACCTCACTAATTACAGGGTCGAAAGTAAGAACAATGTGGATGACACCTTTTTATTTATTTTTTGGAGTTTTATTTGTTTATATATCCCAATCTCAAATTAATACTAAAAAGATTAATTCATTCTTATATGGTTTTTTATTTTTATTTTTCCTGTCCCCAATTTTGTATTCATATGACTCCATTAGCAAAACAGATAAAAGAACCGATTACCCTGGTAAAGAAGTTGCAGCTAAAGTTCAAATTGTTTGGCAACAGGATTTTGATAAAGAAATTGAATTTGTCATAGGAAATGAATGGAAAGCAGGTAATTTATCTTATCATTTAAAATCAAGACCAACATGGGAAGGATTTATTAATGATGAAATATTTAGTATTGCCAATGAATATCTTTGTATTGATGATGTTTGTGTAGGGACATATAAATAGATGAATGAACAATTTTGAGAGTATTATTCAATTTATAAATCAAAGTCCAAAAACAGAATTACATTTACATATTGAGGGAAGTTTAGAACCAGAATTGATGTTTAAGCTTTCTAAAAGAAATAAAGTTGAAATTCCTTTTAAATCAGTTGAGGAAATAAGATCTGCATACAATTTTACAAATTTAGATAGTTTCCTTAAAATTTACTATCAGGGATCTAAAGTTTTAATTAATGAGGAAGATTTTTTTGATTTAACCTGGGAATATATTCTAAGGTGTAAGCAAGACAACATAGTTCATACCGAAATATTTTTTGATCCTCAATCACATCTACCAAGAGGAGTTAGTTTTGACACAGTTATAAATGGTATCCACAAAGCATTAAAAAAAGCTAAAGATGAATTTAATATTTCTTCAAAAATTATAATGTGTTTTTTAAGACATTTAGATGAAGAATCTTGTTTTGATGTATTGAATCAAGCTTGTAACCATAAAGATAAAATAATTGGAGTAGGATTAGATTCATCTGAAAAAGGTAATCCTCCATCAAAATTTAAAAGATTATTTGAAAAAGCAATTGCTGAGGGTTTTTTAACAGTAGCTCATGCTGGTGAAGAAGGTCCTCCTGAATATATTTGGGATAGTTTGAATTTACTCAAAATAAAAAGGGTAGATCATGGTGTGCAATGTTTGAATGATGAGAAATTGGTAGAAAAACTTGTAAAAGATCAAATTCCTTTAACAGTTTGTCCTTTATCAAATGTAAAGTTGTGTGTATTTGATAAACTTGAAAATCATAATCTGAAGAAAATGTTAGACAAAGGTTTAAGAGTAATGGTTAATTCTGATGATCCTGCATATTTTGGAGGATATTTAAATAAGAATTTAATTGAAACATCAAAAGCATTAAACCTTGAACTTTTAGATGTAAAAAAATTAATTGAAAATTCTTTCAAATCATCATTTTTAAATGATGAAGATAAAAAAAAATGGTTAAAAAAAATTAATTAATGAAATTTAAAATTTTAATTCCTGTTTATAATGATTGGCAATCTGTTTCAGAATTATTAAATAATATTGATCATAATATATCAGATGTAGATCATGAAATCTCAGTTATTATTGTCAATGATGCCTCGAACCATGATCGAAAAGAAGAAGATAAAACTTTTGAAAATATTCATTCAATCAAAATCTTAAATATGAAAATAAACCAAGGTCATGCAAGGTGTATTGCTACAGGTTTAAAATATATTTATGAGAAAGAAGACTTTGATTACATTATTCCTATGGACGGTGATGGTGAAGACAGACCAGAGGAAATAAAAGATTTTATAAATCAAATTCAAAACTCAAATAGTAAACCTATAGTCGGAAAAAGGGTAAAAAGATCCGAAGGTTTATTTTTTAAGATATGTTATGAATTTCACAAACTAATAACTTTAACATTTACTGGAAAATCAATTAAATTTGGAAACTACACATGCCTTCCAAAAACGACTGTTGAAAAAATGATAAATGAAAAAGCTACTTGGAATAGTTTTTCAGGCTCATTATCTAAATTGGAGAAAGATTTATTTGAGATACCATCTATTAGAGGAGATAGATATTTTGGTCCGAGTAAAATGAGTTTTGCAAATTTACTAAAACATTCAATTTCAATAATAAGTGTTTTTAAGAAAACAGTCTTAATTCGTTCTGCTTTATTTATTGTTATTTACATACTTTTAATAAAAAACAACGCTTCTATTCTAACTTCAGTTCCACTTGTTCTGTTATTAGTGATGATATATTCAATTTCTAGTTTAGCTTTAAGAGAAAATATGGACGAATTTGATAAATCTTTATCAAATATAAAAAATATCGATACACTAAAATAAATATTTGACGTAATTGATTATTTAATTTACTTTTTTTAAAGCGGTAAGTGTGGTTGTGCTCACTTAAAAAAAAAGGACAACATAAAAATAGGAGCATAACTATGAAAAAAATATTAGTAATCATTACTTTAATCTTATTAACTTCAAGCAATCTATTTGCTGAAAATTTTAATCGATTTAATCAATGGCTTTTGAAAAATGGCTACTCTCAATATTTAAAAGATGGGGGTGCTAAGGTCGATCTTTGCGCAAAATTTAAAAAAAATAGTGATGCTTGGTTAAATGAAGAATGTGGGAATTATCCTAAAGGAAAAATGATAACGATGAACAATTTAAACATTAAAATTAAAAACAAAGCATTATCAGCCACAAATATTGCTTATCATTCAAACCCAAATAGAGATACCTTGATTTACTATTTATGGAAATACTCATATAGAGATAGAGGTGGACATTTAAAAGAGTTTAAACCCACAAATGATTCCTACGATTTTAAATTCAACTTAATTGAAGATGAATATTTAAAAAAACAAATGAAAACTAAAGGTATCCTTAGTTATTTATACTATCAAGATGGTGAAGTATTGATTGACGAACTTTCTCCTAAAGAAAGATTGGGAGAGTTTTTGAATAATGAAACAAAATTTTATTCAATGTCAATGGGTAAGTCAGTAACTTCTTATTTAGTAGGTCACGCAATATGTGAGGGTTATATTGATGGAGTTGATGCAAGAGTAAATGACTGGCCTATAATAAAAGATTCTCTTTATCATGATCAAAAATTAATTAATTTTTTAAATATGAATACTGGTGATCAAAAATATATCGATGAATTTGATGATGGTACAAGTAAATTAGGCGCATATGAAGATAGAGATATTGAAACAACAATGCGATTATTCTTCAGAAATAAAGATATAAAAAAATCTAAGGAAAGATACAATTATAATGGATTTGTCACTCAGTTAATTTTAAACTATATGAAATTTAAAGTCGGTGAAGATTATGACAAATTTTATAGCAAAGTTTTTAATGATAAAATAAAGATCAAAAATAGCATTCGTTATGGCTATACTAGTTATAAAGAACAATTTGGAAATGGACATCCCAACATAATGGCAACAAGATTTGATTATCTTAGAATAGCTAAAGCTATGATGGATGATTATCAAAATGATACATGTGTGGGTAAGTATTTAAAAGAAATTCATGAAAGAAGAATACCAAAAGGAAGCAAAGAGCAAGAAGAGCCTTTATTTGGTCGTACCAAATCTTATGGAGGTCAATTCCATATGGATTATCCAGGATTAAAAGATAAGATTATCTTTGGGATGAGTGGTTATGGTGGAAACGCTATTCTAATTGATATGGAAAATTCAAGAATACTGGTTGTTAATTCACTCCATTATAATAATAAACAATATAAATATAATCACAAAAAACTACTACTAGATCCATTTAAAAAAGGTAAACAAATAAATTAAGTATCATGAAAAACTTTTTTATTATTTTTCTAATTTTAATATTTTCATCTAATGCTTATGCAAATAAAAACAAGAATACTTGGGATTATCCTCTCATAGATTATAGAGGCTGGGTTATAGAAGGTTCAAAAGACCATTATAAATTTCAATCAGATTTAAGAGAAGACAAAGACGTTCTAAAAGAATTTAAGAATAATAAAGAAACTGGAATTATAAGTTATTTGTTATTTGAGAATAATAAAATCGTAATCGATGTTGCTGATATTCCTAGATACGTCAGTAGTGGAGAAGTAATAATTGATGGTTTATTGCCATCCCATTCAATGGGTAAAAGTTTAGTGTCTTATGTAACAGGACATGCAATTTGTGAAGGTTATATTGACAGTGTTAATGTAAAATTAAATGATTGGCCTTTAATTAAAGATACTCTTTATGAGGATGCGGTACTGCTTGATCTTCTGAATATGAAAGGTGGAGATCAAAAATGGGTTGGTGAAAGAAGAAATATTGGTTCGGACAATAGGATCAAAGGTGAGAAGCCAGAAGAGAACGTGAATGTTATTGGTCTCGTAAAAGTAAAGGATAAATATTTAAGAGGCACAGAAAAAAGTAAACTGATTTATAATTATAGCGCTTTAACCACCAATGTAATTATGAATTACGTAAAACATAAAGCAGGTGATAATTGGGATAAATTATTAGACAAAGTATTTAATGAGCACGTTAAAGTTAAAAATAATGTTCAATTTCAAAAATCTAGAAGATATGGAGATTTTGTTTCTGCAAGATATTCCTTTTATGCAGATAGATATGATTATTTAAGGATAGCAAAAACAATGATGGAAGATTGGCATAATGATACCTGTGCTGGAAAATATTTAAAAAATATTTACGAAAATAGAATTAAAAAGAAAGATAATGTGAAACATGCGACTGATGTAGGTCTTTATACAAAATCATATGGTGGACAAATTCATTTTGATATTTTTGGAATAAAAAAAGAAAGAAAAATTATAGGATTAAGTGGATTTGCAGGACAAAATATATTGATTGATTTAGACAATAAAAGAATAATTGTTGTTAGCTCATTATATAGAAATTATGATTGGAAAAAAATAGTATATAAAAAAATAAAAAATACTGAATGAAAAATTTTTTTAGGAAAGTTGGTTTTGGCATAGGTCCCAATGAGGAAGTGCCAAGTGATCCTTTAAACTGGGCTCTTAATCAATTAAATGAAATACCTAAATTATCTTGGACAGGTCAAATCTACTCAGAGAAAGAATTGAGAAAACATTATGGTAAATGGGTTTATGGAGATAGAAAGAAATTAAGAAAAAAATATAAGGATAATAAAACCCTATACAAAGTCGAAAAAGATAAGTTAAGACATCAGACAGGTCAAAAATTTTGGGAGTCTTTAGAAATAAGCATTAGACACAATGAGGCGATTAATAGTTCTGCCCCTGTGTTAGCAAAGCTTTGGATGTTTTGGGGTAATTTTTTTGCAATTAGTGAAAAAGATTTTTTAGCCAATTATTCAACTGGTGCATATCACAGAGAAATTATTAGACCTAATTTAAACCAGACATTTGAAAAACTTGTTTATGATGCAACAACTTCTTGGGCAATGATTCATCATTTAGACAATAGTGAAAGTGCAGGGCCAAAAAGTGTAACTGCCAGAGACGATTGGAGAAAAAGAAAAAATCAACCTGCTACAATTAATGAAAACCACGCGAGGGAGTTATTAGAGCTCCATACTGTTTCACCTAAAGCAGGGTATACACAAGAAGATATAATTCAATTGGCATACTTAATGACTGGTTGGCAACAAAAATGGAATAAATCACAATTAGAAACTGGGAATGTTTGGTTCAATCCTGAATATCATCAACCAGGAAAGAAAAAAGTTTTGGGTAAAGAGTATAAAAGTGGAAAAAAATCTTTAGCAAATGTAATCAAAGATTTAGTCAATCATCCTAATTGCAGAAATTTTGTGGCAGAAAGACTTTGCAGATATTTAATAACAGATGAACCAACAAAAGAGATGAAACAACCCATTATTGATGCTTTTAAAAGATCAGATGGTAATTTAACAGAAATACACAAAGCAGCTATCAAAGTAGCTTTTGATTACAATGATAAATTTAAAAAGTTTCAAACACCTGAAAATTGGTTTATTCAAGTTGCTAAAATTGGTAATTTACAGTGGCCTCCATCTCCGGATGTCATGGGCGCATATGAGTTAGGATTTAAACCTACGCGTAAACAAAGATCACCAGAAAGACTTTTAAGAAACATGGGACATCATCCTTATAGAGCAAAACAACCTAACGGTTGGTCTGATCACTCTGATGATTGGATTTCACCAGAATTATTAATTAGAAGACTTGTTTATGCAAAATTAAGCGCATCCTTTTCACAGATGGAAAATAACCAAAATGGGTATTTTGAAAACATAGTTGAGAAAAATTTTGATAATCCAAGCAAAATAATGAAATATTTAAATCAAAAAAACAGGTTTGTTGAAAAACAAACATTACTTTATAATCACCCGGAGTTCTTAAGATCATGAAAATTAGTAGAAGAGATTTTTTAAAAACTACAGCACTAACATCATTATATTTTGCTGGTTTCGGAATGCAAAGTTATGCAAACTCAGGAACAAAAAAAAATTTAGTAGTAATAATGTTGCGTGGAGGGATGGACGGATTGTGTGCTATTCCAATTAAAGATGATAAAAATTTTGAAAAATTAAGAAGTAAAATTAATCTAGATAGAACTTTGCAACTAACATCAGATTTTGATTTACACCCTGCATTAAAAACATTTAAAAATTTATGGGATCAAAATCAAAGTGCAGCAGTTCATGCAACAAATATTCCTTATACAGGTAGATCACACTTTGATGGACAAAACTTAATGGAGTCGGGAGGTAAAATTCCTTACCAAGAGAAAACAGGTTGGCTTGGAAGAGGAATGAAAATTGCTGGATTAACTGGAAATGGATTAGCTTTAGCTCTTCCAATGCCTTTATTAATTAGAGGTGTTCCAATGAACAACAACTATTTCCCAGCTGGTCATAAATTGCCTTATCCTTCAACTCTTGAAATGATCCAAAAAGTTTACAAGGAGTATGATGAAAAATTATTAAGTGAAAATTTAGAGATAATTCTAACAAGAGATTTAAGCAACACTTCAAGTGATGAAAGTTGGGTTCTTGCTACAAATGCTGCAAATGAATTATCGAAACCTGATGGACCTAGAGTAGCTGTGTTTGAGGTTGATGGATTTGATACTCATGCGGCACAAGGTGCTACAAATGGAGCTCATGCAGATTGTCTTTCAGATTACGACAATATTGTTAGATCTCTTAAATCTTCAATGACCAAAGAAGCTTTTGACAATACATTAATCTTAACGCTAACAGAGTTTGGACGAACTATTAAGCAGAATAGTAGCAATGGAACGGAGCATGGCTATGGTTCTGCTGTGTTGATGGCTGGTGGATTAGTGAAAAAAGCGCAAGTTCATGCAGATTGGCCAGGGTTAAAGAAAAAAGAATTGTTTGAAGGAAGAGACTTAAATTCTACAATTGATGCAAGATCTATTTATGCATCTGCAATGTCTACAGTTTTTGAATTAGACTTCAAAAAAATAAAAAATGAAGTTTTCTGGGGTGAAAATTTACAAAATCTTTCTGATAAACTTTTCAAAGTTTAATTAAGCTCTTATCGTTGGTAGACAATAGAAATCAGCGGTATCTATTTTAGAAGAGTATTGTCTTCGCATATTCCATTTTTTATGAACCCCAGCACTTGCAAGACTTAAAGTTGATCTGCCATATCTGTAATTAGTATTGTCAATGGATTGCATTAAACTTTTTATCTTTTCATCTTTTTCAGATGAAAATAAATTTTTTCTACCATCATCATTACGCAGTCCTGTAAGCATGACACCTGCTTTTTGATAACGGTAACCATTTTTAAATATACTTTCTAAAATTGAAACTGCTGTTTTAACTGTTTCAATACTATTGTTTGTTGCAATTGGAAAATCAACTGTCTTTGCATTTGAATAATATCCAAAATCTCTTTGAAAAGGACTGGTTCTAACAAAAACGGTAATTGCTTTTGCAACTAAAGATTCTGATCTAATTTTTTCAGATGCATTTAAGCAATAATTTGCAACTGCTTCTTTTAATTCTTGAAACTTCTCAATTCTTTTTCCAAATGATCTTGAGACAACACAACTTTTTCTTTTAGTTTGTGTAGTTTCTAAATTGATACAAGGAATTCCTCTAAGCTCCATTGCGGTTCTGGAGCTTAAAACATTAGAACACTTTTTAATCCAAGTATTTGATTTATTCTTAAGTTGCTTTGCATTGTATATTCCATTTTTTTGATAAAACTTAGTGAGTTGTCTACCCACACCCCACACATCATTTATTTCAACTTTTTCTAAAATTGGATCTAAATTTTCTACACCGATTAAACTAACAACACCTGATTGTTTTTTCTTTGCAATATGATTTGCAACTTTGCTTAAAGTTTTTGTTTTAGCGATACCAATGCTTGTTGGAATACCAGTCCATTGTAAAACTGTTTCTCTTATTTGTTTTCCAACCTTTTCAACTTCTGAGTCTGGAAAATTTGATAAATCTATAAATGCTTCATCAATAGAATAAACTTCTATTTCAGTATTAAATCTTTTAAGAGTTCTCATTACTCTTCTAGATAAATCTCCATATAAAGAATAATTTGATGAAAAAACTTCAACTTTATTTTTAAGAATAATATCTTTTCCTTTAAAATAAGGCTCACCCATTTTAATTCCTAAAGCTTTTGCTTCATTAGATCTTGAGATAATACACCCATCATTATTAGATAAAACCACAACAGGTTTTTTTCTTATTCTTGGGTTGAATAATCTTTCACAAGAAACATAGAAAGAATTACAATCAACTAAAGCTAATTTTTTAGTACGTTGAATGGATGACATAAGTCACAACTCCCCAAATAAAAACATCCTCTTCTTCATTAATCAAAATTCTATTTGAAAAATCTTTAGAACCAGAAGTTAGAAATTTTTTATCTTTTTCTTGAACTAAAGTTTTAACAACAAGTTCGTCATGAACATTTGCAATAACTGTCGAAAAGTTTTTTGGTTTTAAACTTTTATCAACTACCAATAAGTCTCCATCATTAATACCAACATCCACCATGGATTTTCCCTGAACTCGGATAATAAAAGTGGCTGGAACATTTCTGATTAAATGCATGTTTAAATCGATATCTTCTTCGATATAATCAGTTGCAGGTGAGGGGAAACCAGCGCCTGCTTTATGTAGATAATAAGGTATAGTGAGTTTCATGTTCTTGTTTTGTTCTAATTTATAGCCCATTTATACAATACACGCAAGAGGTTGTATTTTGAGTCTGTAACTGAATCAAAAGTGAATCAAAACGTGAACATCAAAACCACATTTTGTATGCTTGTGGATAACTTTAACCAGAGATAGTTTTAAGCAAAGATAAAAGATATAAAAAATTTAAAATGAAAAAACTCACATGTCATTGCGGAGCTGTCGAAGCAGAAATTAATTTAGATGGAGATTTAGCCAAAGTAATTAAATGCAATTGTTCAATTTGTAAAAGAAAAGGAGCAATTATGTCGATGGTTAAAAATGAGGATTTTAAAGTTGTTAAAGGTGAAGATAAATTAACTCTTTATCAATTTCATTCAAAAATAGCCAAACATTATTTTTGTTCAGTATGTGGAATTTACACACATCATAATCCAAGAAGCAATCCTGCTATGACAGGATTTAATGTTGGGTGTATTGATGAAATAGATACATTCAAATTAAGTGATGTACCTGTAAATGATGGTCAGAACCATCCTTTAGATAAAAAGTAATTTTCATGCAACAATTTAGCTTATGTTTTAGTAAGGTAAAAAAAGACTGTTTAAAGTTTATTAAATCACAAGAAACAAGAGCTGATAAATTTAAGAATAAAGAAAGAATGATTAAATCTTTCTTAATTCCCTTATGTTTTTGGATTAGTAAAAAAGCTAATAAAAAAAGACCTTATTTCGTAGGTCTAGCAGGAGGACAGGGAACCGGCAAAACAACAATTAGTTCTTTGATAAAGATTATTTTAATTAAGTACTTTAAACTAAAGGTTTTTAGAATTTCAATTGATGATTTTTATAAAACAAGAAGAGAAAGAATGAATTTATCAAAAAGAGTACATCCTATGCTTTTGACAAGAGGAGTTCCGGGAACACATGATATTCATTTGATGTTAAATTTTTTTAGAAAAGCAAAAAGTAAAAAGTTTAAAAGATTAAGGCTTCCAACCTTTAACAAAGCTGTCGATGATAGATTTAAAAAAAAACATTGGTATGATTTAAAAGATAAACCTGACGTAATTATCTTTGAAGGATGGTGTGTTGGTGCTAAATCAGAAAAAAATAATACTTTGAAAAAAACAATTAACTCAATGGAAAAAGCTAAAGATCAAAAACAAATTTGGAGAAAATATGTTAATCAGCAATTGAAATCAAAGTACAAAAATTTATACTCACAATTAAACTGTTTAATTTATTTAAAAGCTAAAAACTTTAGTTTGTTACAAAAATGGAGATTGAAACAAGAGCGAAAACTATGGCTTAGCAGCAAAAGAAAATCAAATTTAAAAATTATGAGTAAAGGAGATATAATTAACTTTATGCAAACTTATCAGAGAATTACTCAAAATATGTTCAGATATATGCCTAAATATGCATCAATTATATTAAATTTAAATAGTAACCATCAAATTAAATCTGCTGTATATAAAAACAAATGAAAAATTTTTTTTTAATAGTTTTTAGTTATTTAATTTTATTTAACTATGCAAATGCCGAAACATTTACTGCTGCATTAAAAAAAGCTTATAACAATAATCCAGAACTTAATGCAGAAAGAGAAAGCTTAAATATTTCTGAACAAGAATTAAATATTTCAAAAAGTTCATATCTTCCAACAGTAACTTTAAGTGGTAGTCAAAGTGAAGAACAAACAGACAAACTAACCAACCGTGATGGATCAGATGCTTCCATTACTAATGTTGATCCCACTGTAAAATCTATAACAATTGAACAAACGTTAATTGATTTTGGTAGAGGAGCAGAATTAGCTAAAAGTAAAATAGGAATAGATTTAGCTAAAACAAAACTTTTAAAGAAAGAACAAGATATTTTGTATAAATCAATTCAAGCTTATACAGGATTAGTATCAGCAAATGAAAAACTTAAAATTAATAGATCCAATGTTAATTTATTAGATCGTCAAGTCGAAACAGATAGAATTAGACTTGAGAGAGGGAATATATCTCTATCAGATGTTGCACAATCTGAGTCATCTTTAGCAGGTGCACAAGCAAAATTTATACAGGCTGAAAATGATTTTTTAACTAGTAAGCTAAATTATGAAAACGTTATTGGAAAGATAAACGATCCAGAATTATTAGATAAATCTTCAATTACTATAATTGAGCTGCCTGAAAGTTTAAATTCTGCAATTGAAATTTCTAAAAAAAATAATCCAGATTTAATTATTGCTCAACTAGAATATGATCAATCAAAGAAAGATACAACAAGTGCAAAAGCAGATTTAGCTCCATCTGCTAAATTATCATTTGATAGATCTAAGACTAACGATTTAAGTGCAACTTATGATGAAAGAGAAAAGGATACTCTTAAAGCAACTATAACTTGGCCATTTTTCTCAGGAGGAAAAAATATTGCATCACTGAAAAAAAATCAAAGTTTAGAATTACAAAAAAATCTTCTTCTTGAAAATATGACTACAAAAAATCAAACAGATGTAGCTAGTGCTTGGTCAAACTATCAATCAAATAAAAGTTTACTTAATTCCGTTAGAGCGCAAGTTAATGCAGCTGAAATAGCAAATGAAGGAATAGTAGCTGAATACAATAGTGGTTCTGATAGAACCACATTAGAAGTTATTCAATCCAACTCTTTATTATTGAATGCTCAAATTTCATTAGCTGATTCTGAAAGAAATTACATTCTCTCACAATTTAACCTTCTTAAATCTATTG
Organism: uncultured Pelagibacteraceae bacterium; assembly: GCA_902555945.1. Taxonomy (GTDB): domain Bacteria; phylum Pseudomonadota; class Alphaproteobacteria; order Pelagibacterales; family Pelagibacteraceae; genus Pelagibacter. The sequence continues at coordinate 60,461 of CACDUS010000005.1, read as the reverse complement.
GACTGTTAAATAGTAAGTATCTAAAAATTAGATAATTATTAACTTTTTTGACTAAAAATAATTTATCTTGCTAATGAGAACAAAATGTGTACATTTATTCTATGATTCGAGTGTTAAAAAAAGCAATAAAAGAGGCAAAAAATGACTAAAAATAACCTAAAAGTAGTTAAATCTACAAAAGATCAAGAATTGGAAAATAAAGAGAAAAATAAAGCTTTAGAAGCAGCAATTAGCCAAATTACAGATAACTTTGGAAAAGGCTCTGTAATGAAATTAGGCCAAAAAAGAGCTATGGATATCGAGTCGGTATCTACTGGATCTTTAAGCCTAGATTTAGCTTTAGGAATTGGTGGATTACCTAAAGGAAGAATTATTGAAGTTTATGGACCAGAATCTTCTGGAAAAACAACATTAGCATTACAAGTTGTTGCAGAAGCTCAAAAAGCAGGTGGAATTTGTGCTTTCGTGGATGCAGAACACGCTTTAGATCCAGTTTATGCAAAAAAATTAGGCGTAAATACTGAAGAACTTTTAATTTCACAACCAGATGCAGGTGAACAAGCTTTAGAAATCGCTGATACGCTAGTAAAATCAGGCTCTATTTCAGTAATCGTAATAGACTCTGTTGCAGCTTTAACCCCTAAAGCTGAAATAGAAGGTGAGATGGGAGATCATCATGTTGGTCTTCAATCAAGATTAATGAGTCAGGCTTTAAGAAAATTAACAAGTTCAATTTCAAACACAAACACAATGATGATTTTTATTAATCAAATCAGAATGAAAATTGGAGTTATGTTTGGAAGTCCTGAAACTACGTCAGGTGGAAATGCACTTAAGTTTTATTCATCAGTAAGAATGGACATTAGAAGAATTGGTGCCATTAAAGATAAAGATGAAATTATTGGAAATACTACAAGAGTAAAAGTAGTTAAAAATAAAGTTGCACCACCATTTAAAGTAGTTGAGTTTGATTTAATGTATGGAAGAGGTATTAGTAAAATGGGTGAGTTAGTAGACCTAGGTGCCAAAGCTGACATTATTGAAAAATCAGGTGCATGGTATGCTTATAAGGGTGAAAAAATTGGTCAAGGTAGAGAAAATGCAAAAACTTATCTTGCACAAAACCCTAAAGTTGCTGCAGAAATAGAAATGGCAATCAGAGAAAAAGCAGGTGTGATTTCAAAGAAAATTGAAGGAAATCCATTAGACCCTGAAAAAATTGAAAAAGAGAAAAAAGTAGCTGAAAAAGAAGAAGCCGCTAAAGAAGCTACTCCTCCTAAAAAGAATTAAAGGTCATCTTTAAATTATAAAAAGGCGCTTATTATAAGCGCCTTTCCCCCTTTATCGCTATCTAGACATAGAACAAAAAAGCTGTATTTTAAAAATATGGCTCAAAAATCGTTAAATCAGATAAGAGAAACATTCTTAAAATACTTTGAAAAGAATGATCATAAAATTGTTGAGTCTAGTAATTTAGTACCAAACAATGATCCAACATTAATGTTTGCTAATTCTGGAATGGTCCAGTTTAAAAATGTATTTACAGGCTTAGAAAAAAGAGATTATCAAAGAGCCACTACTTCACAAAAGTGTGTAAGAGCTGGTGGAAAGCATAATGATTTAGAAAATGTGGGTTATACACCTAGACACCATACATTTTTTGAAATGTTAGGAAATTTTTCATTTGGAGATTATTTTAAAGAAAAAGCAATTCATTATGCTTGGGATTTAATTACCAAAAATTTTGGAATAGATAAGAATAGACTTTATGTAACAGTATTTCATGAAGATGATGAGGCTTTCAATTTTTGGAAAAAAATAGCTGGTTTAAACGATGATCGAATTATTAGAATTGCAACATCAGATAATTTTTGGTCCATGGGTGAAACAGGACCATGTGGTCCTTGTTCAGAAATTTTTTATGATCATGGTGATCATTTAAAGGGCGGATTACCAGGTACTAAAGATGAAGATGGAGATCGTTTCATTGAGATATGGAACCTAGTTTTTATGCAATATGAACAAGTAACAAAAGATAAAAGAATAAATCTTCCAAAACCTTCTGTTGATACTGGTATGGGCTTAGAAAGAATAGCAGCACTACTTCAAGGAACACATGATAATTATGAAACTGATCATTTTAAAAAATTAATTCAATCAACTTCAGATATAGTTAAGAAAAAACCAGATCAAAATAATCTTTCAAGTTTTAGAGTAATAGCAGATCATTTAAGAGCTAGCTCATTCTTAATTGCTGAGGGAGTTTTACCCTCTAATGAAGGTAGGGGTTATGTTCTTAGAAGAATTATGAGAAGAGGAATGAGACATTCACATTTATTAGGATCTAAAGAACCAGTTTTTTATAATTTATTTGAGACTCTTAAAGATGAAATGTCGGGCAATTATCCAGAATTAAAAAGAGCTGAGTCTTTGATTAAAGAAACTTTAAAAATGGAAGAAGAGAAATTTTTAGTTCTTTTAGATCGAGGGATAAAAATTTTAAACGAAGAGATATCTAAAATAGATAAAATACTTCCTGGGGATGTTGCTTTTAGATTATACGATACTTATGGTTTTCCATTAGATCTTACTGAGGATATATTAAGAAATAAATCTTTATCTATTGATACAAAAAAATTTCAATCTTTGATGAAAGAAAGTAGAGAGCTTGCTAAGAAAAATTGGAAAGGATCTGGTGATGCTGCGATTGAGGATATCTGGTTTGGTATTAGAGATAAGTTGGGTGCTACAGAATTTTTAGGTTATGAAACAAACCAAGCTGAAGGGGTAATCTTGTCATTATTAAAAGATAATAAAGAAGTTGATGAATTAAAATCAAGTGATGAAGGTATGATTATTACTAATCAAACACCTTTTTATGGAGAGTCAGGTGGTCAGGTTGGTGATGTAGGAGAAATTATTTCTGGTCAATTTAAGTTTGAAGTCACAGATGTTCAAAAAAAACTGGGTGACCTATTTGTTCATTACGGAAAAGTTGTAAGTGGCTCAATTAAATTAAGTGAAAATGTTGAAATGAAAATAAATGAAATAAGAAGAAATGATACAAGAGCATATCATTCAGCTACTCATTTATTACATGAATCTTTAAGAAGAGTTTTAGGTACCCACGTTACTCAAAAGGGCTCTTTAGTTGAACCTAGTCGACTAAGATTTGATTTTAGTCATATGAAACCAATTTCTAATGAGGAAATTGATAAAATAGAGTCATTCGTTAATTCAATGGTTTCGAAAAAATCAGATGTTCGAACAAGACTTATGACACCCGATGAGGCTGTAGAGAATGGAGCATTAGCACTTTTTGGAGAAAAATATGGTGATGAAGTTAGAGTGCTTTCAATGGGTGATGATAATGGAAAGTATTTTTCAACAGAATTGTGTGGTGGGACGCATGTTAAAAATACAGGTGATATTGGAAAATTTAAAATTATAAGTCAATCGTCTATAGCAGCAGGAGTTAGAAGAATAGAGGCTTTAAGAGATAAGCAACTAGAAGATTATTTAAAAAACAAAGAAAAACAATTGAATTTATCTTCAGAAAAAAAATGATGAGATAATTAAAAACTTAACTGATCAAATAACGAGTTTGGGTGGAAAGCCCTCTTTAGATCAATCAGATCAAAAATTATTGATAAAAAATTTAACTAAACAATTAGAAACTTTATCAGTCAATTCTATTCTTAATGATAAAACAAAAAATAAAATTCATGATGAAGTAATAAATGGCACTAAAATAAGATTTCAAAATATTGAAGGTTTACCTCCAAAAGAATTAAGAAAACTTGTAGACAATGGAAAAAAAGACTTGGGAGAAGGAATTGTTGTAGTTTTTGCCTATAAAGATGACAAAGTTGGAGTTGCAGTTGGTATTACATCTAAATTAACTGAAAAGTACGATGCTGTTAAATTTGTAAAAGTGAGCTCAGAAATAATTGGTGGCCAAGGTGGTGGAGGAAGAAAAGATTTTGCACAAGCTGGTGGACAAGATCAAACTAAAATAAATGAAGCTTTTGAAAAAATTAAGAAATTAATTTAATTTTTTTTTGAGATTTTGATCAATTACATCTAAGAATTGATTTGTAGTTAAATATTTACTTGATGGACCAATTAATATTGCAAGATCTTTAGTCATTGATCCGCTTTCAACACATTCAATACAAACTTTTTCTATAGTGTTTGCAAATTTGATTAATTCATCATTTCCATCTAACTTTCCTCTATGAGCCAATCCCCTTGTCCAAGCAAAAATCGAGGCAATAGGGTTTGTTGAAGTTTCTTTTCCTTGCTGATGCATTCTGTAGTGTCTCGTGACAGTTCCATGGGCCGCCTCTGCTTCCATTACTTTTCCATCTGGAGTTAACAATGTACTGGTCATTAAACCTAATGATCCATAACCTTGTGCCATAGTATCTGATTGGACATCACCGTCATAATTTTTACACGCCCAAATATATTTTCCACTCCATTTCATTGCACAAGCTACCATGTCATCTATAAGCCTGTGTTCATATGTAATTTTAGCATCCTCAAATTTTTTCTTGAATTCATTATTAAATATTTCTTCAAAAATATCTTTAAATCTACCGTCATATTTTTTAAGAATTGTATTTTTAGTTGATAGATAAACTGGCCATTTTTTAATCAAACCATAACTAAAACAAGATCTTGCAAAGTCTTCGATCGATTTATCCAAATTATACATTGAAAGTGCTACTCCTGGACCAGTAAAATTAAAAACCTCATGTTTAATTTCTTCTTTGCCATCTTCAGAAGTCCATTTAATTTCCATTTTTCCTTTTCCAGGAACTTTAAAGTCAGTTGCTCTGTATTGATCTCCAAACGCATGTCTTCCTATTACTACAGGATCTGACCATGAAGGAACTAGTTTTGGGATGTTAGAACACAGTATTGGTTCTCTAAAAACTGTACCACCAATAATATTTCTTATAGTCCCATTAGGAGACCTCCACATTTTTTTAAGTTTGAACTCTTCTACACGTGCCTCATCTGGAGTGATGGTTGCACATTTAATTCCTACACCAAATTTTTTAATTGCATTAGCTGAGTCTACTGTGATTTGGTCATCTGTATCATCTCGACTCTTCATGCCTAAATCATAATATTCAATACCTAGATCTAGATAGGGAAGGATCAGTTTTTTTTTGATGAATTCCCAGATTATTCTGGTCATTTCGTCACCGTCTAACTCAACAACAGGGTTTTTTACGCTAATTTTGCTCACTAATATTATTTTATCTTATTAATTGAATTTCGCGATTTTATATACATATTAATCAAAAATTATCAAATAGAAGAATATGTTTAGTAAAATATTTCCAAAGATACACGCAGAAGGTTATAAATTTTTAGTGATTGCAGGAATAATCACTATTATTTTTTATACTTTCAGCAATTTCTTAGCCCTAATTGGATTAGTTTTAACTATTTGGGTTTATTATTTTTTTAGAGATCCAGATAGAGTCATTATAAATGATGACAACTATTTAGTAAGCCCTGCAGATGGAGAAATTATAAAAGTAGAGGAAGTTGATGGACCAAAAGAATTAGGATTAGAAAATAAAAGATTTAAAAAAATAAGTATTTTTATGAACGTCTTTGACTGCCATGTTAACCGAATACCGTGTAGTGGTAAAATTGAAGAAATTTTATATAAACCAGGAAAATTTTTAAATGCCTCACTAGATAAAGCAAGCGAAGATAATGAGAGAAACTACTATAAAATAAAAGATTTACAAAATAATGACATAGTAGTTGTACAGATTGCTGGTTTAGTTGCTCGTAGAATTGTTTGTGAGTCTAATAGGGATCAAGATTTGAAACAAGGTGATAGAATAGGTATGATCAGATTTGGAAGTAGGGCAGATGTTTATTATGAAAATTATGAACCTTTGGTCAAAATCGGACAAACAGCTATTGCAGGTGAAACATTACTAGCAAAAAAATAAATGGAACCACAAAAAAAAAATTTTAAAATTGTAACAGACAAAAAAAGCGCAAGAGTTATTCTTCCCAACATGTTAACTCTAATAGGAGTTTGTATTGGTTTAACTTCGATTAGGTTTGCATTGGATGGAAGATTTGAGTTAGCAATAATAGCAATTATTTTTGCAGCATTGATCGATGGATTAGATGGTAGAATTGCAAGGTTAATTAAAGGTACCTCAAAGGTAGGAAAAGAATTAGATTCTTTAACTGACATGATAAGTTTTGGGGTAGCTCCAGCATTTATTATGTTTTTTTGGAAATTAAATACATTTGGAAGATTTGGCTGGTTATTATGTCTTGTATACGTAATTTGTGTAGCATTAAGATTAGCTAGATTTAATGTTAATTCTAATCAAGAACCTTCATGGAGAGATAATTTTTTTGAAGGAGTTCCATCTCCAGCAGGAGGAATTTTAGTTTTAACTCCATTAATAATCAGTTTGAGTGGTTTTGATTTGTACACATTAAATTATGATCTGATAGTTCCTATTTTTTTTATCACAACATCGTTTTTATTAATTAGCAAATTTCCAACTTACTCATTTAAGAAAATTGTTATACCTCGAAGAACAACAATTTTTTTATTATTTAGTATTGTTTTATTTTTTGGTCTTCTATTAATATATACATTTAATGTCATAGCGGTTACTGCTGTTATTTATCTACTGTTGTTGCCAATTAGCTTTTTTCATTACCAAAAAATTAAAAAACAACATGAAAATGACAGAATTCAAGATGATGATGATCTTGAAGACGTGCTTTGATGAAAAAAAATGTAATCGTATCTTTAGCTGATGCAAATTATTTTCCTTTACTAGAGGAACTTGTTGACTCTATAAAAAGATTTAAAGAAAGTGAAAGTATTGCTATTTGCATTTTAGATGCAGGTTTAACTGACGACCAAAAAGATAATTTATCAAAAAAAGTTGACGAAATAAAATCTGCAGAGTGGGATATTGAAGTTCCAAATAGCAAAGTAAAAGGAAAAGAATGGTTGAAAAGTCAAGTTTCAAGAGCATTTTTGCCAAGTTATTTTCCTGACTATGAAAAGTATTTATGGATCGATTGCGATGCTTGGGTAAATGACTGGGCAAGTGTTGATTTATACTTTAAAGCTTGTGAGAATGGAAAATTAGGTATTACCCAAACTATTGGACCAGGGTATAAAATAACTTCTAAAGTAAACTGGTTAATTGGAAAATTAGCGATCATAAAATCACAAAATTTTAAACATGCAGTTAAATCAAAAATTCCATATGAAAAAGCAAGAAAATTAGCTTTTGCACCGCATATAAATATTGGAGTTTTTTCTTTGGAAAAAAACTCTCAAGCTTGGAAATCTTGGCAAGATAATCTTAAACAAACTCTTAAAGCTGGAAATATTTTTGGTTCCGAAGGATTAGCAATAAATATGAGTGTATACATAGATGATATAGAAACTGAATTTTTACCACTTAATTGTAATTGGATAACAAGCAATTTACTCCCTAAGTATGATGAAAGCTTAAATTCATTTGTAGAACCCTATTTACCAAATTATAAAATTGGAATTATTCATCTTGCAGCTGGAATTTGGAAAGATGGTAAAGATATGAGAACTGATAAAAGTATTGAAATTGAAATAGAGACTTTAACAAATAAAAAACTTCTAAAAAGTTTGAGATTTAACAATTAATTGAAAAAAAATAAAATTTCAAAAAACTGGGTTAACAAACAACGAAGAGACATATATGTTCGTCAATCCAAAGTTGATGGATACAGAGCAAGATCAGCTTATAAATTAATTGAAATCAATGAAAAATTTAAAATTTTTAAAGGTGGAATGACAGTTATAGATATTGGTGCAGCACCTGGTAGTTGGTCTCAATATGTTTCAAAAATTGTTAAAAATGGAAAAGTAATTTCAGTTGATTTAAAAGACATGGAAAATATTGAAAATTCTGTTCAAATAAAAGGAGATTTTACAGATCTAAGTATTCAGAAAAAAATAAAAGATTATTTAAAAAAAGATGCTGATGTAATCATGTCTGATATGGCTGTTAACACAACTGGGATAAAGGATATTGATGCAATTCAAACTGGTGAATTATGCATAGAAGCTATGAATTTTTCAAAAGAAATTATCTCTCCTAATGGATTTTTTATTTCCAAGATTTTTATGGGTAGATCTTTTAATGAAATTGTCGCAGCTGGAAAAAAAATTTTTAAAGAACAGAAGGTTTTTAAACCTCAATCAAGTCGAAAAGACTCTAAGGAAAGTTTTATTATTTGCAAAAAACTTAGATAGCCTCTTTTAAATTAAAAGGAATCGTATATAAATGATTATGGTTCCAATAAAAGAAGCTCTCACCTTTGATGATGTAACATTAGTGCCAAAATACTCTGAAATACTGCCTTCAGATGTTGACACTAGTATTAAACTGACAAATTTTTTAAAGTTAAAAATTCCTATATTATCATCAGCAATGGATACTATAACTGAAAGCAAAATGGCAATTGCTATTGGTAAAGCAGGAGGCATAGGCATTATTCATAGAAATTTAGATATTCAAAAACAATCATTAGAAATTAAAAAAGTAAAAAAACATAAAATATTAGTTGGAGCTGCGGTAGGCGCAGGACCGAAAGAATTTGATAGAGCCTCTGCAATTTTAAAAGAGAATGTGAACATGATTGTAGTTGATACTGCTCATGGTCATACAAAAAAAGTAGCAGAAATAATAAGATTTATTAAAAAGAAAAAAAATAAAAAAACAGCTCTTTGTGCTGGCAATGTTGCAACAGCTGAAGCAGCAAATTTTTTAAGAAAATTAGGGGTTGATATTATTAAAGTAGGAATTGGCCCTGGTTCTATTTGCACAACAAGATTAGTTGCAGGTATCGGTGTTCCTCAGTTGAGTGCAATTTTAAATGTAAGAAATGGATTAAAGAGCAAAAATATAAAGATAATTTCAGATGGTGGGATAAAATACTCAGGTGATTTAGCAAAAGCTTTTGCGGCTGGAGCGGATGCAGTTATGATTGGCTCATTATTTGCAGGAACAAATGAAACTCCAGGCAAACTTATAAAAAAAAATGGAAAATTATTCAAAAGCTTTAGAGGAATGGGTTCTATAGGTGCAATGAATAAAGGTTCAGCAGATAGATATTTTCAATCTAAACAAAAAGATATTTCTAAATATGTTCCCGAAGGCGTCGAAGGTCTCGCCAGATATAAAGGCAAAGTTAATGATATAATTTATAAATTGGTTGGAGGTTTAAGATCTTCCATGGGTTATCTTGGATCAAAGCAAATAAAATATTTAAGAAATAATCCACAATTTGTTAAAATTACCAAAGCTGGATTTTACGAAAGTATGGTTCATAATGTTGATATTGTTAATGATGAAAATAAATATTAATGAATAAAATAATTACACTTATATTATTATTAATTGTTTCTACTATTTCTACTTCTAATGGTAGTGAAAATTTTTTTGATGAAGGGTTAAAACTATATAAAAATAAAAAATATGATGACGCAAAATTTATGTTTGAAAGAAGTATTGTTTTTAATCCCAAAGACTCAAATTCATACTTATACTTAGCCAAAATTTATAATCATCAAGAAGATACAATTAAAGAGGAAAAAAATTTAGATGCGACTTTATTAATTGAACCTAAAAATGAAGAAGCAATATTAATGTTAATGCAAATAGGATTAAAAAGATCCGACTATTCAAAAGTTAAAGATTTATCTGAAACATTTACCAAAGTTTGTAAAAATTTATGCAATGAAAATAAAAAGATTTTAGAGACTCTTGATAATATAGAACCTAAAAATGAATCTTGATCAAAGTTTAGATAAAATCTTGATAATAGATTTTGGATCTCAATTTACACAATTGATTGCTAGAAGAATAAGAGAGCTTGGTGTTTTCTCTGAGATAGTAAGTCATAGAAAAATAAAAAAGAATAATGTTGATAAAACAGTTAAAGGTATCATTCTATCAGGTGGCCCACTTAATGTTTATGAGATTAAAAAATATTCATTTGATAGCAATATAGTTCAAAGAGGAGTCCCTGTTCTCGGAATTTGTTTTGGTCATCAAATACTTTCAAAAATAAATGGAGGAAGGGTAAAAAAATCTAAACATAGAGAGTTTGGGCTAGCAAATATTTACAAAAAAAAAGACAGTCTTTTAACAAAAAATTTTTTTAAAAATAAAAAATTAATTAATGTTTGGATGAGCCATGCTGATCAAGTATCAAAATTACCAAAAAACTTTAGTGTTATTGCCTCAAGTCAAAATTCTAGATTTGCAATAGTTGAAAATAAACTTAAAAAATTTTATGGAGTTCAATTTCATCCAGAGGTGACACATACAGAAAATGGAAAAAAAATAATCAGTAATTTTATCTTTTTAATTTGTAAAATTAAAAAAAACTGGTCTGTAAAAAATCAAAAAATTCAATTAATAAAAGAAATTAGAAATAAAGTTAAAAACTCAAAAGTAATATGTGCCTTATCCGGTGGAGTTGATAGTAGTGTCGTTGCTCAACTACTTAATAAAGCAATAGGAAAAAAATTGTATTGTATTTTTGTTAATACGGGTCTTTTAAGAAAAAATGAGGAAAAACAAGTTGTTGAGACTTTCAAAAAAAAATTAAAGATAAACTTAATTTATGTTAATGCTGAAGAAGAATTTTTAAGAAAGCTTAAAAATATTTCTGATCCTGAAAAAAAAAGAAAAATAATTGGTAATCTCTTTATTAAGATTTTTGAAAGATATGCAAAGAAAATAAATAATGTAAAATTTTTAGCCCAAGGAACTCTTTATCCTGATCTCATTGAAAGTAGATCAGTAACAGGAAGCCAAACATCTAAAATTAAATCGCATCATAATGTGGGAGGTTTGCCAAAAAAGATGAAGTTAAAGCTAGTTGAACCCCTTAAGCTTTTATTTAAAGACGAAGTAAGAAAACTAGGATTAGAGCTTAAACTTAGTAATGAAATTATATCTAGACATCCTTTTCCTGGACCTGGTCTAGCAATTAGAATGCCCGGAATTATTACAAAGGAAAAAATCAAAATTTTAAAAGAAGCTGATTATTATTTTATAAAAGCATTAAAAGATAACAATTTATATAATAAAATTTGGCAAGCATATGCAGCTCTATTACCAGTAAAAACAGTAGGTGTAATGGGTGATAATAGAACTTATGAATATTTATGTTTATTAAGAGCGATAACATCTGAAGATGGAATGACAGCTGACTTTTTCGATTTTAAAAAATCATTTATTCAAATGATTTCAAATAAAATAGTAAATAGCATTAGAGGGATAAATCGAGTAGTTTATGATGTTACATCAAAACCACCAAGTACTATTGAACTTGAATGAAGAAAATTAAAGAAATAATTAAAAAAAAAAATAAATCTAAAATTATTTGTCTCACAGCATACTCAAAAAATATAGCTGAAGAAGTTGATAAACATGTTGATATTGTTTTGGTTGGAGATTCATTGGGCTCAGTTTTATACAACTACCCAACAACAAAAAAAGTTACCTTAACAGAAATGATTAACCATTCAAAAAGTGTAAGATTAGGAGTAAAAAAAAGTCTGATGGTAGTTGATATGCCTTTTAAAACTTATGCTACAAATAAAATAGCTTTAAAAAATGCAAAAAAAATTATGAAAGAAACAAAGTGTGATGCGATTAAATTAGAGGGTGGAAAAAAAATCATTAAACAAATTAAACTTTTAATAAAAAATAAAATACCAGTTTTAGGTCATTTAGGATTGCTTCCTCAATCTATGAAAGGAAAGTTTAAATCTAAAGGTAAAACTAGTAGGGAAATTAAACAACTTATGAGTGATGCATTGCTTCTTCAAAATACTGGAGTTTTTGCAATCGTTCTAGAGTGTGTGAAAACACCAATAGCAAAACAAATCACAAAAAACTTAAAGATCCCTACGATTGGAATAGGTTCCTCAGTTTATTGTGATGGACAGGTTTTAGTAACAGATGATTTAATTGGTTTAAATCATACAAAAATTAAATTTGTTAAAAAATTTCTGAATGTTAAGAAATATATCAATATAGGATTAAGAAAGTTTGCTTCTGATGTGAAATCTAAAAAATATCCATCTAAAAAGTACTCTTATTAAAAATATTTTTTAAATTGTTCATTTATTGACAGAATATCTAAATCTTCAAGACCACCAATTACTAATTGAATTGCAACTAATAGAATAAAACCTAGGCCAATATAAACAATCCACAAATGTTTTTGAATATAGTTCGCAAGATATGTTGCTAAAGCTCCTGTTAGAACTACCGAAAGCACAAGACCAAAGATCATAAAACCGAAATTTCCTTTAGCTGCGCCAACTACGCCAATCACATTATCAAAACTAATCATTATGTCTGCAAATAAAACTTTAAAAACACTTTGAATAAAAGATGGTTCTTTAGATTTTTTAGTGGGTGATTTTATTTTTTTTATTTCAAATAGGTCTTTTCTTAAGTCATTCACTATCCAAATTAAAAGTAAACCTCCTAATATTTTTACAAAGTAAAATTTAAATAAATAAGTTGCAAAAAGTGCAAATATAATTTTGAATATTAAAGCTCCGGCGACGCCCCAATAAATTATTTGTTTTTTATTTTTGGGAATAAAATTTGCTGAAATAACACCAATGATAATTGCATTATCCGCTGTCAAAATAATCGTTATGAAAATAATTTGAGCTAATATGAGTAATTCTTCTAACAAAATAGAAACATAATATTATATATTCATGATAATTCAATTAAAAGTAGTATCATTTTTTTATTGATAATTATTTTAATACATAATGAAATGACTTAAAAAAAAATGGAGGACAAATGAAATTTATAAAATACTTATCAACAATTTTAGTTTCATTAATTTTGTCAATTAATCTAGCAATTGCTGAAAAATGGGACATGGCTTTAGCTTATGGAGCTGGTAATTTTCATTCGGCAAATGCAGCAGAATTTGCAAAAAATGTAACTGAAAAAAGTGGTGGAAAATTAACTATTGTAACACACCCAGGTGGTTCATTGTTTAAAGGTGGTGAAATTTTTAGAGCTGTAAGAACTGGCCAAGCTCAAATTGGTGAAAGGTTCATGTCTGCTTTAGGGAAAGAAGATCCACTGTTAGAAGTAGACTCTCAACCATTCTTAGCAACATCATATTCTGATGCAATGAAGCTATATAAAGCTTCAAAAGCAGAGATTACTAAAGGATTGGATGAAAAGGGTTTAGTATTTCTTTATGCAGTACCATGGCCAGCACAAGGTCTTTACAGTAAAAAAGAAATTAATTCTGTTGATGATCTAAAAGGATTAAAATTTAGAGCATACAATTCAGCAACCATTAGAATAGCAGAGTTAACTGGTATGGCTCCAACAAAAATAGAAGCAGCTGAAATAAGTCAGGCATTTTCAACAGGAGCTGTTGAAAGTATGATCACATCACCAACTACAGGAAAAAATTCTAAAATTTGGGAAAATGGTGTGAAGTATTTTTATGACATTGCAGCATGGTTTCCAAAAAATATGGTGATTGTTAATAAAGATGCTTGGAATAAATTAGATAAAGCAACTCAAGATTTAGTTATGAAGCAAGCTGCTTTAGCTGAAAGAAAAGGCTGGCAATTATCAAAACAAGGAAATGTTGGAGATAAAAAAGCTTTAGCTGATGCTGGAATGGTAGTAGGCAAAGTTAATTCATCTTTACAAGCTCATTTTGAGAAAGTTGGACAGACTATGGCCAAGGAATGGTCTGATAAAGCTGGATCAAGAGGTGCAGCTGTTTTATCAGCTTACAAATAATTCAATTTAACATTAAGGCCACTTATTTTTATTTAAGTGGCCTTAAATCATTATGTTTGAATCTTTAAATAGAAATCTAAATAAACTTTATAAATTTTCTGGTTATATTGCTGCATTATTTTTAATTTTTGTTGCTGTATTTATCCTTATTGGCATCTCATCAAGAATCTTTGGTTTTTATATTAGAGGGCTCGCAGAATATTCTGGTTACTGTATGGCCGCAGCATCTTTTTTTGCTTTAGCTTATACATTTGTTGAGGGTGGTCATATTAGAATAACTCTTTTTTTGGAAAAATTATCAGGATTAAAAAAAAAGATAATTGAAACCTGGTGTTTAGGTGTAGCTAGTTTCTTTTCAGGGTATATGGCATTTTATTTTATCAAAATGTTAATTATTTCCTATAAATTTCAAGAAAGAAGCGAAGGGGCTGACGAAATTTTAATTTGGATACCCCAGACTAGTGTTGCAATAGGATCTACAATATTTTTTATAAGTGTTCTTCATCAACTTATTTTAGTACTCAAAAAAGATTAAATGACAGAAATATTTTTAACAATATTTTTTATTAGTGTTTTATTATTTTTCTTAGGCTCTGGCATATGGGTAGCTCTTAGCATGATAGGTGTATCTGCTATTGGAATGATGTTATTTACATCAAGACCAGTGGGTGATGCGATGGCAACTACAATATGGGGTACATCCTCTTCATGGACTTTAACAGCTTTACCACTCTTTGTTTGGATGGGAGAAATTTTGTTTAGAACTAAATTATCTGAAAATTTATTTAAAGGCCTTTCTCCATGGATGCAAAAATTACCAGGAGGTTTGATACACGTTAATGTAGTTGGATGTGCTTTATTTGCAGCTATATCAGGCTCATCAGCAGCAACAGTTGCTACAGTTGGAAAAATGTCAATCCCTGAATTAAGAAAAAGAAAATACCCTGAAAAAATTTTACTTGGAAGTTTAGCTGGTTCAGGAACTTTAGGATTATTAATACCTCCATCAATTATTCTAATTATTTATGGTGTAGCAGTACAAGAATCTATAGCAAAACTATTTATTGCAGGAATTATACCAGGCATAATGATTGCTTTAATATTTATGTCATATGTAATTATTTGGTCTTTAATTAATAAGAAAGAAATGCCAAAAATTCTTGAGGAATATTCATTTTTTGAAAAGGTTAAAAGATCAAAACAACTTTTACCAGTCATCCTATTAATTTTAGCTGTAATAGGGTCAATTTATACTGGAATAGCAACTGCCACAGAAGCTGCTTCATTAGGAGTTGTTGGAGCATTAATCTTATCTTACTTTCAAAAAAGTCTAACTTTAGAAACTTTTAAATCTTCTTTATTAGGTGCAACAAAAACTTCTTGTATGATTGCTTTTATTCTAGCTGGCTCAACATTTTTATCATTAGCAATGGGCTTTACCGGTTTACCAAGAAATTTGGCTATATGGATTCAAAACATGGATTTATCTCCATATGTATTAATTTTTGTATTAATGATTTTTTATATTATCTTAGGAATGTTTCTTGATGGTATATCTGCAGTAGTATTGACTATGGCAATTATAGAACCAATGATAAGGCAGGCGGGTTTTGATATGATATGGTTTGGAATTTTTTTAGTTATTGTTGTTGAGATGGCACAGATAACACCTCCAGTTGGATTTAATTTATTTGTTCTTCAAGGCATGGCAAACAAAGATATGGGATATATCGCTAAAAGTGCTTTTCCATTATTTTTATTAATGGTTTTGGCAGTTGTACTTGTAGTGATATTTCCAGAGATAGCTTTGTGGATGCCAGAACAAATGGTTAAAAATATAAATTAATATTTAGAAACTTTTTCTCCAGCGATAATAGCTTTTAATTCATCATACTCTTCACAGTTACAACCTTTTAATATTTCTAATCGTTCAACTGCTAGATTATGTCTATTTGTAGCAACATACAGTTCACCAAGATATTCATTTATACCGATATGTTTTGGATCTATAGCTAAACCTTGAAGATAATATTTTTCACCATTTTCAAAATCACCAAGTTTTCTAGTTGTAAAACCTAAATAGTTTAATGTATCTGCATTTCCAGGTTTTTTATTGTTAGATTTTACTAATAATTTTTGAGCTTTTTCATACTTTGATAAAGCTTTTTCATTTTTACCTTTTTTTTCCAGTTTTTTAGCTGATTTAATTAACGTAACAGCCTTATCATAATTTGTTTTTTGTTTTCCTCCACTATTATCACTTGACCCAGCGGCATAAGAATATTGAAATGTAATTAGTGATAAAACTATAATTAAAAATATTTTTTTCATATTTAAATAAACTTTTTCATTTTGTTTAAAGTTTTAAGCTCTAAGCCATTCTCAGCTAAGTTTTCCTTAATTGATTTTGCAGTAGCTAATGAACTTAGATTATCCCCATGTATGCACACCGAGTCAATTTCGCAAGGTATTTGCTTTCCACTGTGACAATTAAGCGACTGAGTTTGTACCATTTTAAGGACATGTTTTTTTGCTTGTTCTGGATCAGTTATTAAAGCATGAGGTTTTTTTCTTGAAACAAGATTTCCATCATCCTCATAATTTCTATCTGCAAATATTTCGCATGCAAATTTCATATCTAATTTTTTAGCTGCTTCTTGCATTTTTGAACCAGTTGGCACTAAATAAATCAATTCTTTATCTATATCTTTAATAGTTTGCGCAAGCACTGTAGCCAATTCAATATCTTCACAAGCCATATTATTTAAAGCTCCATGAGGTTTAATATGAGTTACATTTTCTTCATGTTTTAATGCTATCTTTTGAAGTATTTCATATTGATCAGTTATAAGTTGTTTAATTTCAGAGGAAGACAAGTTCATTCTTTCTCTTCCAAAATTTTCTGGATCATTAAATGAAGGATGTGCACCAATACTTACACCATTTTTTTTTGAAATTTGGATTACCTGATTCATAGTTTCTTCATCTCCAGCGTGATATCCACATGCAACATTAGCTGAATTTACGATTTCTAATAAATCAGGATCATATTTATTAGAATGGTGTTTTGATTTTTCACCTAAATCACAATTTATATTAATTTCCATAGTCTAAATTGTTAAGTATAACATGACATGATTAAAAATATATCAAATCTTGGTGACGCAGCACTTTATTGTGATTTTGGGAAAGATGTTAATAAAGACACTAATACTAAAGTAATAAGATATTTCAAAAGTATCCAAAAAAAAAATATTTTAGGGGTCAATAATTTAACTCCATCCTATAACAAATTGATTGTTTCTTTTGATCTAAAGATAACAAGTTTTAAAAACTTAAAAAAAGAAATTGAAAACTTAGATATAGTAAATAGCGAGACTATAACCAATAAAAAGATTGAAATACCAGTTTGTTGTGATGAAGATTTTTCATTAGATATAAAAAGATTAGAAGAAAAATTGAATGTTAATCGAGAAAAGATTTATGAAAATTTTTTTGATAAAGAATTTTTTTGCTATATGACAGGCTTTATTGCAGGTATGCCCTTCCTTGGTGATATTGATAAAAATTTAAGAGCAAAACGTCTTGAAACTCCAAGAGTAAAAGTTCCAAAAGGATCTGTTGGATTAACTGAACAATTTGCAAATATTTATACATTTGAAAGCCCAGGTGGGTGGAATATCATTGGTAATACTCCAATTGATATATTTGATAGTTCTAAAGAGACAAATCCAAATTTAATCAATCCTGGTGATTTAGTTATTTTTAAAGAAATTAATAAAGATCAATTTTTAAAACATAATGAGTAAAAATTATTTTGAAGTTTTACGAGCTGGAATTAATACGACATTTCAAGATCTAGGTCGAAAAAACCTTTATCACATTGGAATTCCTTTTAGTGGTGTAATGGATAATAGAAATTTTTTGATTGCTAATAAATTGGTTGGAAATAAATTTAATTCACCTGTAATCGAGTTTGCTTATCAAGGTCCATACTTAAAGTATTTTGGAAATAAAATAAACATTTCTATTACTGGTGATGTCAATTTTATAATAAAAAAGAAAAAAGATGTAATTGATGGAATTTGTTATAAATCATTTTCTTTGGAGGATGGAGATGAAATAGACATTACATCTACCAATAAGTCTGTTTATGGATATTTAGCTATAAGTGGTGAATTAGATATAAAATATCAATGGTCCAGCTGTTCAACTAATACAAAAGCGAATATAGGTGCCAATGATGGTAAAAAATTAGAATTAAATCAAAAAATAAATATTTTTAAAATAAATGAAAATTTAAATCACAAAAGTTTAAAATATATTAATACAAAAATAGAAAATATAAGAATACTTAAAGGAACTAATTTTGATTATTTTTCTGAAAAGGGCAAAGATACTTTTTTTGAGAAAGAATTTACAGTTTCTAAATTATCTGATCGAATGGGCATGAGATTAGAAGGACCTAAAATAGAAAATATTGTTGATACAAATATAAAGTCTGAAGGTTTAATTAAAGGTGTAATTCAAGTTCCTGCTGATGGTAATCCAATAATAATGCTTTCAGATCATGGTACAATTGGAGGATATCCAAAAATAGGTGTAGTTATAAGTGCTGATTATGACAAATTAGTACAATTAACTCCGGGTTCAAAAGTAAAATTTAAAGAGGTTGATTTATCTAGTGCAGAAACTTTATTTAAATTGTATGACTTAGAGACGCAAAATCTAATTTCTCAAATATAATGAACCTATTAAAAAATATTCCTGGTCCTTTTTTAGTTTTCTTGGGTGCTGTAAGTTTAAGTTTTGGAGGTCTTATAGTTAAATCTTTTGAAGGATCTACATTATGGCAAATTTTGTTTTGGAGGTCAGTTTTTTTTATACTTGTTATAAGTATTTTTCTTTTTATTAGTTATAAAAAAACTGTTTTTAGTGCTCTTTATAAGTCTGGATTACCAGGTTTAGTTGGTGGGATCATTTTATCTGTAGGTTTTGCAAGTTACGTTTTTGCAATGTACGAGACAACTGTAGCAAATGCTAATTTTATAATTCAAACACAAACTCTTTTTCTAGCAATCTTTGGTTACTTTTTTTTAAAAGAAACTATTTCTAAACTTACTCTTTTTTGTATTTGTCTTGCAATTTCAGGTATACTCTTAATGTTAGGAACTTCGATTTCTCCAGGACAAATGACAGGTAATCTTGTTGCATTTATTATGCCAATTTCTTTTGCAGTATTAATATTAATAGTAAGAAAATTCCCTGAAGTTGACATGATACCATTGCAATTAGTTGCTGGTATTTTTGCAATGATTATTGGTTTGTTATTATCACCGAAAATTATGGTTTCACCTAAAGATATTTTTTTAGGTTTCTTAGCAGGTTTTTTTCAAGTTGGATTTGGATTTATATTTATTACGATTGGAGCAAGATCAACACCAGCTGCGTTTGTAGGAATAATTATGTTAACTGAAGCGGTCTTAGGTCCTTTTTGGGCATGGATGTTTGCAAATGAAAATCCTCCATTAACAGTTTTAATTGGTGGTTCAATTGTAATTACTGCAGTTGTTATACAATTTTTAAATAAATTTATTACGGAAAAACAGTCACTTTAATTATTTAAGTTTATCTATTTTTGTGGTATTAATTATGCATACGGGAGAGACTACATAAGTTTGTAGCGCCGAAGGAGCAACCACCCAGGAATCTCTCAGGCAAAAAGGACCGTAACATATTAACTCTGGAAAGAGATTAAATTCTCGCCGAAGGAGTAATACTCTCAGGCAAATATACAGATGGGTAAAGAGTTAATATGGAAACAAAAAAAACATCTTTATACCAACTACATCAAGATAATAATGCAAAATTTGTTGAGTTTGCAGGTTATCAAATGCCAATTCAGTATTCTGATGGAATAGTTGAGGAACATAAATTTACAAGAAACCATTCAGGTATTTTTGATGTTTCACATATGGGCCAACTATTTATTCAAGGAAGTGAAGATTTAGTAAATGATCTTGAAAAAATTTTTCCTTTAGATCTTAAGAAATTAAAATTGAACCACTCAAAGTATAGTTTTTTGATGACCAATGATGCAGGAATATATGATGATTTGATAATCACTAAAATAGAAAATGGTTTTTTAATTATCCTTAATGCCGCTTGTAAGAAAAGTGATTTTGAAATTTTAAGTAAATTATTAAACAATAAATATCAAATGATTTTAGATGATAAAAGATCTTTAATTGCAATTCAAGGACCTAAATCAGTAGAGATATTAAATAATTTGATTAAAGGTGTAGAGGATCTAAATTTTATGACAGGTAATTGGTTTTTATTTAATGACAAAAAAGTTTATATTACACGCTCTGGATATACGGGAGAAGATGGATTTGAAATCTCAGTAGAAAATGAAACAGCAGATAAATTTACAAGAAAATTAATTGAAAAAGGAGCTAAATTAATTGGTCTTGGAGCTAGAGATACTTTAAGATTAGAGGCTGGATTATGTTTGTATGGCCATGAGTTAGATAAAGACAAGACACCAATTGAAGCTAATCTTAAATGGGCAATTTCAAAAGAAAGAATTTCAAAAGGAGATTTTATTGGATCAGATATTATCATCAAACAACTTAACGATGGAGTCCAAAGAGTAAGAGTAGGAATTAAACCTGAGGGAAGAATTATAGCACGAGAAAAGACTAAAATATTTAATCAATCTAACTCACATATTGGTGAGATAACTAGTGGAACATTTGGACCAAGTGTTAATGGGCCAGTAGCTATGGGATATGTTGAAAATGAATTTTCAAAGAAAGATACAAGAGTATTTTTAGAAGTTAGAGGAAAAAAACATCCAGCAAATATTTGTGGATTACCATTTTATAAAAAAAACTATGTGAAAGGAGCAAACTAATGAGTGAAGTTAAATATTCAAAAGAACATGAGTGGATTAAATTAGAAGGGGATACAGCTACAATTGGTATTACAAAACATGCAACAGAAATGTTAGGAGATATAGTTTTTACAGAGCTTCCAGAAAAAGGTTCCAATGTTGAGAAAGATGGAACAGCAGGAGTTGTTGAGTCGACAAAAGCCGCAAGTGATGTGTATACACCAGTTGGCGGTGAGGTAGTTGATACTAACCAGGCTATCGTAGACGATCCATCAAAAATTAACCAAGATCCTGAAAATACCGCATGGTTTTTTAAGTTAAAGATTAAAGATAAATCAGAATTGGACTCTTTAATGAATAAAGATGAATATGATAAATTTGCAAAGGAGAGCTCATCATAATGTTACATAATTCCCAAAAAGATTTTTTAAAAAGACATATTGGTCCTTCTGAAGAGGAGCAATCAAAGATGTTAAAAAAATTAAATTATAAATCACTGGAAGACTTGATAGATAATACTGTTCCAGAAAAAATACAGTTTAGAGGCGAATTAAACATTGGTGAGTCGAATTCAGAATATGAAGCATTAAGAAAATTAAAAGCAATTTCAAAACAAAATCAAGTTTACTCAAATTTTATTGGTATGGGTTATTATGGAACCTATACACCATATGTAATTTTAAGAAATATATTAGAAAACCCAGGTTGGTATACTTCCTACACTCCTTATCAGCCAGAGGTAGCACAAGGAAGATTAGAAATGTTGTTAAACTTCCAACAAATGATTGTTGATTTCACGGGAATGGATATTGCAAATGCATCTTTACTAGACGAAGGTACAGCCGCAGCAGAGGCTATGGGTTTAAGCCATAGACTTAATAAAAGCGATAGTAATTTAGTTTTTGTTTCAGAAAATTGCCATCCACAAACTATTAACGTAATACAAACCAGAGCAGAGCCCATGGGTCTTAAAGTTCTTGTTGGAAATGAGGACAAAGTTTTAGACCAGTTAAAAGAAGATATTGTTTGTGGAATTTTACAGTACCCTGGAACTTTAGGTGATATTAAAGATCCTAGTGAGTCAATAAGTAAAATTCATAAAAAAAATGGTAAAGCAATTTTAGCATGTGATCTGCTAGCACTCGCAAAGCTAAAAACACCAAGAGAACTAGGAGCCGATATTGCAGTTGGTAGTTCTCAAAGATTTGGTATCCCAATGGGTTATGGGGGACCTCATGCAGCATTTTTTGCAACAAAAGATGAATATAAAAGATCAATGCCAGGAAGAATTGTTGGTGTGTCAGTTGATAGACATGGAAATAAAGCTTACAGATTATCTTTACAAACTAGAGAACAACACATTAGAAGAGATAAGGCGACTAGCAATATTTGCACTGCACAAGCTTTATTAGCAATAGTTTCAGCAGCATATGCAATTTATCATGGACCTGATGGAATTAAAAGTATCTCTGAAAGAGTTTCTCAATTAGCAAAAAACTTTGCTGATAAGATAAAACAATCTGGATATGAATTATATTCAGATTATTTTTTTGACACTGTTACAATTGTTACCAAAGAAAAGACAGATCAAATTTTCAAAAATGCTTTGCTTCAAAAAGTAAATATAAGAAAAGTAAATTCAGAAATGCTTGCTGTTTCTTTTGATGAAAAGAAAAATGTTTATAGAGTAAATCAACTATTAAAAATTTTTAATGCAGCTGAGTCAATCAAAAAAGAAGATCCAACAGTAAGTTTACCTAATCTTCCAAAAAATTTATTAAGAACTTCGAAATATTTAGAGCATCCTGTTTTTAATTCTTATCATTCAGAAACAGAAATGCTTAGATATCTTAAAAAGTTAGAGGATAAAGATATAGCTCTTAATAGAACTATGATTGCTCTAGGCTCATGCACAATGAAATTAAATGCTACTGCAGAAATGATACCTATTTCATGGAGAGAATTAGCAGAGCCTCATCCGTTTGTACCTATTGAACAGATGGAAGGATACAGAGCAATGTTCACAGACCTTAAAAATTGGCTAAGATCAATTACTGGTTTTTCAGGAGTTTCACTTCAGCCAAATGCAGGTGCTCAAGGCGAGTATGCAGGATTAATGGTAATTAGAAAATATCATTTAGATAGAGGTGATAAGAATAGAAATATATGTTTAATACCAAGCTCAGCACATGGAACCAATCCAGCAAGTGCTCAAATGGTTGGAATGAAAGTTGTGGTAGTTAATTGTGACAAAGAAGGAAATGTTGATTTTGAAGATTTAAAGAAAAAAGCAGAAACTCATTCTGAAAATCTTGGAGCATTAATGGTAACTTATCCATCTACTCATGGAGTTTTTGAAGAAAAGATATCAGATATCTGTGATTTAATTCATAAACATGGAGGTCAAGTTTATATGGATGGAGCAAATTTAAACGCTCTTGTTGGAATAGCAAAGCCTGGAAATTTTGGACCAGATGTTTGTCATATAAATTTACACAAAACATTTTGTATTCCACATGGTGGAGGAGGACCTGGAATGGGTCCCATTGCATGTAAAAGACATTTGCAAGTTTATTTACCTAATCATCCAGTTGTAAAAGATTGCGGTCCCGCATCAGGAATTGGTGCTGTTTCAGCAGCTCCTTGGGGTAGCTCAAGTATTCTATCAATTTCTTGGATGTATATTAAAATGATGGGATCTGAAGGATTAAAACTAGCTACTCAAGTTGCAATCTTAAACGCTAATTATATTGCAAATAGACTTAAAGATCATTTTCCAATTTTATACAAAGGTTCAAAAGGCAATGTTGCTCATGAATGTATTATTGATATCAGAACAATAAAATCAGAAACAGGTGTAACAGAAGAAGATATTGCTAAAAGATTAATTGATTTTGGATTTCATGCACCTACAATGTCATGGCCAGTTGCTGGTACTATGATGATTGAACCTACAGAAAGTGAAAGTTTATCTGAACTGGATAGATTTTGTGACACTTTAATAAAGATAAAACAAGAAATCGACCAAATAAAATCTGGCAAGTTTGATAAAATTGATAATCCAATAAAGAATGCTCCTCACACTGATACTGAATTAGCATCAGATGAATGGACACATAAATACTCTCGAGAAGAGGCAGCTTATCCAGCTAAATTTTTGCGAGCAAATAAATTTTGGCCTCCAGTAGCAAGAGTAGACAACGTATACGGTGACAAGAATATCTTTTGTACATGTCCAAGCATGGATGAATTCAAAGAAGATGCAGCATAAAGTTTAATGAAAATTGCTGTAGTTGGTTCAGGAATTTCAGGTTTAAGTGCTGCTTATTACTTGTCAAAAAATCATCATGTAGACTTATTTGAAAAAGAAGATCATTTTGGAGGTCATTCTCATACTATAGATTTAACATTTGCAACTAAAAAAGTATCAGTAGATATTGGTTTTATTGTATTTAATTTTAAAACTTATCCAAATTTAATTAAATTTTTTAATGAAAATAAAATTGAAATTGAAAAAAGCGATATGTCATTCTCAGTTTCAGTTAGTGACTCTTCCTTTGAATATTGCGGCAGAGGATTAAATGGAATTTTTTCCAATAGATCTAATCTGATAAACTTAAAATTTTTAAGAATGTTTTTTGATATTATTAAATTTTATAAAAAGTTTGATAAAGTTAATGAGTTTAATGAAGAAATAACACTTGGTGATTATTTAAAGAAAGAAAAGGTTTCAAAAGAATTTATAGATTACCATTTAATACCCATGGTTTCTGCTATTTGGTCTATGCCTCCTTATGAAGCCAACCAAATGCCATTAAAATTTTTTTTAAAATTTTTTCAAAATCATGGTTTATTTAAACTCAAAAATAGACCTCAATGGTATACAGTTTCAAATCGAAGCAGAACTTATGTTGAAAATATTTTATCTAAAATAAGTGGTGAACATTTTAAAAATTATCAAGTTACCAAAATTAAACGTAATACAAATGGAATTGATTTGTATTATGGTGGTGAGAGTGAATTTTTCAATTATGATAAAGTTATTTTAGCTACTCATGCTGATGAAGCACTTTCAATGATTGAAGACCCTTTAGAAGATGAAAAAGAAATTTTATCTAACTTTAGATATAAAGAAAATATTGCTTACATCCATACGGATGAAAAAATAATGCCAAAAAATAAAAAAGCATGGTCTTCATGGAATTCTTCAATTAAAAAAGATGAAATTGAAAAAAATTCAATCACATATTGGTTGAATTTATTACAAAATTTAAAATGTGAGGAAAATATTTTTTTAACATTAAATCCTTATTTTGAAATTGAACAATCAAAAGTTTTAAAGAAAGTAAAATTTACTCATCCATATTTTGATCAGTCAGCACTTACATACCAAACTAGACTTAAAAATTTACAAAATAAAAGAAATATTCTTTTTTGTGGCAGTTATTTTGGTTACGGTTTTCATGAAGATGGAATAAAATCATCTGTTGAAATGCTAAAAAACCTCAATGACTAGTGCAATTTATAATGGAACAGTAATTCATAAAAGATTTAAACCAAAATTACATTTTTTTAAATATAAAGTATTCTCTCTTTTAATTGATTTATCAGAATTAAAAATTTTAGATAAAAATATAAGTTTCTTTTCATATAATAAATTTAACTTAATTAGCTTTTTTGACAAAGATCACGGTGATAGAGATGGAACATCATTAGTTGAATGGGTTAAAAAAAATTTAAATGAAAATAAAATAAATAATCAAAATATTAAGATAAAACTTTTGTGTTATCCAAGAATTTTAGGTTATGTATTTAATCCTTTAAGTGTTTTTTATATTTATAACAATAAAGATGAATTAATTTCCATATTATATGAAGTTAAAAATACATTTGGGGAACAGCATACTTATATTTTTAAAGTAGAAAATGATAATCTTTTACAACACAATTGTGAAAAAAAATTTCATGTATCACCATTTATTGAAATGAATTGTAATTATTTTTTTAGAATTTTAAAACCTTCAGAAAAAATATCAGTCATAATTGATCAATATCAATTAAATGAAAAAATATTATATGCTTCTCAAGATGGAATAAGAGCAGATCTTACAAGCTCACAGCTAATAAAATCATATTTTAAACACCCTTTAATGACTTTTAAAATTATCTCAGCGATACATTTTGAAGCGTTTAAATTATGGGCTAAAGGAATTAAATTCATAAAAAAAAAATTAAATATAAAAAATAATATATCTTTTGAAAATTAATGAACCTTTATAATTTTGCGGATAAGATTGTATTTAAGATTTTACAGGATATCGAGTCTGGTTACTTGGAAATCACAAGTTTTGACGGTGTAATAATCAAGTTTGGAAATCCTGAAGATTCTTTGAAAGCTTACATAAAGATAAAAAAACCAAATTTCACTTTTAATTTAATTAAAGGTGGAAGCATTGGTTTCGCAGAGTGCTACATGAGAGATGAATTTGAAACAGACAATTTATCAAACCTAATTGAAATTACAGCTCGAAATATAAAGGTAATCTATAAATTTTCAGGATTATTAGATTTACCAATTATAAACTTTCTAAAAAATATTTTTATTAAGAATACAAAAAGTAGAAGTAAAGAAAATATCGCTAAACATTATGATTTAGGAAATGAATTTTTTTCACTTTGGCTTGATAAAACTCTTACATATTCAAGTGCTATTTTCGAAAAAAAAAATCAAGATTTATCAGATGCTCAAAATAATAAATATCAAAAATTAATTAATCTAATCAAACCAAAAAATGGAGATAAAGTTTTAGAGATCGGATGTGGATGGGGAGGATTTGCAGAATATTTAGGAAAAAAATACGATATAAAACTAGATTGTATTACAATTTCCAAAAAACAATATGAGTATGCGAAAGAAAGAATTCATAAATGTGGTTTAAATGAAAAAGTTAATATCCAAATAAAAGATTATAGAGATTTAAACGATAAATATAATTCAATAGCTTCAATTGAAATGATTGAAGCGGTTGGCCAAAACTATTTGCAAAGTTATTTTAAAACCATAAAAGAAAACTTAGCAAATAGTGGTACAGCCGCGATCCAAGCAATTACAATAGACGACAGTTTATTTGATAGGTATAAAAATAAACAAGATTTCATTCAAAAATATATTTTTCCTGGAGGATTTCTTCCAAGTAAAAATAGTTTGAATAAACATGTGTCTGAAAATGGTTTGACTATAAAATCATATGATTCTTATTCTGATCATTATTCTAGTACATTAGCCTTATGGAGAAATGAATTTAATAAAAATGGGATTTAATAAAGAACCAAGGTTTTGACTCAACATTTAGAAGAATGTGGGAATTTTACCTTTCGTATTGTGAAGCTGGATTTAAATCAAAAAATATTGATCTAATTCAATTTTCATTACAAAACAAATAATTAAAAGGAGAGATGTGAGAAAAATAATAAACTTCAAATCAATTTTATTGATAATTTCATTATTCTTAATTACTAATTGTTCAAATAATAGTGCTATGAAACCAGAGGATTTTAAAGGTAAAGAACCAAGATTAATTATAGAGGAATACTTATCAGGTAATGTGAAAGCTTGGGGGATTCTTCAAAATAGATCCGGTAAAGTTATAAGACAGTTCTCAGCAGACTTAAATGGTAAATGGGATGGAAACCAATTAATACTTGATGAAAAATTTAATTGGGATGATGGTGAAATTCAGAATAGACAATGGCAAATAACCAAAATTGATGAAAATAATTATGAAGGAACTGCAGGAGATGTTGTTGGAAAAGCAAAAGGTTATTCTTATGGTCCAGCATTTAAATTTGAGTATGTCCTTTTAGTTCCAGTTAAAGGAAAAGAAATGAAAATTACTTTTGATGATTGGATATTTAAACAAGATGATCGTGTTGCCATAAACAGAGCTACAATGACAAAGTTTGGTATTAAAGTTGCTGAACTTACAGTAGTATTTGTTAAAGATTAATTTTTTTTTTGATATTTTGTCATTTTACCCACCAAACTGAAATATATTTTGCTTGGTAAGAAGCTTAAAATTTTAAGTATAAAAGTTAATGATTTTGGAAAATGAATTTCAAATACATTCTTATTAATCAACCCATCATAAATCTTATCAGCTGCATACTCAGTAGTTTTTAAAAATGGCATTTTAAAATCATTTTTATCTGTCATTGGTGTTTTTATGAATCCAGGTGAAACTAAGCAAACACGTACATTTGATCTTTTAAAATCAAAATATAAACTCTCTGCTAAATTATTCAGAGCAGATTTGGAAGGTCCATAACCAGTAGAATTTGGCAAACCTCTATATCCAGCTATAGATGAAACAATAGTTATAATACCTTCTTTTTTATTTTTAAAATGCTCTTCTACAGCTTTAATACTATTTAGTGTGCCAAAAAAATTTACTTTAAATACATCTTCTATTTGTTCAACATCAATATCCTTTTCTTTTTTTGGATTCCAAGTTCCTGTTGAAAAAAAACAAATATCAATATCTTGAAACTTATTTTTAATTTGCTCGAAAACTTCTCTACATTTTGACTTATCTGTTACATCTAGGGGAAATCCATGAATATTATTATTATTATCTGAAATTTCTTTAAGTAGATTTTCACGCCTTGCAGAAACCGCTACATTCCAACCTTCGCTAGCAAACTTTATAGCTAAAGCTTTGCCTATGCCTGTGCTCCCACCAGTTATCCAAATAGTTTTTTTATTCATTATATAAAGATGTATAATACTTATATGTTTAAAAATAAATTTTTATCTTTTATACTTTTTTTTGTTATCACTTTTTCAGCTTCATTTATTGGAGGTTTAGCTTCAATAAGCTTTAAAGAACCTTGGTATTCGCAACTTGTAAAATCAGCCTATAATCCTCCAGACTGGATATTTGCTCCTGTATGGACAACACTATATTTGATGATGACATTAGCCATTTGGTTTTTTTGGCATACTAAAAATCGAGATGTAAATACTGTTTATATCTATTTTATTCATATAGTTTTTAATACAACTTGGAGTATTGTTTTTTTCGGTTTGCACCAAATATTTTTTGCATTGGTTGTACTAATAATCTTAATCTTTTTAATTGTTGTTCTTATTATAAGGTTTAAGCGTGTCAATTTTGTAAGTTATTATTTAATGATTCCCTATTTACTTTGGTGTTGCTATGCACTATTTCTGAATTTTAACCTATTAATGTTAAATTAAATGGATGATGTTGTAATAGTTGGTGGTGGAATAATCGGAGCTGCAACGGCTTATTTTTTATCTAAAGAGGGTAGAAAAGTAAAAGTTATTGAAAGAGATCCAACTTATAAAAATGCATCATTCCCACTTTCACTAGGTGGATTTAGAAGACAGTTTTTTCAAAAAGAAAATATTTTGCTCGGAAAGTTTGCAAGAGAATTTATTTTTCAAATACCTGAACTGCTTAAAACTGAAAAAAACCCTAAACCAACAGCCAGTATGGTCACAAATGGTTATTTACTTATGTTTGGACAAGAACATGCAGAGGAACAATATAAAGCTTTAGAAAATCATAAAGCTTGTGATGCTGGAACAAAAAATATTAAAGGTTCTGAATTAACAAAATTTTTTTCATATATTAATAGTGAGGGAATCGAAACTGCAACATTTACTGACAATCAGAGTGAAGGCTGGATTGATCCATTTATGTTTCATAGTGCCTTGAAGAGTAAAGCCACAGAACTTGGTGCAGAATTTACAAAAGGTGAAGTTAAATCACTCTCAGAAATAAAAGCAAAAACAATTATTTCAGCTGCAGGATGTTGGACTAAAGAACTTTTAGAGGATATACCCGTTGAACCACAAAAACACACTGTTTTTAGAGTTAAGTGTCCAAAACATATTCCTGAAATGCCTTTGACTGGAGATTTGACAACAGGAGTTTACTGGCGACCAGAAGGAAAGGAGTATTTAGCAGGATCACCTAAATCAGTCTTTGATGCAAAAGATCTTGAGCCTGCTTGGGATGATTTTGAAGAACTCGTTTGGCCTGCTTTAGCACATAGAATTCCTGCAATGGAAGAATTAAAATTAACAGGTGGGTGGGCAGGTTATTATGACTGTAACAGATTAGATAATAATGCAGTTGTAGGAAAACATCCAAAATTCGATAATGTTTATTTAGCTACGGGTTTTACTGGAAGAGGTTTGATGCAAGCACCTGGAATAGGAAGAGCTTTGACAGAATTAATAACAACTGGTGCATATCAATCAATTGATATATCGAATATGGCAGTTGAAAGAGTTTTAGGAAAAAAGGCAAGACCTGAGCCTTATGTTCTTTAATTAAGTTCCACAAAAAGTTTGATATTTTTCTTTTGAAAAAGAGGGTGATTGAAATTCTTTTATATTTTTTTGTTCAGAATAGGGGTTATTTAAAATTTCTAAAAATCTCTTTAGCGGCTCTATGTTATTATTATTAGCTTCATTTAAAACCTCTTCTACTTTATGATTTCTTGGTATCACCATAGGATTAACACTTCTCATTAATTTATTATATTTTTCAGGAGAATTATTATTAGTTTTTAATCTTTCCTGCCATCTTTTTTTCCAATTTTGAAAATCATGATCCTTAAAAATTTCGTTTTCCTCTATCTCTGAGTTCATTAGATGGCAAAACGTATTTGTATAATCTAATTTTTTTTGATGCATCCAAGTTAACAAATCAAGAATTAAAAATTTATCTTTATCTTCTATTCCAAATAATCCTAATTTATCTCTCATCATATTTAGCCACTTCTCTTCATAATTTTTTTCAAAAGAGTTGATTATTTCAGTTGCTAGCTCTATAGATTTATTTTGATCTTTATCAATTAATGGAATTAAACACTCTGCAAATCTTGATAAATTCCATTTTGTAATAACTGGCTGATTACAATAAGCATATCTTCCCATTTGATCAATTGAACTAAATACAGTTTTTGGATCATAAATATCCATAAAAGCACAAGGACCGTAGTCAATTGTTTCACCCGAAATACTCATGTTGTCAGTGTTCATTACACCATGAATAAAACCAACTCTCATCCAATTAACAACTAGATCAATTTGTTTTTCCATTACCAATTTTAATAGATCTAATGCTTTATTTTTTGAGTTTTGAATATTTGGGTAATGCCTTTTAATCACATAATCCAAAAGTATTTCTAATTCATCTTTTTTTTCTCTAGCAGCAATGTATTGAAAAGTTCCGACTCTTATATGACTTAGGGCCACTCTTGTTAGTATTGCTCCATGTAAAGTTTTTTCTCTTATTACTTCTTCACCTGTTTTTACAACTGCTAAACTTCTTGTTGTGGGAATACCCAGGTTATACATTGCTTCGCTAATTATATATTCCCTTAACATTGGTCCTAAAGCAGCTCTTCCATCACCATTTCTAGAAAAAGCTGTTTTTCCAGAACCTTTAAACTGAATATCGTATCTATCTTTTTTTTTAGATAGATGTTCTCCAATTAAAACAGCTCTTCCATCACCTAACATTGTAAAGTGACCGAATTGATGACCAGCATATGCTTGTGCAATACTGTTACTTCCTTGCGGAAGAGTGTTTCCTGATAATAATTCAGAAATTATTTTAATATCTAGATTAGAAAAATCTAGATTTAGATCTTTGGAAAGATTTTTATTTAAAATAATTAATTCGGGATTTTTTACAGGAATAGGACCGATTTCTTCTTTAAATGGATCTGGTAATTTAGAATAAGTATTGTCGAAGCACCATCCAATGGTCATTAAATTTAACTTACTTCTGCTTGGTGTTCTTTAGGCTTAACTTCAGTTTTAAATTGATTTGAAATTTTTTGTACCTGAACTGATGAAACCTTGTATTCTGCACACATTGTTTCTTCATCTTTTCCATGTCCAGTTACCATATTCACCATATGTTCTGGGAAATGGAATGTAGTGAAAACGATACCTTCTTTAACTTTATCTGTAACTTCTACTTTAAGAGCCACTTCACCTCTTCCAGAATATAATCTTCCGATATCTCCAGTATTCAAATCTCTATCTGCAGCATCTTTAGGATGTACTAGCAGCACATCTTCATCAACAATATTTATATTGTTTGTTCTTCTAGTCATTGTAGCAGCGTTATAATGTTGTAAAACTCGGCTGGTAGTTAATATTAATGGATAGTCTTTTTGGTTATTTGTAATTTCAGTAGATTCTTTCCAGTCAAAGCTTTTCAATCTTCCTTTTCCTAATTTAAATTCGTCAGTATGTAAGATTTTAGTGTCTGTTCCATCTTCTTTTACAGGCCACTGTAAGCCGAATTTTCCTAGTCTTTCTCTTGTGATACCTTTAAAGAAAGGAACTATATCTGCAATTTCAGCCAATACTTGGTCAGCATCATAATCTGGTTGATCAAATCCAAGTTTTTGCATCATATCTGTTACTATAACTCCATCAGGTTTTGTTCCTGGCAGTGGTGGTACAGCTCTATTTACTCTTTGTACTCTTCTTTCAGTATTAGTAAACGTTCCATCTTTTTCTAAGAATGTAGTTCCAGGTAAAACGACAGTTGCAAGTTTAGCTGTTTCACTCATAAATATTTCTTGTACTACTAATAACTCTAATGAGTTCATTGCTTCTACAACATGAGCACTATTTGGATCTGTCTGCACAATATCTTCACCAATTATCCAAATACCTTTAATATCTTTTTTAATTGCTGCATCAAACATTTGTGGAATTTTTAATCCAGCTTTTGTTGGATGTGTCACTCCATATTTTTCAGTATAAAATTTTTGATTTTTTTCATCTGAAACCTCAAAGTATCCAGCACCTTGATGTGGTTGGCATCCCATATCTGCAGCACCTTGAACATTATTTTGACCTCTTAATGGATTTACACCAACTCCTTTTCTTCCAATGTTTCCAGTAATCATTGCAAGATCTGCAATTAGCATTACAGTTTTCGATCCTTGTTCGTGCTCTGTTACTCCTAATCCATGGAATTCCATTGAATTCTTTGCAGTCGCATAAGCTATCGCTGCCTCTTTAACTAATTGTTTATCAACACCAGCAACTTTTGCTAGTTGATCTACATCTTGTCTCTCAATTTCCTTTAGGAAATTATCAAATCCTTCAGTTCTATCTCTAACAAAATCAGCATTATATAATTTTGATTTAATAATAAAATGTAACATCATATTAAGCACAGCAACATTTGTTCCGGGTCTTAACTTGATGTGATAATCAGCAAGTTTAGCAAGTTCAGTTGTGATAGGATCTAAAACTATAAGTTTTTTACCTTTCATAACCTGTTGTTTTATTTTGGCTCCAGTTACTGGATGTGCATTAGTTGGATTGGCTCCAATGACCAAAAATAAATCAGCATGATAAATATCTTCAGTAGAATTAGTAGCAGCACCTGTTCCAAATGTTTGTTGCATGCCCCAAGCAGTAGGTGAGTGACAAATTCTTGCACAACAATCTACACTGTTTGTCCCGACAGCTGCTCTTATCATTTTTTGAAAAACATAATTTTCCTCATTAGTACATCTAGCTGACGATATTCCAGCAAATGCATCAGGCCCATGATATTTTATAATTCTTTGCATTTCTTTTTTGATAAAATCATAAGCTTCATCCCATGACGCTTCTTCAAATTTTCCATTTCTTTTGATTAAAGGAGTTTTTAATCTGTCAGGATGATCATAAAATCCAAATGCATATCTACCTTTAATACAAGTATGACCTGCGTTAACTTCAGTTTGTTTTGGTGTATCAATAGCTACAACTTTATCATTTTTGATTGATGCTTCTAAATTACAACCAACTCCACAATAAGAACAAGTTGTTCTAACTTTTTTATCTACAGCTGCAGATTTGGATTGGAAGACATCTGATATTGCATCAGTTGGACATGTATGTGCACAAGCTCCACAAGAAACACAAGATGAGTCACCAAACATCATATCGTTATCAGTTGTTATTCTAGATTCAAATCCTCTTCCTGACATTGTAAGTACAAATGAACCTTGTATTTCATCACAAGCTCTTACACATCTTCCACAGTTAATACAGTTATCTAAATTCATTCTCATGTAATCATGAGAAGTATCTCTTGGAATTCCTTTATGTTGTTTTGGACTATTATATCTATGATCAGAAATACCTAAATCATTAGCAACAGTTTGAAGTTCACAATTATTATTAACTTCACAAGTATTACATTCCATTGGATGATCAGTTAGAACTAATTCAACAATGTTTTTTCTTAAATTTTGAAGGTTTTCATTTGACGTAAAAATATGCTGATTTTCAGCAACTGGAGTATGGCAAGATGCTACAACTTTTGTAGGACCATCTTTTTCCAATGCCACTTCAACTGAACAAACTCTACATGCGCCATAAGGTGCTAAATTTGGATCATCGCAAAGTGTTGGAACTTTTTTTTCTCCAACATAACTTTTTACAAATTTTAAAATAGATGTATGGTTTGCACCAATCTCATATGGCTTACCATCTATATAAGCAATTTTTCTTTTTTCAGAACTCATTAGTTATCTTTTACCATATCACTTTTCATTTCATCACCAAAATATTTTAAGATGTTCATAATGGGAGTAGGTATTGCACCGCAAAGTGCGCATAAACAGCCCTTTTGCATAGTAATCAATAATTCATTTAACAATTTTAATGGAATTTTAGCAGTCTTTTTCTTAGCTTGATCAAACATTTCTTTTCCTCTGTAGGACCCAAGCCTTCCAGGAAAACATTTACCACATGACTCTTCTGCTGAAAATTCAAATAGATGATGAATATATTCAGTCATTGGAAAATCTTTAGGAATACTCACAACACTTGCATGACCTAACATAAATCCTTTGGCAGTAAACTCTTGAAAATCTAAGTTTAGTTTATCAATTTCAGCTAAAGGAACGACACCACCTAATGGTCCACCAATCTGAAATGCTTTTATTTCTTCTTTATATCCTCCACCAATTTCGTTAAATATTTTTTTCATTGGAGTACCCATATCAATTTCATAAACACCAGGATTATTAAAAAAACTATCTAAACAAACTAATTTAGTACCTGCTGATTTTTTATTTCCAACTGAAGAAAATTTATCTGAACCATTAATTAATATTCCAGATGCAGCAGCTAAAGTTTCAACATTATTAACTACTGTTGGTTTTTTATAAAGTCCCTCTGTAACAGGAAAGGGTGGTCTCACATCAACTTCTGCTCTTCTTCCTTCGATTGATGCAATAAGAGCTGTTTCTTCTCCACAGATATAAGCACCTTGTCCAATACAAATTCCTAAATCAAATGAAAAATCTGTTCCTAAAATATTTTCACCCAAAAGACCCAATTTTTTAAGTTCATTAATACTTCCATTTATTGCCTCGATAGATTTAGGGTATTCACCTCTAATATATAAAACTCCTTCATTACTTCCAATTACAAAACCACAAATTACCATTCCAAAAATAACTTTAAGAGGTTGATCTTCTAATAAATATCTATCTGAGAAAGCACCAGAATCTCCTTCATCAGCATTACAAATAACATATTTTTTATCTCCTTTTGCTTTACTACAAAAATCCCATTTCATTCCTGTAGGAAAACCAGCACCACCTCTACCAGTTAGATTTGAGTCCAGTAATGATTTTACAATTTCTTTTTTATCTATTTTTAGAAATCTATTTAACTGATCTTTGAACTGATCTGTTGAAGAAAGTTTGTCATCCATTAAAAAACTTGTGGTTGCATAACTTTTTGAAAAAAATTTTTCTTGCTTAATATTTTCACCATTTAGAATTTGATCAATTTTTTCAATATCTTTTCCAGCATAATTTTCTCCATCATAATGAAATGCATGATTTTCATAACAGTGCCCTAAACAGAACATTTCCCCAACTTTGTCATCGCCTAATTTTTCTTTTAATTTATCTTTTAATTTTTCTTGGGTTCCTGCACACATGCAAGCACTTCCGTTACAAACAAAAGCTTTTTTTTCTCTATGAGAAGGCCTTAGAAATTCATAAAAACTTTCAGCACCATGTATTGTTGAAACACCTAAATTATATTCTTTTGCAATTTCTTTAATATCTTTTGGTGAGTCATTAAGAACATTTTCAGACATTTTTTTAAATAAATTGTCTTTTAGGCCAACTCTTCCAGATAAATTACTTATGTTTTTAGACACCGCAAATTCCTTTTTAATTTACAATAACTTTTTGGTTATTTGTATAAATATTAAAACTGTCCTCTTTTACGAAACCTACCAAGGTCATGTCAAATCTATTCGCAAGATCAATTGCTAGGCTAGTTGGCGCACCCACCCCAATCATTAAGCCAATATTTGTCATTAAAACTTTTTGAACTAATTCAAAATTTAAGCGTCCTGAGCAAGTGATAAATTGGTCATTTGGTTTGAGATAGTTGTTCAACAGTGAATCACCAATCATCTTATCTAATGCATTGTGTCTACCTACATCTTCTCTTAA
Organism: uncultured Pelagibacteraceae bacterium; assembly: GCA_902555945.1. Taxonomy (GTDB): domain Bacteria; phylum Pseudomonadota; class Alphaproteobacteria; order Pelagibacterales; family Pelagibacteraceae; genus Pelagibacter. Next base: position 24,152 of record CACDUS010000005.1, on the reverse strand, counting down.
AGATATTAAACTACCATTTGATGAGAATAATCCACTAGCATGGATACCACCAGTTTTTGCAAATTCAGATTGATTTTTTCTAAGGATCAATGGTGAATTAATTATTATTTCTTTTCTTAATTTTGGATTTGATTTTGGAGTTTTGTCTTTTTTTATAATTTCTAAAGCATCAAGAGAGGATTTTCCACATACACCACAAGATGAGTTTGTTAAAAATTCTCTTTTAATGTTTGAAATATTTACATTTTGTGAGTTATTTAAAGTAACAAGTATTTTATTTTGAATATTGTATTGACCAACTTTATCACCAAAACTTTCTATATTTTCGATATCTTTAATATTTTGAATAATTTGCTCGTTAAACAAAAATCCTCTAACTAAATCTTCATCATGTCCTGGAGTTCTCATTGTTATCGATAAACTTTTTGTTATCCATTTTTCTTTATCTTTAAATCTTAAAGAAATTTCTAAAGGTTCTTCAATAGAAATTAAGTCTTCTATATTTTCTAATTTATCTTTTGTAAATTTTGTAATTTTATATTTAGAATTCATTATATTATTTTGAAGGATAGTTTTTTTTTAAGATAAATTTATTTATAATTATTGCTAAAAGTATAATTATAAAGCACCCTGAAATTATTGGGAAGAGTAGATAATCGTATGATACGCTGCCAATGATAACCATTACAGGATTTCCACCTGCAGGAGGATGTGTTACATTTAGCAATATCATAAAAAAAATGCCTGCACCAACTGCAATAGCTATATTGATAAATATTGGTAATGGTATGAAGTTAACAAAAATAACTCCAACCAAAGTTGTCACTAAGTGTCCGAAAAAAACATTACGTGGTTGAGCAAATGGACTTTCTGGAAAACCGAATAATAAAACCATTGATGATCCAAATGATCCTGCTAAAAATAAACCCAAAGCACTTTTGTAAGTAAGAACAGTCAACACACCAATTGTAAAAGCTGAAAAGAAACCAGCTATTAAAGCTTTTTTAAAAATTTCTTTATTTAAGTTAATCATTAAGTGCTTTTTCAATAGTTCGTATTGGAAGTAACAAACATTCTTTTCTTGATATATTTTTTTTATCAAAAAGTTCTTTAAAAATCATCCATTTCTTTTCTAAAATAATTTTATTATTTTCAAAAATATTTTCACAAATTTTTATAAAATCTTTTACTTCATCAAGAGTTTTAGTTTTAATATTTTGTGAAAGAAGACTTACAGATGCCTGACAATAAATACATGACTTACATTGATAACCCATATCTACAACTTTGTTATTTTTGATTATAAGACTGATTTCCATTTCATCACCGCAAATTGGATTTTTATTTTTAGATTTATGTGTATGTTTATCGAGAATTTTATTGTTCTCTGTATTTGATGCTATTTCTAAAATTCTTAAGTCCATATTATCTCTTTAAATCAAATATTAATGTTTTATATTTTCTTTAATGGATCATAACAAGATTTTAGGTGTTGTACTAGCAGGTGGTAAGTCACAGAGATTTGGTGAGGATAAAACTCAAGTAAAATTAAACAATAAAATATTAATAGACTATATTCTTTCTGAAATAATTGATCAGTTTAAAGAAATTTTAATTATTTCAAATAATCAAATTAAATTTAAACACTCGACAAAGATATCAATAACAAAAGATATCATTGAAGGAGTAGGACCCTTAGGTGGTATTTTGACTGCAATGAAATGGATAAAAAATAATAAAAAAGATTACAAATGGATATCAACATTTCCTTCAGACACACCTTTTTTTACAAAAAATGAGTTAAAAATTTTTTATGAGAAGATTGATATTAAAAAAAATAAATTATTTTTTATTAAGAATAAAAATACGAGACATAATATATTTGGACTCTGGTCTATGGATTTGTTGGATAAATTAGAATCTGATATTCAAAAAGGTGAGAGAAAAGTAGAGCTTTGGGCAGATTCAGTAGATGTAGAAATAATTAATGTTGATTATAAAGAAAAGGATCCTTTTTTTAATATTAATACTAAGGAAGATTTAGAAAAAGCATATAAGATTATGGAAAATGATTAGTTATAAAAGTTCTATTAAAATACTAAAAAAATCAAAAATTAACATTGGTAATGAAATTATAAAAGTTAATAGTTGTTTAAATAGAGTGACAGCAAATAATATTTTTTCAAAAGTTAATAATCCTGCAGCTGATAATGCAGCTTTTGATGGCTTTGTGATTAATTCAAAGGATACAAAAAATTTGAATATGAAAAAAAAAGGGTTATTTAAAATTATTGGAACAATTGCAGCTGGGGACAAAACAATTAATAAAAAATCTAAAAAATTCCAAACTTACGAAATAATGACCGGCTCAATTATCCCAAAAGGTTTTGATACAATTATACCAATAGAAAATATAGTTTTTTACCCAAATAAAAAAAACCCAAAATATATTTTAATCGATAAAAAAATAAAAAAATATCAACATATAAGATTTAAAGGATCAGATTATAAAAAAAATGACTTATTAATTAAAAAGGGAACTATTATACTTCCGGTTCATATTTTGGCTTTGAAGTCATTAGGAATAGACTCTATTAAAGTTAAGAGAAAACCCAATATATTATTTTTTTCAACAGGAAACGAAATATCAAATCAAAAAAGAATTCCAGATTGGAAAGTTAGGAATTCAAATAGTTATTACATTAATTCATTGAGTAATAATTTTTTGTTTAATTTTAAAAATGGAGGAACATTAAAAGACAATCATTTGATTAGATTTGAAAAAGAAATAAAAAAAATGTTTAAATCAAAAACTGATATTATCATTACCTCTGGAGCAGTATCAGCTGGCAAGTTTGATTTTATACCAAATATAGTAAAGAAAAATAAGCTCTCAAATTATTTTAAAGGTGTTGCAATAAGACCTGGTAAGCCTATTTTATTTGCAAAATTTAAAGATAAACATAAAGTTTTATTTGGTCTTCCTGGAAATCCAATTTCATCAGCTGCTTGTTTCAGATTTTTTGTTTATCCATTTTTACAAAATCTTCTTGGAATTACTGAGGAACAACCTTTAAAAGCGGTTTTAAAAAATAAATTTTCTAAGAAAATTAATTTTACAAGATTCGTAAAAAGTAAAATTAATACAACTAAAAATGGTAAAATTGAAACAGAAATATTAAAAGGTCAAGAGTCTTTTAAAATTCAATCTTTTATTAAATCAAATATTTGGACATTGTTACCATCTGGTAAATCTAAATTTAAAAAAGGAGATATAGTCGAGTGTTATGTTCCAAACCATCCACAAAAAATTTTAATTTGAGAAAACTATTTTTGTTGTAGTTCAAACTAATTAGAATTAAATATCTAATATGTTAGAGCTTAAAAATGAAAAAATAGCCGTACCTGTAGTTTTGTTTGCTGGTATTCTTTGGTCCTTTGGTCCTTTAGTTGTAAGATATATGAGTGATCCTCATATGGTTCCTTGGCAATACATTTTTGGGAGAGGCTTAACAATTTTTATAATTTTAAATTTGTATTTGTATTTTGAAGAGGGAATGAATTTTTATAAAAATTATAAAAAAGTTGGAAAATCTGGACTTGTTGGTGGTGTGGGACTTGGAATAGCAATGATTTCATTTATTTATTCAATAACTAACACTTCTGCAGCTATTACTCTTTTGTGTTTGGCTGCTATGCCTTTTTTTACTGCTTTGTTGGCTTTTTTATTTTTAAAAGAAAAGATTTCTTATAACGTCTGGGTGTCAATTATTATCGCAACCATTGGAATTATAATCATGGCTGTAGGTAATACCGAAAAAAATTCTTTAATAGGTTTTGTTTTTGGTATCACATCTTCTATAGGTTTTTCTGTGTTTTCAGTTACTTTAAGATGGAGAAAAGAAACCCCTAAATTTACCACTGTAGCTGTTGCTGGTTTATTTTGTTTTGTAATAGCTACATTAATGATTTTGATTAAAGGTCAGCCATTTTTTGCTACAAGTTATAACAGTGCAATGTTTTCTTTACACGGAACTTTAGTTTGTTTGGGACTTATTTTATACTCCATTGGATCAAAAGCAATCCCAGCAGCTGAACTAACCTTACTATCTTTAACAGAAGTTATAGGTGGAATTTTTTGGGTATGGTTACCATTGTTTGGTATTAATGAAATCCCATCAACTAATACAATAGTTGGTGGATTTTTTCTTTTTATTTCACTAATTTATTATAGTCTTATTATGCGATGGAATAAGAGATACATTGCTCTAAATTAATTTCTTGTTGTTTTATGGATAGACCTGATTTTTTTACGTTAAAGAATGGTGAAAAGGTAAAACTTCCTTTTTCAAATAAAGAATATGAACAAAGAGTAAGTAAATTACGGTCCGTAATGGATAAAAAGAATATTGATATGATTATTTTGACTTCAATGCACAACATTGCTTACTACACGGGTTTTATTTATTGTTCTTTTGGAAGACCTTATGGGTGCGTGATAACAAATAAAAAAATTTCAACTATCTCTGCTAATATAGACGCAAGTCAGCCTTGGCGAAGATCACACTGTGATAATGTTATTTATACTGACTGGAAAAGAGATAATTTTTTGAGAGCCATAGTGTCAATTATTGGAAGAGATGATCCTCCAAAAAATATTGGAATTGAAAATGATCATGTAACATTAGAGATAAATGAAAAAATTCGATCAATTTTTTCATTTTCAGTATTTAGTGATATTTCAAAAGAACTTATGAAACTTAGAATGATAAAATCAGACGAGGAAATAGAAATAATAAAAAATGGAGCGAGAATTGCTGATTTAGGTGGGGAAGAGATTGTAAAAAATATAAAAGAAGGAGCTACAGAATTAGAAATTGCAATTAGTGGAAGGGATAAGATGGAAAGAGAAATTGCAAAAACCTATCCTGACGCTGAATATATGGATACTTGGGTATGGTTTCAATCTGGAATAAATACAGATGGTGCACATAACCCAAAAACTAATCGTAAATTAGTAAATGGTGATATTTTATCTTTAAATACTTTTCCAATGATTTCAGGTTATTACACTGCTCTTGAAAGAACACTTTTTTTGAATTCTGTTGATGATCAATCTTTAAAAGCTTGGGAAGCAAATGTAAAAGTTCATAAGAGAGGATTAGAATTAATAAAACCAGGTACTAAATGTTCGGATATTTGTAATGAGTTAAATGAATTGTTTGCTGAACTTGGATATTTACAATACAGAACTTTTGGTTATGGACATTCTTTTGGGGTTCTTTCACATTTTTATGGAAGAGAATCAGGTTTAGAGCTTAGAGAGGATATTGATACAGTTTTAGAAGAAAATATGGTTGTTTCCATGGAACCAATGATTTTAATTCCTGAAGGTAAACCAGGTGCCGGTGGTTATAGGGAGCACGATATTTTAGTAATCAGTAAAAATGGATCAGAAAATATTACTAAATTTCCATTTGGACCTGAACACAATGTCATAAAAGGGTAAAATGAGTAAAAATAAAGTTATCGTAAATAGTTGGAATGAATGGGATCCACTTAAACATGTAATTGTCGGCAGAGCAGATGGAACTTGTATTCCTGCACCTGAACCTGCTCTTGATGCAAAAGTTCCAGAAGATTCTGATATGAGAGGACAATTTGGTCCCAGAACTAAAGACACGGTTGATAAAGCAAATCAACTCCTAGATGATTTTTCAAACATACTAATTAAAAGAGGAATAAAAGTAGACAGACCAACACCAATTAATTTTAATCAAAAAACTTCGACACCAGATTGGGAATCAGAAACTATGTTTGGCTGTATGCCTCCAAGAGATGTTTTGTTAACTGTTGGAAATGAAATTTTAGAGGCGACAATGAGTTATAGATGTCGCTGGTTTGAATACCTATGTTATCGACCACTTTTAAAGCATTATTATGATAACGATCCTCATATGAAACATGAGTCGGCGCCTAAACCTAGATTGACAGATGCGGATTATCGCAAAGATTATTTATCTGATAAAATTGGAATTCAAAAGAGACTTAAATGGACTGAAGATAAATTTTTTGTAACAACAGAAGAAGAGCCATTGTTTGATGCTGCAGATGTATTGAGATTTGGAAAAGATTTAGTTGTTCAACATGGTTTTACAACAAACTTAAAAGGCATTGATTGGTTAAAACGACACTATAAAGATCATAGAGTGCATGCAGTAAATTTTCCTGGAGATCCATATCCAATACACATAGATGCAACCTTTACTCCAATTAAAGAAGGATTAATAATTAACAATCCACAAAGAAGACTTCCAAATGAGCAAAGAGAGTTATTCGAAAAAAATGGATGGAAAATAGTAGATGCTGCTCAGCCTGCACATAATGAACCACCACCTTTGTGCTATTCTTCTGTGTGGTTATCGATGAATGTTTTAGTAATAGATCCAAAAACTGTTTGTGTTGAAAAAAGTGAGAAGTATCAAGCAGAACAACTAGATAAATTAGGAATGGAAGTAATTCCAGTTGACTTGAGAGATGCCTATGCTTTTGGAGGAGGTCTTCATTGTTGTACTGCAGATGTTTACAGAGAAGGTGAATTAAAAGATTATTTTCCCAAACAATAAAGTATTTATTTAATATTTTTTGTAATCAAAGATTTTTCTTAAAAAATAATTGAATTTAAAAATTATATAAAAAAATAAAAAATTTAAAAAAATTCCACTTGTGTATCTAAATCTTTCTTGTTCTTGGTTATTTAGAAATGTTCCAATGACAAGAATATAGATATGTAGCAAGAAAATACATAATGATGCTTTTTTAAAATTTTGGTTATCTTTAATTTTAAAAAAATAGAAAATTAAGGTCAAATAATAAAAAGAGAAAAATAAATTTATCAAAATTTTTTTGATTGCCCACAAATAATCTTCTTTTTTAAGACTGCTAAAAAAATCAAAATAATTATTAAAATTTTTTGGAGGTTGAAAATACTCAAAAGAAAAGCGATTATGTGATGCTAATAAAACTCTAAGCCTATAAAAAAAATATTTTGAAAAATTGTTTTTAATTTCGTGAATAGAATTTTTAAGACAATATCCACTCTTGTCTAATGCCTGTATAGAATTTTGAACGTGATTCTCATAAAGTAGACCAGGGTGTTTAATTTTTTCTATATATTTATTATTTTTATCGATATTTTCAGACAAATTATTATAGCTACATTTTTCTCTTAAATCATCACTCCAATATACTAATCCTGACATATTTTGCCCTAAACCACTTCCATTTCCAAAAAAGTTAAATTCATATTTGTTTTTTATAGATGGAGTTAAAGATAATAAAAAAAAGACCAAGGAAATAATTAAGGATTTAATTTTAAAAATATTTTTCAAATACGTTATTAAGAAAAAAATTATAATTATGAATATCGGATGAAACATAGGCCACGTCCAAGTCAATATTAAAGACAAAGATAAGATATAATATTCATATTTTATATTTTTACTTTCAGTCAATAAGTAAAAATTATAAAAAATCAGAAAAAAAATAAAACATGAGAAGTGATTATATAATGCAAAATTTTCATAAAAAATTAAAGATGGATTTAAGATTGTAGTTAATAAACATATAAAAAAAATTTTATTATTAAAATCTAGCTTCATCTTTAGTTTATAAATCACAAATAAAATACCTATTGAAAAAGACCAATGAATTAAAAGTAAAATATTTTTTGCCAAATCTTCACTTTGTCCTGTCATTTTAATTATTGAGCCAATTAACATATTCCATAATGGAGGTTGATAATGAAAATAATAAATTGTTTTAATGAGATCTTCTTTTAACAAATTTAAATTTGCAATTTGCCAAAAACCAAAACTACTAAAATTTAACCCTTTTTGAAAAAAAAATATCCTAATTAACAAAAACAAAAAAATTGAAAATAAAAAAATTTTTTTTTCTTTAAAATATGAAATATTCATAAAAGACGATTTTATTATACATTAAACAAATTAACTTGGATTTTTTTTTAAATTATCAATGTAATTTAAAACATCATCAAATTTTTCATCAGGTATGTCCTTATAGCTTGCATTAAACTTATTTTTTATACATAAAGCTACATGTGCATAAGAATTTCTTCCCTTTGGATGATTCGGATGATCTGGTAACTGACCTTTTAGGTAATCGCCAGCTTCCTGAATAATTTTCCAGAGTTTGCTCGCATTTTCTTTGTTCATTTGTTTAGAAATCTTATAATGTTATCCTTAAATAGTAAATTATGTCTCGTGTTTTTAAATTAGGAATTACTAAGAATAATAATAAAAAAATTGAAGAAACAGATTCAATAGAGGTTTTAGCTAATAAAGGTATAGTAGGAGATAGACACTTTGATGATTATAATGATCCATATTGTCAATTAACTTTAATTGAATCTGAAAATATAGATTATTATAATGCAAAATTTAAATTAAATATTCCCTACATTGATTTTAGAAGAAATATAATTACCAAAGGAATTGAACTAAATGAATTAGTGGGAAAAAAATTATTAATAGGTAAAGTTAAAGTTGAAGGAATTGATTTATGTAGGCCATGTAGACATCTTACAGAAATGCTTAATCAAAAAAACATTCTTAAAGAGTTTTTAAGAAAAGGAGGTTTAAGATGTCAAATACTTTCATCTTCAAAAATATTTACTGGAGATATAATTAAGGTTTTGAATTAATTTAATTTTCTTTTGACTTATCAATATTAAATTTTTCTAATCCACTTATAGGATTTTCATTATTTTCAAATTTTGCTCTTTTCTCAAGCTCTTTTTGCATTAATCTTTGTTCTCTTCTTATTTCCTCTTGCTCTTTTGCTTTTTGCTCTCTATCAAATTTTTCTTCCCACTCTCGAATTTTAATATATTCAAGTTCTTTCTGTTTATCTTCTTCCTCTTTTATAGCTTTTAATTCTCTATTTTTACGTCTTTGTTCTTTTAACTCTTTTTGTTTTTGTTCTTCTTCTCTTACTTGTAAATCAATATCTTTTCTATTTTGCTCCTCTTCTCTAATTTTTAATTGTTTTTCTTTCTCTCTAAGTTCTTTGGTAACTAAAATTAATTCTTCATCTTTTTTCGTTAATCGTTCACTTTCAATTTTTTGTTTGTCTTCTTTTAATTTAATTTCTTTTTCTTTATTTCTTAATTCATCTTCACTAAATTTGATTTTATTACTTTCTTTTATAAGTCTTTCTTCCCAAGCTTTTAATTCTTTTCTTTCTTTTAAAATTGAGTTTTTTTCCTCAAGTTTTTGTAACTTAATAGCTTTAATTTTATTTAATTCTTTATTTTTTTTGTAATTAGAAAATGCGCTACTAATAGAGGTAGTTGTTAAAGAGGCAATTTTAGCAAATCCACCAGCTTTTTTTTTAATTTTGGTTTTCTTTTTTTTTCTTACTGTCATTTTTTTATAATTATGATTTCACTAAAGAAATAACAAATATTCAATAAGAATATAAAAAAATTTGTTTAAATTGGGTACAACCTGAAAGCGATAATTTATTACAATAAATTAATTTTTTTCATCCAAAATTTTTACAGGTTCTTCAATTGGTTCAGTTGTTGGATTAAGCTCGATTCCAGCTGGAGTAATTGTTTGGGGCATTGCGACAAACTGAGAGTCAGGGTTATCAATAGTTTGTCTAACTTGCATTCTATAAATACCAAATAAACCAATAACAGAATGAAATATAAATAAAAATACAAAAAAACCATTTGAACCCACTAGATCCATAAATATTGAGCATAAAAAAGGCCCGCTCATAGCGCCTAATCCAAATGAAAATTGAAGTCCAGCACCTGCTGCAACAAATTTATCTTTTGAAATATAATCATTTGTGTGTGCTAAAATTAATGAAAACATTGGTAAACTACAAAAAGAAAATAAAATAAAAAAGATGTAGAACCATGTTTTGCTTGTAGCAAGGCCATCAGGTAAATACATTTGTCTTGAAACAAATATTGCAATGATTGCAAAAATTGCCGCACCAAATGTGCTGAAAACAATTACTTTTCTTCTATCATAAAAATCTGAAATCTTTCCTATTGGAAACTGTGCGATAGCACCTGAGACCGCTAAAAGAAATGTTACAATTGATACTTCTAGTATAGAAAAATTCATAGATGTTGCATAAACAGCTAACAAAGTAAACAAAGCAGATTGGATTGTTCCATAAAAAAGTGAACTAACCATCCCAAAAGGAGAAGCTTCATATAGATCTTTTAAACTCATTGCTTTAATTCTCTTAAAAGTTGGTGGTTTTTTTTTAGTCAATAAAATCGGTATAAGTGCTGCAGAAGTAATCACAGAAACCAGTATAAACGGTTGAAAATTTTGGGGGCTACTAAAATTTAGCAAAAACATACCAATACCCATTGCCCCATAAAGTATAACCATATAGATTGAGAGAACACTTCCTCTATTTTTATTACTTGACCTATCATTAAGCCAACTTTCTGCAACTGTATAGATACAAACCATACTAATTCCGGTTAGAACTCTAAGTAAAAACCAGATAAATGGATTAATTAAAATTGAGTGTATTAAAATAACCAAAGAAGCTAAAGAAGCAAAAGCTGCAAAAACTCTTATATGTCCCACTCTTGAAATTATATTTGGAATAGTTGCAGCTCCTATAAAGTAACCAACAAAATACCCAGACATCATGAAACCAGTAGCTGTTAAACTAAATTCTTCTTGAACAGCTCTAACACCTAAAAGAGATCCTTGAAAACCATAGGCCATCATAAGGAATCCCATTCCTAAAAATAGTGCCCAAGAATTTTTTAAAACTTTATTCATAAAATTGCTGTAGATATTCGCGATGTAATACTAAATCAAGTCTTAATTGTGACAAGCTTATGATTTTTTAAGCTTTATAAATGAATGGGTAGCAATCGTAGCAATTATAATAACTCCTCCTTGAAGAGTCTCAATACTAGGTTGTTCTTTAATTATCAGCCAAACCCAGATTGGACCAATGATAGTTTCTAATAAGAAAAATAGATTCACTTCAGCAGCTGGAATAAACCTTGGGGCTATAGTCACCAATACAAATGGTATTGCAACACAAAGAATACACATTAAAGGAATTATAAAAAGATCTTTGTCCACTAATGTAAAACTTTCAATAAAAAATAAAGCAAACGTAGCTACGAATAACTTACCAACAACAGCAGCAGGAACTAAATTTTTCTCTTTTGCTGATCTTACGGTAATTGCACCAACAGCTAAACCAAGTGCAGTTATGAAACCTAAAATATCCCCATAAAAATTTCCTAATTTTAATGAGTCAAAGAAAATATAAATGATTGCTAAAAAAGTAACTATAATTGAAATCCATGTTTTCTTGTCAGGAGGTTCCTTTAAAAAAATGGCACCTAGAATTGCAGATATCATAGGTGCAGTTGCAATCATAACAAGAGTATTAGCTACATTTGTATTTTGAATTGAAAGTACAAAAGTAATATTTGTTAAACTAAATGTTCCAACATAAATAATCCCATGGTAACCACTGCTAAAAAGAATTTTAAAAAAATTTAACTGATAAACTAGAAGCATTCCTAAGAAAACTGTAAAAAAAGGAATTATACCTCTATAAAAAACTAGACCCCAAGTATCAACGTTTGAAAGTCTTATAAACAAAGAGTCAGGTGTGATGAACATTACTGCCACAAAAGCCATTAAAGAACCTTTTTGCTGGTCAGTCAGGCTATTCATGCTCTTAGTTCTTTCCAAAAAGTTTTTGCAAGATTAATTTTTGATAAATCATATAAAGTTTTTAATCCAGTTGGAGATGTAACATTAATATCACCATTAAGTTTTTGATCAATAAAATCAATTCCTGCTAAAAAAATATTTTCATTTATTAAGTCATGAGCAATTTTTTTAGATATTTTTTTTTCAGTCATTGTTAAATTCGTGTTTATTGCCTTACCACCTTTACTCATATTGCTCAAAAAGGAACCTTTTTTTGGAACTCTTGATATAGCACCAGCAATTTTTCCATTGATAATGAACACTCTTTTGTCTCCTTTGATTATTTTGGGCAAATATTTCTGACACATCACAAAATCATGCTTTTTAATGAATTTTTTGATTAATGAAAAACTAAATTTAGAGAGCAAATGAATATCATTTCCACCAAAGCTATGCACAGGCTTTAAAATAACTTGTTTGTTTTTCTTAAAAAAATTTTTAATTTCACTTATATTTTGAGTAAAAATAGTATTAGGCATAAATTTTTGATATTTTGCTGAATAAAGTTTCTCAGAAATATTTCTGATTGAGGTTGGATTGTTAATAATTTTAACTTTATTCTTGATTGTATCTAATATGTAAGTTGTTGAAATATATTCAAGATCAAATGGTGGATCTTGTCTTATCAAAATAAATTTACATTTTAACAAATTTAAATTTTGTTTTCTTAATATTTTATAAAATTTTTTTTTACTATAATTAAATTTTATAAAAAAACCTTTAGCAATTACTTTTGTCTTAATTATTGATATATCTTTTGGATTATAATAAAAAATTTTATATTTTTTCTTCTGAATTTCATTTGCTAAAAAAATACTTGTGTCAGTTAAAGGATTAAGTTTTGAAGGATGATCTCCTTGAATAGCAACAATCTTATTTGTCATACAGTTCATTTAGATCTTCATTTTTTGAAAATTTTCTAATCATATGATCTGCATTTGTTTTTTTATTATCAATTATTTCTTGTAAATGATTTAAAAATAAAGTTTCATTTTTGTTATTTTTATTAAGAATATCTCTATTTTCTAATCCTTTTTTAGATAGGTCTAATAAAGCCGAGGCCCAATAAAGAAGATCTTTACCCATAAGTTGAGTGTTTAATCCTTTTTGTGGAGCTTCAAGGTAAGCATTTATTATTTTATTCTTGTCCCAATTAGAAACAAGATTATGAACTTCATCTAAGTTTCCATACAACAAACCGATAAAAAATGCTGGTCCTGAACACAAACAATCCCATCCACAAGTATCCATTGATCTTAGTTCAATATATTTTTTTAACCTATTCTCTGTAAATATTGTACTTAAATGAGTTGATAAATCATTTTCAGTTGGTAATCGATTATTTATTTCATTAATTTTTCCACTCATAAAATCACTAAAAATATATTTTTGCCCAGACATATAATTTTCCTTATCTTGGATAAATAATATTGGAAAGTTAATCACAAAATCCGCATATTTTTCAAAATTTAAGTTCTCAAAAAATAGTTTTGGTAACCCACCTCGAGATGTATTTTGCCAAACTTTGGACCTATAAGATAAATAATTACTTTTCTTCTTTTCTACTATTGAAGAATTTGAAAATAAAGCAATTGATATTGGAACTATTGAATTAATAATTCTAAATTTTTTTATAAAATCTAGTTCTGACTCATAATCAATATTTAATTGAGTTCCACAAGTTCTGTACATCATATCTAAACTTAATTCTCCTCCTAATGGCATATCTTTTGTCATTAGTTTATATCTTTGTTTTGGGTTATTAGGAACTTCATCAAGTTTTGATATTGGATCAAATCCAGCGCTTACAATATTGATATTAAGTTTTTTTGTTACTTGTTTAAGTTCAAATAAATAATCTTGAGACTCAGCGCAAGCTTCATGTATATGATTAAGTTTTTCACCAGATAATTCTATTTGATTACCTGGTTCAAGAGTAATATTTTTTCCACCTTTATTTAAGCCTATAATATTACCTTTTTCTAAAATTGGGTTCCAGCCAAATTCTAATAAAGCTGAAAACATTTCTTTTATTTTTGAATAGTCTATTCGTTGATTATTCTTTTTATCAAATAAGAATTTTTCATGCTCTATTCCAATTTTGAATTTTTTTTTATCTTTAATACCGGATTCAAAAAATTTAATAATTTGTTCTTTAGAATTTATCATTAATAATTAAATAATAATTTATTTTCTAATTTAAAGTAAAGAATATGGTTTTCTAGAAAATATTCTTTTTACCATAGGTGCAAAGTCGTCCAAAGTCATATTTTTGAAATTAGGATCAAATGAAGCCTGATCCCATTTTTCACAAAAGTTTAATGCGTCGTTATAATATTTGTGGTCTTTATATTTATCTCTTTGATTTTTATTTTTTCCTAAATGGTGCGCATAATAATACATTTGGAATTCACCATGTTTTTCAATTATCCAATGAGTTTTCTCTGTCACAAAAGGTTTCAGAACTGCAGCAGCATACTCAGAGTGATTTAGAGGAGCTAATTCATCACCAATATCATGTAATAAAGCAGCAACTATCATTTCTTCATCAGCTTTATCATTAAAAGCTCTTGTAGCTGTTTGAAGAGAATGCTCTAGTCTTGATATTTTGTAACCCTCTAGTGTTGAAGTTAAACCCTTCATAAAGCTTAAAATTCTATCAGCAGTTCCATTGATATATTCTTGTTCATATTTGTCTAACAGTAGGTATTCATCTTTAGTACCAGCCTTCATTTCAGTAAAATTGACAGTTTTCATTTAATTGTTTGATGCAGTGCTTAATAAAGATAGTTGTGTAATTTTATTATCTCCTAGTTCATCGATTGGTTTTACAGGATAATCTCCAGTAAAATAATGATCTGTTAACTGAGGATAATTTTCGTTTCTTTTACTAAAACCTATAGCTCTGTACATTCCATCCAAAGAGAGAAATTTTAAAGACTTTGCTCCTATATATTTACATATTTCATCATTAGATTTATTTGCAGCTAATAATTCTTTTTTTGTTGGCGTATCTACTCCATAAAAATCAGGATATTTTATTTCTGGACACGCAATTCTTACATGTACTTCTTTAGCTCCAGCATCATATAACATTTTTACTATTTTATATGATGTCGTGCCTCTAACCAAAGAGTCGTCTATTAAAATTATTTTTTTATTTTTGATTGCTGATTGGTTAGCATTTAGTTTTAATTTAACACCCAAGCTTCTAATTTTTTGACTTGGTTCAATAAAGGTTCTTCCAACATAATGATTACGAACTAGTCCTAATTCAAAATTCATACCTAAATGTTGGGCAAAGCCTAATGCTGCAGCATTTCCAGAATCTGGAACAGGAACAACAATATCTGCATTTACATCATTTTCTTTTGCGAGCTCTGCTCCAAAACTTTTTCTATGCTCATATGCAGTTTTACCATCTAGTATACTATCTGGTCTTGCAAAATAGATATATTCAAAAACACAAGGTCTAACTTTTTTCATTGGAAAAGGTTTAATACTTTTTAATTCATTGTTTTCAATTAAGACAATTTCACCATTTTCAACTTCTCTAATAAATTTTGCTCCAATTATGTCTAAAGCACATGTTTCTGAGGCTAACACATAACTATTTTTAAGTTTTCCAATCACCAATGGTCTAATACCAAAAGGATCTCTTACTCCTACTAACGAAGTTTGAGTAAGCATCACTAAAGCATATCCACCTTGTATTTGAAAAATAGCATCTACAATTTTATCTATTGTTTTAGTTCTTTTTGATTTTGCAATTAATTGCACAATGGTTTCAGTGTCAGAAGTTGTGTAAAAGATTGCACCATCATCTACTAGTTTTTTTCTTAGTGAAATTGAATTAGTTAAGTTTCCGTTATGCGCAACTCCAATTCCACCAGCGTTAGTATCAGCAAAAAAAGGTTGAATATTTCTTAATGTGTTTTCACCAGTTGTGCTATATCTGTTATGACCAATAGCATAATCACCAGGAAGTTTTTTCAAAACTTTTTCTTTATTGAAATTGTCCCCAACTAGTCCAAATCTTTTTTCTGAAAAATATTGTTTTCCATCAAAGGTAACTATTCCACAACCTTCTTGACCTCTGTGCTGAAGCGCATGAAGACCCAGTGCAGTTAGTGCTGAAGCGTCTTTTGTCTTACTGATGCCAAATACACCACACTCTTCTTTAAGTTTAGAATCAAAGTTCTTCAATTTTTTCTTTTGAATCTTGGTATGTTTTTTCATTAGGAAATTCTTTCAATAAATAATTACTACCTTTTTCTATATATGGAAAGATGAATGATTTATTTACATTTATTGGCCATTTTTCGTAATTATACACAATATGTACACCTGAGAATATACATACGCATATAATATATCCTCTTATAAATCCAAAAAAGAATCCGAAAGCAGTGTCTAAACTTCCAATCCCCGTGTATCTAATTGCTTTACTTAGTCCTTTGTTAATCATTAAAACTAAAAAAATTACTATAATAAAAATTGCAATTCCAAGCCCAACATCAAGAACATATTCATTATCAATCACATCTTTTAAATATGGTTTAATTCTTGGAAAAACTATTAATGTGATTACATAAGCTAATAACCATTTAGCCATTGAAAGAATACTTAAAACAAAACCTTTTTTGTAACATTTAATTAATGAAAGAATAGTTATGACCAGATAAATAAGATCAATTATTGATGTATTTTTATAAAAATCAACTAAAGCATCTGTCATTAATTTATTTTCCAAATGGTTTTATCAATAATATTAATGAAGGAAGCAATGTTAAAACTGAAATCATGGCTAATAACATTGCCAATCCTGTAAAAATTCCAAAATAAATTGTAGGAATAAATTTTGATAAAACTAAAATTGAGAAGCCAAAAATGATAGTTATAGAAGTATTTAAAATAGCCTTACCTACTGTAGAATGACATAGGAAAACAGTTTTGTGATAATCTTTTGAATTATAAAATTCCTCTTTAAATCTATAAATATAATGAATGCTATTATCTACAGCTATTCCAATTGTAATAGCTGCGATTGTAATAGTCATCATATCCAAAGGAATACCTAGTAATCCAATAGTCCCAAGAATAAAGAAAGCCGCGATAAAATTTGGGACTACCCCTATAAGTGATAATTTAATATTTTTAAAAAGAATTACAAACATAGCAAATATACCAATCATTACTAAACCTAAAGTTAATATTTGGGATTTAAAAAGACTTTGTAGTAAATTATTAAATAAAATTAAAACACCTGCAAGTTTGAATTCATCTTCTTTTAAATCAAGTTTATTTTTAAGATCAAAGTTAATTTTTTTTATTAAATCATTTCTTCTTAAATCTTTTTGAGAGTCTATTATTCTAAGATTAATTCTTGCTTCATTATCTTTTATTGAAATATAAGGATCAATTATTTCTGTTTTAATACTATTTGGTATTTTAGAATAAAGAACACCCATTTCTAAAGTGCCCAAGGGCTTGTTATTATTTAATAAAGTTGCAACATCGATTATAGATGAAAATGATAAGACTTTTCCAACTTGTGGTAGGCTATCCAAGTAATTATGAACTGCAGAAATTTTATCAATTTTATCTTTTGTAAACCAATATTTTTCACTATTATTATCTTCATCACCCCAATCTTCAAATTCATCGTCTTCATTTGATTTTTCTTTTTTTGGAAATTTTAAAATTATCTCAAGAGGAGTAGTTCCACCTAGTTTTTCATCAATAAGTTTCATGCCTTTGTAAATTTCAGTTTTTTTACTGAAGTAATTGATAAAACTATTTTCAACTTCAAGTCGGCTAATTCCGATAAAACTAAATATTATCAATATAAAAGTTATAAAAAAAATTATTTTATCATTATTTAAGGATATTTTTGCAAAATAAGAAGTAATGAATGAATCTTCTTGTTCTTTAAGAGAAATTTTTTCATTAGATACAAAATTAATAAGAGTAGGGAGCAATGTAAAAGTGACTAAAAAAGATGTCATCAAACCAAAAGTCATCATCCACCCGAAATCAATTATTGGTTTTATTTCACTAAAAATTAAAGATAGAAAAGCAATTATTGTTGTTAAAACTGTGTATAAGATTGGCCAAAACATTTTGTGTGTAGTTAAAGCAATTAATTCTAAAATATTTTTACTAGGATAATTTTTTTTTAATTGAAGAAATCTAGTGCTCATATGGATATTCATTGCCATTGTTAAAATTAACATTAGGGCAATAAAATTTGACGAAATAACTGTTACCTTCCAGCCTAATAAACCTAATATACCCATCATTATTATTACTGAAAAAAAACAACTGCTAATTGGAACAATTATCCAAATAAGTTTTCTAAAAACGAACCATAGTGTTGCAATTATAAATAAAAATACACCTAGACCAAAAACAATTATATCACTTTTTATAAAAGTCATCATATCATCAGCAATCATAGGTATTCCTCCTAAGTGAATTTTGCCAATATCTTCATAACTTTTAATTATATCTCTTATTTCAAGAATATTTTGATGATTCTTTTTTTTGATAAGATCTTTTAGGTTTTCTATTTCTTCTTTAGATTTATCTTCAATATTTTCTAATTCTTTATTTTTTTTAATATTAACTATAATTCCACTTGTTTTACCATCTTCACTAATTACAAAGTTTCTAAAAACTGGACTGCTAATTATTTCATTGAAACCTCTCTCTCTATCGATACTTTCATCTTTTAAAGTTTTAAAGTTTTCAAGTCTCTCTTGTAAAGGAGCATCAGAGCTGTTTAATAAAGGTATATCAAGGAGAGTAATTACACTGTGAACCCATTCTAAACTTTGAATTTTATATTTTAGACTTAAAAGATTATTTATTGAATTATCTGACACCATTCCCTCATTAGGTGTATATGTCAAAATTAAAAATTCTTTAGCTCCATATCTATTTGATATTTCTTGGAGATATTCAAGATCAGGGTCACCCTCAATTAACAAAGTTTCTGAAGACGCATCCAATCTAAAATCTTTTGAATGGTATCCAAAACTCAATAAAATAATAAGCAAAAAGCTGAATATGAATTTGGGACGTTTTAAAATTATATTTTGATAAAATTGGCCAAACATCTAAGCCTTTTATATGGGAATTTAATTGATTTGAGAATCTTTAAATTTAGTAAACATAGCCTCAAACTCTAGCATTACATTACCAGTAGGACCATGTCTTTGTTTACCTATTATTATTTCAGCCAAGTTTGAGACCTCATTCATTTTTGCTTGCCATTCAGCATGCTCTACTGTGGCTGGTCTTGGTTCTTTTCTTTCTAAATAATAAGCTTCTCTATAAACAAACATTACTACGTCAGCATCTTGTTCAATTGAACCAGATTCTCTCAAATCTGACAATTGAGGTTTTTTATCATCTCTTTGTTCTACAGCTCTTGACAATTGTGAAAGAGCAACTACTGGCACAGATAATTCTTTCGCAATTGCTTTTAATCCTTGTGTTATTTCAGAAATTTCCTGTACTCTACCATCTTTATTATTAAAAGTTCCTCTCATTAACTGAATATAATCCACAACAATCATATCTAGTCCAAATAATCTTTTAATTCTTCTTGCTCTATTACTCATTGCAGCAATACTTATTGCTGGTGTTTCATCAATATATAATGGTAATTCAGATATATTCTTGGAAGTTTCTATAAATTTGTCAAACTGTTCATCTGAAATTCTTCCACGTCTTATATCATTTGATTTTATTCTTGATTGTTCAGCTAAAATTCTAGTAGACAATTGCTCTGAAGACATTTCTAAAGAAAAAAAAGCTATAGAAGATTTTTTTCCATTTTCTTGCAATTTTTTGGCAGCATTGAATGCAATATTTGTTGCTAAAGCTGTCTTACCCATTGAAGGTCGTCCAGCTATAATTATTAGATCAGATTGATGCAACCCTCCAAGTCTATCATCTAAGTCTCTTAAACCAGTTGGAACACCAACTATTCCCTCTTCATTTTTGTATGCCGCTGAAGCCATTTCAATTGTTTGTTTCATTGCCTCATCAAATTTTATTAAAGATGAATTGAATGAACCTTTTTCCGCAAGATCAAACAATAATCTTTCAGACTTTTCTATTATTGTCTGACCATTAATATTTAAATCGTTAAGCTTAGCATTATCAATTGTATCTTCAGAAATTTTTATCAATTCTCTTCTAACAAACATATCATAAATTATTTTTGAATATTCAGTTGCTTGTCTTATAGATGTAGAAAATTTTGTAATTTTAACTAAATATTCTGGTACATTTAGATCGTCTTTTTCATCTGCAAAATAGTTTTTCAATGTAATTGGATTTGCAAGCATTCCCTTATAAATAAGGTTTTCTATTGCAGAAAAAATTTTTTGATGCATCGGATCAAAAAAATTTATATTTGAAATAATCGTATTAATTTCATCAAATATTTCATTTGAAACTAAAATGGATCCAATTACAGCTTGCTCAGCTTCGATATTATTTGGTAATTCTTTAAATTTATCTTTGATTACAGTTAAGCTATTTTCCATGATTTTAAGTTACAACAATCCTAAATAATTAAAATTAAAAAAAATAATTGGGGAAAAAATTGTATAATTATTGAATCGTTTCAGCTGAAACAACTTCAATTGTAATCTCTGCATCAACTTCAGAGTGTAAAGAAATTCTAACCTTAAATTTCCCTATAGACTTTATTTCATTGACAGGTTGAATCATTGACGGCTTGATTTCAATTTTATCTATATCATTTATTAGTTTAGATATTTCAGTTGGTTTGACTGATCCATACAGTTCTTTATTTTCAGTAGAAAGTTTTTTTACCTTATAATTTTTTTTATTTATTTTTTCATATATTTTTTTTGCTTCTTGTTTTTTATCATTGTCTTTTTTTGAAAGTGCTGATTTTATTTTTTCTACTTGTAAGATGTTTTCTTTTGAAGCATATAAAGCCTTTTTATTCGCAATTAAATAATTTCTTGCAAAACCTCTTTTAACATCAATAACCTCTCCTATTGAGCCAATTCTTTTCAAATTTTCTAATAATATAACCTTCATTTATAAATCTTAAAGTAATGACAAATTTCTTGCTCTTTTAATTGAGATAGACAACTCTCTTTGTTTTTTTTGACAAACATTTGTTATTCTTGAAGGCAATATTTTGCCATTTTCAGAAATATATTTTTTTAGTAGTCTTACATTTTTATAATCTATTTTTGGAGCACCTTTGACAGATAATGGACAGCTTTTTTTAAATCTATTTTTATTAGGTTGAAATATACTTAATTTAGCAAAATTACTTTGTTTTCCTTTTTTATTTCCACTTTGTCTTTTTGGCATTATTTGTCCTTAGTATCTTCTTTATCCTCTTTTTTTGCAAAGTAATTTGTCTCAAGATCAAATTTTTTCACTTTAACAGTTAAAAATCTTAATAATTTTTTGTCTAGAGATTCATTTTTCTCTAATTCTCCTATTACTTTTCCTCCACCTTTAATTTTGAAGTGAATATAACTACCTTTTCTATTTTTTTTTATTAAGTGAGCAAGATTTAAAAGACCCCAATTTTCTGTTTTCACAACCTCGCCATCATTTTTTTCAACAATTTTAGAATATTTTTCAGTTAATTGCTTTATTTCACTTGGCGAAGTATCCTGCCTTGCTATAATTGTATGCTCGTATAAGTTCATTTAAATTATTTAATAAAGTGTGAGGATATACTATTATAAATCTTCAATTACAATAGTAAAATGGTAAAAAAAAATAGGTTTTTTTGAATGTTTTCAGTAATTTTTCCTGGTCAAGGTTCTCAATTAATAGGAATGGGAAAAGAGTTTTTTGAAAAATATGAAATTGTTAAAAAATTATTTAAAGAAGCGGATGAGGTTCTTAGTTTTCCTTTAACAAAAATTATTTTTGATGGACCAAAAGAAGAGCTTGATCTTACAATGAATACTCAGCCTGCTATATTTTTAGTTAGCTATTCTATATTTAATGTTGCGAGAAAAGAATTTGGTATTGATCTAGATAAAGCAAAATATTTTGCTGGACATTCACTTGGTGAATATTCGGCATTAGCTTCAGCAGGTTATTTGAATTTTTCAGAAACTATCAAACTTTTAAGAGTTAGAGGAGATGCAATGCAAAATGCTGTTCCTAAAGGAGAGGGTGGAATGTTAGCAGTCTTAGGTTCAACGATCGAAAATATAGAAAAAATTTTAAAAGATAATGAAAAAAATTTCACTGTAGAAATTGCTAATGATAACTCTGAGGGTCAAATTGTTTTAAGTGGAAAAAATAAAGATTTATCTAAACTAGCAGAATTTTTGAAATTGGGTAATATTAAAAATATTAAACTTCCTGTAAGCGCTCCTTTTCACTGTAAATTAATGAATAAGGCAACAGAGATTATGAAAAAAGAAATTGAGAATTCTAATTTTCAAGAAAGTAAAAATATATTGATTTCAAATGTTACTGCTAAAGAAATTTCAAATAAAGATGAACTAAAAAAATTATTAATTAATCAAATTGAAAATAGGGTTAGATGGAGAGAAAGTGTTATAAATATGATCAGTAAAGGCGTAAATCACTTTATTGAAATTGGACCAGGAAAAGTGTTATCTGGCTTAATTAAAAGAATAGATAAATCAGTAAAAATAAATACAATTAATAGTATTAAAGATTTACAAGAATTACAAAAATGATCAATTTAAAAAATAAAAATATTATTATTACTGGTGCATCAGGGGGAATAGGTAGTTCAATAGTAAAAAGATTGAATGAGTGCGAGGCAAATATTTTAGCCACAGGAACTAAAATTGAAAAACTTAATGAATTAAAATCAAAATTTAAAAATCTTAAGATTTTAAAATTTGATATTTCAGAAAGTAATAAAATTGAGGAATTTATTGAGACTGCAACTAAAGAATTAGGAGGAAATTTAGATTGTCTAGTTAATAATGCTGGAGTTACTCAAGATAATTTAGCAATAAGAATGAGCTTAGATGAATGGAAAAAAGTTGTTGATATAAATTTAACCTCCACATTTTTACTAAGTAAATTTGCTATTAAAAAAATGTTAAAAAATAAATCTGGGAAAATTATCAACATCACTTCAGTTGTAGGTCATACAGGTAATTTGGGCCAATCAAATTACACTGCTTCTAAAGCAGGGATTGTTGCAATGTCTAAAAGTTTAGCTTTAGAGTATGCAAAAAAAAATATTAATGTAAATTGTATTTCACCAGGCTATATTAAAACAACAATGACAGAAAAAATTGATGATAAATTTAAGGAGGTTATAGTCTCAAAAATTCCCTCAGCAAGATTGGGTGAGCCTGAAGATATAGCAAATGCTGTTCTTTTTTTGGCTTCTAATCAATCAGATTACATTAATGGTGAAACATTGCATGTTAATGGGGGCATGTATATGGCTTGACAAAACAAGTTTTTAAACTAATAAGAATTTAAAACAATAAAGGATCGATATGTCAGAAGATGTTTCAAGCAAAGTTAAAAAAATAGTAGCAGATCACTTAGGTATAGATGAAGCAAAGGTAACTGAAGAATCAAGTTTTATTGATGATTTGGGTGCAGATAGTTTAGACACAGTTGAGTTAGTAATGGCTTTTGAAGAGGAATTTGGCTCAGAGATATCTGACAGTGAAGCTGAGAAGATTTTAACTGTTGGTGATGCAGTAAAATTTATTGAAGGAAAAGCTAACTAATTTTTGATGCCCTCAGAGAATGATGGGATAATGATAATTTTATCCTCTCCTTCAGGAGCTGGAAAAACTACACTTGTTAATTTACTTTCAAATTTAAAAAATTTCGAAATTTCTATTTCTCATACTACTCGAAAGCCTAGAGCTAACGAGATACAAGATAAAGATTACTATTTCGTAAATGAAGATGAGTTCAAAAGACTCATTAAAAATGAAGAATTTTTGGAATACGCAAAAGTTTTTAATAATTTTTATGGTTCAACAAGAACACCTGTTATTGATAAACTAAATAAAGGAAAAAATGTTTTATTTGATATTGATTGGCAAGGTGCAGATCAAATTAAAAATAAAAATTTAGACTATAAACTCATTACTTTTTTTATTTTACCACCAAGTAGAGAAGTTTTATTTGAAAGATTGTCTAATAGAGACATGAAAGATAAATTAATAGCCGAAGAGAGAATGAAACAATTTAGTCGTGATGTATTACACTGGATAAATTATGATTATGTCGTGATTAATGAAAATTTAGAGGAATGTTATCAGAAAATACTCAATCTTATAAAAGCCGAGATTAATAATGGTTCAAAGGATTACG
>CACDUS010000004.1 GCA_902555945.1 uncultured Pelagibacteraceae bacterium | reverse complement strand
GAGGGATTGTCTAAAATTTCCACCTGCAAAAAAATAGAAAAATTTGAAAAAGAAAGTTAATTTTTTTTTTTTTATTTTTTAAGGGATTTCTTTTTTTTAATCCAAAACGACTATTTGTAATATTACTACGATGCTTTGCATAAGCTTGTTTTTGTGCTTGTTTCATTGCTCTCTTAGATGACATTGTTCTAGTAACTTATTTCTATATTATCTATTTTCTTAAAATTAATATCTGCAATAACAATTTCTCCTGAACTTGGAGCATAATCTAATGCTTCAGATATAACAACATAATGAGTTACTAAAACTAAATTTTTTTCTTTATCCCAATTATCTACATATTTTTTGAGATTTATCATTTGAGACTTTCTATTTTTTGAAAACTTTTCACTAAAGAATGAATTCAAAAAATTTTTAGTTTCAAAATTTTCAAATGCTATTTGAGCTGTTTCTTTACATCTGCACCACTCACTAGACAAAACAGATGATATAGGTATCTTATTTTCTTTAAAAAACTTTCCAATTTTTTCTGATTGTGCTCTACCTGAATCACTTAGGTTTCTTTGTGTTGAACAATCATTTATATTAAAATTATTTGGGTCACCCCCGCCTGGTGCGTAAGCATGTCTTATGAAAATAAGATTACCTCCTTTTTTAAGATTATCTAATGTTTCATTATTTTGATCTGATCTAATTTCAATTGTTAAAGTGAAAAATATAATTAATATAATATTAAATAATCTCATTAATGAATATTAAATTTAAAAAATTAAATAAAACAATAATAAAATGTAAAAAATGTCCACGTTTAATCAATTTTATAAAAAAAATATCAAAACAAAAAAGGAAACAAAATATAAATGAAAAATATTGGGGAAAGCCTGTTACAGGATTTGGTGATTTAAAAGCAAAGTTGATGATTATAGGTTTGGCACCTGCTGCTCATGGTGGGACAAGAACTGGTAGAGCCTTTACCGGTGATAAATCTGGTGATTTTCTTTTTAAAAGTCTTCATTCCGTAAAAATATCTAATCAAAATTTCTCTAATAATATTAATGATGGATTAAAATTAAATTCCACTTACATAACCAATATTTTAAAGTGTGTTCCTCCTGGTGACAAACCTGATAATAATGAACTTATTAGATGTTCAAATTATTTCATTCAAGAATTAGATTGTCTAAAAAATCTAAATGTAATAGTTGCTTTAGGCAAAGTTGCTTTTGATAATTGTTTAAAGATTTATAAAAAAAGGTTTGGTATTGAAAAAAAATTCATTTTTAAACATGGTAAAAAATATTTATTACCTGATAAAAAAACCTTAATTGCCAGTTATCATCCAAGCCCTAGAAATGTTAATACTAAAATAATAACTTCTACAATGATGAATAGATTATTTAAAAAGGCAAAAAAAATTGCTAAACTTTAATTGTGTCACAAAAATAAGGTTTAAATTTTAAATAAATCTCATCTGGTATTTTTACTGGTTTTCCATCTTTATTGATAAAAACTAAATGAATTTGAGCTTCTACAATCGTTTCTTTATCCTTAGTAATAATTTGATTCATGAAAAAAGAAGTTTTGGTGATTGATTTAACAAATGATCTTACTGTTAGTTGATCCTCTAAATATGCAGATTTTTTATATTCAATATTACATGACTTAACTATTATTAATGTCTCAAAAGTATCCAAGATCTTTTTATTACTAAAACCAATAGAAAATAAAGCTTCTGTTCTGGCTCTTTCTAAAAATTTCAGATAATTTGCATAATATACTACTCCACCAGAATCTGTATCCTCATAATAAACTTTTAATTTGTGAAAAAAATTTTCATGCATGAAAGAACTATATCAAATAATTTATTATTTTACATAATCTAAGGTATAAATATAAAAATGAATGTCTTTGTAATCTGGTTAGTAATGGTAATTGCTTGGAACTTTGGCTACCCTGAGGCTAGCCCATTACAAGATGTTATTGTTGCAATTATTTTATCTTTTTTTAGTACTTTTCTTAAAAAATTACTAAAATTATAATCATTCAGCTGAAAAATATATATTTTGATAATAGGCTACAGCTTTCATGTTTGAGTTATCAGTATCTGACATTATAGCCAATCCATCTAATTCATTTACTTCAAGACCATGGAATTTTTTAAAATCCTCTTTTACATTTGCTTTTACAGTAATCCATTCATTTAAATTATTTTTTGTAGTTGCCAAAACATTATCAACTGACTTTTTTGTATAAGGACTCCTAAAATTAACGCCAATTTCATTATTGCTTGAAAAAACGTAATTAATTGCTCTATTTGAAAGAGGTGTAGACCCAGTCTTTTTTATAGCAAATACTCTCGCCGCGAAATCATGTCCTTTTTTTGTATTTTCTTTAATACCTGATAAGTCTTTTTCAATTTTCCAAGTAATATTGATAAATGGTGTTTTATTAAGATCTATTTTTATCTCTTTACCCAACCCAGAAGCTGCATTATCAGCAACTGCTTTGTAAAAATTCCCATTCTCATTTGAGCCAACTGTGTAAATTGTCTTGTTATCAGCACCCCTTACCTTTCTTACCTCTAGTTCGGAAAGCTCTTTTTCGGTAAAATCAAATACTCTAACCTCACTTGAATAACTAAAACTAGTCGTGAGTAGAATACAGATAAAAAATTTAAGAATAATTTTCATTAAATAATTTTTAAAAAAAACTTTAATACATTATTTTGACAAAATTTAAACATCCAAAAATCAAGTTTTGTTTATACATACAAAGTATGAAGACAATCTCAATTTTTATACTACTAATCTACTGGTCAATCATGATCTTCGCTCCAGTCATGTCCAAAGATATGAAATTAAGTCGAGCAAAACCAAATCAAACTAAGATAATTGAGCAAAAACCTCGCAGTTAGTAAGTAGAACGACCACCGCTTATATCAAACACTGCAGCAGTAGAAAAAGTGTTTTCTTCAGATGAAAGCCAGCAAATTAAAGAAGTGAACTCCTCAACCTCTAAAAATCGACCTCTTGGAACTTTAGATAACATTCTTTGCACATGTTCTTTACTCATTTGATCTAAAATACGTGTTTTAGCGCCAGCTGGAGTAACAGCATTAACTGCTATATTTTTGTCTGCAAGCTCCTTTCCTAAAGATTTAGTCAATCCTATAGCACCTGCCTTACCTACACTGTAAGCACTTGCATTTGCATTCCCGTCTTTTCCTGCAACCGATGCAACGTTTACAATTCTACCATAATTATTTTGAATCATATTAGGCACTATTGCTCTGCAGCAATTAAAAGTACCCATTAAGTTAATATCAACAACCTTTTTCCACATATCGATATCATATTCCCATAGAGGTGCTGTCGGTCCAGTGATTCCAGCATTATTTATCAATATATCAATATTAGATTTTTTTGTGATGTCATTAACATTTTCTTCAACTTCACGATAATTTGAAACATCAACAACACCTGAACTTAAATTTGGATTATTTAATTCTTGAATAGCTTTTTCTATCATTTTAGGATCTATATCCCAAATTATAACCTTGCCTCCAGACTCTAAAAAACGTTTAGCAATATCTAAACCAAATCCTTGTGCACCACCTGTTACGACAGCAGTTCTATTTTTAAAATCAAAATTAATTTTGTCCATTTATTTTCTTGCCAGTAAAGAATATGTAAATGCAGCAACAAAGGCTCCAATTATCCAAGAATAGGATTGAAGAAACATTAAATTATAATTCCAAATAGTTGATGCAGAGAAAATAAAACCTATGATTAGGGAATAAATTCCTTTGATATGCCAGCCACCAGAATAAAAATATGCACTATTTTGTTCAAATGAGTGAATATCTTTATTAATTAGACTTCCTTTTTTTATAAAATAAAAATCAATAATCATAATTCCAAAAATAGGTCCAAAAAAAGCTCCCAAAGTATCGATAATAGATAAAATTCCTATCTGGCTTAAAAGAGCTAACCAAAATATACTTATTAGAAATCCAAAAATCCCAATTACACTGCCAGAGCTTTTTACTGATAGCATTGACGGCAGGAAATTAATTAATGAATATTGTGATGGAATAAAATTAGCTATTAAATTTGTGGATAAGGAAGCTATAATTACAAATATTAAAACTAAATTAGTTATAAGTAGATTATCCAATTTACCAACAATATCCATTGGATTGGTAAGTATTTTTTCTAATTCTGCACTATTTCTATTAAATAATCCTTCTACGCCAGTAACAATAAACACGGCCAGAAATGAAAAAATAATTAAATTTAAAAGTAAACTAATATTTCCTTTTTTAAGTTCATTTTCATTTTTTACATATCGAGAAAAATCACCAAAGCTTAGTATAATGATTGAAAAATAAGCAAACACAGTACCTCCAACAGTAATTATTGGGATAAAATTATTTACATCAATAAAGTTAGATAAGTCTAAAATATTTTTAAATATTTTAGTAGTAAATTTTACATCAGTTAACAAAACAGAAAAGAAAAAAAGCAACATACCTAAGTAAACTGCTAGAGCTGAAAATTTTATTATTTTTTTATTAAAATTCATTCCTGCACTAAATAAAAAAACTTGAACTAAAATTGCTAATAATATTGAAGCCCAATCAATAATATTTAGGCTTAAAAGAAAAATTAAAAAAATTTCATTATCTAAAATATTTGCATCAAAAGAAAAAATTGTAATCCTTGTTAAGTATCCGATAGCTTTTGATAAAAAATATGTTTGAATACCAAACATAAAAATTCCAACTAATCCTCTAATTAAACCAAAATATTTAGCACCGTTAATTCCTAATGAGGATCTCAACATTACAACAAATGGTAAGCCAAACTTTTGTGAAGGTTTACCGATTAAATTTGAAAAAAGAAAAACTAAAAAAACGCCTAATAGAGTTCCAAAAAAAACAACAAAACTATTCAGATTGTAAACAACGTATAAAGAAGCTATTAAAGAAAACCCTATTACACTTTGAATATTAACGCCCCAAAAAAAAAATAAATCTTTCCAATCCCAGTTTTTATTATTTGGATTAACAGTTACTAAATCCCAATTAATAAGAGTTTTTTTTGATTTTTGCTGACTCACTTAATCAATATAGAGCTAAAATTTTCTACTGTCCATATAAGAGAGTAGGTAACCAAAGAGCAATTTTTGGAAATATAATAATTAAAACTAAACCAATGACTTGTAAGACCATAAATTGCATCATTCCATAATAAATATCCTTAAGATCCCATTCAGGGACAACACCTTTTAAGAAATATGCAGAGAGTGCTACTGGTGGAGAGAGCCAGGCGGTTTGTAAATTTACAGCAACTAATATTGCAAACCAAGTTAGATTAAACCCTAAAGCCTCAACTAAAGGTAAAATTATTGGAACAATAATCATTACAATTGGTACCCATTCTAAAGGCCATCCAAGTAAAAAAATCATAACCATTATCATTGCTAGGATTAAATACTTGTTCATTTCTAAACCTAATAAAAATTCAGTTAATAAAGTTGGAGTTCCTAGTCTTGCAAAAACTGCGCCAAAGAAATTAGATGCTGCAACCAAAACCATTATTAAAGCTGTAATTTCCAAAGTTTTCACTAATGCTTCTTGTAATTTTGGAAGAGTTAATTTTTTATAAGCTAGCGAGAGAAGTAAAGCACCCATTGCACCGCAACCTGCTGCTTCCGTTGGAGTAGCAAATCCAAACAAAATACTTCCAAGTGCAGCAAAAACTAAAGCTGCTGGTGGTACTAAACCTAAGAAAAATTCTATCCAAACATCTTTCATGCTTGCGGCTCTCATATCTTCAGGAATGACTGGTCCTAATTTAGGATTGATCATACATCTTATAGTTGTGTATCCAGCATACAAACTTGCTAATAAGATTCCTGGTAAAATAGCTGCTGCAAATAAATCTATTACTGGGATTTCCATTATAGGTCCCATAACGACTAACATAATGCTTGGCGGAATTAATATTCCTAAGGTTCCACCTGCTGTAATTGTTCCAGCTGCAAGTCTCACATCATAACCAGACCTATTCATAGATTTTGCTGCCATAATCCCAAGAATTGTTACTGAAGCTCCCACAATTCCTGTTGCTGCAGCAAATATCACTGAAACAAATAAAACTGCGTAATATAAAGAGCCTTTTACTTTTGCTAGCATCATTTGAAATGCCGAAAACAATCTTTCCATTAATCCAGCTTGTTCCATCATAATTCCCATAAAGACAAAGAGTGGGACTGCAGCGAGTGTTTGTTCCGTCATCACCATGGAAAATTGGAGGGTCATTAAATAGAAAACTAATTTGCCAAACCCTAAATAACCAAATACGAAACCTAAAAAAATAAGTGTAAATGAAATTGGGAAACCTACAAAAATTGCAAAAAGCATTACGCCAACAAGAATAAAACCTAAGATTGCTGGATCTATAAATTCAGCTATCATTCACTTTCTCCTGGCCACTCACCTTTTTTTGCAGCCCAATAACTTTTGAGTAATTCAGAAACTCCTTGAATAAGTAAAAATATTATACCAATCAGCAAGCAAGTTTTAATTGGCCACATATATGGCATCCAAGTAGTATCCATTCCTCTTTCACCTCTTTGGATAGACTCACCTACAAAACCAATTGTCATGTAAAGAAAAACAATTAATCCTGGAAAATAAAATAGAAGATACAACCAAAAATCTATAAGACCTTGGTTTTTAGTTTTAAAATTTCTGTATAAAAAATCTGCTCTTATATGAACTCCTCTTGAAAGAGCATAGCCAGCACCCAACATGAAAAGAGCTCCATATAAAAAACGGCTAATATCATAAGCCCAAATTGTTGGAGCTAAAAAAAGTTTTCTTGCAAGAACTTCATAAGTCATTGCGAAAATTAGTGGCATTAATATCCAACAAACAATATTACCAATCCACTTACTAAACTTGTCTATATTTGCAATAGATTTTGCCATCCATAATGGCATGTCATCAGGCATTTTTCCCGAACCACCTCGCCTTTCAGCTATCATTTCATCTGATATATCTAATTTTCCTGGTTCGTCTGTCATAAAATTTTAGTTAAAAAAAATTAGAGCGGACTTTTACAGTCCGCTCTAATAAATCAAGATTAATTACTGATTACTTTAATGTTGCAGCGTGAGCCATTCCTAGCTTCGCATTTGACATTTGAGCACCACTCCAGAATGGAACAGCAATATCAGCAAATTCTTTCATCGAATTATAAACTTCGTTAAAGAATTTATTATCTTTAGCATTCTTGTTTAAAGAAGCTTTTGCTGCAGCCATATATTCTGTGAAATAATCTGAAGGTGTATCTTCTAAAATTACTCCATGTTTAGTAGTAAGCTCTTGTAAAGCTTTTCCGTTTTCATAGATTCTGTAACTTAAAGATTTTGCTAATGAAGCATTAGCAGCAACTTCAAGAGACTTCTTCTCATGATCACTCATTGCTTTATAAGTTTTTCCAGTAATGTAAAAGTCAGCATTTACCACTACTTGGTGTAAACCTTGTAGGTAATAGTGCTTTAATACTTTTTGGAAACCAAATGTTAAGTCTGGTTTTGGACAACACCATTCAGCAGCATCGATAGTTCCTGCTTCTAAAGCTGGTAGAATATCTCCACCACCCATAGCAACAGATGCTATACCAATGTCTTTATAAGTTTGTCCTGGGATTCCCGGAGGAGTTCTGAACTTATATTTTCTAAAGTCAGCCATGTCTTTAATTGGTTTTGGAAACCAACCTAAAGCTTCAGGTCCAACTGGTTGAATCATAAATCCTTTGATGTCTCTTCCCATTTCTTTCCAAAGTTGGTCGTATAATTCTTTACCACCACCATATTGGAACCAAGATAAGAAAGCTATGTTGTCGATACCAACACCACCACCAGCTACTGGCGAACCAAATAACATAGCAGCAGGGTGATCACCTGACCAATAGTGAGTCCATGCGAATCCACAATCAATCAATCCTTTATCAACAGCATCAAGAGTTTCTTTAACTCCAACAACAGCACCTGCAGGTAAAATTTCAAATTTTAACGAACCAGCTGTTAGTTCTGTAACTGTATCAGTAAAGTCCTTTAACATCTTAACTTCATCAGCTTTAGTGTTAAGAACTGTCTGACATTTTAGTGTTTTTGCAGCGTTAGCACTAGAAGTAAATCCAAGTACCAAAACAGTTGCAAATAACATTGAAATGATTTTTTTCATTATATTTCCTCTTGTTAGTTAAATTTAACGTGCTGCATACAATCAGAAAAACAATGTTGACACAAGTGACAATTGATAAATATGAGTGTAAAACCTTTAAAAAACTTAAACTAAAAAACGATTCAACTAAAAATGGAAAATTTTAATTACATTATTTTAGGAGCAGGCTCTGCTGGTTGTGTTCTTGCAAATAGACTTTCAGCAAATCCTTCAAACAAAGTTTTGTTAATTGAAGCCGGTGGTAAAGATAATTATCCATGGATACACATTCCAGTTGGATATTTTAAAACTATGCATAATCCAAAAGTTGACTGGTGTTTCAAAACTGAGCCTGACGAAACAATGAATAATAGATCAATTAGATATCCTAGAGGAAAGACTTTAGGTGGAAGTTCTTCGATTAATGGACTTTTATGGATCAGAGGTCAAAAAGAAGATTATGATGTTTGGAGACAACTGGGTAACTCAGGTTGGGATTGGGATAGTGTTTTACCTTATTTTTTAAAATCAGAAAATAACGAATTGGGAAAAAGTGAATTTCATAACGATAGTGGTCCAATAACAGTAGCAAACAAAAAAATAAATTTGAAATTGCTTGATGAATTTCAAAATGCAGCTGAAGAATTTGGAATACCCAAAACAAATGATTTTAATACTGGAGATAACTTTGGTGTAGGTTTTTTTCAATTTACTACAAGCTTTAATAAAGCAGGTTTAAAACTAAGATGTAGTGCTGCAAAAGGATATTTAAATCCTGTTAAAAATAGATCTAATTTAAAAATTGTAACTAACGCACATGTTCAAAAAATAAATTTTGAAGGTAAGAAAGCTATAGGTGTTAATTATTTTACTGGAGAAAAAATTAACACTGTTACTGCTAATAAAGAGGTAATTTTATCTGCAGGCTCAATTGGATCTCCTCATATACTGCAGGTATCTGGAATTGGTGAAGTGAATAAACTTAAAAACTTAGGTATAGAGATAGTTCATGAATCAAACGGAGTTGGTAAAAATTTACAAGATCATTTAATGTTTAGACCAGTTTATAAGGTCAAAAATTTAAAATCACTTAATAGAAAAGTTGAAAGTTTATTTGGAAGATTTTTAATGGGACTTGAATATTTGGTTAAACAAAGTGGACCTGTGACCATGGGAGCTAGTCAAGTTTGTGGATTTGTTAAAAGTGATCCATCAAGAGCTACCCCTAATTTACAATTCCATGTATCTCCTGTTAGTACAGACATATTAGGTGTAACTCCGATGCATGACTTTGAAGGAATTACTCCAACTGTTGCAAATGTTAGGCCTACAAGTAGAGGTGAAATAAATATAGTGAGTAATGATAGTAGAATTTATCCTAAAATTAAGATGAATTATTTATCTACTGATGATGATAGAAAAGTTGCAGCTCAAGGATTAAAAATTGTTAGAAAAATAATGTTGGAAACTGAAACATTCAAACAATATGAGCCAGAAGAATATAGACCTGGAGTTCATATAACTGATGATGAAGAATTGGTTAAAGCTGGTTCAGATTTCACTCAAACTATTTTCCATCCTGTTGGTACTTGTAAAATGGGACAGGATGATATGGCAGTTGTTGATGAAAAACTTAGAGTGAAGGGTATTCAAAATTTAAGAGTAATAGATGCTTCGATTATGCCAAACATTACTTCAGGAAATACTAATGCACCAACAATTATGATTGCAGAAAAAGGTGCTGATATGATACTAGGAAGTTAATGTTTGCTGAATTATTTACTCCAGAACAATTAACAATATTAACTCAAATCATTTTAATTGATTTAGTTTTGGCTGGTGACAATGCAATTATAATTGGAATGGTAGCCTCCAAGTTCCCACTTGAACAAAGAAAAAAAATAATTTTTTGGGGTATTGGTGGAGCTGTAATCTTAAGAATTATTTTAACTTTACTTACTGCATATTTGTTACAGATTACAGGATTAAGATTACTAGGTGGATTACTTCTTCTTTATATAGTTTATAAACTTTATACAGATGTCATTAAAGGCTCTGAACATGAGGAAGATATTAAAGTAGACAACTCAAGTTTCTTAAAAGCTATTTGGACTATTTTATTAGCTGACTTTACTATGAGTTTAGATAATGTTCTAGGAGTAGCAGGAGCTGCAGGCGATCACTACAAATTATTAATATTTGGCTTAGTTTTATCAATAGCATTAATGGCTTTTGCCGCAACATTAATTTCAAATTGGATAAAAAAATACAAATGGATTGCTTGGGCCGGTTTAATAGCAATATTAATTGTTGCTATTGAATTGATTTACACAGATATTCAAATATTATTTTTGTAATGTACTTAAAAAATTATAACCTTAAAAATAAAACAGCAGTTGTAACAGGTGCTGGCAAAGGACTTGGAAGGGCTTGTGCGATTGCTCTTGCTGAGGCAGGTGCTAATTTAGTGATTATTAGTAGAACTCAAAAAGACTTAAATGAAGTTTCAAAAAAGATAAAAAAACTTAGAGCAAAATGTAAATCTTATGTTTGTGACATTACAAATTACAATGAAATAAAAGAAATAATCAACAAACTGCCCAAGATAGATATTTTAGTTAACAACGCTGGAAATAATATTCCAGAACATTTTACAAAAGTTAAAACCAAAAATATGGAGTACCTAGTAAAGATAAACACAATAGCTACATTCAATCTTGCACAATTATGTGCTCTTAAGATGATTAAATCAAAAAATCGTAAAAAAGTTGGGGGTGCTATTGTTAACATGTCTTCACAAATGGGTCATGTGGGAGGACCTATCAGAAGTGTTTATAATATGACTAAATGGGGATTAGAAGGATTAACAAAAGGTATGTCTTTAGATTTAGCAAAATATAATATTAGAGTTAATACGGTGTGCCCTACTTTTGTCGTTACTCCTATGACTAAAAAGTTTTTAAAAAATAAAAAATTTAAAACAGAAACACTAAATAATATTCCGTTAGGAAGATTTGCGGAATTATCCGAGGTAGCTTCAGCTGTAGTTTTTCTAGCTTCTGATGCAGCTTCAATGATTACAGGAACTTCATTATTGGTTGATGGCGGATGGACTGCAAAATAATATCTAGGTTATTTTTCTTAATAATCTTTTTCACAACATCACAATTAAATGCAATTGAGTTCAAAGGTAAATTTTTACAAGGTCATTATATTGTTGGGATTACTGATCCAGCTGCGAAAATTATAGTTGGTAAAAAAGAGGTTAGAGTTTCAAAAGATGGTTACTTTGTATTTGGAATAGATCGAGATAGAAAATTTGACATCAGTATCACTAAAATTATTAACGGAAAAAAAGAGGTAATAACTAAGAAAGTCTTAAAAAGAAAATACAATATTCAAAGAATTGATGGTTTGGAAGAAAGCAAAGTTACACCACCTGAATCGGTCTATAAAAGAATTAAAGAGGAAAATAATAAAATTGGAGAAGCTAGAGCAATTAATTCTGATTTACCTTTTTTTAAAAATAAATTTATAATGCCAGTAAAAGGTATCATTAGTGGGGTTTATGGAAGTCAAAGAATTTTAAATGGAAAACCTAAATGGCCTCATTACGGAATAGATATCGCAGCAAAAAAAGGAACTAAAATTAAATCTTCGGCAACTGGTATAGTTACAATGGCAGAACAAGATTTATACTACACAGGTGGAACAGTTATAATGGATCATGGTCATGGTATTTCAACAATCTACTCACACTTAGCAACTTTGAATGTTCAAGTAGGAGATGAGGTATTACAAGGTGATATAATTGGTACGGTTGGCTCAACAGGAAGATCAACTGGGCCTCACCTAGACTTCAGGGTAAATTGGTTTCAGACTAGACTTGATCCTATGTCAGTATTAAAATAAATTTAAGGATAATAAATAAACTAAAATCAAATTTTGATTTCAAATACAAAAATAAGTAATTTATTTCAAATTAAAAACCTCGTTATTTTTTCTATAATTTTAGGAGGAATAAAACTAATTGAACAATTAATTAAAGGAAAATATTTTCATGATTTTGATGTTTATTTAAATGCGATGAATGTCTTAAACAATTCTGGCAATCCCTATTATAATATATGGGAGTTACCTTATTTATACCCACCCATTATCTCAAAATTATTAGAAATATCTAATCAAAGTCTATTCGGTATTATATATTCAATATCTTATATAAGTACAATTTTTCTTGTTTATATAATTTCTGAAAAAAACTTTAAAATTTCATTACTTATTTCATTAGGTGTAAGTGGAATATTGATTAAATCTTTATTAACTGGAAATATATCTAATATTTTTTACTTTTTGATAATTATTTCAATCTTTTTTTACTATAAAAAACAAAATTTTTTACCTTATTACATAAGTGTCTTTTTTATGAGTATGGTAAAGTTTAATTTTATAATCTTATTTTTATTACCAATTATAATTAATCAAAATAGAAGAAAAGAATTTTTAAATCTATTCATTTTTACAATTTTTTTAACTTCAATTTACATTTATCAATATGTTTTTATGAATGAACAGTTTTTTGATTTTGTTAAATCATTAAAAGTTTACAATCACCATGATAGAGGAAATTCGATTTTTGTTTTTTTTTATTATAAATTAGAAATGAATTTGTTGATAAGTGCTTTAATCCATTTAAGTATTTTTGCTGCATTATTGTTTTTTTTAATCAATAAAAAAAATAAAATTGATCCAAAAATTTTTCTTCTTTCTATACTAATTTTATTAATTTTTATAAATCCTAGATTTAAACTTTATGATGTTGCTTTTGGGATAGTGTTTCTTAATTTAGCAATATTATATTTTGATAAAAAAACTATTATTAATTTTTTTGTTTTTAATTTATTCGCTATTTTCTTGATTAAAGAAATTACAAAATTTTTAGATTTAGGTATTGGAAATCCCAACCATTTAGCATGGTATATATTTATATTTTTCTTTTTAATTCTTTTTAAAAAATATCAAATATTAAACTTTGGTAAAAATTAGTTAGTTTCTTTTCTTAATTGCTCTAATTTAATCTTTTTTTGTAAACTTCTATTTTTGTCGTAAAGTAAATTAAATTTAATCTTTTTATTAGTTTTAATATTAATAACTTTTGCGTTTCTAACCTCAATATTATCAGCTACTGCACTAATAGGTCTTTTAGTTGGGTTTAAATTTTTAATTTTAACTATTGATTTGTCATTTATTATTTTTCCTTTCCATCTTCTAGGTCTAAAAGGACTTATTGGTGATATTGATAACTTTTTTGAATTCAAACTTAATATTGGCCCATGAACAGATAAGTTATATGCTGTACTTCCAGCAGGTGTACACACCAACACTCCATCTGAAACTAATTCTCTGATTATTTTTTTTGAACCATAATTGATTGATAAAGACGCAGCTTGTCTGCTTTGTCTTAAAATTGAAACCTCATTAATTGCAATATTTTTTCTTATTTTATTTTTGTTATTCTTAACAATCATTTCTAATGGTGAAATTGAAATCATATTTGATCTATTGATATTATTTATTATTTTTTTTAGTGAAAATTTATTCATTAAGAAACCATAATTACCTGAATTCACTCCATAAAAGAATTTTTTTGAGTTTCTATTTTTCTTTAATATTTGAAGCATAAAACCATCTCCACCTATTACAATTACAACATTAGATCTTTTAATTTTTTCTTTATCTAATATTTTAACTAAATCAGATTTAATTTTTAATGATTTTTTATTTTTATCTGAAATAATTTGAGTTTTAGACATTAATAGTGGTGCCCTCGGCCAGACTCGAACTGGCACTCCGCAAGCGGCAAGGATTTTAAGTCCTTTGTGTCTACCAATTTCACCACGAGGGCATTAATGAATTTCATGAGTATTTATGCTAATATTTATAATTGAACAAGATGAATAAGTAAATTTTTTTATTTTATTCTTTCCCCGCTTATATATTTTTGAGATTTCTTTCCAAATTGTTTTGATGCACAAAAGATTTGATTTTTCATATTTTCGGTTCTCTTAAAAAAATAACCCTGAGTTACTTTAAACTGGAATTCAGCATCTATTGCTTCTAGAGGATCACATTTTCTAGAATATTTGTATTTAAAATCAAATAATTGATATGAAAATATATAAAATATCAAATTAAAAAAAATTATTAGATAAATATATTTTTTATTATTAAATAATTTGAATAAAAAAACATATAAAAATATTATTGCTAATGAAATTATTGAAGTTTTTGTAGGCATAAAATAAAAAACTAATAAATTCAAAAGAACTAGAATTGCTAAATC
This sequence comes from uncultured Pelagibacteraceae bacterium, assembly GCA_902555945.1. Classification (GTDB taxonomy): domain Bacteria; phylum Pseudomonadota; class Alphaproteobacteria; order Pelagibacterales; family Pelagibacteraceae; genus Pelagibacter. Next base: position 104,202 of record CACDUS010000004.1, on the reverse strand, counting down.
TTTTTCATAAAATATTATTTTTTTTACTTTTTTTATGTTTGAAAAAAAAAGATACAAAATAAATATTGATGAAAAAACTCCAATAGACATATAAGATTTATATAAAAATCTTGGTGTTAAAGCTTCAAAAGTTAAATCTGGTCCACCTCCATTACTTATAAATGATAAACTATATTTATTTTGAATAAATATAGGAAAATAAAATAGTGATGAAATGACTAATGAATAAAATAAAACTAATAATGATAATTTATAATTCTTTCTATTTTTGAATATTTCATAAATTAAAAAAATAATAATTAATAATGCAAAGTTAGCTCTGGTAGCTATAGCTAATGCAAAAAAAATAATTGAATATATTTTATGATTTTTTTTAAATAAAAATAATGCTGCTGAGAATAAAAATAATGATAGAGGATAGTCGCTAGGATTAGTGTTATCTAAATAAAGAACTGGATTGGAAAAACAAACCAGGATAAATAATAAGAGATCTTTTTGATTAATTTTATTTTTTGAATAAGAAGAAAAGATAAAAATAATCGAGAATAAAAAAAAGCAATAACTTAAGAATGATCCTGTAAATGAACCAAAGTTATAACCTATATATCCATAAATAAGTTCACCAAAAGGTGATCCATAAAATCTTGACGGAGAATAAACTCCATTTTCATAAACACTTATAAAAGATAATATTAATCCATGAGAGTCTAGATCATCACCGTAGCCTTTATATAAAGAAGTTTGAATTCCTACTAAAATTAATAAAAATATTATTAAAGAATTTTTATAATCTAATTTTAACATTCTATAATATTTCACTATATCTCAGATTTTGCTCTTATTCTCTCAAAAAAAAGTTTTAACTGTATACCTAAATTTAAAATAGTTTCAGGTGGTAATTTTGTAGGTTTTTTTATTGCTTCAATAGTTTTAATCTCCATAGAATTTTCATTGCTTGCTTTAATTGCAATTTGTTCTCCAAACAACGTTCCTACTCCAATACCAGAACCATTATAACAACCAGCAGCAAATATATTATCATCTATTTTTTCAAATATTTGTGAACTATTTCTAGTTCTGGAAACTATTCCTGACCAGGTTGATTTGATAATATCATCTGGCAATTGAGGAAATCTTTTTTTTATACCAATCTTTTGATTAATTGATCTTTTGTTTAAGTCTGATTTAGACATTTTATAAGGATTATGCACTTCTGCAGTGTTTCTGATTAATATTCGTTTGTCTTTAGTCATTCTGATTGTAGCACCCATCGGTCTAACAGGTAACACGCCCCACTCGTTTGGCTCTCCTATAGATTTAAATTCTTTCTCAGTTAAGGATCTTGTCATACTTGCAGTTAAAGTTAATGGAAAATTATAACTTTTTTTTATACCAAGTGATTTTAAAAATCCATTTGTAGCAAATATAATTTTTTTAGTTTTTACAGATCCATTTTTAAAATTACAAATAATAGTATCATTAACCTTCTTCCAATTTAATAACGATGAATTTTCATATAAGCTGACGTTTTCTGGTAACGTATCGACCATAGCTCTAACCAATTTACCTGGATGTAACAAAATTCCTCCTTTAGTGTGAAGGGCAATGTTATAAAAATTTGTGCCTAACCTTTTTTTAAGATCTTTATTTGATAATAAATTATGCTCAAAACCTAATTTAAATAAAGTATCAGAGAAATTTTCTAGGATTTTTTTATCTTCTTCTTTAGAGGAAGCAAAATACTTTCCACATTCGTTCCAATCACAATCTACTTGATGTTCTTTAATAAATCTTTTAACTGCTTCTATACCTAATTTATAAATATCTGCCTTTTTTTTATAATTTTCTAATTCTTTGTTAGAGTTAAAACCATCATTAAGAGTTGTATCAACTAAATAACCTGAGTTTCTTGAGCTTGCTCCTTCTCCAGCTAATTGAGCGTCTGCCAATATTATTTTTTGATTAGGATAAAGTTGTCCTAATTTTCTTGCAGCAGATAATCCAGTATAGCCAGCACCAATGATTAACCATTCACCATTTAAATTATATGAAAGAATTTGAAAGTTGCTTCTTGGGTTTAGGTCATTGATCCAACTACATTGATTATCATTAACAACTTCCATAAAGAAAGATTACGATAATTGGTAACAATTTTAAAGATTTTAAGAAGTCAAAGAAGGTTGTTTCTTCATATCTGCCTTGTTGATCCCAGCTACTTTAACTGGTTTCTTCATAGCATCTCTTCTAAACGGTTCACCTAATTCTTGGTTTAATATAACTTCTATAAAAGTTGTGATTCCTTTTTTTTGATCTTCACAAGATTGCTTAATAGCATTAGTCGTTTCTTCCATAGTTCTTACTGTTACCCCTTTTAAACCACAAGCGTCAGCTACTTTCGCATAACTTAACTCTGGATCTAACTCTGTTCCAACAAAATTATTATCAAACCAAAGCGTTGTATTTCTTTTTTCAGCACCCCATTGATAATTTCTAAAAATTACCATTGTAATAGCAGGCCATTCTTCTCTTGCACACGAACTCATTTCATTCATGCTAATTCCAAAAGCTCCATCTCCAGCAAAACCAATTACCGGTGTATCAGGACATCCAATTTTCGCACCTAAGATCGAAGGAAAACCATAACCACAAGGTCCAAATAAGCCTGGAGCTAAATATTTTCTTGGTTTTTCAAAAGTTGGATAAGCATTTCCTATCGCACAATTGTTTCCAATGTCACTTGAAATAATTACGTCTTCTGGCATTCCTGCTTGTATTGCTCTCCAAGCTTGTCTTGGTGACATTCTATCAGCATCTCTTTCTCTTGCCTCTTTATTCCAAACTGTTCCTTCATCATCATCTTCGTGATCTAAGCTTGATAATTTTTGTAACCAAGCTGATTTAGTTTGATGAATTAAATCTTTTCTTTTTTGTCTATCAGTATCCCCTGCATTTGAAGATAATTTTTCTAAAATTTGATTGGCAACTAGTTTTGCATCACCACTAATCCCAACTGTAACTTTTTTTGTTAAACCAATTCTATCAGGGTTGATATCCACTTGGATTATACTTGCTTTCTTGGGCCAATAATCAATTCCATATCCTGGTAGTGTTGAAAAAGGATTCAATCTAGTACCTAAAGCCAAAACAACATCAGCTTTTGAAATTAATTCCATTGCAGCTTTTGATCCATTATATCCTAATGGTCCAACTGCTAAAGGGTGACTTCCTGGAAAACTATCATTATGTTGATAACCAGAACAAACAGGTGAGTCTAATTTTTCAGCAAGTTTTTTTGTTTCTTCAATTGCTCCACCAATTACAACTCCCGCTCCAGATAAAATTACTGGAAATTTTGCTTTCGATAATAGGTCTGCTGCTTTTGAAATTGCCTCAGCGCCTCCCCCTTGTCTCTCTAATCTTACAATTGGAGGAAGATCAATATCAATTACTTGACACCAGTAATCTCTTGGAACATTAATTTGTGCTGGTGCTGAACCTCTTATTGCTTTCTCAATTACTCTATTTAATACTTCTGCCATTCTTGAAGGGTCTCTAACTTCTTCTTGGTAACAAACCATATCTTTAAATAAATTCATCTGTTCAACTTCTTGAAAACCACCTTGTCCCATTGTTTTGTTTGCAGCTTGTGGTGTTACTAATAGTAGTGGAGTATGATTCCAATAAGCAGTTTTAATTGGTGTTACTAAACCTGTTATACCAGGTCCATTTTGTGCAATAACCATTGACATTTTTCCTGTAGCTCTTGTGTAACCATCAGCAATTAAACCACCATTTGTTTCATGAGCAACATCCCAAAAAGTAATTCCTGCATCAGGGAAAATATCAGATATAGGCATGAACGCAGATCCTATAATTCCAAAAGAGTGTTCAATTCCATGCATTTGTAAAACTTTTACAAAAGCTTCTTCTGTCGTCATTTTTGTCATTAATAGAACCTTTCTAAATTAGAACGAATTTTTATAAATTTAATTGTTAATTTTTGCGATTAATATATAAGTTTTTACGAAATTCAAATAAACATTTCGACACTATATATATGGCTACAGACATTATTATTCACGACCAAAAAGACAATGTTGGCGTTATTGTTGTTGAAAAAATCACCCCAAAACAAGATTGCTCTTGCTGGATAATGGAGAATGACAGTACAGTCAATATTCAATCGGTAGATGAAATCCCATTAGGTCATAAAATTGCAATGACAGATCTTAAAGAGGGAGACACGATTTTGAAATACGGTCATGATATTGGTAAAGTAGTTAAATCAATTAAAAAAGGTGAGCATGTACATGTTCATAATGTAAAAACGAAGAAGTGGTAATATGGAAATCCCAAAAAGTTTTTTAGGTTTTAAAAGAGAAAATGGAAGAGCTGGAACAAGAAATCATGTAATTATTCTTCCTGTAGATGATATTTCAAATGCTTGTGCAGAGGCTGTAGCAAATAATATTAAAGGAACTATTGCTCTACCTCACTCATATGGAAGACTTCAATTTGGTGCAGATCTTGAATTACATTTTAGAACTATGATAGGAACAGGAAGTAATCCAAATGTTGCTGCTGTTATAGTGATTGGGATTGAACCTAAATGGACAAAAAGAATTGTAGATGGAATAGCTAAAACTGGAAAACCAGTTGAGGGCTTTCACATTGAAAGAACAGGTGATATTGGAACTGTCATGAAAGCCTCAAAAAAAGCTCAAGAATTTGTTATGTGGGCATCCGAAAAACAAAGAGAAGAATGTCCAATTAGTGATTTATGGATATCAGTGAAATGTGGAGAGTCTGATACCACATCAGGTTTAGCCGCAAATCCTACAGTTGGAAATTTAATGGATAAACTTGAGCCTCTAGGAGTTCATTTGTGCTTTGGTGAAACTTCAGAACTTACTGGTGCTGAAAAAGTTTGTGCAACTAGAGGAGCAACTAAAGAGGCATCAGACAAATTCATGAAAACATGGAGTTCTTATAATGATTTTATTTTAAAAGAAGCAACAGATGATTTATCAGAAAGTCAACCTACTGCTGGAAATATTGCTGGTGGTTTAACAACTATTGAGGAAAAAGCTTTTGGAAATTTCCAAAAAATTGGAAACTGTAAATTTGTAGATGTTCTTGAACCTGCTGAAGAACCAAAAAAAGGAAAAGGTCTTTATTTTATGGATACATCATCAGCAGCAGCTGAGTGTGTAACTCTACAAGCAGCAGCAGGATTTAATATTCATTTATTCCCAACAGGTCAAGGGAATATTGTAGGAAACCCAATAGAGCCTGTAATCAAATTAACAGCAAATCCATTAACAGTTAAAACTATGGGCGAACATATTGATTGTGACGTTTCAAAAATTCTTTCAAGAGAAATGAATATGTCACAAGCTGGTGATGAACTTATCAAAACAACTTTAAAAGTTGCAAACGGTAGACTAACTTGTGCAGAAGCTTTAGGTCATAGAGAATTTGTTATGACTAAACTTTATAGAAGTGCTTAAAACTATTTTACGGGTTTAACAAAATATTTTTTTCTCATCTTAGACAAAAATCTTCTTATAAAAGCAGCAGAAATACCTAAAATAACTGCAAACATAATTGAAAACAATCCATAAAAGAATGGCATATCTTTAGAAAACTCTTTAATAAATTTTGAGAAAAAATTTAATTCATTACTTGGTGTTTTTGTTGTTACACTTAAAATCTCCTCTGCGAAAAAAGTATCATAAGCTATGGCAATACCAACAATCAATAATAAAATTGCCAACAATGCTTTTAGACCAGAGCTGTCGATTTGTTCTCCAAGTTTTTGACCAATTTGAACTCCAATAATCGAACCAACAACAAGCATTAAAACTAACATTAAATCTATCGAACCATAATTAATTGAATGTAAAAATGTAACTATTACACTCACAAAAATTGTCACAAATAAAGATGTCCCAGGAACCAATCTAGTAGGCATTTTAATTATATAAATCATTGCAGGCACCAAGATAAAAGCTCCACCTATTCCCATTATTGCAGCAATAAAACCAACAACTAATCCAATTATTATAGGTGTAAAAATACTCTCGTATAACTTTGATTTTGGAAATCTCATTCTAAATGGAAGGCCATGTATCCAATAATGAACATGTAATTTTTTTCTTTCAATTACATTTTTTTTCTTTTTATCAATTTCACCTAGGCTCTCGACCAACATTAATGTACCTATTATTGCAAGTATATACATGTAAGCTAAAGAAATAACGGTGTCTATTTTACCAATTCCTTTGAAATAACTAAAAGTATAAATACCTAAAGCAGTTCCTATTGAACCACCTATTACAATCATAAAACCCATTTTATAATCCAAAGTATTTTTTAACCAATGAGTAGTTGATCCTGATACAGAGGTTGCTAAAATATTATTAGCTTCATTTGCTACTGCATAAGCTGGTGGAACGCCTAAAAAAATTAAAAATGGAGTCATTAAAAATCCTCCTCCTACCCCAAACAATCCTGATAAAACTCCAACTAGCGCACTTAAAAGAAGTATTTCTATTGGACTTACAAAAACTTGGGCTATAGGTAAAAAAAAATCCATCTAATAATAAAAAACTTATATTATTATTTATTTAAAAGTTATAAAAGTTCCTACTAAAATGACACCCCAGCAAGCTGCAATAGCTGAAAAAATTCCTGTTTTTAATAGTGTCGATTTATAATTTAAAATTTTATGAAGAATTTTTATATTTGAAAGGTGCATCTATTTCCTCAATACACCCAGTAAAAAAATTGTCAAACTTTAATTAATATATTGTAGCTCCAAAGATCTTAATCTCACCGTCCTCTACACCTAGCACCAGTCTACCTAAAAATTCTCCTGGTACCTCTTTATTGGTTTGTTTAATCAAAACTGTTATATGCTCACCTCTCCTTAAAGTGCCAAAAGGCTCATAGGTCTCATTCAAATTAGTAATAATTTTGTTGTTTGCCCACTGTTTACCAAGCTCCACTTCGTTAGCTCCAAACAACATCTGTGTTGAAAAATCTCTGGTAAAACCTCCATAATCTTTCATATTTGAGGCTTTAACTAAATTTGCCCAAAAAGGTTTGGCAATCGCAAAAATCTCTTCGTCTGATTTTGCCAAAAGATCCATAAAATTAGTTTAAATTATTTATGAGGCCTTCTTCTTCTCTTTTTCGTCTACGATATGATAAACCGGTACTTTTTCCATAGTAAATTTACCAGTTTTAGGGTCTCGTCTAGAAACCGTTAAACAGTGCCAATTATCATCATCGAGTTTCATGTGGTCGCCTCTATAGTAATATCCAGGCCAACGTGTTTCTTCTCTAAATAAAGTATGCTCAGTTACACATTGAGAAGTTAATGTTCTATGTTTTAATTCCCATGCTCTCATCAATTGATGGTAGTCTTCAGCACCTACATTTTCTAAATCTTCTTGAAGCCAATCAAGCAATTCAAGTGCTCTTTTTAACATATTGCCGTTAGTCATATAATTTGAGGTAATACCACCTACATATTCATCCATAATTTTTTGAAGTCTTTGAAGGCCTTGGATTGGAGAAATATAACTAGGTGAAACCGTTCCACCTGTAATTTCATTTTGAGCTACAGTATAAGTTTCTAGTGGTTTATAAACAGCTTTTTTGAAATCATCACACTGTTTATCTGAAACATTTATTCCGTCTGCTTTTTGATCTTGAATATATTTTACAGCTGCTTTTGCTGCCAATCTACCTTCAGTGAATGAACCTGATGAAAATTTATGAGCACTACCACCTACAGTATCACCTGCACCAAAAAGTCCATCAATTGTTAACATTCTATTATATCCCCAAAAATATTCTGGTGGAGACAAATCCTCTGGACCACTTACCCAGGCTCCAGAGCATGTTGCATGTGAACCCATCACATAAGGTTCTGATGTAGTCAACTCAGGATTAGTATATTTTGGATCAATATTTTGTGAAGCCCAAACTACCGCTTGCCCAACTGTCATTCCTAAAAAGTTTTCCCAACCCACTGTTTCTAAATGTGGATCTTGGAAAGCTTCTTTTGTTACCATGTGAATTGGTCCACCACCTGCAGCTACTTCTTGAATAAACGCGTGATTTCTTAAACAAGTTGGTGTTGGATGATGATCAATATACTCACCAACTAATTCTTTTGTTTGATCATACCATTTCTTTTCATAATTCTCACCATTAGCATTTTGAGTGTATGTTTTTAAATGCAAAAAATATGCACCAACTGGACCATATCCATCTTTAAATCTACATAAAACAATTCTGTTTTCCATCTGAGTCATCTTAGCACCAGCTGCAATCGGTAATGCATATGCTGAACCATTGCTCCATGGTGCATACCAAGTTCTACCCATTCCTTCTCCAACTGCTCTTGGTTTAAAGATGTGAGAAGCTCCGCCTGCTGCAACGATTACTGTTTTTGCTCTAAATACATGGAAGTCTCCTGTTCTCATATTAAAACCAACAGCTCCACCAATTCTATTTTCTTTAGCTTCATCCATTAATAAATGTGTCACCATTATTCTGTTGTAAATCTTATCAGCTGATTTTTTTGCAGCTTCAGCAACGATTGGTTTGTAACTCTCACCATGAATCATGATTTGCCATTTTCCTTCTCTTAAGTATCTTCCAGTTTTTTCATTTTTCATCATTGGAAGACCCCATTCGTCAAACATATGAACTGTTGAGTCAACATGACGAGCCATGTCATAACCTAAATCTTCTCTAACCATTCCCATTAAATCATTTCGAGCATATCTGACATGGTCTTCAGGTTGATTTTCATCCCATTGCATGCCCATGTAACAGTTAATTGCATATAGACCTTGTGCAACTGCCCCACTTCTATCTATGTTAGCTTTTTCAACACAAACTATTTTTAAATCTCTTCCCCAGTGCCTAGCTTCAAAGGTAGCACCAGTTCCTGCCATTCCACCACCAACAACTAATACATCGCATTCTTCAAAATGTGTTTTATGTTTAGCCATTAATAATAAACTCCTTTTTTAAAGGAGTCTTTTGGTACTGAAGGTAGCTCTTGATTGGTGTTTAAACCTTCTGGCTCACTGTACAATCTTTGAGAATTTATCTCTCCTTGATTAGGCGTATCACCTTCTGCAAGTTTTGGAATAAATTTACCCCAAGGTTTTGTTGTTATTGGAGAAACAAAGTTTTTCTCTGTCCCGTTTCTAAACTTTATTTTCCAAGAAATCGTTCCTTTTTCTTCTTCTCTTCTAACTCTTACGCTATGACCCATAGGTGCAAAATCAGCGTAACCTCTAACATCAATGGCATGATTAGGACAAGCTTTAACACATGAATAACATTCCCAACAAAAATTTGGTTCAATGTTTTTTGCACGTCTTATATTTTCATCAATGTGCATAATATCTGATGGACAAATGTCCACGCAATGACCACAGCCATCACATCTAGTCATGTATACAAAAGTTGACATAATTTTTATTTTTCTCCTTTTTTGTTTAACATATTAATAGTGCTTTGGCTCTTCTCTTTTTATACCTAGGCCAAATTGCTCAGGTGCATCAGCTGGTGGTGGTAAATTATCTCTTGAACCATCAGCTTCGGCTAAATTTTTCTGTATTGCTGCTCCAGGTTTATAAAACATATGTGCAAACTTAGACCAATATACACCACCAAATAAAATTAGATTAGAAGCAACAAATAAAGTTAAAAACAAATATGATAAACCTATTTGATTATTAAACTGAGTGTAAGACCATGCTAATCCAAAAGTTGCGCAAGCAAGTAATGCCAATACAAATAAGTCTGCTTTAATAATTCTATACCAAGGGTGAGCTTCAGCAGATACATCAACTCTTAAAAAAAACCAGAACCAATACCCACCTAGACAAGTTAAAATTGCTCCCACATGCCAAAGCATTGACCATGTCTCTGAATTTGATTTACCAACACCTGTGTAACAAAATACTAATACGGCAGATGATATCCAAAATAAAATTGTTCCATACATACCAAGAACATGTGCAAGTCTTCTTTTACCAAAACCTAATTCAGAAGTTGTTCCAATATCAACAACAGTCGTTTTAGCAATAATTGATGTTTTTTCACCTATTCCTAATTCTTTTGTTGCTGAAAGTTTTGCTTTTTTAGCGTTATTAAAAAAATAAGTTAAATTTTTATGATGAATCATTTGAACGATTGTTCCAACTGCTATCAATAATACCATTGCAATGATAAAATATTGCATAGCAAGTGGTGAAACTGTTTCTGCTAATAAAGAAAAAGGATTATTACCTAACATTTCCGCCATTTGTTATTTTTTTGAATTAATTTTGTTGTTTTATATATAGTTGGATTAATAGTTCAACCTCAAACTCTGGTCAATTTGTCTTTAATAACAGGCTATTTCTTTCTCTCATAGTGTTGTTTATTTGGTATTACTGACCTAACTCCTCCTTGAGGATTCTCTACATCACCTTCTCTTCTTGGAATCAAATGGAAATGACAGTGTAAAATAGATTGTCCAGAAACTTTTCCAATATTTGTGCCAAGATTAAATCCTTTAACTGATTGATCTTTTGCCAAAATTTCATCCTTTACAATTTTAATTAATTTATCACAAGCCATTAGCTCATCTTTTGATAAATCAAAATAATCTTTAATGTGTCTTTTAGGAATTATAAGACAATGATAGTCTGATACTGGATAGCTATCATAACTAGCATAAGCCAAGTCATTTTCATGAGCACAACCACTTTCACTGACATTACAAAATAAGCATGGATTATTTGGGTCTCTCATTGATTAGAATTTATATAAATTGCTATTTTTAATGGCTGAATTATAATATTTTGTAAGAATATTGAATTTGTTAAGATTTTTTCTTCTCCAATTAATGTCTTTAATTGTTTTTACTGAAGCAACTCCTTTTCCAGATCCGATTAATATAATTTCATCATAGTGATTCAGTTCATTTATAAAAATATCTTTTTTAGTTATTCTTTTTATTTTTGTTTTAAAATATTTGAATGTATTACCCTGATAATAATCTTTTTTAGGTGTAAAAAATTTTTTATCTTTTACGAAAAGCAAATTTGAAGTTCCAGTTTCTAAAATTTTTTTATTTGAAACTAGACCAATATCAGATCTAGAATTATCCATTTTAGATAAATAAGATAAAATTTTCTTATATTTTAAATTTTTGTATTGAGGTTTCTCTCTTTTTAAATTTACTAATTTCAAATCAAAATTTAATTTAGGCTTAATTCTTTTTCTTAAAGATATTGAAATAATTTTTTTATTTAAAGCTACTCTTAATAAATGATTATACTTTATATCTTTTTTTAAATTCTTATTTATCAATTTAAGAATATCTTTTTTAAGAGTCTTTCGTTTTATCTTATAAATTTTGAGTGATTTAATTAAATTTCTAATATGGTTATCAAAAAATAGAATTTTTGATGGCCTTCCAAAAATCCACATTGTGGTAAAAACACCATGATCTCCCCAGAGATCTTTAAATTTAGTTTCTCTTAAGTCTCTAAGCTGATAAGATTTTTTTAATAAGTAAGTTGCCATTGATTGTTAAAAAAGATTCTGGGTGAAATTGAAATCCATAAATTTTATCTTTATTATTTTCAAAAGACATTGCTACTTTTGATTCTAAACATCTCATAGTTATCTCAAAATTATTTATTTTAAAAGGCTCTTTTAATTTAAGGGAGTGATATCGACCTACTTTATATATTTTTCCTTTTGTGAATAAAGATTGATTACTAATAACTTTTATATTTGATTGAAATCCATGATAAATTTTTTTTTGTTCAATAATTTTTGCTCCCTCACAAAATAATATTTGTTGAAATCCCAAGCAAATACCAATAATTTTTTTTTTTCCTTTATACTGTTTGTAAATTTTTGATGTTAATGGATAATTTTTAGGGTTCCCGGGACCTGGAGAAAAAACTATTACAGAAGCCTCTTCAAGTTTTTTTATATTTAATTGATTGTAATTATCACAATGAACTTTATCAAATAATGAAAATTGGTGAACCACATTGTGAGTAAAGGAGTCGTTGTGATCTATAACGTAAATCATTTAAATAAGTCAATTAATGCTTTTGCTTTTATGTAATTTTCATTAAATTCATGCTTTGCATTGCTGTCTACAACTACACCTGACGCAACAGATATTTCAGAAACATTTTGAAAATTTAAAATTGATCTAATAATAATGTTAAATCTCATATCTCCATTAAATTTAATATAACCAAAACTGCCTGTGTAAATATTTCTATTTTCTTTTTCTTGATTGTTTAAAAGATTTAGTGTGTTTATCTTTGGACAACCAATCACTGAGCCACCTGGCATCATAGCTTTAATTATATCTAAGTTTTTTATATCTTTTTTTAATTTTCCTTTTATGAGACTTACATAATGAAAGAGATCTTTATATTCCTCTACAATTTTTTGTTTATGCAGCTTAACGGAACCGACTTTACAAATTCTAGATAAATCATTTCTCTCCATATCAACTATCATATTATGTTCTTTTGTCTCTTTTAGATTTTTTTTGAAATAATCTAGGGCTTTTACCTTATTTAAAGTTTTTGTTTTTTTGACTGTTCCTGCTATTGGTTTTGTAGATATATTATAACCTTTTTTGGTAATTAAATTTTCTGGAGAACAGCTAACTATTGAATAATTCTTGTCTCTAATCATAAAAGACTCTGGAGCTAAATTTGTTTCTGATAATCTAGAAAAAAAATCTAAAGGATTAATTTTTGATTTTGTTTTATACTTGTTACAAATCTTTATTTGATAGGTTTCACCTCTTTTTATCTTTTTTTTAAATTTGTTAAAAATTTTAACATAAGAATTTTTATTGATATTTATCTTAAACTTACTTCCTTTAAATTTATCCTCACTTTTGTACTTAAGTTTATTGGTTATTTTTATTTTTTTTTCTGGTTTGTAAAAAATTCCTTTTGGAAAATTAATGTTTTTTTGATTTGGTAATTTTATATTTATTAAATTGTTTAAAAGCTCGTAACCAAAAAAACCAATAAATAAATCAGTTTCTTTTTTCTTGTTTTTGTATTTTTTGTTTAAAAAACTTTCAACATTTTTATTATTAAGAATAATCTTTTTTGAAAAGTTTGTGTATAAATCAAAACCTTTTCCAGACTTGTAAATAATATAAGGCTTCCCTGAATGATGGATGTCTGCTAATTGTTTTTGTGTGTTCAATTTATTCTGTTTTTAATCTCAAAACTGGTTCTTCTTTAATTGGTAGGTGTATTATTGCTGCGAATACAGATAAAGCAATTGCTAAATACCACGCATAATCATATGAACCATAAAGGTCGTGAAACAAACCTCCTAAATATGCACCAAAAAAAGATCCTATTTGGTGACTTAAAAATACTATTCCATATAGAAGACCCAAATATTTTGTACCAAACAAATGAGCCACAATTCCACTTGTTGCTGGAACTGTCGAAAGCCATAGAAAACCAAAACTAGCTCCAAATAAAAAAGCGCTAAAGTTACTTGCTGGTGTGAATATAAAAAGAATAATAGAGATACCTCTCAAAAAATAAATTCCGCTAAGAATAATTTTTTTACTTATCTTAGCTGAAAGATAGCCACTTAATAATGAACCAAAAATATTAAATAGACCTATTAAAGACAAAATAGCTGCTGCAGTCCAATCCTCTAAACCTCTATCTATAACATATTTTGGTACATGCGTTCCAACCAAAGTAATATGAAATCCGCACACAAAAAAACCTGATACAAGTAAAATATAACTTTTTGTTTTAAATGCTTCATAGAGGGCCTCTTTAAATGTTTGGTCTGATATTTTTTCTACACTCTCGGCTTCAGATGGAGATCTCACAAAATATGCAGCTATCAATCCTGTTAATAAGAATAAGAAAAAGACAAATAAAGTATAATTCCACCCAAATTCTCTTAAAGAATAATTAGTAAAAATAGGTGACAAAAAATAACCAAAAGATCCAACAGCTGTGACAATACTCATTGCGATTGTTCTTGTTGATAATGGAAAATGTTTCCCAACAACTGACATAGGGATACTTATGGCAGTACCTCCCAAGCCAATACCAATTAATAAACCCATGTGTATTTGAAAAAATATTCCAGTATTTGGACCAGTGTATAAAAAATATATTCCTAAAGAATAAAATATAAAGGCAGATATTATAGCAATATGACCTCCATAACGATCAGCTACTGCTCCAAAAATTGGACCAGTTAAACCCCACATTAACATTTGTACTCCAATAGCAAATCCAAATGCAGTATTACTGATATTTAGACTTTGATTAAAATCAATAAAAAATAAACCAAAAACTTGTCTTACACCAAGAGAAATGAGCACAACAAAACATGCAGCAAATAAAGTTACTATTGCTGTTTTTGATTTAAAAAAATTTTCTGATATCATTTTAAATGTCTTAATGCTTGCTTAATATCTGCAATTAAGTCATTAGGATCCTCAAGACCAATATGTAATCTAACAAGATGTTCGTCTTTAGCTAAACTCATGTATTTTCTTTTTCCTGTTTCTCTAAACTCTTGATGTAAAGCTAAACTTTCAAACCCACCCCAACTGTATCCATAGCCAAAAAGTTTAAGTGAGTTTACAAATTTTCTGACTGAATTAATATTTTTTGCTTTTATTTTTAATCCCATCAATCCTGAGGCACCTGAATAATATTTTTTCCACATTCTAAAATTGTGTGAATCTTTTTTATATGGGTAAAGTAATTTAAACTTCTTATTTTTTGATAAAAAAGATGCAACTTTTTTTGCATTTTCTCTATGTCTATCTAATCTAACATCTAAAGTTCTCAATCCCCTTGTTATTAAATAGGCATCATCAGGACCTAATCTCAATCCTGTAATTCTCTCTGCAGCTTTCACTTTTGGAAAAATTTTTTTATTTACCGCTAAACTTCCACCCATAACATCAGAATGTCCAGAATAATATTTTGTTGCAGAGACAATTGCCATATCAAAACCAAGTTTTATAGGTTTTAGGTAATATGGCGTTCCCCAGGTATTATCAATAGCTGTATAAATTTTGTTTTTTTTTGCAATTGAAATTATTTTTCCAAGATCTTGGAAATCAAAGGTATTACTTCCTGGATTTTCAACAAAAATAAGTTTTGTTTTTTTTGAAATACTTTTTTCTAAAGTTTTAAGATCACTGGGATTATAAAAAATAGTTTTGATTCCAAATTCATTAAGATAATCCTCTGTCAATAATCTTGTCGGGCTATAAACAGGATCAGCAGCTATTATTTCATCTCCAGGTCTTACCACACTAAATATAGCTAGAAAAACAGAGCCAAAACCTGTCGGAGTTGTAAATACATGATAACTTTCTTCTAGTTTGGTAAGAATTTTTTGAAGAATATGTGTTGTTGATGTTCCTTGTCTTCCGTAATCATAATGACCACCGGTTGGATTTTTTTGTGCTTTAGCTTGTGTCTTCCTAATATGTTGCATTGATTTAAATATAATTGTGGAAGCTCTAACCACTGGTGGATTCACAGACTGATTATGAAAATCTTTAGCTGTATGCTTTAAAAAAGTCTTAAAGGATTTACTCATAAAAAAATTGATAACTTCAAAAGACAATGCTATATCCAGACCATAATTTCAATTAAATTATAACTAAAGGAAATAATGGGTTATCCAAAAAAACATAGAGGCCGAAGGAAAATGGGCTCTAAAAAAAGAAGAGCAAGAAAGAAAAATAAGAAGAAATAAACTCTACTTATATGACCAGCATACAAAAAGTACGGTCTATTTCTGTTTGGATCTTCATAATCCCTTTTTTATCTGTAAACATTTGTCTCTTAATAATCACTAACTTTCACCAAATATTAGTTCCTGGTGTTCCTATTGATCCTACTTTTCCATATTTAGATGGAGGTGTTTCTATTAGTAGGACTGTCAGAAATTTTCCAATGTATTTACTATTCAAACCTGCCATGTTTATTACCTCTTATCTTTTAATTCGTTATTGGTTAAATACAAAAAATATCATAAATTATTTCCACAAAGATTACAAAAATACAAAAAAAATAGTTTTTTTTGGTGTTGGTTCTGCTGTTCTATTATCAGTTCATGCTTTATTTTTAGGAGTTAAGTTTGAGTATGATATTTACAAATTATTTAGAAGAGTTGTGATGTTATCATTCATTATTTTTGAATTAATAGCACAAGCATATTTGATTAAATTTTTTTATGAAATCAAAAATAATTTAAAAGAGTTTATAAATATTACATATCTAAAAATTAAAAGAATTTTGATAACTGCTCTAATTATAGTTTCAATAATTGCATTACCTTTTCTTCCATTTGATAATTTCAAATTTTTAAAACATGCTTTAGAATGGAATGTATTTTTAGGAGTAATCTTTTTTTATTTATTAACTCATTTAATGTGGAAAAAAACTAATTCTTAATCCAACCACCACCCAAAACCTTATAACCTAAATCATCTTTTTTATAAAAAACACAAGCCTGTCCAGGCGAAATACCATCCTCCGAGACTTTTAAATTTACATTAGCACTTTTAGAATCTTGTAAATCAATTTTAGCACTCAAAAGTTTTCCAGTTGATCTTACTTTTACATAAATCTCATTATCAAAAACTGACTTGTCTACGAGTAAATTTAAATCAACTAATGAAATAGACTTTTTTCCTAATTTTTCTCTAGGTCCTACAATTATTTCATTTTTTTTAGAATTAATTTTAAGAACATACAGAGGTTCATTGTCTGAAACTTTAATTCCTTTTCGCTGACCAATTGTAAAATTGATTATTCCATCATGAACACCAATTACTTTTCCATCTAGATTCTTTATATTTCCTTTTTGTAAAGACTCTGGTTTAAACTTTCGAATTACAGACGCATAATCACCATTTGGTACAAAACAAATATCTTGGCTATCTGGTTTATCCGCAACATTTAAATCTAAATTTTTTGCAATTTCTCTAGTTTCATTTTTTAACATTCCTCCAAGAGGAAACCTTAAATAATTCAGTTGATCTTTAGTTGTGTTAAATAAGAAATAACTTTGATCTCTATTTTCATCAACAGCTCTATACATGCTAGTTTGATTACCTGATGTGATACTTTTAACATAATGACCTGTTATCATTGCATCAGCTTTTAAATCTTTGGAAACTTCAAATAAATCTTTAAACTTAACAGTTTGATTACATTGCACACAAGGAATTGGTGTCTCTCCTTTTAAATAACTTTCAACAAAATTATCGATAACTCCTTGTTTAAATTTATTTTGGTAATATAAAATTTTATGATCAATATCTAATTTTTGAGCTACACGTTTTGCATCCATTATATCTTGACCAGAGCAACATTGTTTTGAAGCAGCAACCTCTTTCCCATCATCATAAAGCTTCAAAGTAACACCTATCACTTTATAACCTTCTTTTTTCATCATTCCAGCAACTGTCGATGAGTCAACACCTCCTGACATTGCTACAACAACAGTTGTATCTGAAGGCTTTTTGTTTAGTCCAATAGAATTTAATTCCTTATTCATTTGATGGTATTTATACTTATTTCTAATATAAGTTAAGTTAAATGATTTTTGATTTTGAACCAGGTGACAAAGTTTATAATCCAGACAAAAAAGATTGGGGAATAGGACAAGTTCAATCCATAATTAAACAAAAGATTACAGTGAATTTTGAAAATGTAGGAAAAAAAGTAATTAATGCAGAAAATATTGAACTTAAAAAAATAAATGACCAAAATTGATATTCAAACAATTGTTGAAAATTTGATTGATACTTTTTTGCACGCTGGAAAAGTTTCATTAGACTTAAGAAATCGTGGTCTTACAAAAGAAATTAAATCTGACAATACACCTGTAAGCAATGGTGATATAGAAGTTAACAAAATTCTTTCAAAAAAAATTAAGGAATTAACACCTCTTATTCCAATTGTATCTGAAGAAACATCAGAAAATAAATCAATTAAAGATTTAAATAATTTTTGGTTAATTGACCCAATTGATGGTACCTACGATTACATAAATAATCTTGATGAATTTACGATTAATGCTGGGCTTATAATAAATAAAAAGCCTGCTGCTGGTTTAATTTATGCTCCAGCAAAAAAAAGAATGTTTTATTCCTATGGAAATACTTTTGCATTTGAGTTAATTGATGGAAAGCCAATTGAATTATATAGATCAAATAATTTCGATAAGAATAAGATTAAATTTGTTTCATATTCAAATAATATCAAACCTGAAATCCAAAAAATCCATAAAGAATTAGATGTTAAAGAGTACGTAAGAATGAAAAGTTCATTGAAATTTTGTGTAATTGCTTCTGGAGAATTTGACGGATATGTAGCTGAGCCAAGAGCGTATGAATGGGATATAGCTGCAGGGCATGCAATACTAAAACATTCAGGAGGAAATGTGACTGATTTTGAAGGCAATGAGATTTTTTATGGTAAGAAAGATTTTAAAAATCCAAGTTTAATTTTAAAAAGTAAGAGTATTTTATAATGGATGAACAATTAAGAATTATATTAATAATTATTGTTTCAGTCTCTATTTTTGGATTAATTGTATTTGTAATGGTTAAAAATTATATAAGAAATAAAATTAATTATTTAGTAGAAAAAGAAAAGGATAAAAAATCAAAGTAACTTGACAATTTTAAGAAAATCATCTTTTTTGATATCCATAACTTTTTTTGAAGTTTCAAAATCAAATCCATTTCTTGCTAATAAAGAAATATCCTTTTTATAAAATAAAGGTCTATTATCTTCAGTTCGAGCTGGACCAATCCTTTTTTTTTTACAAATTTTTATAGCAGAAAAAAAGTCTTGGTCAGAATTTTGATCTCGAATATTGTTTACAGTATCAGTTATAAATTTATCATTTATTCCTTTACCAATTAAATAGCTTCGAATTTTATTTATTGAACTACCTCTTTGAATCATACTTTTGGCCTTACTTTCAGAGTAAAATTTATCATTAATAAATCTATTTTTTTCTAAATCTGACAGAACGATATCAATTAAATTGGTAATATCTTGTTTTTTAACATTAGGAACCGATGCTTTAAGATATTTTTTTAATAAGTAAGTTTTAAGCTGTTGTTTTGAAGGCGCATATTTTTCTACGTAAGTAAATGCAAAATTTCTCATTTCCTCAACTGTTACCTCCAAAGTTTTTTTTTTATTTCTTATAGGAATCATGACTAGATTTAATATAATACATTTTTAAATGATCGAAGAAATTTATAATTATTTCACAATAGAAATGCTCTACTATTGGGTGAATTTAGGTGTTTTACCATTTTGGTTAATACTAATTTTTTTTCCAAATTCAAATCTTTCAAGATATTTTGTAACATCAATATTTCCAATTTTAATTTTAAGCGGTGCCTACATTTTTATTTTATATAAATCTTATTTAAACTCATATGATTTTGATAATAACTTCAGTCTTTATTTAAGTATTGATCATTTATCTGATCTTTTTACAGATAAATCATATCTCATGATGTTTTGGATACACTTTATATCAATCAATTTATTCACTGGAGGTTGGATAGTCAGAGACTCACAAAAACTCTCAATAAATAAAATTTTAGTGATAATACCACTTGTTATTACCTACTTGATTGGTCCAATTGGTTTGTTTTTTTATTGGCTGATCAGAATTTTTTATGCCAAAAACATAAACTTATATGACTAAATCAGTCGAATTCTATTTTGATTTTATTAGTCCATATTCTTATCTAGCGTATGAAAAATTAAAATTTTTAGATTACAAAAATAAAATTAATATTATCTTTAAACCAATTCTTTTAGGTGGGCTTCATAAACTTGGTGGTATTACTGCTCCAGCATTCAACAAACATAAAATGAAAAATATGAAAAATGATTGTGAATTAGTTGCAAAAAAAAATAATATTGAATTTAAGTGGAACGATAAATTTCCAGTGAATTCTTTACAGATAATGAGAGGGTATTTGAGCATAAATAATGAGTTAAAAGAAAAATTTTTTGATTTATGTTTTGATTCTTATTGGAAAAAAAATATTGATTTATCAAATAGTGTAAATATAGAAAATATATTGAATGAATGCTCAATTGATAAAAAAAATTTTTTTAAAGATATTGAAAATCAAAAGATTAAAGATGAATTAAAAAAATTAACAAATGATGCTTTTGAAAAAGATATATTCGGCGCACCAACATTTGTAGTAAATAATAAAATTTTTTGGGGTCAAGATCGATTGGATTATGCTTTAGATGAGTATAACTCTTAGAGAATTTTGAATTTACTTAGTTTGATAGCACCAAAACCACCATCTATGTGAGAAACTTTTTTAAACCCCATATCTTTTAATGATTTAGCAGCTAAAGCTGATCTTAAACCACCAGCACAAAATAAAACCATTTCCTTATCTAAATCAAGTTTACCTTCTTTAAAATAAACACTTTCAGGATCTAACCAAAACTCCAACATTCCTCTTGGTATGTGGTTTGCTCCCTCAACTTGTCCTTCTTTTTGTAGTTCTCTAATATCTCTAATATCAATTAAATTACACTGATTATCACTGAACATTTTGTAAGCGTCATCAGTTGATATAGTTTTAATTTCATTTAGTGCTTCCGATACTAGAGTTTGAGATGATTTAATTGCCATTATATTGTAAATATCTATATCATAAATTAAAAATTATATGAAAAAACTTTTCATTAGATTAGCAAAATTATTAGGTTTTGAAATAGTTGATCAAAATCAATTTTCTTCACCAACACTAGATCGAGAATTGAATGAAGACCTTTCAACAATTAATGAAAAATCAATAATTTTACCCTTAGGGGAAGTTAAAATTTCAAGAAAAGTAAAATCAATCTTAATTGTAATTAGAATGAATACAGAGGTAGAAATTTGGGATCAAAATAAAAAAAGATTATTTGAGCAACCTAAAATAGAATATTCATATCGTTCAATTAAATCTTTAATTAATTCAATAAATTTTTGTCAAACTAAATATCCTAAAATTAAAATAAAAAGTTTAATAATTGATGATAATTCTAAAGATGAAAACCTGGCTAGAATAAAAGAATTAATTGAAAATAAAAATATAGAAATAGTTTCACTTAATCATGATAATTACAAAACTGTTATAAAAGAACAAAAATCAAAAGAAACTTTTTCTAATTTAGCCAGTTTAATGAGTAGTTTTGAAATAGCAAAAGATCAAAGTGAAGATTTAATATTTTTTGTAGAAGACGATTATTTACATTTTGAGCCAATGCTAGAAGAGATGATAGCCTCTTATGAAAGAATAACTTCTCAATTAAAAAAAGATATTTTCATGTGCCCATCTGATTACCCATATCTTTATATGAATAATGAAAAAACCAACATTCTCATTGGAAATAAAAGACATTGGCGAACGGTTGATAAAACTCTTTGCACATTTTTGACTAGCAAAGATTTATTAAATAAATATTGGGAGAATTTCCGAAAAACATGTCTTGATCGTAACGATCCTTTTGAAAGATATATCAATGAAATATATAAAAACGAAATATGTATATCCCCACTCAAGAGTTTATCTCTTCATTTAACTAATATAAATTCAAGCTATGGTCTTTCACCATTTATTGATTACAAAAAAATTTGGGATGAGAATAAATAAAAAAGCCCCCTGAGGGAGAGGGCTTTTTTTGTTTTAACTAACGTAGAGAAATAATTTTAAGGGACCCTTCGATGAGTAATCGCGGAGATACAGAGAGCGAAGGACCCCTTTATTGTTAACAATTAGTCACGTATCGCATAAGCAATAACGCCTGTTTCTGTAACGTCTGTACCTTTAGATTCACCTTCTTTACTTAATCTTAAGCCTACAGTTGCTTTCATAAAACTAAACACAATATAAGCTACTATGAAAACAAACGCATTAACTGCTAAAACTCCAATTAATTGTGTACTAAAAGATGCGTCAGCATTTGTTGCAGGCACTATTAATGTACCCCAAATACCAGCAAATAAGTGAGCAGGTACTGCACCTACTACATCATCAATCTGTAATGAGAATAATAGTTTTGTACCATAAACAACAATTAAACCACCGACAGCACCAATTAAAATTGCCGCTAAAGGTGATGGAGCTAACGGTTCAGCTGTAACTGCAACTAATCCACCAATACATCCGTTTAACATTTGAATTACATCTGTTTTACCAAAATGTAATCTTGTGATAACAGCTGCACCCAGTACACCACCAGCACCAGCTAAAAATGTATTAATAAAGATTGTTGATACTGCAATTGCATCATCAGCAGTTCCCATTGCTAGTTGTGAACCACCATTGAAACCAAACCAACCTAACCATAAAACAAATACCCCAAGTGTAACTAATGGGATTGATGAAGCAGCAAAAGGTTTAAGCGGTGCTGGAGAACCAGACTTTGTAAATCTCCCAAGTCTAGGACCTATAATTATTGCACCAGCTAAAGCAGCTGCGCCTCCAGTAGAGTGTACAAGAGTTGATCCAGCAAAATCAGAAAAACCTAATTCTGCTAACCAGCCTCCACCCCACTGCCAACCCATAACGATTGGGTAAATAATTCCTGAAAGAATTGCTGCAAATAAAAAGAATGGCCATAATTTTATTCTTTCTGCCATTGCACCAGATACAATCGAAACTGTTGTTGCACAGAATACCATTTGGAAATACCAATCTGATCCATCAGAATAACCAGTGTCTACTGCACTTGCATCTGACCATGGAACAAATTTTCCTATATAGCCACCTTCTGGAATTCCATAGGCTAAGTTATAACCTACCATCCAAAACATTATTCCAGCAATTGAAAATAAACCTATATTTTTTGCACAAATAACGGATACACTTTTTGATGTAACCATACCTGATTCTAACATTGCGAATCCAGCTGCCATAAACATTACTAAGAAACCACAAATTAGAAATAATAATGTATTAAAAATAAAACCAACTTCAGCAGAAACGGTTGTCTCTGCCATACCTGCACTACTCATGTTTAATAAAAAAATTAAACTAATAAGTGGCGCACTTATCTTTTTTATAAATTTAGTCATAAGACCTCCCTGTTAAACAGGGTGGTTATATTTTTATAAAATCAAATAACTAACGCTTATTGTGAAAATTGGGTATGCAGAATTTGCATATAGAAACAGCCTTAATGGTTTTATGCATTAAGGCTGTTAAGAAATGATTATCTATTGAATACTTCTTTTAAAGCTTTAGCTGGTAAAAATTTAACCTTTTGTGATGCAGCAATTTGTATCTGTTCACCAGTTCTAGGATTTCTTCCAACTCTAGCTTTTCTTTTAGCTACTTTATAAGTACCAAATCCAGCAATTTTTACTGAATCATCACCCTTCAAAGCATCTAAAATAGTGTTAGTAATTGTGTCAAAAGTTCTTTCAGCATCAGCTTTACTTAAGTTTAAAGCGCTTGAAAGTTTGACAACTAGTTGTTTTTTATTCATTTTAGCTCCGGTTTTATTAGGTTATTTACATTCTTATCAAAAGTGTTGATAAATCAAGACTTTTTTTAGTGTCTAAAAAAAAGTTATACACAATATGTTGTAGAAAGTTAAATAATTGTTGATTTTATTGAGTTTTTTTAATTTTTTTATAAAAAATTATCTAAATAAACCAAGATCTTTAAGGTCATTAAACGTTGTGAAAAACATCAAAGATAGCAATAAAAACATACCGATTCGAAAAAAACCCTCCTGAGTTTTTTGGGATAAAGGACGTCCTAAAATTTTTTCAAATGCATAAAACATCAAGTGTCCTCCATCAAGCATCGGTATTGGAAACAAATTAATTAAACCAAGGCTTATAGAAATATAGGCCATCATGCTGATGAAGGCTAAAACACCAAATTCAGCAACTTGACCAGATATTTTTGCAATTCTAATAGGTCCACCCAATTGGGAAGTATCTGCCTTACCAAGGATCATACCACCTATATATTTCAATGAGGAGATGCTTACGTAATATACTTCATTGGCCGCATGATAAATTGCCTGAGCTGGTCCAAGTTTAACATGATTTATTTCATTATTATAAGCTCCTAATTTAATACCAACCATTCTTTTATTAATTTTATTTCCTAGATTATCTTCACCAGGGACTAAATTTGGTTTTATATTTAAAATTAATTCGTCATAAGATCGTTTTACTTTAAAATCTATAACTTCATCAGTTGACATGGTGATATATTTTGAAACATCCATAATGCTTTTAACTTTATTTCCATCAATTTCTAAAATGATATCATTTTGTTTTAATCCACCAACCATCGCAGGACTATCTTTTTGTACTTCATTAATTACCGCTGGTGTAAAATCCTTTCCAATAAAAGTATAAATTGAAAAGAAAATCACCAATGCTAAAATAAAATTTGCTAATGGACCACCAAAAACAATTAAAACTCTTTGGTATAAAGGTTTAAGAACAAACAATTTTTCTCTTTCCTCTTCATTATATTTTTCAATTAATTTTTCTTGATCAGCTTGAGAAAAAACATTTCGATCGCCAAAAAATTTTACATATCCACCTAATGGTATCCAGCATATTTTCCATCTTGTGCCAGATTTATCATTCCAACCAAAAATTTCTTGACCGAAACCAATTGAAAAATCTGTTACACCAACACCATATTTTTTAGCAAAATAATAATGTCCATATTCATGAATAAATACAACAACAAGAATTAAAATAATGAATGGTATTAAATAACTTAACATTTATGTAGACTGTTCCTTAATTATTTCTTTTATACGTTTTATCATTATTTTTCCAGAATTCATACTAGGATATATTTTCATAGCTTCTTCATAACTTTTAATAGCTTTTTCATAATTTTTAAGCTTTATATTTACTAAGCCTTGTCCGGCCAGTGCTCCAAAATGTCGTTTTTCTAAATCTAAAACTTTATCTATATCATTTTGTGATTTCTCGTATTCACCAATAAGATAGAAAACAGTTGCACGTTTATTCCAAGCCTCTGCCCAATTAGGATCTAATTCAATTACCCTACTAAAAATATCAATAGCTTGATTAAGTTTTTGATTATTTACTAAATCAGATCCATCAGCTAACATATTTGTTAATTTATTATCATGAGGATGTGTGCTCCACATTTTCCATATTTTTTGTTCTACTTCATAACTTATTGATGAGTTGTTAATTTTTAAATCATTAAAAAGACGATCTAATTTAATTGTTCTTTCATCAGCAACTAAAGTAGTAGCGAAAAAGATTAAAAAAAAAATTATATTTTTCTTCATTGTTTAATTATTGTCCCAATGCTTCTTTTGCTTGCTCAGTTGTATAATTTGTTCCATGCTGTTGATTGTATGCTTCAACAGCAGATGCAAAACTATCGTAACCTAATCCCTGAGCAGCAGATTCTAAATCTACAGACACTCCAGCAGCTGAGGCTGCAGCAATAGTGTCAGCAACATCTTGTAAACTGGCACCAAGATTTTGCGCCACTTGAGCAGCATCAAAAGAACTAACACCTGATGCTAAAGCATTTATAAAATCTACATTAACTTGATAGGCTGATGCATATTCTTCTACAGACCAATTTGCATTATGAGTTGCGTTTGCTAGATCTGTAAGATCTGCGTAATTTCTGATATCCATATTAAAAACTGTTCCTAAATATTTAGCATAATCATCAAGCCCATAAGAAAACTTAAAAGAATTTTGATCTATATTAGCTACAACTTCCTGAAAATTATTTTCAAAATTTTTAGCAAACTCAATATCAAATAATTCTTTAAAATGTTGCATAGCAAGTTGTGCCTTTAAAGATTCAATATCTTCTTCAGATAAATCAATCATTATACCACTTGATTTATCCTCAATTTTTGTGGGAATTGGATTTCGCCATGCGTTAGCCCAATCATTTCGAGCCCACAAATTCATTTTATCTAAATCATCAAGTTTAAGATTTAACCCCGACAGCTCTAATGAATTTGAACTAAATTGATTTATAAATTCATTAATTTTAAAATTATTATTTTCCAAATAAAATATATCTTTTTGAATATCATTATTTTTAATTATTTTATTTTTTTTAGAAGATTTTGATGCTTCAGCCAAAACAATTAACTCTTTTTCTTTAAAGTCTGAAAAATCAGCATTACTAAGATCTACTTTATATATATTTGAAACTTCTTTTGTCTTAATTTCTGAAAGCAAATAATCAGAAAATTTATAGGAGCTAAGTAAAAGTTTTGTATTTTCAAGTGAAATAGTTTCTATTTCATCTAGAAGTGAACTGAAAATTTTATAATTTTCAATATTGTTTAATTTGTTTAATTCTGATTTTGATTTTTTACTAAGTTTTTTAAATTCTTTAATAAATTTTTTTTCACTAATTCTTTGTTGATCTTTTTCTTCAACTAAGGATTTTATTTTTGAAATATGTTCAGTAAGTTTTTTGTGACTTTTATAAACCTTTTTTTTATCACTATCTAGTTTAAGGGTAATTTTTTCTCCTTTTTCAAATAACTTAGATAAAGTAACGTAAGTAAGCAAGACTTCTTGTAAATCATCCTCAAGACTAAAACCTAATGCCTCCCGCATTGATTTTCTAGCTTTGTTAAGGCCGTAAATTTTTTGAACAGATTTTCTTACATGATTTTTTACATTAGGATAATTTTTTATGTATTTGTCTATATCTTTTTTATTTTCTTTTAATTGTTGCATATAAAAAAATTCAAAATATGCCATGCCCTTCATTAAATTTTCAGGGTATTTGTCCATTAAATTTTTTTGCGTTACAAAAATTGTTCCTATTCTTTTTTGAGAGTACTTTGACATTTGAGTAAATTGTTTGTGTTTATCTTCAAATAGACCTTTGGGAGCTTTATTAATTTCTTTAAATTGACCGAATTCAATCCAATCTTCTGGGAATACTTTATTCTTAGTTTCAATTTCGCTTCTATCTTTTGAATACGCAGTTGAAAAAAATAGTAATATAGATAACAAAATAAAACTAATTAATTTCATTATATTAAAGTTTTACCTTTTTGATTTTTTTATTAAGAAAAAATATATTAAATTCCATTTTTAAATACGGAAATTTTTTTTTCATAATTTTATTTAGTTTTCTAAAACAACTCTTATGAATATCAATTTCATCAATATTTTGTAATGGTTTTTTTTTTGTCATCTTGGCCGCAGCACAATCCATATGATTAATAACTATTAATTTTTTAATTTTATGAAGTTTAATTGATGTTGATAAATTGTCTAAAAATACTGAGTGCCATTTTTTAAATTTTGGATGAGCAACACCAATTGCGGCACCTGCTATTGTAAATGAGCTGTATTTTCCTGAAAGTTTTTGCTTTTTTAAATAATCATGAACAGGTTTCTGAAATCGTGGATCCATACATGATAGAACCATAGCCTTATATTTAATTATATTTTTCATTGCGGTTATTGCTTTTAATATTGTTTAGAATCAATATTACCAAACACGATATCAATAAAATATTGTTAAACAACATAAAGGATTTCCAATATCTTAAAAATTCAAAAAAATTTAAATAAGATATAAACCAATAATAAAATATAATTGTATTTAAAATATATCTTTTTTTAATTTCAACTTGAAATGAATAAATCAAAACAGGAAGAAGAAAACTAGTATCATAATAAAGATGCTTATAAAATAAAATAGTCAAAATAGAGACAACTGATAAATCAAATAATTGGTTTCTTTGAGTGTACTTTAGAACTAAATATAATGAGATTAAACTAGTAATAATAATTAAAGAATATCTTAAAAAAATATTTTTAGGATGATTTCCCAATAGTGTTTGAAAGTCTAAAAAACCACTTGCTGTTGAAGTTGACCCAACATGAAGTGGGGTTATTATTAATTTCATTAAATCAAAATCAAATCTATAAGAAAAATGAACTAAAGCTAAAATTGTGATTAAAATAACTAAAAAAATTTGAAAGAAATTTTTTTTATATAATGAGTAAAAAAATAAAATTGGCGCAAATGAATATTTAATTGAAGAAATAAATAATGAAATAAAGATATTATTTTTTTTTCCAATGAAAAAAAATATATAGGCCCAGAGACATACAATACTAAAGTTGCCTGTATTAATTAACGTATGAAAAGGTTTAGATAATATTAAAAAAATCATTGCAGCGAATATTGCAAAATCTTTATTTGGAATTTTTAGATTGTGATCAGATATAATTAAATAGATATGAGCCAATAAAAAAATTGAAAAAATTCTCCAAATTAATATTGCAAAATCAAATGAAAAAAAACCCAAAGGTAAATGGAAGTAAATAGATGTAACTGAATAATTAGGATATTGAGAACCAAGTATTTTTTTACTAGAGGGATCATCTAAATATATTTCATATATATTTTCGTTATTTAGGAATAAATAAGAACCAGAATATTTTAAGTCATGAAAATTAAAATTTAGATTGTAAAAATCTAATAAATTTTGATGATATGAAAATTGTATTAAGATTAATATTACAAGAAATATAGAAAAGAATTTTAAATAATTTTTTTTAAACATCTTTTGAGTTTATAATACTTTATATTCAAAATTTTGAGTGGTTTCATTAACTCGTATTAGTTTTGCTCCATTGTGACTATGAAATTTGGTAGCCATATCCGTTAAAGGAGATAAGGTTACCAATCTATTTAAATGGTTTGATTTTTTTATTTTCTTAAAGACTTCTTTAACAATTAATTTACCTCCACCCTTTTTTTTTGACCAAACAGTATATGCAATAGCAATTTGACCAACATTTTGATCTCTTTGAGCACTTTGTAAAAAAGCATCATGACTAAATTTATCTAGTTCCTCAACATTTTTGGGGATCTTATTCGTATATGCAAAACACATTACAGCATAAATATCTCCTTTATATTTTACGCCATAAATTTTACGGCCATAACTTCTTCTAAACACATTATCTAGTTCAGGTCGGACAGGATCTTCTTCAGTGTTACATTTCTTTAGCTCCACTAACTCAGCTCCTTTAATCCAATCAAAAAAATTGTTTATATTTTTGTTAATTATTTGCTTATTTTTTCTTATTCTTGCTTTAATTCGAGGTCTTAATTTCTTTCTAAGCTTCATCACTTAATGATTTTAAGAGTTTTTCACCTAACGGACTTATTGGTTTTTGAAAAACTATTTCTTTTTGAGTTTTATCTTTAACTAATTTAATTAATTTTTTAGCTAAACCTTTTTTTCTAAAAATTGGATTAACAAAAATATATTCAATTTCGCCATTTTCATTAAATCTTACAAAACCCAATGTCGTATTTAAGTTCTTAAGAGTAAAAACTCCATCTGTTTTCTCCAGTATGCAATCTTTTAAATATTCATCATTCATAATTTTAGAAATACAAAAGAGTAAAAATAACTCCTAAAACTATAAATGAAATAATGAGGATTATATAATTAATCTTTATTTTAAATCTTTTATAAATTTTTTCATTTATCTGTTCCCAAAAAAGAACAATCAAAAAAACGATAATTGCTGGAATTACAAACTTTAACATTATAATTATTTAATTTTTATCACCTACGTAGACTGAAACTCCTCTTAAATTTATATCAACGTCAAATTTTTTATGTAATGGAGGAAAGGCTCTTTGAGAACAGTCCAATCTATCACATGTTCTACATGACACACCTATGGGAATTTCTGTAGATTTATCATTCACGTTAATATTTTCTGTATAAACAAAATCTTTTGCATATTTGGCGTCACAACCAAGGCCAATTGATAAAATACTTTTTGTTCTTCCAAATCTTCCTATTCCTTTTTCAACAGTTCTTGCAATACAAACATATTTTTCACCATTAGTCATTTTACTGACTGCACTTTGAATAACACCAGGTCTTGTAAAGGCAGAATAAACATTCCATCTAGGACAAGCTCCTCCATATCTTGGAATTTCAATTCCTGACAAAGAAAATCTTTTAGAAATATTACCAGCCATATCTACTCTTAAAAAATGAAATGGAATACCTGGTAATTTAGGATCTTGTAAACATGTAACCCTATGAGCTACTTGTTCAAAAGAAGTTGCAAAAGTATTCTGCAATAATTCTAAATCATATTTAAGTTTTTTACACTCAGAATGAAAAAGTTTATAAGGCATTAAAATTGCGGCTCCACAATAATTTAATAATGCAACTTTTGTTAATTTTTTTGACTCCTCAGAAGGAAAAGAGAAATTAGATAAGTACTCTTCAATTTCTTTATTGGCACCCATTTGAGCAATTTGGGCTGCTGCATGAAGTTTCTTTGTTTCTAATGAACTATAATCACTTAATAATAATTCTTTTTTATTTTTATGGTAAATTTTTGAAAAAGGCTTGTCTTCTTCAGGAATAACGTCTTTAACAGTTATTCCATACTCTGATTTTAAATAATCACATAAAGCTATATATCTTGTACGATTATTTTTTTGTACTTTTTCAAAAACTTTATTTGCAAAGTCCTCTAATTTTGGAAAATAATTTTTATTATCTTGAAGAAAATCTGATATCACTTCTCCAGGAAAAGAATTTTTTCTATTATCAACTATTTTTCCAGATAGTTTTTCAATTTTATTAATTAGTTCATGATCTTTTTTCTTTAGAATATCACCCAATCTAACAATTGCCTTTCCAATCTTAGGGTTAGTGCTCACTAAATCCTTGACCTCAGGACCTAAAATATCCAAATCCTCAAATAATCTATCATCTAAAATTTCAGATAAAGTATTTTCTAAATTTACATCTGTTTTTGATGTTAATTGAGAAAGCTCAATATTTAATTTTTCACAGATTTTTAAAAGTAAATCTCCATCAATTTTCCTTTTGCCTCCCTCAATAAGATTTAAATAACTTGGGGAAATGTTTAATTCTTCTGCAAGTTTGTTTGCTTGAAGTCCTAGTTGTCTTCTAAAAGCCTTTATTTTTGGACCAATTTTTAAATCTAATTGACTCATATTTTCTATTTGTAAATTTTGTAAATTTATTTTTACAAATTTTTTCCTTAATTTACAAGCTTTTTATATATTTATGTAGATTTTGTAAATCTTGTAAATTATAAAATTTACATGGACGAAAAATTAAAAAACAACGAAAATGAGGCTCAAATCATAAGACATGAGGACCTAGCTAAACATAATAGCAGAGGAATCTACATGAGAGATGATCATTGTGATTGGGGTTCAAGTGGAATGAAAGATCTAGTTGAGACCCTAAACGACTCAAACTAATTTTTCTTCGTTCAACTTAATTCGTTTTCAAAAAAAATTAATAAAAAGGTAAAAATGAGTGCAGAAAATATCTCATACGACTTAAAAAGATTTGCAGGAATAAAAAGAGATTATACTCCTGAGGATGTTGAGAGATTAAGAGGTTCAATTAAAATTGAGTATTCTTTATGCAAACATCAATCAAAGAAATTATGGAATTTATTAAACACAGAACCTTATGTAAATACACTTGGTTCTTTATCTGGAAATCATGCAGTCCAACATGCTAAAGCTGGATTAAAAGCAATATATTTAAGTGGATGGCAAGTGGCGGCAGATGCGAACAGTGCTGGTGAAATGTATCCAGATCAATCTTTGTATCCTTATGACAGTGCTCCTAAATTGGTTGAGTCGATGAATAATGCTTTAATAAGAGCAGATCAAATTCAACATATGGAATTACTAGATGGTGACATGAAAAAAGAAAATAAAGTAGATTATATGTTGCCAATTATTGCTGATGGTGAGGCTGGATTCGGTGGTCCGTTAAATGTTTTTGAACTTGCAAAAAAATTTATTAAAGCTGGCGCAGCTGGCGTTCATTTTGAAGATCAGTTAGCTAGTGAAAAAAAATGTGGTCATATGGGAGGAAAAGTACTTGTTCCAACAGGTACTATGATTAAAAATTTAAAGGCTGCAAGATTGGCCGCTGATATAGCTGATGTGCCATTAATTATACTTGCTAGAACAGATGCTAATGCAGCAAAACTAATTACAAACGATCATGATGAAAATGACAAACCATTTTTAACTGGTGAAAGATCTCCAGAAGGATTCTATTATGTTAAAGCAGGCATCGATCAAGCTATTTCTAGAGGTTTAGCTTATGCACCATATTCAGATTTAATTTGGTGTGAAACAGCAACACCAAATTTAGAAGAAGCAAAAAAATTTGCTGATGCAATACATGAAAAATTTCCGGGAAAACTTTTAGCTTACAATTGTTCTCCTTCATTTAATTGGAAAAAACATTTGTCAGATGACGAAATTGCCTCTTTCCAAAAAGAGATAAGTAAAATGGGTTACAAGTTTCAGTTTATTACTTTAGCAGGATTTCATACTCAAAATATTGCAATTTTTGAATTAGCGGAAAAATATAAGAAAGAAGGTATGACTGCTTATTCAAGAATCCAACAACAAGAATTTGCTCGTGAAAAAGATGGTTACACTAGTGTAAAACATCAAAGAGAAGTTGGTACTTCTTATTTTGATGCTGTTTCTAATACGATAAGTAGTGGAAAGAGCTCAACCACAGCAATGGAAGGCTCGACAGAGTCTGAACAATTCTAATAAAACAATTCCTCTTGTGTATTAGTAGTTTTTAACTGGCCCAGAAATGGGTCAGTTAAACTAATATATTTTAAATTCTTATTTAATGTGCTACGACCTTTTATGATTAATAAAAATTTTGGTTTTGGTACTCAAATAAGAAAATCACCATATTTTGACTCAACTGTTAAATGGGGAGCAACAGGATTTTCGGTTTACAATCATATGTATATTCCAAGAGATTTTGGAAGTCCTGAACAAAACTTTTGGAATTTAATTGAAAAAGCTATTTTATGTGATGTTGCAGTTGAAAGGCAGGTTGAAATCACAGGGCCGGATGCATACAAATTCACCCAATTATTAACTCCAAGAGATCTTTCAAAATTAGAGGTTGGTCAATGTAAATATGTATTAATCGTTAATAATGATGGGGGAATTTTAAATGATCCTGTCCTTTTAAGATTAGCAGAAAATCATTTTTGGTTATCATTAGCTGATAGTGATATTTTGTTATGGGCGCAAGGAGTCGCTGTAAACTCTGGTTTAAATGTTAAAATTACTGAGCCTGATGTGTCACCATTGCAGTTACAAGGGCCAAATTCTGGAAAAATTATGATTAAATTATTTGGCGAAGACATACAAAGTTTGAAATATTATTGGTTAAGAGAGTACAGTTTGGATGGAATTCCACTTATTGTATCAAGAACAGGATGGTCAAGCGAACTTGGGTATGAGATTTATTTAAGAGATGGATCAAAAGGTAATGATCTTTATGAAAAAATTATGGAAGCTGGAAAAGAGCATGGTCTAAAGCCTGGTCACACATCTTCTATAAGAAGAATTGAAGGTGGAATGCTTTCTTATCATGCTGATGCAGACATCAACACAAATCCATTCGAATTAGGTTTAGATCGTTTAATAAATTTAGATAGTGAAATTAATTTTGTTGGTAAAGAAGCTTTAAAAAAAATTAAAAAAGAAGGTATTAAAAGAAAACAAGTTGGCCTAGAATTACATTGCGAGCCATTAAAAGGTCCTAACACAACTTTTTGGTCAATTTATAATAATGATAAAGAAATTGGTAAAGTAACTTCTGCTGTTTATTCACCTAGATTAAAAAAGAATATTGCTCTTGCTATGTTATCAATAGATCATACTGAAATAGGTGGTAAGTTTAAATTTAAAACAAATAACAATGAATTTGATTGTAGTGTAGTTGAAAAACCTTTTTATGATCCTAAAAAAAAAATAGCTTCTTCTTAAGATTTAATATTATAACCTTTTTTCAAAAGCACTGTAACGACTGTTACACAAATTAATAAAAAGGAAATCATTGTTCCAATACTAATCCATATGTTAAAATCAGAAACTCCATAAAAAGAAAATCTCAAACCATTAATTAAGTAAACAACAGGATTAAAATAAGTGATTGTTTGCCAGAAAGGTGGCAACATATCCAGGGAGTATAAACTTCCTCCTAAAAAAACCATTGGAGTTATAAATAATGTGGGAATAATTGACATTTGTTCAAAATTAGAACTCATTAATCCAATTAAAAAACCAAATAATGCAAAAGTAAAAGCTACTAAAACTAGTAAAAATATCATCAATAAAGGATACTCAACTTGTACCTCAACAAAGAATAATGAAGTTATAAATATCACAAGTCCGACTATTAGTGTTTTAGTAGCACCTGCTCCAACAAAAGCTAGAACCACTTCTAAAGTAGAAATAGGTGCGGCTAATATCTCATATATTGTTCCATTAAATTTTGGAAAAAAAATTCCAAAAGATGTGTTACTGATTGATTGAGTTAACAACGTTAACATCAAAAGACCAGGTACGATATAAGAACCGTAGCTAATACCATCTATTTTTTCAACATAGCCGCCTATGACAGATCCAAAAACTATAAAATACAATGAAGTAGTTAACACTGGAGACAATAATGATTGGGTCATAGTTCTTCTAAAGCGATCCATTTCATGAAGATAAATTGCTTTTAAGGCGTAATAATTAATTTTCATTTTTATCCCTTACCAAACTCACAAAGATTTTCTCTAGATTGCTTTGTTCAGTTTTTAAATCTTTTAATTTTAATCCTGCATCTTTTAAATCTTGCAATAAATTAGTTATACCAGTTTGTTTTGCTTGTACATTGTAGGTATAATTTAAACTCATCATATTTGTTCCTAGAGATAAGTTATATTTTTCCAATGAAGATGGAATTACAGAAATTTTATCTTGTAACTCAACAGTCAAAGTTTTATGTCCCATTTTTTTTAACAAATCTTGAGTATTATCTACTACAATAATCTCACCTTGATTAATCACACCTACCCTATCCGCTATTGCTTCTGCTTCTTCGATATAGTGTGTAGTTAAAATTATAGTGACACCAGTTTCTCTTAAACTCTCAACAACTTTCCACATATCTTGTCTCAATTCAACATCAACACCTGCTGTAGGCTCATCTAAAAATAAAATTGAAGGTTCATGAGATAAAGCTTTTGCAATTAAAACTCTTCGTTTCATTCCACCTGACAATTGACGAAGTCTAAGATCTTTTTTATCCCATAAACTTAATTGTTTTAAAACTTTTTCTATATGATCAGGATCAGGTTTTTTTCCATAAAGACCTCTTGAATATGAAACATTATTAAATACTGTTTCAAATTGTTCTAATGTTAGTTCTTGAGGTACTAATCCAATTCTTGATCGAGTTTCTCTATAATCATTAATAATATCATAATCATCGACACTCACTTTCCCTGAGGTTGGATTTACTATTCCACAAATAATACTTATTAAAGTTGTTTTGCCAGCCCCATTAGGACCAAGCATTGCAAAAATTTCGCCTTTCTTAATATTTAGATTAATATTTTTTAAAGCATTGAAACCGTTATCATAAACTTTTGATAGATTGTTTATTACTATCTGATTATCTGTCATTGAAACAGATATATAGCTATTAATTTTATTAATACAATTAACTTAAATTACAACTTTTTAGCTTTAATAACGATAAATGGTAGAAATGTTGCCACAACAAAAGATAAAAATAACAAGGATTGAGAAACAAAAGATATGAATATTTCTTCAGGTAATAAAATTCCTACTAATAAACTTTTTGAAAAGTCTGGAGTTGGAAACATTAATAAACCTCCAATAAGGCCTATGATGATTGAAGTGTAAGCAGTTTTTTCAGAAATACTCTTATTATAAAAACTGTAAAATACGGTTACAACAAAAGCACAACAAAATAAATCTGCTAGCAAAAATAAATATAAGATATCAAAACCTTTTGATGCAATAATAAAAGAAACTACTGATAAAAATATAATTATATATTTTGAAAAAACTAAATAATTTGTTTTTTTTTTTAGATTAAATGTAGCTTTACCATCAACAACAATCAGACTTGAGATTGCATTTATTAATGTGTCAACAGTTGAAATAGTTAATGCTAAACCTAATGTAATTATAAAGAGAGATAAAAAAACAGTTTGCTCTTTAAGTAATAATGAAAAAAAACCTAGATCAGGTCTAATATTTGGATCAATTGAAAAAGCAACCATTCCAGAAAACCCCATATAAAACACAATAGGGATAATAATAAAAAAAGAAATAATTAGACTTTGTTTTAAAGTTTTAAAATCTTTTGCAGCATAAACACGCTGCCAGTTTCCCTGATGAAATAAATTAGTTGCTGCAACTGCAATAAAAAATGTTAAGCCAGCAGTATAACTTGGTAAATAAGAGCCACTTAGTAGTTGAGGATTTTTTTTATTTATAAAATCAAAAGAAAATTGAGAACCTGTAAATGAATTCACATAATAAAATGAAATAAATAACAAAATTCCAATTACAATCATTTGGATATTATCGGTAAATATTGATGCTCTTAGACCTCCATACAAAGTATAAACGAGTGTAAACAATAATACTATTAATGCAGTTATCCAAAGTTCAGTACCTGATATATAATTAATTAAAACTGCTACTGCAGTCACCTCAGCACATAGAAAAATAAACATATAAAAAATAGTCATTAGTAGAATTAGTTTGAATAAACTTTTTTCAAATTTTTTTCTCATAAACTCAATTAGAGATGATCCTTTTGGAAATTCCTTTCTTATTTTTTTTCCCAAATAAATTAAAAAAAACATTGGAAATGCCGTACCTAAAGAATAACCAATTATAGCACCTATGCCTCCCCATGTTGCAGCAGAGGCTGGTCCAAATAAAATCCATGCGCCTAAAGCTGATGCGGTTAAACTAGTGGTTAATGAAAATAAACCAATATTTCTATTGGCAGTTAAATAATTATTGAGCCCTTGATTTTTTTTTGAATGATATATGCCTAAAAAAGCAAATATAAAACTAATTACAATAACTAATGTTAGTGATGTTGATTGACTTATAAAATATATATTATCCATTTTTCCCTTTCTGAATTACCGGACAGGTTCTTAGGGTTTAATCTCAGTCTGTTAGGACACCCCTTGTTAAATTTCTAATCTATTTTGATTTTAAATTAAAGAAAATTATATTAAGTGTTTTTCAATTAGATAATAAAGAGTAAATATAATCAAAGAAACACAGATCATGATGAATACTTTTTCTAAATTACTCATGATTGAGTTTTATTTTCCATTATTTCTATCATACATTTAGTTGCGTATTCTCTCCATTCGGAAGAATTTTTTCCTTTCATGCTATTAAGATGATCTCGATTATTTTGGATATTATCTTTATGTTTAATCTTATCCTTTTCCTCTAAATTAGCTTCCATTTTAGTTAAGTTGGTTTCCATTGCATTAATCCAACTATTGCCTAGTTCAACGCACTTTTTATCATCTTTTTCGTCACAAATTTGTTTAAAAAAATTAAAAATCACATCGTCAGTCTTAACTGCATTGCTCATTGAAGGATCTATTTGTTAAAACAATTATTTACAAGAATTGCCATCAAGATCCAAATTACAAATACTTCACCATTAGTAAATGAATAATCTGCACCGGCAAAACCCGCAATAAAATTTATTGCATAAATTATAATTGTAGAAACTATTAGGCTTATGATTAAGTTAATTAAACCACTTATATATTTCATAATCAAAGCTTAACTATATTTTAACTTAATGCAATTTAAAATTTCTATTAATAAGGGAAGTTTTTTTTGATGTGCGAATACTATAAAACAGACAGGTTGTATTCAAGAAATATATTTTCGTAAAATTAAAATAAATTAGTTGAATACAACCTTTTCAAAATTTATCTTTTCATTAAGGAGGTAGTTTTAATGAATCAAATGCCACCTGACACTTAGCTGGGTAGCTTTACATTTCATAAAAACGAAAACAAAAAACTTAAAGTCCATTCGGACTTAAATGCCAGAAAGGCGACTTAAGGGAGCTCTTTTGGTTGGAGAACGAAAGAGCGAACCCTTAAGTAACTAATTATTTAAAATCAGGCAAATTAGTTTGTCTTTAAAAATTATATTTTTTTTAAATTTATCATTAATTTCTTTAATACCTCTATCAATTTCCTTAGATTTAAAACTTAATAGTGTTGAAATGTATCTATTCTCAATCATCTCAATATATCTTTTTTTTGTTATATTCACCTTAAATGAGAAATTTTTGGTTAAGGCTTTAAAATTTAAATTTAATATAAATTGAATTATTTTCTTATCTCTATTTAATGATTTTTTTAATTTTTTTTTCATTGATAAAAATGTTGGAATTTCATTTCGATTTGTATTTAATGAAAATATAATTATCTTTCCTCCAGGATTAAGTGTTTCTTTGCATAAAACTAGCAATCGTTTTATCTCATTAAATTTTAATAAATGAATTGTTTGCTTGATTAAGATTAAATCAAATTTTATTTTATTCTTTTTTAAATAATTTGTTGCATCAACTTTTTTGAAATTAATTCTTTTATCTCTATCTAAATGTTTTTCTATATCAATTCCTATTGGCTTATTTTTTAATTTTAATCTTGAAGATAAAGAACCCAATATTTTACCTCTCCCACAGCCAATATCTAAAATTTTAGAATCTTTGTTTAATTTAACTTGCTTTAATAAGAAACTATTAAAAGATTGAATATATCTTTTTGATGAAAGCCAAGTTTTATTATCCCAATTTTTAATATTTTTTTTTACCATAATTCTTTAAATTTTAATTTGAAAATTAAATCTTTGATAAATTTTATCTAAATAATAGAACAATGATAATCCTCTTAATATCATAAATAAACAAAGTGAAATCCAAACACCTGTATTAGATAAATATTTTGTTAAAGTTATTGAAATTAATAAGTAACAAAGTACTGAAAAAATCATAGCGTTTCTCAATTCTTTTGTTTGAGAACATCCAATAAAAATACCATCAAATTGATAACAGAAAGATGCAATGAAGGGTAATAAAATTAACCAAATTACATAAGATGAACTTAGCTTTCTAATATTTTCAA
Source organism: uncultured Pelagibacteraceae bacterium (assembly GCA_902555945.1). Lineage (GTDB taxonomy): Bacteria > Pseudomonadota > Alphaproteobacteria > Pelagibacterales > Pelagibacteraceae > Pelagibacter. The sequence continues at coordinate 64,989 of CACDUS010000004.1, read as the reverse complement.
TATCTGACATTAAATTAATTACATTTTCGTTAATAAAGAAATAGATAATTGAAATAAAAAGACCAGTTAGCGAACTTAATAAAAAAGAATTTTTAATAATTGTTTTAAAAAGTTTTAAATCTTTTTTTCCAAGAGAATATCCAACCATACCTTCAGTAGAAAATGCATAAGCATCTAATATAAATGCTGATAAGAAAACTAAATTTATTAAAATAGCATTAGCTGCAACATAATCTTCTCCTATTTGAGTTCCTAAATAAGTAAACCATAAAAAAGAAAATGTTAATAAAATGGTTCTAATAAAGATATCAAAATTTATATTAAAAATATCTTTCATTTTTTTTAAATTAAAAAGGTTTATTAAATTGATCTTAATAGCAGTAAATTTATTTAGATAATTAAAAGTATAAATCAAAAATATTAGAGATGTAATTAATGCAGAAAACAAAGTGCCATATGCAACTCCTTTAATATTTAAATCAAATTTTGTAACTAAAACAATACTTAAAAATATATTTAAAATAGAAAAACAACCCACTACTAAGCTAGAAATTTTAGTTTTTTGTAAACCAACAAATAAACCTGTGATAATATACAAAGTTAACTCGCCAGGTGCTGAATAAATTCTTATTTTAAAATACTGAATATAAAATTCTTTAGTTAATTCAGATAAATTAAATATTTTTAAGCTTAGATTAAGAATAAATATTTGAGATATAAAAATTAGGACTGAAACTATCAATACAAACAATAAATTTCTTAAAACTATATTTAAAATTTCTGGATAACTATTCTGCCCCAAAGCTTGAGAAACCATACCTACAGTTCCCATTCTTAAAAAACCAAAACTCCAAAATAGCATAGAGAATAAATTTGCTGCAATCGATGTTGCTGTTAAATAAGAAAGATTTCCAAGATTTCCCATTAGAGCTGTATCGATAATACCAACTAATGGAATTGCTAAATTTGCAAAGAAAATAGGGATAGATAATTTTAAGATATAAAATATTGAAGATTGTTGCATTTAATCAATTTAATTAAAATTTTTTTTGATTAATGGCAAACAATACCAAATTTTTTAAGCCTCCAATAATTGTAAGGCCAAGGAGTTAAAAATCCGACAAAAAGCATGATTGGAATAACCCACCAAGTTAAAATAGCTCCACCAGTTAAAAGATAATCAGTTAAGTTCATTGTAACTTCCATACTTATCATTGATATAAAACTCATTCCCATCGCAGTTTTAAAAGCTTTTGAAAAATCTAAATCTTGTTTCATTAAAATTACTGTTTCTAAAATAATACTAGTAATTAAACCATTAATAATAGCTAGTGTCATAATTCCTAAAACTGGGAATGGAATTTTAGTTAATTGAAAAAATAAAATTGTACCAAAATCACCAATAGCACAGCCCAGTAAACACCAGGCGGTATTTTTTGCACTTCTTTTCCAAGTGTGTTTGCACGACCAATTAAAATTGGTAGCAGCAGTATTGTCCATGATTGATTATTTTATATTAACTTTAGCTATCATTCCAGCTTGATAATGACCAGGAACATTGCAAGCAACTTCGATGTTCACCGCATTATCAAATTTCCAAATGATATCTCCTTTTTGTTTTGGTTCTAACAAAACACTATTACTGTGTGAATGCCCCATAGATTTATCCATCTTTGCCATCTTCTTCATTTTATCTTTATCAATTGAGTCAGCAAAAAGAATTTCATTCTCTACCATTTTTTCCATTTCAGGCTGATGTTTTATATGCATCATCTTATTTGCTATATTAAATTCATGAACAAGCTCACCTGCATTTTCAACTTCAAATTTTATAGTCTCACCCGCATTTATTTGAAATGAGCTAGGCTCATAATAATTGTCATACATGACAACTTTTATTACACGAGATATATCGATCTCTTTTCCCTTAGAACCAATTTTCATGTTCTTATCTGCGTAAGCAAATGAATTCAGAGTTAGTAAAAAAAATAATATTTTAATGAACTTCATTTTAAAGAAATTAATATTTAATTAAGTTTTATCAATGGGTCAATTTGTTCTTATGTGTTAATATAAAAATATGATTTTCAAGCAATTATTCGATACAAAATCCTCTACATACACTTATTTAATCTCATCTGGTAATGGAAGAGAGGCCTTAATTATTGATCCAGTTTTGGAAAATGTTAACGAATACATATACATTCTAAAAGAATTAGATCTAAAATTAGTAAAAGTAATTGATACCCATATTCATGCTGACCATGTAACTGGGGCATCTAAACTAAAAAATATTACAAAATGCTCAACAATCATGGGTAATCACACTCCAGCAGAGTCAGTAGAAATTAAAGTTAAAGATGACGAATACATAAATCTAGATAATATTAAAATTAGAGCAATGTACACACCAGGACATACTTCAGATAGTTATAGTTTTTTAATGAACAATTATTTATTTTCTGGTGACACATTGTTGATAAATGGAACTGGTAGAACAGATTTTCAAAATGGTAATGCTAAAGATGCCTACAATTCAATATTTAATAAACTTTTGAAATTACCAGATGAAACACTTTTATATCCTGCTCATGATTATAAAGGCGAAAAAGTAAGTACAATAGGAAAAGAGAGAAAACAAAATCCAAGATTACAAGTAAATAGTGTTGATGAGTATGTAGAAATTATGAATAATTTAAATATAAAAAAACCATCAGAGCTTGAATTTAATGTATCTAGAAATATTAATTTAGGAGCTTAAATCTAAATTGAGGATTGAATAGCTTTATAAATCAGATCTTTGGTTGTCTCACCAATACTTCTATAAACTAGTTTTTTATCTTTAAAAATTAAAAGTGTTGTTTGATATTGCACATCAAACATTTGTGCGATTTCTTTATTTGTTACATCAAATTTAAAATATTCAATATTTTTAAAATCATTCTTAGCTTTATCTAAAACTTTCATTTGACTAGCACAAGATGTACAATACTTAATCCAAGAACTTACTATAACAATCTTGCCATCAGCTTGAGCTTTATCAAATAATTCTTTTTTAAAAGTTGTTTCTTTTGCTATTGCACTACTATTGAACACAAATAAACAAAAAATAAATATAAAGATTTTTTTCATAAATTATTTATATAACAAATATTATAAACCAATAAGATGCTAATCCAGAAAATATTGTCGCAATTATACTTCTTGAAAAAATTCCAATTATTGTTGCAATTAATGCTGCCATAATTTTTGGATTATCTGCAATTAAAATTGACCCTTGGCTATCAAGGAAAATAGCTGGAAAAATAATAGCTGGAAATATAGCTGAAGGAACATAAGATAAAACTTCTCTTATCCTATCATTGAACATTTCTTTCTTAATTAATGCAATCATTGAAAATCTCGTAAGATAAGTAATCAATCCACAATATATTATTAAAGCCCAATTACTCATTTGTTTTAACCATTTTTGTTAATATCATTGCTACCAATAAACCTGTTAAGCCAGCTACAATTGCGTAGGCTTTAAAAGGAATATAATTATAACCAAGTGTAGCTACAAATCCTGAAACAATTATCACAATAACATTTATAAATTTTCTAAAATCATTAACTAAGAGTGCTAAAAATGTTAAAGGAACAGCAAAACTTAAACCAAGTTTTTCTGGTATTGCCGCACCCAATATAATTCCTAAAAAAGTGGTTGATTGCCAAATCACCCAACATGTTGTACCAGCACCAACTAAATGAAAATATCTATTTTGATCTTTGTTTTTCTTTAAATAATCATTTGATATCGCATATGCCTGATCTATTAAAAAATATGAAATAATAATTTTCCAAATTAATTTTAAATCTGATAAATGTTCAGATACAACAGCTCCATAAAGCAGATGCCGTGAATTCACAGCACCAACTGAGCTGATAATTACTAGAGAAGAAGCTCCTCCGGAAAATAATTGCAAAAGAACTATTTGAGAAGCTCCACCAAAAACTATTAATGACATTCCCATTGTTTCTAAGGGACTAAATCCAACGTCAATTGCAAGAACTCCAAAAATAAGACCAAATGGTACTACTGGGATCATTAAAGGACTTACATCAATTATGCCTTTTAAAAATACTTTAAAATTAGTTTTCATTTTTTAGGAAGGCTTTTATTAGAAGCAAACTATATGATCAATATGTATTGGTCTTTTAATGCCAAATTTTTCATCAACTTCATGTTGGTGTATGTGATGTGAGTGAACAAATACAGGTATCAAGGTATTACTTGGTGTTTTAAGAGTATATATAAAGTTAGTCCCTCTGAATTTTCTATCTACTACTTCAAGTTTTAGGTTACTTTTATCATCATGTTCTAAATCCTCAGGCTGAAGTAATAATTTAACATTTGATCCTTTCGGATAATGTTTAATGAAATTTCCTTCAATTGTTCCAAGATCATCATTTTCTAATGAATTTTCTCCAGTAACTTTTGCTGGAACTAAAATGCCTCTATTTAAAAAATTAACAACCTCCACAGAATTTGGGAAATGGTAAACATTGTATGGATCATCATATTGTTTGATTTGACCATCTAAAATAATTGCACACTTACTACCTAGATAAAAAGCTTCATAAGAATCATGAGTAACTATAATTGTAGTAATTTTAGAATTGGTTAATATTTGTTTTAATTCAACTTGAATTTCCTCTTTAAAACTTTGATCAACATTTGATAATGGTTCATCAAGTAAAAGTAGATCTGGCTGAGAAATTAAGGACCTGGCTAATGATGCTCTTTGTGCTTCACCTGCGCTTATTTCATGTGGATATTTATTTAAAATTTTTTCAAGATTTAAAAATTTAATTATATCTTTTGAGTTTATTTTTTTCTTTTTACCAATTTTTCTTGTTGCACCAAGATTAATATTTTTTTCAACAGAGTAATGAGGAAATAGACAATTTTCTTGAAAGGATAAAGCAACATTTCTATCCTCAGGTTCAATGTGAATTTTATTTGATGAAATAACTCTATTTTTTAAAGTTATTTTTCCGTTATTTATTTTTTCTAAACCAGCAATAGTTCTTAAAATTGTAGTTTTGCCTATTCCAGATGGACCTAATAGGCAAATAATATCTCCTTCATTTTCAATTGATAAATTTACATTGTTAACTTTATTTTTTCCTCCAGCAACAAATGATACATTTTCAATTTCAAAAAAATTTTTTGTCATTAATCTCTCAATATATATCTAGATGTAATTAAAATAAATAAACTTGCAATCAAAATCAAAAATAAAGCTGGTACAGCAGCAGCCTCAAGTAAATCTTGTGAAGCAAAGACATATGCTGTAGTGGCAAAAGTTTCAAAGTTAAATGGTCTTAGTATTAGTGTAATTGGAAGTTCTTTTATAACTTCAATTGAAATTAAAATTCCAATTAGAAAGACTGAGTTTTTTAAATAAGGCAAATGTATTCCTAAAAAGGTTTTCATTTTTGAATATCCTAGCAAATAAGAACTTTCATCTATTGATCTATTTATTCTTTCATATCCTGATTTAAGTCCATTAAAAGATAAGGAATAGAATCTTATAAAATATACGATAACTAAACCAGTAATTGACCCGATAAATATTTTTTAATTGAACCTAAATCAAAAAATTTTATTACTGTATTATCGAACCATGCAATAAAAGTAATAAAAGCAACAGCCAATATCACTCCTGGTATCGCATATCCAGTGATTGAAAATGTAGACATGTGTTGAAGAAATTTACTTCTTGTGACCCTGTTTCCATAATTAGATAAAAAAGAAAAAATCAATAATACAAAGCTAGTCAACAAAACTAAAATAACGGTATTTATGAATAATTGTGAAATATTTAAATCCATAAAATTTTTTGGAAAAATAATTGTCCAGTACAACATTTGTAAAACAGGAAATAAAAACGTTACTGAAAATATTAATATTAAAGCAAAAAAAGCAAAAAAAGCTTTTAAACTCGACAATTTTATTTTCTTCTTTTTTTTAATTCCCCCTCTCGCTGGAGAATGATATTGAGCCTTCTTTCTGGACAGGTTTTCCAGCAAAAATAAGCCTAGAATAAAGAGTAATAGAAAAAAAGATAATTGATTTGCAAAAGCTAAATCATCAAATGAAATCCAAGAATTATATATGCCTGTGGTTAATGTAGAAATTCCAAAAAAAGATACTGCACCAAAATCTGACAAAGTTTCCATTGCAACCAAAGCTAATCCAGCAATAATAGCGGGTCTTGCTGAAGGTAAAATAATATCAAATAATAATTTTTTTTTAGAAAATCCTAAATTCTGACCAAGCTCTAGTAAGTTCTGTGATTGATAATGAAAAGAAGCTCTTGTTAAAACATATACATAGCCAAAAAGAGAAAATGAAATAGATAATATTGCACCTATCATTCCATCAAATTTTGGAATTACTTTATTATAATTTCCCTCACCTAAAAATGATTTTAATATTGAATATAAAGTTCCATAATTTTCAAAAAAAGCCGTTAGTGAATAAGCATAGATATAACCTGGAACAGCAAATGAAAGAATTAATGCCCATTTAAAAAAATTTGCGCCAGGAAATTCGTAAAAAGACACAAGATAAGCCGAACCAACACCAATAAAAAAAGTTAATATTAAAACGCCAATTAATAGAATTAATGAATTAAAAATATATTCAATTAAAAATGTATTTTTAATAATTTCATAATAATTTGAGGTATCTTCAAAAAAACTAGTGAATACGGTTAATATTGGAATTGCTACAACTAATGAAATTACAAATGATGATATATACCAAGTGTTTATTCTCATATTATAATCCGCCTTATAATTAAGAAAATAAATAAATAGCGTTCATTTTTTTAAATGAACGCTATCTTTTATTCAAAAATTAAATACTTTGGATATGCGGAACCTCCATTGTTTTAATTTAAGAAATTTTTTAATCATCTTATTTCCACCCTGCTGTCAGCATTACTTCTAAAGCATCAGCTTGTTTTTTTCCGTAATTAACAACTTTAGTTTTAAAATCTTGTTTAAAATCTAATCCCATATTAACTACAAGTGAGTGTGGTGATACACCATCAATCATTGGATATTCAAAAGTGTTATTAACAATATGTTCTTGCGCTTCTTTGCTTAAAAGGAATTCAACAAGTTTTATTGCATTTTCTTTATTTGGTGCACCTTTAACTAAACCTACACCACTGATATTCATATGAGTGCCTCTATCATTTTGATTTGGGAAAAATGGTTTAACTTTCTTTGCTGCTTCTTGTTGTTCTGTACCTTTTTTACCTGATAACATTAAAGCTAAATAATAAGTATTGGCTACAGCAATATCAGCTTCCCCAGCAGCAACTGCTAATATCTGAGCTCTATCATTTCCTTTTGGAACTCTTGCCATATTATTAACAATACCTTTTGCCCATTCAGATGTAGATTTTTTTCCATTATTTGTAATTAACGATGCGACTAATGATTGATTATAAATATTATTAGATTTTCTAATAACTAATCTTCCTTTCCATTTTGGATCCGCTAAACTTTCATAAGTCAACCCAGTAAGTTCTGCGCCAGATACTCTTTCTGGAGCAAAATAAATTATTCTTGCTCTTTTTGCTATTCCAACCCATTTAGATGTTCTAAAATTAGAGGGGACTAATGATTTAATTAATTCAGAAGATAATCCTGATTGAAGCATTCCTTTTGTATCAAAAGCACCTAATCTTCCTGCATCTGCTGTAATATATAAATCTGCTTTACTATCTGAGCCCTCTTCAATTATTCTTTTTTCTAAAGCCCCCGATTTTCCTGAAACAACATTTACTTTAATCCCAGTTTTTACTGTAAATTTTTCGTAAAGTTGGATGTCCGAGTCGTAATGTCTGGCACTAAATACATTTACTTCAGCTGAAAAAACTATGGTTGAAATAAATGATATTATTATTGTTAAAATTGATATTCTTCTCACTCTATTCCCCGTTCTCCCGCATGTTAATTTTATTGAGAATGAGAACTATTACTATTGAGAATGATTATCAATTGCAATAGTGTCGCAACTTTCTATGACTTCCAGTCGCCTATTTTACTAAATAAAAAATTCCTAAAAGCTTGAACCCTAGCTGTATTTTTAAGCGATTGAGGATAAACAAAGTGAGCTTCTGTAATTGGACCTTCAGATTTTGGTAAAACTTTTATTACATTTGAAGAATTACTCACTAAATACTCAGGTAATGCTGCTAAGCCTACCCCAGATTCTACAGCTAACAATAGACCCATAACACTATTTACTTTCATTATAGGCTTTCGTTTTTTACCATCATGCATTCCTAATTTTAATGCCCAATCAGGATTATATACTGGCGATGGTGCACCCTTTCCAAAAGAAATGAATTTATGCTTATTTAAATCGCCTATAGTTTTAGGCATACCAAATTTTTCTAGGTATTTATTTGATCCATATATGTAGTACTTAAGATCTATAAGCTTTTTTTGAATATAATTTAGCTGTTTTGGCCTTCTCATGAAAATACCAATATCGGCTTGTCTTGTACTCAAATCCAACTCTTTATCCTCAAAAATAAGCTCAATTTCTACTTCAGGATTTAAACGCATAAACTCTTCAATTCTTGGGGTTAACCAGTGTGTACCAAAACTTCTAACTGTCGTAATAGTTAACTTGCCAGTTGGTTTATTTTTTTGATCACCTAAAGAAGTTTCAACTTCTTTTAATTTACTAATCACTTCATGAGCAGTTTTAAAAACATACTCTCCATTTTCAGTTAAGGTTAAGCCTCTTGCATGTCTTTCAAATAATTGTACTTTTAAATCTTGCTCCAAAGACTGAATTTGTCTACTGATCGCTGACTGACTTAAATTTAAGTTAATTGTTGCGTTAGTAAAACTTCCTGCTTCAGCAACTGCATGAAATATTTTTAATTTGTCCCAATCCATTATTTATTTAAATCAACTAAAACTCTTCCCGCAATTTCTCCTTTTAATATTTTAGGATAAGTTTCAACTAATTCCTCTAAGCTAACTGTTTGAATTGATTGTTCTAACAAATTAAAATCAACTAAATTTGCTGCTTCCCCCCAAATAAATTCTCTTCTTTTAATACTACAATTAGCAGAGTCCATACCCCAAAGTTTAATTCCTCTAAGCATAAAAGGTATTACATTTGTATTTAATTCATTTGTATTAGCATTTCCACATACCGCAATAATTCCATTAGGGTTTGTTTGTACAATTGCATTAGCTAATATTTTTCCACCAACAGTATCTACAACTCCATCCCACAAACCTTTATCAATTAATCTTGGATCTTTGTCAAATTCGCTACGATTCACAACATTTTTTGCACCTAAAGATTTCAAATAATCTGCTTTAGAATCTTTTCCAGTAACTGCAGTTACGTTATAACCCATTTTGTTTAATATAATTACCGCAACACTACCAACACCACCTGTTGCACCTGTTACCAAAACATCTTTTATTTTTTCACCTAATAATATTTCTTCTCTAGCTTTAATTGCAAATGCACTCATCAAAGAAGTAAAGCCAGCTGTTCCTAAAATCATAGCTTGCTTACTTGTTAAGTTTTTTGGTCTCTTTACTAAAAAATCTCCATTTACTTTTGCAATTTGTGAATATCCTCCGTAAAAAATTTCACCCACTCTAAAACCTGTTAGAATAACATTATCGCCTTCTTTAAATTTTGAATTTTCACTTTCTATTACAGTCCCTGAAAAATCTATTCCAGGTATATGTGGAAATTCTTTGACTAACCGTCCACCATTTTTTAAAATCATCCCATCTTTAAAATTCAAATCAGAATAATCAACTTTAACAGTTACATCACCGTGTTTTAAAAAACTTCTATCTATTGATTTAACTTCTCTTGTAAAGTCTTCACCTTGTTGATTTAAAACTAATGCTTTAAATTGATCAGACACTTTTTATTCTTTTGCTATGCTGATAAATCTTAAATATCTATTTTGATATGAAAGATCTTCTTTAAATTGACCTAAATAATAATTTGTTACTGTTGTAGCCTGCTCTTTTTTAATACCTCTCATAGTCATACACTGGTGTGTAGAGTCTATTGTAACAGCAACACCTTTTGCATCCAATGACTCCATTAGTGTATTCGCAATTTGCATAGTTAATCTTTCTTGTGTTTGTAGTCTTTTTGAAAAAACTTCAACAACTCTTGCTAATTTACTTAATCCAACAACTCTTTCTTTAGGTATATAAGCTACATGAGCTTTACCAATAATTGGAGCCATATGATGTTCGCAGTGACTTTGGATAGATATATTTTTTTGAACAACCATATCATCGTACCCTTCAACATCACCAAAAGTTTTATCTAAAACTTGACTAGGATTTTCTTTATATCCTTTAAAATATTCCTTAAAAGCTTTTACAACTCTTTTTGGAGTTTCTAACAATCCTTCTCTATTTGGATCTTCGCCCATCCAAGTTAGAATTGTCTTGAAAGCTTCTTCAGCTTCTTTATCAGAAACTTTTTTTAAATTTTGATTATTGTCTGTATCTTTAACTAATTTCATTGTGAGTTTTATACATATAATTATGTAATTTTAAAATATTTAATATATCCAGATATGTGCTACATAATCACCGTATATGTTCAAAAAAAGAGAAAATGTAGTCGAAATTGAAGAAGGAAATCTTCTTTCACCAAAATTTGATAATGATGGGTTGATACCTGTTGTTACGATGTGTTCAAAAACTAAAGACATATTAATGCACGGGTATATGAATGTTGAAGCATTAAAAAAAACTATTGAAACGAAAGAAGCTCATTATTTTAGCAGATCAAGAAATGCTATTTGGCACAAAGGCAAAACAAGTGGTTTTATACAAAAAGTAACTGAAATTAGAATTGATGATGATCAAGATTCTATTTGGTTAACTGTAGATATAGGCGATGGTGCAAGTTGTCATGTTGGTTATAGATCTTGTTTTTATAGATCAGTACCATTGGGTCCAATTGATAATGGAAGAAAAGTTGAAATGAAATTTTTAGAAAAAGAAAAAAAATTTGATCCTGAAAAAGTTTATAAAGGCCAACCAAATCCAACTAAAATATAATTATGTCAATTCAATTGATTAGAGCATTTGGACCTACAATTGCAAAAATCAAAATACCTGAACAAATGGTAAGTTCTTTAAATGATTATGTTGATAATTTAATCATTGATAAAAAAAAATCAAAAGAGCTTAGTGCAGGCGCTAATCTGGCTGGAGATGTTACTCAAGAATTTAAATTAGAAAAAGAATTTTCTCAAAAGGTTGGTTGGCTTGATTTCATTTCAAAAGGAGTCTTTCAATGGATACAAATGTCAACTAATCAAAGTATAAAAGAATTCAAAATGATAGATAGTTGGATTGTAAGGCAATTTCAAAATGAATATAATCCTGTGCATATGCATGGAGGACATGTTTCTGGAGCTGGTTTCTTAAAAGTTCCAAAAACTTTTGGGAAATATGTTCAAAACGAGAAAGACGGTGTAAAACACTACGCTGGAGGTACATTAAATTTAATTCATGGTTCTAAACAATTTTTATCAAAATCTACTTTCCAAATTAAACCTGAAGTAGGTGATTTTTATTTTTTTCCAAATTATATGATGCACACAGTTTACCCATTCAAAGATACTAAAGATGAAAGAAGATCAATTTCTTTTAATGCTTTTGTTGATCAGTCAATATATGATACTTTTTAATGAATAAAATTTCACAATTAAACGTCTTGGGTGAAAAATTAGAAGAATGTTCATTAAATCCTTTGACAGGATGGTATAGAGACGGTTGTTGTAATACAGATGAAAATGATCATGGTGTACATACAGTTTGTGCGAAAGTAACTATAGAATTTTTAGAATGGTGTAAGGAAGCAGGAAATGATTTAATCACACCTCATCCAGAATTTGGCTTTCCAGGTTTAAAAGATGGTGATGGTTGGTGTGTTTGTGCAAGTTGGTATGCAAGAGCAGTCGAGGCAGGAAAAGGTTGTCCTATATATTTAAAAAGTACTCACGAAAATACACTTAAAATATTACCAATAGAAACACTTAAGAAATTTGCAATAGATTTATCTTAATTACATATTCCCATATTTTGGACCACCGCCACCTTCTGGTGTAACCCAAGTAATATTTTGAGAAGGTTCTTTAATGTCACAAGTTTTACAATGGATGCAATTTTGAGAATTAATGACAAACTTATTTAAACCATTTTCTTGTTGAACTTCATAAACACCTGCTGGACAATATCTTTGAGCAGGTTCATCAAATTTTTCTAAAGTATAATTTATTGGTAAAGATGGATCTTTTAATTTTAAATGAACTGGTTGATTATCTGCATGGTTAGTACCTGTTAAATAAACGGAGCTTGTTTTGTCAAAAGTTATTACATTATCAGGTTTTGGATATTCAATTTTAGGCATTTCACTTGCTAATTTTAACGTTTCATGATCTGCATGTTTGTGTTTTAAGGTAAATGGTAGCTTCCCTCTAAATAATATTTGGTCAATTCCAGTAAATATTATCCCTAAGATTAAGCCCCAACTAAAGCTAGGTTTTACATTTCTTGCTTTAAATAATTCTTCATAAAGCCAGCTTTTTTTAAATTTTTCCTCATATACAGATAGGTTCTTTTTATTATTTATATTTTCGACAATTGTCTCAGCAGCTAAAATTCCACTCTTCATGGCCGTATGTGATCCTTTAATCTTTGGCATATTTAAAGTTCCTGCATCACAACCAATTAATAAAGCGCCAGGCATAAACATCTTGGGTAAACTTTGAAAACCACCTTCTATTAAAGCTCTAGCCCCGTAAGATATTCTTTTTCCGCCTTCAATTATTTTTTTAATTGATGGATGGGTTTTAAATCTTTGAAATTCATCGAACGGAGACAGATGAGGATTTTTATAATCCAAACCTATAACATATCCTAGAAAAACCTGTTTGTTTTCAGCATGATATATAAAACTACCACCATAAGTATTATTATCTAGTGGCCAGCCTGCTGTATGCATTACCAGACCTTCTTCATGGTTTTTTTCATCAACCTCCCAAATTTCTTTAAAACCTATTCCATATTGTTGAGGGTCTTTATCTTTATCTAATTCAAATTTTTTAATTAATTGTTTTCCTAAATGTCCTCTGCATCCTTCTGCAAAAACTGTTACTTTTCCTAAAAGTTCCATTCCAGGTTCAAAACTATCTTTTTTATTTCCATCTTTATCAATTCCCATATCTTGAGTTGCAACACCTTTAACAGATCCATCTTCATTATATAAAATTTCACTTGCAGGAAATCCTGGAAATATCTCTACACCTAATGATTCAGCTTGTTCAGCAAGCCACCTACATAAGTTAGCTAAGCTTATAATATAATTTTTATGATTTTGTTGCACAGATGGAAGTAGCCAAGTTGGCCAACTTATAGATTTATTTTTTCCTAAAAACAAAAATTTTTCTTTCGTTACTTTTGTTTTAATTGGTGAGTTTAATTCTTTCCAATTAGGTAAAAGTTCATCTAAAGCTCTCGTTTCAAAAACGTTACCACTTAAGATATGTGCTCCAATCTCAGAAGCTTTTTCTAACAAACAAACATTTAAGTTAGAGTCTAGTTGCTTTAATTTAATTGCAGTAGATAATCCTGATGGACCTCCACCAACAATTACAACATCATATTCCATTGTCTCTCTAGACATATTCTAATTTTTTACAGATTCTGTTATTTTTGTATAGTGTTTAATTTGTTCAATTCTTCTAAGAATTGTGGGAGAGCCTCAAAAAGATCAGCTTCAAGACCATAATCTGCAACACTAAATATAGGCGCCTCTCCATCTTTATTGATTGCAACAATTATTTTACTCTCTTTCATTCCAGCGAGATGCTGAATAGCTCCAGATATTCCAACTGCAATATATAAATCAGGAACCACGACCTTACCTGTTTGACCAACCTGATGATCGTTACTTATATATCCTGCATCAACTGCAGCTCTAGATGCACCTATTGCAGCATTTAATTTATCAGCAATCGAAGTAATCAATTTAAAATTATCTCCACTTTGCATTCCTCTACCTCCAGAAATTACAACTCTTGCAGTACCCAGTTCAGGTCTATCTGATTTAATTTCTTCTCTTTTAATAAATTTTGTTTGATTAAATTCTTCCCCTGCATCTGCTTTTTCGATTGGTGCAGATCCACCAGAACTTTCACATGGATCAAAAGAGGTAGGCCTAATAGTTACGCATTTTTTCGGATCTTTACTTTTTACTGTTGCAAAAGCATTTCCTGCATAAATAGGTCTTAAAAAAGTTTCAGGAGAAATGACTTTTGTAATATCACTTATCTGTGAAGTATCCAAAGCTGCTGCAATTCTTGGCATTAAGTTTTTTCCAAATGTATTTGCTGAACAAATAATATGTGAGTAATCATTAGCTAATTTAACTACAACTGGAGCAAAATTTTCAGCAATAAAATTTTCATAATGAGTAGCCTCAACTTGAATAACTTTTTTAACTAATGGTAGTTCTGACAAGGCTTTTGCCGCATCTCCGCAACTTTGGCCAATAATAAGAGCATGAACATCCGCATCAATTTGTGAAGCTGCCGTTACAGCATTAAGTGTAAAAGGTCGTAGCTCTTTATTATTATGCTCTGCTATTAATAATACCGACATTTTTTATATTACCTTTGCTTCATTTTTTAATTTTTGAACTAATTCAGCCACACTAGAAACCTTTATTCCTGCTTTTCTTTTTGGTGGCTCCTCAACTTTAATTTGTTCAATTCTTGGAGATGTATCTACTCCTAAATCTGACGCATTTAATTGTTCAATAGGTTTCTTTTTGGCTTTCATAATATTTGGTAATGAAGCATATCTTGGTTCATTCAATCTTAAATCACAAGTAACAATTGCTGGAACATTTATCTCGATTGTCTCTAAACCTTCATCTATTTCTCTGGTAACTTCTAATTTATTGTCTTTAACTTCAATCTTTGATGCAAATGTTGCTTGAGGCCAATTAAGTAAAGCACTTAACATTTGACCCGTCTGATTACAATCATCATCAATTGCTTGTTTGCCCATAAAAACTAAATCTGGTTTTTCTTTTTCTACAATTTTTTTTAAAAGTTTTGAAACTGCTAAAGGTTCTAATATTCCGTCAGCTTTAACAAGAATTCCTCTGTCAGCCCCAACAGCTAAAGCTTTACGAACTGTTTCTTGAGCTTTTTCTTCACCAACACTTACAGCAACTACCTCTGTTGCTTTACCTGATTCTTTAATCTTAACTGCTTCTTCAATTGCATTGTCATCTGGTGGGTTGGTTGACATTTTAACATTATCTGTAACCACACCAGTGTTATCCTCTTTAACTCTAACTTGCACGTTATAATCAATTACTCTTTTTACAGCGACTAAAATTTTCATTAAGCTCTCAATAATTTATTTTCTGCATCATAAGGACTTTCATCCAAAATAGTTGCATCATATATTTTACCTAAAATATCAACCTGAAGTTTTTGTCCAACATTTGCTAAATCAGGTTTCACCATGGCAAGTGCAATTGATTTATCCAGTCTAAAACCATATTCGCCTCCAGTTGCCCTTCCCACTACTTTATTATCTTTATAAATTGGATTATTACCTAAAACATCAGCATCAGTTGTATTATGAACTTCTAAAGTGACTAATTTATTATCAAAACCTTTTTCTCTCCATTTATTTAATGCTTCAAGACCAATAAAATTTCCTTTATTTGGATGAATAAATCTATCTAAACCAGATTCATAAGGTGAATATTCAATAGATAATTCAGTTCCTACTAACTTGTAAGATTTTTCAACTCTTAAACTGTTCATCGCTCTGATACCAAAAGGTTTAATGCCCAAATCTTTTCCTGCTTCCATTAATTTATCAAAAATATGGTTTTGATATTCAATTGGATGATGTAATTCCCATCCAAGTTCACCAACGAAATTTACTCTCATTGCATTTACTGGTGCATATCCAACATTAACATTTTTTGCAGTTAACCATTTGAAATTTTCATTTGAAAAATCATCTGTTGATACTTTTTGCATCAATTCTCTTGCTTTTGGTCCTGCAACAACAAGTACACCAGTACTATTTGTAAGATCTTCAAATATAACTGATCCATCTGTTGGCATCCATTTTTGTATCCAATCATGGTCTAATCTTAAGTTGGCTCCAGCAGATACAAGATAATAGCTATTTTCTGCTTCTTTCATGATAGTAAATTCAGAATGAACTCCACCTTTTGTATTAAGAGCATGACATAAATTAATTCTACCAATTTTTTTAGGAAGTTTATTGGCAACTAAATAATCTAAAAATTCCTCAGCTTTTGGTCCTTTAATTCTACATTTTGCAAATGCTGTCATATCTAAAAGGCCAACATTTTTTTTGACATTTTCACATTCTTTTTTGATTGCATCAAACCACTTTGACCTTCTAAATGACCAATCATCCTTTTGCTCCATGCCATCAGTTGCAAAAAAGTTTGGTCTTTCCCATCCAAATTTCTGACCAAATACAGCACCAAGTGCTTTCATTCTTTCATAACAAGGCGCAGTTCTAAGAGGTCTAGCTGCCGGTCTTTCTTCATCAGGATAATGAACTATAAAAACATGACTGTAAGCTTCTTCATTTTTTGCTTTCAAATATGATTTAGTTGCATAATTTCCATAACGTCTAGGTTCAACACCTAGCATATCTATTGTTGGCTCCCCATCTACAATCCATTCTGCTAATTGCCAACCTGCTCCACCAGCAGCAGTAATCCCAAAGCTATGACCTTCATTAATCCAAAAATTTTTTAATCCCCAAGCAGGACCAACGATTGGATTCCCATCTGGTGTATAACAAATTGCTCCATTATAGACTTTCTTAACACCTACTTCACCAAAAGCAGGGACTCGATGTATTGCTCCCTCAATGTGTGGAGCAAGTCTATCTAAATCCTCTTGAAATAATTCGTATTCTGAATCTTTTGATGGGCCTTCGACATAACAAGCTGGAGCTCCATCCTCATAAGGACCTAAAATTAATCCACCAGCTTCCTCTCTCATGTACCATCTGCTATCACTGTCTCTCAACACTCCCATTTCAGGAAGACCTTCTTTTTTTCTTTTTTGAATTTCAGGATGTGGTTCTGTTACAATATATTGGTGCTCAACAGGTATAACTGGTATATCCAATCCAACCATCTCTCCAGTTTGTCTTGCGAAATTTCCTGAACAAGAAATTACATGTTCACATTCAATAGAACCTTTATCTGTTTCAACAATCCATCCATCTTTCGTTTGTTTCATTGCAAGCACAGTTGTATTTCTATAAATCTCTGCACCTAAATTTCTTGCACCTGTTGCAAGTGCTTGTGTTAAATCAGCTGGCTGAATATATCCATCTTCAGGGTGTTGAATTGCTCCAACTAAATCATCTGTATGACACAAAGGCCAAATTTCTTTTACTTGTTGTGGTGTTAAAAATTTTACATCAACTCCAATTGTTTTAGCTACACCTGCATATTGATGATACTCATCCATTCTGTCCTTGGTGCTTGCTAAACGAATATTTGACACAACACTAAAGCCAACATTTTTTCCTGTTTCTTCTTCTAATTTTTTATAAAGATTAACTGCATATTTATGAAGCTGCCCAACAGAATAACTCATATTAAAAAGCGGCAACAATCCTGCAGCATGCCAAGTAGAACCTGAGGTTAATTCTTTTCTCTCAACTAAAACAACATTTGACAAACCTTTTTTTGCTAAATGATAAAGTGCACTAACACCTACGACACCACCACCAACTACTACTACTTTTGCTTTAGATTTCATTAGCAGATTCCTACTAAATTTTTATTCATAACGAAACAAAATTGTAATGTGGATAATCAAATTGAGCTACCTAAGGGAATCGGGCTAGAGACCATTGTGGTTAACCAACAGTCTTTTAAAGGGCCATCCATTGTATATTTTTCAACTTGCCAATTAAACTTATGATAAATTTTATCTTTATCTAAAATTATGACCTCAAATTGAGCCCATTTGTCACTACTTCTAACCTCAGTAATTGTATGACTAATGTGATTGATTAGCATTTGGTAAGACCTACCTTTTATCATTTGTTTAAAGCTAGGTAGAGGACCTGTATTTTTTTTATTCTCTGGGTGTGCAAAATTCCAAGTTTGTTCGATGCCACTATCTTTAAAAAGGTTATCATTTTTCATCAATCCTATTAGTTGTATCTCAATTACCTGTTTCGGTTTAATAGAGTTGTTAGGATTAATTAATTCAGCTTTTAAAGCAATTGTAGTTAAGAAATAAAATATAATTATATTAAACGTTAAAAGCGGTGTTTTTAACGTCATCAAGAAATTGTTTTCTTTTTTCTTCACTCACAAATGGTACTGCAAAATATCTTCTATAATTAATATTATAAATGCCGCACATATGAAAAACTCCTCTTTTTAATCGTCTTATAGGAAGGTTTAAAAAAAAAGTTGTAATTGCTAATCTAGGCGAACCATAAGTACAAAAAATGATTGCTTTTTTATCTCTAAGGTTTCCAATTGGATATCCATAATTACCCCACAGCTGTTTGAATCTGAATGCCCAAGGTGGTGCCAGAACTTTATCTATCCAACCTTCTACGATTGCTGGCATTCTAAAATTCCAAATTGGTGCAATTAAAACAATAGTATCACAAGAATTTATTCTTTTTCTATGATCTAAAACAATATTATCTGGTTCTTCACCTGCAAAAACTGGATTGAATTTTTCTTTATAAAGATCAACAACGTCTACTGAATGACCTTTTTCTTGTGCAGATTTAATGAAAGTATCTTTTATTGCTGCATTAAAAGATTTGTCATCATAATGACCATATATGAGAAATATTTTTTTCATTCAAACTGAATAATACTAAAATGTCACATTTAAAACATTAAAATTATTTATAAATACCCATCATGATCAATTACTCTGTCATTGAAGGTACTCACATAAATCCAAATGAAATAAATACCATTGATGAAAAAACAAAAAAAGAATACGGACCTTTTACAGATAAAAAAGAAGCAGAGTCTCTAGCTAAATCTCTTATACAAAAAAATATTGATGATTTCTATCATCGAGCTTGGGTAGTAGAATCTAATAGTTTTACAAAATAAAATCCAATAAACATAGAAATTACAAAAGATATTGAATAAAAATTTAATAGAGCTAAAGAAGAAATAGCTGGTCCTGGACATAACCCACCAAGCCCCCAGCCTGCACCAAACAAAATTGATCCCAAAATTAATCTTTGATCAATATTTTTATTATTGGAGTAATCAAATTTTTCTTCAAACAAAGGTTTTTCTTTTTTTTTAATAATATGAAACATAGGTAAAGAGACTGTTAAAGCTCCTATCATTACAAAAGCCAAAGATGGATCCCAATTTCCAAATATATCTAAAAAACCTAAAACTTTTTGAGGATTGATCATTTCTGAAATAACTAATCCAATTCCAAAAATTATACCTGATAATAATGATATTAATTTATTCATAAATAATTTTTGATTAAAACTGTTATAACTCCAACAATCATAAATGTTATTGTTGCTATTAATGATCTCAAAGAAAATCTACTAATACCGCTTATGCCATGGCCACTAGTGCATCCGCCACTAATTCGTGTACCAAATCCAACTAACAAACCTGCAATTATCAATAAAATAAATGAGTTAGAAATATTTATATAAATTTCTTTGTTAAAAAATAATTTATAGAAAATTGGTCCTATTATTAGTCCAACTAAGAATAAAAAATTATCTAATCTTTTTTCTTCTCTATTAATGAAATTACTAGCAATACCACTTATTCCTATCAATCTTCCATTAAATAAAAAAAATATCAGAACGGCAAAACCAATTATTATTCCACCTGTTAATGATGAGATAGGAGTAAAATTAACAATATTCATTTAATCACTCAAAACTGGAAATGCTTGTCTAGTCTTTAAAAAGTGAGTTTGATATTCCATTTTAGTACATTTATTTTCTATATATTCTATTTTGTTTGACTCTACCAACTTTCTTGCTTCTTCATTTCTAATACCTAATTGCAGCCATAAAACTTTAGCGCCAATTTTAATACTATCTTCAGCTATCGAGAGTACTTCTTTTGAGGGTCTAAACACATCAACAATATCAACTTGATCTTTTATATCAGTAATTTTTTCAAAAACTTCTTCACCTAAAATTTTTTTTCCTTTCGCTTTTGGATTTACAGGAAAAACTTTAAATCCATACTTCTGCATATATTTCATTACAATAGTAGATGCTTTTTGGGGATCATTGCTTACTCCAACCATTGCAATTTTTTTATATTTAGAGAAAATTTCTTTTATATCGCTCATTAATTTTTCATAATTTCTTTTTCACAGAATATTTTAGCCTCTTTTATGGTCATTGGTTTATCTAGTTTTTGACTTCCAGCGATACATGCATCAATTGCTCTTTTGAAATTATGATCTTTAAAAGTAAAAATTAAATAAAGCCCTAAAATTATTAAAATGATAGTTATAATATTTTTTATTTTCATTTATTCTTCCATTTTGGTTTTCTTTTTTCTAAAAAAGCTGAAATTCCTTCTTTAGCATCCATAGCCATCATATTAATTGTCATCATTTTACTTGTGTAAGCATAAGCTTTTCTTAATGACATCTCTAACTGCTTATAAAAAGCTTGTTTTCCAATTTTAATTGTAAGATTAGATTTAGACGCAATTTTTTTTGCAACCTTTAAAACTTCACTATTTAATTTTGATTTAGAGTAATAATCATTTATCAAACCAATTTCCTTTGCATAATTTGCTTTAATTGGTTCACCTGTTAACAACATTTTCATCATCGGTTTTCTATTTATTTTACGACTAACTGCAACCATTGGTGTACTGCAAAACAATCCAATATTTACACCTGGAGTAGCAAACAGAGATTCTTTTGTACTGTAGGCTAAATCACAGCTTGCAACTAATTGACATCCAGCAGCATAAGCTGCGCCATGAACTTTTGCTATAACTGGTTTTCTTCCTTCAACTATTTGGATCATTAACTTTGAACATAGATTAAATAATTTTTGATATTTATTTCTAACTTTAAGATTTTTTACTTCTTTAAGATTATGACCAGCGCTAAAACCTTTACCCGATCCCTCTAAAATGATTACCTTTGTATTTTTATCTTTATCAAGTTTTTTAAAAACTTGAATTAAATCAGTCAAATTTTTAAAAGATAAAGCATTATATGATTTAGGTTCATTTATTATAACAGTTGATATTCCGCCTGATAATTTTTTAATTTTAATATTCATTTATAGTTTTATTCCATCATAAATAGGAATATCTTTCAATTTGAATGAATCTATAGAGTCAATACAAGCTACATTAAATTCATAATTTTCTGGCTTTGTATAAGATTGGTGGTGAGTATAAATTCCACAAATAGAACAAAAAAAATGTTCTGCATGTTGTTTTCTTCCAAATTTATATTTAGTTAATTTATCCTTGCCTTTTATAATTTTAAGATCATTTAGTTTTATAGCAGCCATGATAGAACCTCTTCTTTTGCAAAGGGAACAATTGCACCTGGTCATCTCCTCTAATTCTTTTTTTAAATTAAGCTCTATCTCTACAGAATTACAATGACAAGAAAGTTTATAAATTGCCATTTAATAATCTATTTTAACTTACCCTCTTCACGCATTTTGGCTCGTATTTTAGTTGCAGAAATTTTTTGTATTTCCTCAGATAGCACAATTTCTTCAATTTTATATCCAACACCTCTGCCATAACAAATATTAGTAATATTGGGAACTAACATAATTTTAAAACGTCCCTCAAATTCGGGATTTAATCTTTCCTCAATATTTTTTTTTACAGTTTCAAAATCAAAAGGATTGTCATCAACTCCTTGAACATCTCTAATTTGTATACAAACTTGACCCGTCTTTTTAATTATTTCTTTAAACAAAGTATAATGGCCATCATGAAATGGTTGCCATCTTCCTAACATTTGTGCAGTTGGTTTTTTATTATCCCATTCGTAAGCCATTATTTAATCTCCTTATATATTTTTGGTGCCCAGTTTTTAGCATCTTGTGTAGTAACATGAAAGTCATACTTGTCTGGTTTAACAAACATCTTATTTGTATCATCAAACCTCCCTTCTTTAATTGTATCTACCCAGATCGTGTAATCAGCTGGAAATAAATTTCTTGCTTCAGGTGTTGGGCAAATAAAATCGGCAACTACATAACTTCCATCCTCTTTCATTTTCAAAGCAAAATCAGCCATCCTTTTTGATTGTCTTTTTCTTCCTTCTTCAGAAAAATCCCAGTCATTAGCTTCTTTTCTAACTTGATCTGCATTAAGTCTTTTTGCATTTATTAGTGGAGCTAGCTCATTTGCTAAAGTTGTTTTGCCTGATCCAGGCAATCCCATAATTAAAATTATTTTCATAATAAACTATTAGCTACCCATTTGTGAAATTGATGAGTTGGTTGATCCATTATGGGTGAAAAATTTCCACCATTATAAACTGGAGATTTTCTTCCTTCTTGCATTCCTTCGATTGCACTTATGTCTTCTAACATAACGTCTTTCCAAAATCTTGTATTTTCTTTTCTCAATTCTTTTAATTCTTCTCCATTTGCACTTTCATTACCTATATAATACATTTGCATGTGTTCTTTAGTTTTATTCATTGTAAGAGGTTCTAGCCAAAAAACATAAAAGTGATCTATATGCAAACCAATCATTACATTTGGAAATAAAGCTATATATTCTGAATTTTTTAACATGCCTTTATCCCAATTAGAGAAAATATTAAACTTTTTATTTCCTTTTGTAGGTTGTTCATATTTTTTACTTCCTTGTCCAGCAAATCTATTGGGAAACCCTTGAATGTGGTAATGATCATTTATATTTGAAACTTTATTTAATTCTGGATGAATTGTTGGCAAATGATAACTCTCACAGTAATTTTCTATTGCAAATTTCCAATTAGAATTAACATCTAAACTAAAGTAACCATAATCATTTGAATGAACTAAAGATTTGTGATCATCTTTATTTATGAACTTTTGCCATCTATCTTCTAAAGGTTTTATATATTCATCAAACTCAATTTCATTTGAATTGATATTTACAAAAATTATATCCATCCAAACTCTAGTTTTTACCTCTTTCAAGTTATTTTTTGTCTTATCAAAATTTTTTGAATTATGATTGTTCAAACCACCAATGTGTGGTGTAGCGATAAGTTCTCCATTAAAATCGTATGACCATGAATGATAAGGGCATCTAATTACATTTTTTAAGGTACATGGTTTATCTAAAAGTTTAAAACCTCTGTGACTACAAACATTATGAAATACCCGAATCCTCATACTTTTATCTCTTATCAAAATCAAAGGAATTCCAAGTAGATTGTGAGGTTTAACATCTCCAGGATTAGGGATGGAACTTGCTACCCCAATTACTGTCCATTTGTTAAAAAAAACCTTTTCTCTTTCATAAGCCAAATAATCATTATTTATGTAACACTCATTGGGTAAACCATTGGCTATTTCTATTGGTTGATCAACATTATTGAGTTTCTCAATATCTAGTATTTTTGATAAGGGTAAATTTTTAAGATTTTGATCCACAAAAAAAATTATCATGAGCATAATTTTTGGCAACAAATTTCGCCACACCCATAAATGAATTTCTTTGACAGCTTTTTTAAAAAAGATAATGATCAAGAAATGAAATTTTCTTTGGAAATCGGACCACAAACAGATCTTGAGACAGTACCAAGTGTAAGAGATGTTTATGTGACTATGCTACCAGGTGGAGATTATAAGGAGACAGCTCAACAGGCGGTTGAGTTAGTAAAAAAAGGTTTCAATCCAGTGCCCCATTTTCCAGCAAGATCAATGCAAGATGAAAAACAATTAAAGGACTATGTTTCTAGATGTGAAGATGGAGGAGTAAAACAAGTTTTAGTAATTGGTGGAGGTAGAGAACCAATGGGAAAATTTGATAGCTCTTTCCAACTTTTAGAGACTGGTTATTTTGAGAAGATGACAATAGGAATTGCTGGACACCCGGAGGGGAGTCCTGATATATCCGATTCAGATTTAGAAAAAGCTATGATAGACAAAAAGCCTTATGCTGATTACATCGTAACCCAATGGTTATTAGATCCTCAGCCTATTATAGATTTTATTTCTAAACAAAGCGTACCAGTGCATGTGGGAATTACTGGGCCTCTAAAAATATCTAGCTTAATTAAGTTTGCTAATATTGTTGGTGCGAAAAATTCCTTAAATTTTCTTAAATCTAATTTCACTAAGGCGTTAGATTTATTAAAACCTAAAGACCCTAATGATCTAATTGGGAAAGTTAAATCGCATACAGATTTCTTCCACATTTATACATTCGGCGGCTTGAAGGAAACTAACAAGTGGTTGAAGGAGAATAGTTATGTCTAAAGAATTTGACTATACTAAACTAAAACATGTTACTTCAGTTGATCAGTCAGATCGACAAGTACCATACAATTTAAGACAAAGTGGGCCAACAAAAGTTGAGATGTTAATTTCAACAAGGGTAAGAAAATCACCTTATTGGCATTTATCAATGCAGGCAGGTTGTTGGAGAGCAACTGTTTACAATCGTATTTATCATCCAAGAGGATATGTAAAACCTGAAGATGGTGGAGCGATGGTCGAATACGATGCAATTGTAAATCATGTTACTATGTGGAACGTTGCTGTTGAAAGACAAATAAGAGTTAAAGGTCCAGATGCAGAAAAATTTACAGATTATGTAATTACTAGAGATGCAACTAAAATTTCTCCAATGAGAGCAAGATATGTAATTTTATGTAATGCATACGGTGGAGTTTTAAATGACCCAATTCTTTTAAGAATTTCAAAAGATGAATTTTGGTTTTCATTATCTGACTCTGATATTGGAATGTATTTACAAGGTGTCAATGCCGATGGAAGATTTAATTGTACAATTGAAGAAATTGATGCTTGTCCAGTTCAAATACAAGGTCCTAAATCAAAAGCTTTGATGAAAGATCTTTGTGGAGATCAAGTTGATTTTGACAATATGCCTTTCTATGGTTTAGCAGAAGTCAAAGTAGGTGGAAGAAGTTGTGTAATCTCACAATCAGGTTTCTCTGGCGAGGCTGGATATGAAATTTATTTAAGAGATGCTACACTTTATGCAGAAGATATGTGGAATGCAGTTCTTGAAGCTGGAAAAAAACACAAACTTATGGTTATTGCTCCTGCTCACCATAGAAGAATTCAAGCTGGTATTCTTTCATGGGGACAAGACATGGATATGCAACATAATCCTTTTCAATGTAACTTAGGTTATCAAGTTTCATTATCTGGTAAAGGTGAGTGGAATAAGAAAGCTGATTATGTTGGTAAAGCAGCATTAGAAAAAATGGGTAAAGAGATTAAAGATGGTAAGAAACCATATAAGCTTCAATTAGTTGGACTTGAGTTAGGTGGAAAACCAATCGAAGACTATGCTCCAGATTTTTGGTTAATATCTAATGAAAATGGTGGAGATCCAGTTGGTTTTATCACTTCACCTTGGTACCATCCAGAAAAGAAAACAAATATTGCTATGGGATACGTTCCATTTGATGGAACTTTAAATGCGAACGGGTTTCCTAAAGGTAAAGTTGGAACTAAATTTAAGGTTCATTTACCTGAGAAATACTCAGATACTCCTGGTAAACCTGTTGATGCTGTAGTGGTCGATATTCCTTTCAAAGAATCTTTTAACGCTAACACAAGAGAAGTTGTAAAAGGTTAATATTTTAATAGAGGGGGAGAATAAAATCCCCCTCTAAATTTCTAAATGTCCAAAATTTTCTTAATTGTAGTTTGCATTACAATAGCTATTGGATTATTACTATTTCCATTAATTGTTTCTTATAAAGAACAAAAAAATAAAAAAAAATAAATGTTCGGTGAATTTCTTAATATAATTTTTAAATCTATCAAATTAGACAGATCTCTGTACAGCGATAATAAAAATTTTGGTGAGGCATCAATATATTTTGCTGGTTTAATTATGATTTTAGATGGAATGGCTGGTGCTGTGGCAGCCAATACAATAATTAAAACTGCCGTTGCTATGTCTGGATTAACAGCAATTTTAACTTGGTTTATTTGGGCAATTTTTATTTTTGTTATTGGAGTAAAGCTATTTCCAGATAAACAAACCAAGGTGTCATTTAAAAAAGTTTTAACTGCAGTTGGATTTGCCCATGCTCCAGGGTTATTAAGGTTTTTTGCAGTAACACCTGATCTTATGATCCCAATAATTTTTTTAACTCAATTTTGGATTTTTGCGGCTTTAATAATATCAACAAAGCAAATTTTAAATCTCAAATCAAACATTAAATCATTTGGTATTGTGTTTTTATCTTTTTTAATCATAGCTTTTTTATCTATTTCTTTTGTAATGAGTAAAATGGATACAATGCCTATCAATCATATTTAAATAGGAAATATAGTTTTAGAAATTCTACATGACTTACAAATTTTAAAACCTGTTAAAATTAAATTTTGAGATACACTCTCATCTTTATTCTTACACTCGTCACAGATATCATCTAAATCTTTATCTTTTTTTTTTATTATATTTTCATCTTCAGTCATTATCTGTTAAGCCTGCACCAGCTGCACCTTTTTTTAAACTATCCGTTTCTTCTACAAATGTATCCTCTGAGAGTTTGTAAAGATTTTTCCAATCTAAATCAGAGAAGTTATCTTTATTTTCTAAAAATTTAATCTCAATATTATTTGCGGTAGCAGGAAGTTCCTTTTGGAAATTATTAAATGAAATACTTATATTAAAATTTAATAAAAATTTATTTTGCTCAAACTCAAAAAGTATTTTTTTTCCAATTATTTCTGAACATCTGCTCAGAAAAGGTAATAACAATATAGGGTAAGCTATTCCTTGAAATGAACATTTTTCAAAACTTTCAATTTTTTTAATTTGATCGAGAAAACTTACTCCAAGCGTAATTGGACAATATAATTTTTTATTAGATCTATTTGTTTGATTAATCAGTTTAATATTTTCATAATTTTCTTTTTTTTTATTTTGGTAATACTGATTTAAGTTTTTTATTCCTGGAAACCCAAACAGTTCTAATAATCTTACTGATTTTCCAACTTCTTCTGCTATTCCCCATGAAAAACCTACAGCACGACTTGCTCTTTTGGATGTTGTTTCAATTTCACTAAAAGATTTCATAGTTTACTAATGCTTATTGTAAACCCATTGTTCATCATAATGTTTTAATTCATCGGGTAATGGAGCTCCTTGAAACATGCATATTCGAAGCCACTTATCAGATCTTGGATCAAATTTTAAAGCACCAAAAAAAGATAATTTTAATCTTAACATATCTATTGGAACAATTTTTTCACTTATTGTATTATCTTGAATTTCTGAGTATGGAAATTTTTCAATAATAAAGGCTCTTCTTACAACATGTCGTAAATGCGAATTTTCAACTAAAAACTTGTCCATTGTTAAACTATTTTTTGTCACAAGTATTTTTTTATACAGTTCTTTAATATCCCTCGCGATTGCAAGAGGTTGTTCTAAATTAGACCCCTCTTCCTCAAATCTATCAGCTAGCCTAGGCTCCTCTTTGTTTTTTGAAATAAACCAAAATTTTGTATAGTTTTCTTTCTTTTCAAAATTAATAGATAAAATATTCGAATAATTTTTTTCTAAAATTGCTCTTAGTTCCTCTACTGTTCGATCTGTTGGTATATTAAAATATTTTTCCTCATCAGAGCTCATTTTTTTAATAAGTGGATCAACAATTTCACCATATGGTTCCATCATAATTGATACGATATATTCAATACATTCTTCACAAG
Organism: uncultured Pelagibacteraceae bacterium; assembly: GCA_902555945.1. Taxonomy (GTDB): domain Bacteria; phylum Pseudomonadota; class Alphaproteobacteria; order Pelagibacterales; family Pelagibacteraceae; genus Pelagibacter. The sequence goes on along the minus strand of CACDUS010000004.1, from coordinate 36,930 downwards.
CTTCCTTTTCAAGCCAAAGATAAATTAGATTAAATGGATAGTCTTTTTTAAAATCAAATTCATTTTCAACAAAATTTATGAACTTTTTTACATCTTTTAATAAATTCTTAATTTTAATTAATTGATATTCACTTTCAGTATTCCAACTGGTAATATTTTTTACAGAATTTCTTACACAATCTTTAAATAGATTACTGTCTTTATCCTCGACTATTTTAATTTCTCTTATTTTCTTTAAAGCTGTTTCTCTACACAATATCCAATTATTCAATAGTGTAGGATGATTAACAATAAATGGAGCCATACCTAAACCGGTTGAATTCCCTATTCCAAGATTTTTACAAATTTTTGGATCTAACTTAACTGCAAACTTTGGGTTTTTATTTTTAGCAACATGGTTAACTTGATCAAAAGTAAATTGTCTTACAAGATAGACTAACATCATCTCTAATCTAAATGGTCCATTAATTTCTTCTCTATTTTTAATTCTAAAACGATCAGCTAAACCAAATTTACCAGATCCATAAACAGCGGTTGTTCTATAAAGGTAGCCAACTTTCTCTAATAAATCTATATTTGGCTGAATACCTTTACTCAAGCTTTCAACAACATGGTCAAATATTCTTACTGATTTATTTGCTCTAGACAAAGTTAACTCTTTATAAGAAAGTCTTCCAACTTCTTGTTTTGGAACTTCATTTCTTAATCTTTCTATATCTCCTTTTAAAGGTACTCCATCATGTAAAGTAAATGCAGCATCCCATTTTGTAGCTATTACTCTATCGGATCTCTCATCATCATTAATCTTATTTGCAAAACAAACTAAAGAATAAACTCTATTTTTTTTTTTAAATGAATAAACTGCAGTGCCAAATCCATATTCATCTAAATCAAATAAGTCTCTCTTGTATTCCCAATCCTTAAATTCATAAAGAAAACTTCTTAAAAAAGATAATCTGGATTGATGAAAAGAACCAAGTCTTGAAAGTGTCATTATAGTATTTGGGTCTCTCAATTCTACTTTCATATCTAAATATTTTTATAAAAATTATACCAATTATTGCCAATTATCCCATTAGTTTCCTCTTCAGAAAAACCAACTTTTTTTAATCCTGTTTCCAAATTAATAAAACCTCTAGCATCCTTAAACCAATCTGGTTGCTTGGGAAAACCAGGTTTGTTTTTTGAACCTTCTCCATAATTTTTGCTTTTTGACCATGTGCCATTTCTCATCCATTCAACAACTTCGTCAGGTTGATCCAAACATAGATCAGATCCTATGCCTATGTTATTAACATTCATTATTTCTGCTGTTCTCGCTACCATTTCACAAAAACTATCAATTGTGCAATTTGTATTGTCTTTAAGATGATGTGGATAAAGTGATAATCCCAAAATACCACCACTTTCACTCAATGTTTTTAGTAAGTCAGATGATTTATTTCTTTTTGCAGCGTGCCAAAAGGATGGGTTTGCGTGTGTAATTGCAATTGGTTTTTCACTTATTTCTATTGCGTCATAAGTGCTCTTCTCTGCAGAATGAGACATATCTACAACCACTCCAACTCTATTCATTTCTTTTATTACCTCACGACCAAAATTAGTCACACCGCTATCTATTTTTTCATAACAGCCTGTAGCTAGTAAAGATTGGTTATTGTAAGTTAACTGCATAAATCTACATCCCAACTCATGTACTTTTTCAACTAAGTTAATATTATCTTCAATTGGGGAACAGTTTTGAAAGCCAAAAAAAATAGCTGTTTTTTTTTCTATATTTGCTTTTTCAATATCTTTATAATTTTTACCTAAAAAAATTAAATCTGAATTTTCTTTAAATAATTTTTCCCATTTTTTTATCTGATCTAGAAGTTCATCAAAATCCTCATGATATACTATTGTTACATGGACAGCGTCTAATCCTGCTTCTCTGTTGATCTCAAAAACTTTTCTTGACCAATTGCAATACTGTAGGTTGTCAATTTTAAAATTCATTTTGATAAATAAATACAAATCATACCAAGATGGTTTTTAATTACTATTTATTTATTGAAATTTTAATTTAATTTTGAAATAAGAACTGTGTTAACAAGATCATGAAAAAGAATAAAAATCTTAAAGTTGCAATTGTAATGGGTAGTCAGTCAGACTACAAAACAATGAAATTGTCTGTAAAAATACTTAAAAATCTAGGAATTAAGCATGAAGTTAAAATAATATCTGCTCATCGTACACCAAAAAGGATGTACGATTTTGCAAATTTAGCAACAAAAAATAATATCGGCGTAATTATAGCAGGAGCTGGTGGCTCTGCTCATCTTCCTGGTATGATTTCTGCAATAACATCAATTCCTGTTTTGGGAGTTCCAATTGAGAGTAAAAAACTTAAAGGATTAGACAGCTTATTATCTATAGTTCAAATGCCAAAAGGTATCCCGGTCGGAACTTTAGCTATAGGTGAAGATGGTGCTATAAATGCAGCATTATTAGCAGCTGCTATAATTGCAAATAATGATCAAAGGGTAAAAATAAAATTAAATAATTGGCGATTATCACAAACAAGATCAGTTAGAAAAAAACCTAAATAAAAAAATGTCAGAAAAACATCTGGGTATAATTGGTGGAGGTCAATTAGGAAGTTTACTTTCAATCGCTGCTAAAAAATTAAACATAAAAACAATTGTCTTCTGTGATGATGAAAATGCACCTGCGCAAAATTTTTGTGATGATTTTATTTTTGGCAAATATAATGATAAAGAAAAAATTTTAGAATTTGTACAAAAAGTTGACATAATTACTTTTGAATTTGAAAATATTCCTTTTGAAACTTTGAATGAAATGAACAAATTAAAACCTGTACTTCCTAAACCTTCAATAAATAGATTAATCCAACATAGAATAGCCGAAAAAGATTTTGTAAATAAACTTAATATTAGAACAACTAGATACAGCTCAATTGAAAAAAAATCTGATATTGAGACATTAGAAGATTTTCTTCCAGGAATTTTAAAAACTACAACTATGGGGTATGACGGTAAAGGACAATATCCCATTCAAAAAATTCAAGATATTGAAACTCTTAAAATTGATTTTTCTAAAGGTTATATTTTAGAAAAATTAGTTAAACTTAAAAAAGAAATTTCAGTGATTGTTACTAGATTTGCTAATAATAATTACTCTATATATGAACCAATAGAAAACACACATCAAGACCAAATACTGAAGCACTCGATAATACCCGCAACTATAAGTAAAAAAATTTTAGATCAATCAAAAGAATGGGCTACTAGAATTTCTGAAGAATTAAAATATATAGGAACTCTTTGCGTAGAGTTTTTTATTGATAGAAATGAAAATTTATATGTAAATGAAATAGCACCTAGAGTTCATAATTCTGGACATCTAACAATAAATGCATACAACATAAGTCAATTTGAAAACCATGTTAGAGCTGTATGCTCAATGGAAAAAATTCCATTAAAAAAAATATCTAATGCAAAAATGATTAACCTAATTGGAAAAGAGATAGAGCCCTACAGACAAAATCTTAAATTAAATAATAATGAATTTTTCTATGATTATCTTAAAAAAGAGATAAAAGAAAAAAGAAAAATGGGTCACATAACAACTTTGATATAAATGCTTAAATCAATTGAGGGAAATTTTGATCACCCAGAAGTTAACAAACTTCTTACTAAACATTTTATAGAACTGAGAGCAGCTTCACCTGAAGGTAGTGCTCATGTTTTAGATATACCGGGATTAAAAATCCCATCAATCAAGTTTTGGAGTTTATGGGAAAATGAAAAAATATTTGGTTGTGGCGCATTAAAATTTTTAGACAAATATCATGGAGAATTTAAATCAATCAGGATTCATGATGATTTTAAAAATAAAGGCTATGGTATAAAAATTATTGAACATTTAATCGATGAGGCAAAAAAATTAGATATTAAAAGAATAAGCCTTGAAACTGGGGCTGGTAAATTTTTTGATCCAGCTAGAAAATTGTTTAAAAAATGCAAATTTGAACCATGTGAACCATTTGCTCATTACAAAAAAGACATAAATTCATTGTATTTAACAAAAATTTTATAAAATTGTTCAAAATATATTAGAATAAAAACAATCTATTTAGTTGACAAAACCACATAAATTCTAAAGAAAGCCTAAGTTACTTAATTATAAGTAATAAATTAACATAACAATAAGTAAGAAGAAAAATATGAGTCTACAAGGTAAAGTAAAATGGTTCAATCCAACTAAAGGTTTTGGTTTTATTGAACGAGACGATAAAGAAAAAGATGTGTTTGTACATGTTTCAGCTGTAAGAGATGCTGGTATGAACGGTTTAGATGAGGGTCAAGCTTTGACTTTCGATGTTGAAGATGGTCCTAAAGGTCCTTCAGCAGTTAACTTAAAAACTGCATAATTTTTATAATCATTTATTGGCTATAATTAAATTAATTCTTAAAGAATTATTTTATTTTTATAGCCAATGAAATATTCTACAAATTAAAGTTTGGTGATTTAATTATGATTGGTATTTTAGGTGGAATGGGAACACAAGCTGGTCTTGATTTTTGCAATAAGCTTGCAATTCTATACAGAGGTAAAATTGATCAAGATTATCCATTATTTCTGTTGTATAATAAATCTAATATCCCAGGAAGACCTGAGTCAATTGGAATACATACAGGTAAATTATCAAATAAACCTAATAATAAAAAAAGCAAAAAAAAATATTTATCAGTCCTAAAAAGTTTAGTTAATGGATGTCAACTTTTAAAAAAAAGTAATTGTAAATTTATAGTCATTCCCTGTAACACAGCTCATTACTGGTTTGATGATTTACAAAAAAAAATAAGATTACCAATTATTAATATGCCAAAAGAAGTTTTTAAACATACTCAAAAGCGATGTAAAAAAAACTCATCTATCGGATTATTGGCTACTGAAGGCACTTTAATGACAGGTGTTTATAATAAATTTTTTGACAAAAATTATAATTTAGTTTTTCCAAATGCTATAATTCAAAAAAAATCCGTTAACAAAGCAATTAAACTTGTTAAAATGGGTAAAGTTAAATTAGCAAACAAAACAATACAACCTGCAATAAACTATTTGATCAAAAAAAAATGTAAAAAAATAATTCTTGGATGCACTGAATTACCTATTGCAATTTTTGCTTTTAAATCATTTAAAACAATTAAATCCTCAAAAGTTTTTCTTGATCCTAATTTAATTTTAGCAACTGCGGCAATGAAAAGATACAAAAGTAAATAATGGTATCTAAAGAAAAGCCTTACATATTATTAGTTGCAGAATTAATTTATTCAGAGATATGTGAAATTAAAACTTTAAACCCAGATTTCTCTAATATTAATGCTATTGAAGCTTTTATTGGCTCTGAAATTTATAAAAAAATTAGTAGTGGTAAATTTCATGACGAATTAATTAGTAAATTAGAAAAAAATAATTTTATTGATAATAAAACAAAAAAAAAGATACCTGACGAAACTATAAGATTACTTCATATTCAAAAAGATTTAACAACGAAACAACTGATTCAATTTCCAAATTTATATTATACTAAAAGTCATTATCCACTTGAAATATCTCAAAGAGCCTTTGATCATTTATGGAGAATGTGTGAAAGTTATGAATTGTGGTGCAAAGAAACTAAACAAACTAAATTAATAATTCTTAATATTACTGACTAGATATCTTTATTTTACCTTTATTTTTTTCAATTTTATTTTTCACTAATTGATAAAAATCATCACTTTCTAAAGTTTGTTTTTGAATATTTTTTCTTACTGATAAGTTTTTTGATGCAATCTCCTCTATATTTTCAACAGGAGTTTTTCCAGTATAACTCATTATCAAATGGTTCGAACCATATGATAATCCAGCCTGAGCAACACTTCCTGTAGATGTAAGTGTATAAGCAGGTCCAAGCATCGCTGTTGGTGCTCCACAAGCTCCCAAAAAGCCAGCTAAAAATAAACCAAATATTATTTTTTTATTTATCACCCTTAAAGAGAATCCTATACATTTTGTGATACAACTCAAGGTAGAATTTAAAATGCTTATTTTCATAAGCAAATTTAACTAAAATTTATAATCTAATGTAAGTTTAAATACTTTATAAAACCTGAAATGGTCAGAATTTTTCCAATCCTTTTTATTTTACTTTGGTCATCAGCTTTCATAACTACAAAGCCAATAGTAGATAACAGTGATCCGTTTGCCGCACTAGCTTTTAGATTTTTTTTTGTTGCTTTGGGTTTTTATTTATTTTGTTTGTATCAACAACAATCAATTATTGTAAATAAAAGAAATTTACTAGACTCATTGCTAAGTGGTGTTCTTTTTCATGGATTTTATTTGGGAGGAGTTTTTTACTCAATATCTATAGGAATGCCAACCAGTATAGCAGCCTTAATTGTTACTCTTCAACCTATTTTAACCAACATTCTAGCTGTACCTTTGTTAGGGGAGAAAATTAAATTTAAACAATGGATTGGTGTTTTACTTGGCTTTCTTGGTGCAGTAATAGTTTTAGGAATTGAAATTGGATCCAATATCCCTTTTTTTGGTTTGATTGCTACCATGACAGCACTGATAGCTATAACCCTATCTACTATTTGGCAAAAAAAAATAAGTAATAACTTATCTTTGTCAGTAAGTAATTTTTATCAAGCTCTAGGCGGTTGTTTATTTCATACTATATTGATTTTTAGTTTTACTAAACCTTATATTGAATTTACAAAGACATTTTTCATAGCTATGGGGCATCAAATTTTTTTAGTATCTTTTGGTGCATTTACAATATTGATGTTTTTGATTAAAAAAAATTCAGCCAGTAAAACTGTTTCAGTATTTTTTTTAATTCCAGCAACTTCTGCTTTTATGGCATGGATCTTTTTAAACGAAACTTTGACTATTATAGATCTTCTTGGTTTTCTAATTACTTCTTTAGGAGTTTATATAGCAACAAGAGATTAATTGTTTTTTAACAAAATTAATCTATATTTTTATAATGGAAAATATAAAAAATAAAGAACTTCAATCAGCTACATTTGAAAGATTATTACAACATTTAGATGAAAGAAAAGATGTTCAAAATATTGATTTGATGAACTTGGCTGGTTTTTGCAGAAATTGTTTATCAAGATGGTATCGGGAAGAAGCAGAAAAAAAAGGTATAAATATTTCAGAATTAGATGCAAAAAAACATATTTATAAAATGCCTTATTCTGAATGGAAAGAAAAATATCAAAAATAATTATTTTTCTTTCAATCTTGGAAACAATTCAACAAAATTACAAGGTTTGTGATTGATATCTAATTGATGTCTTAAAATTTCATCCCAAGCATCGGTAACACCTCCTGATGAACCTGGTAAGGCAAAAACATATTTACCATTAGCTAAAACTGCGCAAGCTCTAGATTGAATAGCTGATGTTCCAACAGTTTTTAAACTTATATTTCTAAATACTTCTCCAAATCCAGGAATATGTTTGTCAGCAATTTCATCTAATGCTTCTGGTGTTATATCTCGTCCAGTTAAACCAGTTCCCCCAGTTGTGATAATAGCATCAATTTTTTCATTTTTAAGCCAATCTTTTAAAATTAAAACTATATCATCTTTATTATCTTTACATATTTTTCTATCTACTAAATTGTGATCAGCTTCTTTAATTTTATTAACTAAAATTCCACCAGATTTATCATTATCAATTGTTCTAGTATCTGTTACAGTTAATAGTGCAATATTTACTTTCATAAAAATTTATTTGTATGATTATATTATCAATATTATTTTTTATAACAGCTATTTTATACTCTAGCGTTGGTTTTGGTGGAGGATCAACCTATTTAGCATTATTGTTAATTTGGGATATTCCTTATTATATTTTTCCTGTTATTGCACTTTTGTGTAACATAATAGTTGTTTCAGGTAATTCTTTTAATTACATACGTGCTGGAAATCATAATTTTAAATTAATACTCCCTTTTTTAATGGGATCAGTTCCTTTAGCTTTTTTTGGTGGTACATTAAAAATTGATAAAGATATTTTTGAAATTCTTTTATTTTTTATTCTTTCTATCGCAGGTATTCTGTTGCTAATTAATAATAAATCTTATGAAAATAATAATTTAATTATTAAAAAGTTAAATTTTTTAATTTCTTTAACTATTGGTTCGGTTCTAGGATTAATTTCTGGTATTGTGGGTATTGGAGGTGGAATATTCTTAAGTCCAATTCTTTTTTTGCTTAAAGCAGAAAAACCAAAGATAATTGTTACAACCGCTTCTTTATTTATACTAGTTAACTCTATTTCAGGTGTATTTGGACAACTTACAAAAGAAAATATTATAACTGAAATATCAAATTATATACCCTTATTCATATGTGTTTTTCTTGGAGGACTTTTAGGCAATTATTTAAATTTAAAAATTTTCACTAGTAGAGTTCTTGCTGTAATAACTGCTCTATTAGTTATGTTTGTATCGATACGAATGGGTATAAGAATTTTCTTATAAATTATATTTGATTTAATATTAAATCTTAAATATAATCAAATTGCCGATTTGATCCTATTGCGGGCATAACAGCTAAAATGGAATTCCCATAATAATCAATCTGTAGGCATTTGAACTATATTGTGCGCCTAGCATAAAGCTGAAGTACTAAAAAAGTGAGGTTGTTATGGATTTAGATTTTTTTAAAAAAACAAGAATTTTAGATGGTGGAATGGGTCAAGAACTTCTTGCAAGAGGAATGGAGCCAAATGGAACTTTATGGAGCGCGAATGCATTGCTTCAAGAAAAATATCATCAACTACTATTAGATACTCACCTAGATTTTATTAAAGCAGGTGCTGAAGTCATAGTGACAACTACATTCACCACGAGAAAAATAAGGTTAAGAGATAATAATGTAGAAGATAAATTTGAGTATCTAAATAATAAGGCTGGAGAAATTGCACAAAAAGCAAAAAAACTTTATCCTAATATTTTAGTAGCTGGTGGATTACCACCTCAATATTTAACTTATGAAGCGGACACAAGATCAGAAAATGAAATAAGTGATGATTTTTACAGTCAAGCTAAAATACTCAATCAGTATGTAGATTTCTTTTATTTTGATGTTTTGAGCAGTGTTAGAGAGTTTAAAATAGCGATCGAATGTATAAAAGAATTTGATAAACCATATTTAATTGGGGCTCACATATCAGAAGGCACAAAATTACCAAGTGGTGAAAGTATTTCAGAAATCATAAATAAAATAGATCATGATAAACTTCTTGGAATAATCTTATCATGCATATCACCTGAAAATTATGATTTAAATCTTAAAGAAATTAAAAATTTAAATGTTCCATTTGGATTTAAATTAAATGGTTTTATAAAGACTAATCCAAAACCAAATTATACTGGTGCTTACAAAAAAAGTAAAACAGGAAATCCAAATGAGTTTTTAGGTCAACGTAAAGACTTAACACCAGATAAGATGGCCGAATTTGCAAAAAAATTTCAAAATGCAGGTGCAACCATTTTGGGTGGATGTTGCGAAACAAGGCCATCACATATTGCAGCTTTTTCAAAACTTAAATAGTTTTTTTAAAATCAGCTTTTCTTACAAAGTAAATACCAATGCAAACTGCTATTAAAGAAATTAATACTTTAAATGTAATTAATTCTTTTAAGAAAATGTAACTTAATATTGTTCCAAAAATTGGTATTAAGTAGGAAACTTGTGATTGAAAAATTAATCCGTTATTAACTAAAATTCTAAATCTTAGCAACCAAGCAATTCCAGTTGAAACTAAACCAAGATAAATTACTGAAATAGTTGAATCTAATCTAGGTGTTAATTCCCACGGTTGTTCAATAAAACTTACTAAAGGTATTAAAATAATTGATGCCCAAATTAAAATTGATCCTGTAACATTTTCATTTTTTTTCTTACTAATTTTTAGAGTTAAAACCCCTCCAACAACATAACAGGTGGATCCCAATAAAATTAATAGAGCTGATGTAAAATTATTTTCATCAATCAAAAGATTATCAGAAAATAAGAAGATAATACCTGAAAATCCAATTAATATTCCAATTGTTTTTACAAAATTAAATTTTTCATTTTTTGTGTAAAAATGTGCAAGTACAGTTGAGCTTAAAGGTGTAGTAGACATTAGAATTGCTGCTAAATTACTTTGAACAGATTTAACTCCATATGCTATTAGAAAAAATGGAGCCACTAAATTTATAAATCCTATCATTGCAAACCAATGCCAATCTTTTGAAAAAGCTTCAATTTTAATATTTTTAAAATAACAAAGTAATAAAACTGGAATTGCTCCAAAAAAAACTCTTAAAAAAGCTATTGTAACTGGTCCATAAGAATAAGTTGCTATCTTTATATTAAAGAAAGCAGAAGCCCAAATTAGTGCCAACAATGTAAGTAATAAATAATCAAATAATTTTGGTTGTCTCATTCAGTAATATCGTTAATCAAACCATTAGTAATTTTTTGTAATTTTTCAAAATTAATTTTAAATACACAATTAGGATGTCCTGCTGCAGCATATAAATTATCAAACCTTTTAAGTGAATTATCAATATAGACATTGATTTTATTTAAATGTCCTATTGGTGAAACTCCTCCAATAGTAAATCCTGTTGTATTTTTAACTTCATCTGCTGAAGCCATTGATGCATCTTTTATATTCAAGCTTTTTTTAATCTTGTTTACAGACGCTTTCTTATCTCCAGCAACTAAAAATAAAGTAAATGAATTTTCCGTTTTAAAAAGTAAGCTTTTAACTATTGCTCCTACTTCACATTTTAATGATGAAGCTGCCTCCATAGCTGTTCTTGCAGATGTATCTAATGAAATAATATTTAAATTATCATCAAATTCTTTTAAAAATTTCTCCACTCTTTTAACTGGCTCTTTTTCTAATAAGGACATGTTTCAACTTAAAATTGTTGGTTTTTACCCTGTAAAATACACACTTATGTAAAAAATGCATAGGTGTTATTAACTAAAAGAACATTATTTACCAGTCTTTTTTTGATACTACAACACCGGAATTACATAGGAGAAAAAATGAGTGCTAATAATGTTTTAAAATTTATTAAGGATAAAGATGCTGAATTTGTTGATCTAAGATTCACAGACCCTAGAGGTAAACTTCAACATTTAACTATGGATGCTACAGCAGTTGATGACGGCATGTTAAATGAAGGAGTTTTTTTTGATGGTTCGTCAATAGCTGGTTGGAAGGCTATCAATGAATCAGATATGATTTTAAAACCTGATCTATCGAGATTTTTTTTAGATCCTTTTACATCTCATAACACAGTAGTTTTGTTTTGTGATATTTTAGATGCAATTAAGAAAACTCCTTATGAAAGAGATCCAAGAGGTGTTGCAAAAAAAGCTGAGGAATATTTAAAAGCATCTGGAATTGGTGATAAAGCATTCTTTGGTCCTGAACCAGAATTTTTTGTTTTTGATGATGTCAAAATTAAAAATGATATGAATGAGTGTGGATTCAAAATAGATAGTAAAGAAGGTCCTTATAATTCTGGAAAAGAATATGAAAATGGAAACATGGGTCACAGACCTCCGGTAAAAGGTGGTTATTTTCCAGTTCCTCCTGTTGATAGTGAGCAAGATATGAGAGGAGAATATTTAAAGAATTTAAAAGAAGTTGGAATAAAAGTTGAAAAACATCACCATGAGGTTGCTCCAAGTCAACATGAACTTGGAATGTATTTTGGTACTTTGGTAAATCAAGCTGATAACGTTCAGTTATATAAATATGTAGTACAAATGGTAACTCACTCATTTGGAAAAACGGCTACATTTATGCCAAAACCAGTTGCTGGAGATAATGGGTCTGGTATGCATATTCATCAATCAATATGGAAAGGTGATACACCGGTATTTTCAGGTGAAGCTTATGCAGGATTATCTGAAACCGCGCTTCATTATATCGGTGGTATTTTAAAACATGCAAAAGCAATCAATGCATTTGCAAATTCTACTACAAATAGTTACAAAAGATTAGTTCCCGGTTTCGAAGCTCCGGTATTACTAGCTTACTCAGCTAGAAACAGATCAGCATCATGTAGAATTCCCATTACTTTAAATAAAAAGGGTGCAAGATGTGAAATTAGATTTCCTGATGCATCTGGAAATCCGTACTTAACTTTTGCAGCAATGTTGATGGCAGGTTTAGATGGTATTAAAAATAAAATACATCCAGGTGAATCTTTTGATAAAGATCTCTATGATCTTCCTGCAGATGAGGTTAAAGCTATCCCAACAGTTTGTGGATCTTTAAGAGAAGCTATGGAAAGCTTAGATAAGGATAGAGAATTTTTAACTCAAGGTGGAGTATTTACTGATGATCAGATTGATGCTTACATTGCACTAAAGTTTGAGGAAATTCACAAGTTCGAACATGCACCTCATCCTGTTGAATTTGAGATGTATTACAGTAGTTAATTACTGTCTTGTTGTAGCAACTGTATCTTTGTTAACACCTTTTTTAACAACGTAATCCTGTGTGCCGTTAGCACCAGTTTCAACTTCCTTACGTAGATCTTTAAAAAAAGATTTTTCTTTTAAAGAATCTTTAAGGCCTTTAACAAGATTTTTAAATTCAAATTTGTTCATAAGAATCTTATACACTAGATATGCATTTAATGCAATACTGCTATGCAACTTATGGGATAGTTAAAAATTAACTTATTTTAAAGGACTCACCACACCCACAACGCTCGGTTTCGTTAGGGTTATTGAATACAAATGTTGATGAAAAATCCTCTTTTTTATAGTCCATTTCAGTTCCTAATAAATACATTACTGCTGCAGAGTCTATAAATACCTTAACACCTTTATCTTCTATAACTTCGTCATTTGGATTAAGTTTTTTTGAATACTCCATAACATAAGACATGCCCGCACATCCACCCGACTTAACAGAAACTCTTACACCTAAAGCATCTTTTTCAGCACTAGACATTATTTCTTTAATCCTCTTCGCTGCGTTATCACTTAATTTAATTATTGGATTCATTATAAGTTAAGCTCCAATTTTGCAGCGTCAGACATCATGTCTTTTGTCCAAGGTGGGTCCCATACAAGCTGTAAATCAACATCATCAATTTCCTCTACCTGCATAGCTCCCTCTTTTACCTCTTTAGGTAAACTTTCAGCTACTGGGCAATTTGGTGTTGTTAATGTCATTTTAATTTCAGCTTTTCGACCTTTAACTTTTATATCATAAATTAAACCAAGCTCATAAATATTTACCGGAAGTTCTGGATCATAAATTTTTCTAATTTCTTCAATTATTTTATTTTTAATTTCCATAAACTTTAATCCTCAGTACTTATTTGTTTTCCATGATTTTCCATTGCTGAAACCAAAGTATGCCATGATAAAGTTGCACATTTTACTCTCATTGGATATTGTTTAACTCCTGAAAGACACATTAATTTTGTTTTATCGTCTTCTTTTAAAATTTTATTTTTAAGCTCAGGATTTTCTTTTATCATTCCTAAAAAATCTTCAATAATTTCTTTTGCTTCATTATCGCTTTTTCCTTTTATTAAATCTGTCATTATTGATGCTGAGGCCATAGATATTGCACATCCACTACCTTCAAAAGATATATCTTCAACTTTTCTTTGATCATTTAATTTTAAATAAACGTGTACATTATCACCACATAATGGATTGTTCCCTTTAGCATCCTTATTAAAATTCTCAGTCTTTCTTAAATTTCTAGGATTTTTTCCATGCTCTAAAATAATTTCTTGATATAATTCTTTTAAGTTCATTTTATTTCAAAAATTTTTTTACATTTATTTATTGATTCATTTAGTTGATCAAAATCTTCTTTAGTATTATAAATTCCTATCGAGGCTCTTGCACTTGCAGATATTCCTAGTTTATCGTGAAGTATTTGACAACAATGATGACCAGCTCTAATAGCAACACCATCTTCGTCTAAAATAGTGGCTATATCATGAGGATGAACACCTTTAATTGTAAAAGATAAAACTCCACCTTTATTTTTTGGACTTCCAATTAATTTTACTGAATTATTTTTTCTTAAAATTTCTTGCCCATATTCAATTAATTCTTTTTCATGTTTAATAACATTATCAATACCAATGCTTTCTAAAAATTTTATTGATTGATCAAATGCTATGACCTGTGCTGTAGCCATTGTGCCAGCTTCATACTTATTTGGGAGATCTCCATAAGTAATTCTATCTTTTTTAACTTCTTTAATCATTCCTCCTCCACCTTGGTAAGGAGGAAGTTCCTCTAACCACTTTTTTTTACCATATAAAATTCCTAAACCTGTTGGTCCATACATTTTATGACAAGAAATAGCATAAAAATCACAATCAAGATCTTGCATATCAAGTTTCAAATGAGGAGCTCCTTGGCAACCATCAACAACAACCATTATTTCTTTTGAATGTGCGAGTTGCGTAATCTCTTTTATTGGCAAGATAGCACCTGTAACGTTAGACAAATGATTAATTGCTATAACTTTTGTTTTTGGAGTTATTAATTTTTCAATATTTTCAATTGGTATTTCTCCATCATCATTTATTTCAGCAAAATTAATTTTTATATTCTTTGATTTTCTTAAATAATGCCATGGCACGTAATTAGAATGGTGCTCTAATTCAGTAAGTATTATTTCATCGCCTTCATTTAAATATTTTTGACCCAGGGTATTTGCCACTAAATTAAGAGCCTCTGTAGCTCCTTTTGTAAAAACAATCTCATTTTTATCTTTCGCATTAATATATTTCTGAACTGAAGTTCTTGTGTTTTCATATAAATTTGTGGCAGCAACTGCTAGATAGTGGACACTCCTACCAACATTTGAAAATTGTTTCGTATAAAATTCATTGATTCTATCAATAACTAACTTTGGTTTTTGAGATGAGTTAGCACTATCCAAGTAGACTAAATCATTATTTTGAATCTTGTCATCAAATATTGGAAATTCTTTTTTAATATCGTTTAAATTCATTCCTTTAGCCCAATCATATTTTTTATTAAATCTTTAATTTCTTGATCCGTGATATTTTCAATTACTTCTAATATAAATCCATTTATCAATAGCTCCTTTGATTGTTGATAATTTAAACCTCTAGACATCAAATAAAATATTGAGTTTTCATCTAAACTTCCAGATGTTGAACCATGTGAACATTTTACGTCATCAGCATAAATTTCTAACTCTGGTTTTGCATTGAATTCTGAAGTTTCATCTAACAATATTGCTTTGCTTAATTGATAGCCATCTGTTTTTTGTGCTTTTTGATTTACAAAAATTTTACCTTGATATGCAGCTTTAGATTTTTTTCCAAGGACACTTTTAATTAATTGATAACTTTTTGTATTTTTAACTAAATGATTTATTGAAGTTCTAATTTCATGTTGTTGATTGTCCTTTAGTAAAAAAACACCATTAACAAACGCAGAAGAATATTGTCCATTTAGATTACAATTAATTTCATTCTTTAAAAAACTAGATCCAGAAGATAATAAAAAGGTTTCTGAAATACTGTTTTCATCCTGATTGATATTATTAAAAGAGTACTTAATATTCTTATTTTGTAACTTATCAATTTTATAATTTTTTAAAATTGCATTTTTTTTCAAATCAAAATCATAAACAATATTAAGAAAATTTTTTTCAGAATTATGATTAAAAAAATCAATTAATTTTAATGAACTATTTTCTTCTAATTGAAAATATAATCTTGAATTAACATTTTTTGATTTTATTTCATTATTTGTCAAATGATAAACAATCAAAGGTTTTTTAAGAGCATAATTTCTTTTAATTATAATTTTACAAATTTTATTTGTGAATGCGCTATTTAAATCTATTAATGAATTATTGTTTTCTATTTTACTTTCTAATTTTGAACTTTCATCAATTTCTATTTCATCTTTCTCTTCATTACTAAAATCAATTTTTTCTAACTTTCCATTAACAAAAACAATTTTATTGTGTTCTAAATCCTTGACAAAAACTGATACATCAACTTTATTTAGAACTGAATAATCATTAAAGTAACTTAATTCACCAATATCTTTTTGAATAATTTGGTTAATGTCTAAAAATTTCCAATTTTCAAGTTTTTTACCTGGAAAGCCATTGGCAATAAAACTACTTAAGTATTGTTTTTTTAAGTTAACATCATTTTCAGCCAAATCTGATGACTTAATTGTTTTTTCAAAATCTATTTTAATTTGTTCAGTCATTAATTAAAATTTTCATATCCTTTTTTTTCAAGCTCTAATGCCAATTCTGGACCACCTGATTTAATTATTTTACCATTCATTAAAACATGTACAAAATCTGGCTTAATATAATCTAACAATCTTTGATAATGAGTTATAATTAAAAATGAATTCTCTTTGTTCCTAAGTGTATTAACTCCATCTGCAACAATCTTTAATGCATCTATGTCTAATCCTGAGTCAGTTTCATCTAAAATTGATAATTTAGGTGCTAACATGGACATTTGTAAAATCTCATTTTTCTTTTTTTCTCCACCAGAAAAACCTAAATTTAACTGTCTGCTCAATTTTTCCTCATCAAATTTCAGCTCTTTAGCCTTCTCTTTCACAAGTTTTAAAAATTCAATCGCATCAAGTTCTTTTTCACCTCGAGCTTTTCTGACTGCATTTAAAGAAGTTTTAAGAAAAATATTTGTATTCACACCTGGAATTTCTAACGGATATTGAAAGGCCAAAAAAATACCTTTATGTGCTCTTTCCTCAATTTCTAAATCAAATAAGTTATTGTTCTCAAACAATATTTCTCCAGTTACCTCATATCCCTTTTTTCCAGACAAAATATTAGATAACGTGCTTTTTCCTGATCCATTTGGGCCCATAATTGCATGAACCTCTCCTGGATTTACATTTAATGAAAAACCTTTCAATATTGATTTATTATCAATATTTGCATTTAAATTATTTATCTTAAGCATTATCCAACGCTCCCTTCTAAGCTTATGCCTACAAGCTTTTGAGCTTCTACTGCAAATTCCATAGGTAATTGTTGCAATACTTCCTTGCAAAAACCATTAACAATTAAACCTACAGCTTCTTCTGGATTTAAACCTCTTTGTTGACAATAATGTAATTGCTCTTCACTGATCTTTGATGTTGTTGCCTCATGAGCAATATTTGAATCAAAATTTTTATTTTTAATGTATGGTACAGTATGTGCTCCACAGTTATTTCCCATTAATAATGAGTCACATTGTGTATAATTACTCGAATTTTTCGCTTTAGAATTTATGTCAACTAATCCTCTATAGGTCATATCAGAAAATCCAGCACTAATACCTTTTGATATAATTTTACTCTTGGTATTTTTTCCTAAATGTATCATTTTTGTACCGGTATCAGCTTTTTGATGATTATTTGTAATTGCAATTGAATAAAACTCACCTATTGAATTATCACCCTTAAGAATACAGCTTGGATACTTCCAAGTTATAGCTGAACCTGTTTCAACCTGTGTCCATGAAATTTTCGAATTTTTACCTTTGCACAATCCTCTTTTAGTTACGAAATTATATATACCACCTTTACCATTTTCATCGCCTGGGTACCAATTTTGTACTGTTGAATATTTTATCTCTGCATCATCTAATGCAATTAATTCTACATTTGCAGCATGCAATTGATTTTCATCTCTCATTGGTGCTGTACACCCTTCAAGGTAACTTACATAACTTCCTTTATCAGCTATAATAAGTGTTCTTTCAAATTGTCCTGTTTCAGATGCATTGATTCTAAAATAAGTAGAGAGTTCCATTGGGCATCTCACACCCTCAGGAATATAAACAAATGATCCATCAGTAAATACTGCAGAATTTAACGTTGCAAAAAAATGATCTGTAGTTGGAATTACTGTTCCTAAATACTTTTTGACTAGCTCAGGATGTTTTTGGATCGCCTCAGACATTGAACAAAAAATTATTCCCTGTTTTGTTAGTTCTTCCTTAAATGTTGTTGCAACTGACACAGAGTCAAAAACTGCATCTACTGCAATGCCATTCAAACGAGCTTGTTCTTGTAGTGGAATTCCTAGTTTTTTATAAGTTTCTAAAAGTTTTGGATCTAATTCATCAAGGCTTTTAGGTTTGTCTTTCATGCTTTTAGGGGCAGAGTAGTAATATAAATCCTGATAATCAATTTTTGGATATTTTGGTTTTTGCCAATTAGGTTCTTTTAATAATTTAAATCTTTTAAAAGCTTTTAATCTAAAATCTAACATCCATTTTGGTTCTTTTTTTATTTCAGAAATAAATTTAATTACCTCTTCATTAAGACCCTTAGGTGCTTTAATATTTTCAATCTCTGTTGTAAAACCGTATTTATAATCTTTTAAATTTTCTATTTCTTTTTCTCTAGTATCCATTTTAAATTCTTCTTTCTTGATTATCTTTGACTAAATCTTCTAAGCTTTTTTCTTTAAAAAAATTATTAATATGGTTTTCTAATTCATCCCAAAGATTGTGAGTAACACACTTGGTTGTTTTTCCGTTACATCCCTTTTTAGAATCTTTTTTACACTGAACAGTTTTTACTTTTTCATCTACAGCATCAAATATATTTGTAAGTTTTATTTCTTTGGCTTTTTTATTTAAAACATATCCACCTTGAGTTCCTCTTACACTCTGAACTATTTCTTTTTTTCTTAATTTTGAAAAAATTTGTTCTAAATAATCTAGCGAAATACCCTGTCTTAAAGAGATATCTCTTAAGGAAACTGGATTGATATTGTTAAATCTGGCCAAATCCACTAAAGCCATTACCGCATATCTGCCCTTAGAAGTAAGTTTCATAAATCCACATTTTACTAGGGTATATATAAACCTGACTAAAATAGTCAAGTATCTATAATAAAAAAAAACTAACATTTTGTCACTCAGTTGTGATAAATGTAATTTTTTTTGAGAATAATAATCAATAACAAATATGGACAATAAAGTTGTAGAAATATTTATTCCAGGACCTGCGGGAAGGTTAGAGGCAAAATACTATAAAAGTAAAAAAAATACTTCTCCTATAGCACTCGTATTACAACCTCATCCTCAATATGGAGGAACGATGAATAATAAAGTTGTGGTTGAGACATTCAATACATTTAAAGAAAATGATTTTTCTGTTTGTCGTGTAAATTTTAGAGGTGTAGGTAAAAGTGATGGTGAATTTGACAACGGTCAAGGAGAGTTAGCGGATGCTGCAGCAGCATTAGATTGGTTGGAGAGAGAAAATTTTGATAACTCACAATGTTGGGTTTCAGGATTTTCATTCGGATCATTAATAGCTATGCAGCTTTTAATGAGAAGACCAGAGATAAATAGATTTATTGCTATTTCTCCACAACCAAATGTTTATGATTTTTCTTTTTTATCACCATGTCCAACTTCTGGAATGGTTATTTGTGGAAAAAAAGATGAACTAGTACCTATAGATTATATTAATGATCTTGATAAAAGACTAAGTGCGCAAAAAGGAATTAAGGTTGAATTTCAAATTGTTAATGATGCAAATCATTTTTTTTCAAAAAATGAAAACAATTTAGTAAAAAATTTAGATAAATACATTAAAAAAGAAACTGCTTTATATTAAAATTAAAAATTTTTTACTATTTCTCCACCTGTGCAAGGCTCTTGACATCCAGTTGTTGAAGGAAAAGAAATAGGTAATTTTAAATAAGATCTAATTGCAAGATAAGCAAATGCTTGTGACTCAACATAATCACCATTGACTCCATGATCATCTATAATTTGAATTACCATGTTTCTAATTATTTTTTTTTTTATACTTTCTAGTAAAGTAGTATTTTTTCTGCCACCACCACAAACTAAGACTTTCCATAATTTATCTTTTGGTTGATATAAAAAATTTAAAAGTTCTTCTGCAATAATTTTTCCTGTAAATTCAGTTAACGTTGCTACTCCATCTTCTAAACTCAAACCTCTAACAAAACCTAAATTAAAGTCCTTTATATCAAAAGATAAGTTATTTTGATTTGGTCTATTATCAAAACTATCTAAAGCTTGATTTAGAATTAATTTATTAATCTTGCCTCTATTGGCTATTTCTCCATTTTTATCAAATTTACTTTTTGTATTATTTCTAACCCATTCATCAATTAAACAATTACCTGGTCCTAAATCTTTACTAAAAAGATTATTATTTTCATTTAATGCAGTAACATTTGCGATACCCCCAATATTTAGAATACAGACTGGAAATTCAATTTTTTTTTGTTTAACAATTAACTTATGAAATATTGGAGCTAAGGGTGCTCCCTCTCCACCATTTTTAATATCATTTTGCCTAAAATTGTAAATTACAGTTTTTTTTGTTAATTGAGATAGCAATTTACCATCTCCTATTTGTTTGGAAATTTTCTCTGATGGATTGTGATAAATGGTTTGACCATGGAAACCAATAAAATCAATATTTTGATCAATTGTTTCTAAAATATCATTTACAATTTTTGCATGAAATAAGGTTATTTCTCTCTCAAGTTTTTTAATTTTATCCTCATTTTTTTTAATATCATCAGATTTTAGGATTAGACCTCTTAAATTATGCAAATTTTGATATATTTTTTGATCATATTCAAAATATTTATTTAAAATTTCACTATATTGATCAATTCCATCAGAAGTTATTATTGAGATATCTACTCCATCCCCTGACGTTCCACTCATCAAGCCTAAAGCTGTATATATTTTTTCCATTCTTATTTTTTTTTAATAAAATTTGTATATTGTATAACTATTAGCTTATGAATAAATTTTTAAAAGAATTTAAAGATAGAGGTTATTTCTATCAATGCACTAATGAAAGTGAACTGTCTGAATTACTCAACAAAGAAAAAATCAAGGGTTATATCGGATTCGATTGCACCGCTGAAAGTCTACATGTGGGTAGTTTACTTCAAATAATGTGTTTAAGACTACTTCAAAAACATGGGCATAAGCCCATAGTATTATTAGGTGGAGGCACTACTAGGATTGGAGATCCATCAGGTAAAGATAAAACAAGAAAAATTTTAACAGAAAAAGAAATAGATAAAAATATTAAAAGTATTGAAAAAATTTTAAAGAAATTTTTAGATAATGATAATCCTAAAACAAAACCTATTTTTGTAAATAATTATTCATGGTTAAAAGGTTTAAACTACATTTCTTTCCTAAGAGAAATAGGAAAACATTTTACAATTAATAAAATGCTAACTTTTGAAAGTGTTAAAACTAGATTAGAAAGAGAACAATCATTAAGCTATATGGAGTTCAATTATATGATTTTACAAGCTTATGATTTTTTAGAATTAAATAAAAAAGAAAATTGCTCTTTACAAATTGGAGGCTCTGATCAATGGGGTAATATCGTAAATGGTACTGAGCTTATTAAAAGATATTCAAGCAAACAAGCTTATGGTTTAACAACACCATTAATTACACTAGCATCTGGAACTAAAATGGGAAAAACAGAATCAGGAGCAATTTGGTTGGATAAAAAATTATTATCACCTTATGACTATTGGCAGTTCTGGAGAAATATTGATGATAGAGATGTAATTAAATTTTTAAAAATTTTTACAGACTTAAGTGTTGAAGAAATAGATCGAATAAAAGATGAGAATATTAATCAGTTGAAAATTAAATTAGCCAATGAAACTACTTCAATGCTTCACGGTAAAAAAGCTGCCCAGGGTTCAGAGTTAGCTGCAAAAGAAGCTTTTTCAGGATCTCTAATTGGATCAAATCTACCTTCCATCAAAGTTAAATCAAATAGTTTAGAAAATAATTTTACAGTTATTGATCTTGTAATTATGTCAAAATTAGAAAAGTCTAAAAGTGAAATTAGAAGATTAATTAAAGGAAATGCAATTAAATTGAATGATCAAATTATATCAGACGAAAAATTAATTATTACTAATGAATTATTTCAGAACAATTATTTAAAACTTTCTGTCGGAAAAAAAAGACATATAAAAATAGAGCTAAATTAATTCTTTTTAATTTTTTCCAATGTCCTTGTGATAAATCTAGGTGTTAATGTTTTAATTGGATTTACTGACGTTTCTAATTTGTTTGCTGGACCTTTAATCTTAAAACTTACTCCAAACACTCCCTCTCCAGTTTTTGATCCTACAAGTATTTTTCCTAGAACTGGTAAAGATCCAATAAATTTATTAATTGTTGTTGCCGGAACTAATGTTCCTCTTAAACTTACTATCTTATCTTTTTCAACATAACCTTCCATGAGGACAGAAATAGCAGGACCAATTGCATAAATCTCATCAATGGTCATTAAATTTCCTCTATTTCTAAATTTCATCTCAAATTCTTCAAATCGTATCCCTTCTCCAGACAAAATATCAGCAATTCCCTGAAGTGATGCTAGAGTTAAAATCTTTGTTAATACTGGTAATTCCTTAAGTTTAAAATCATAAATTTTTAATTGTGAGACAGACTCGTCAAATTGTTTCGAACTATAAAAATCAAGAGACCCTTCTTCAAAACCTTTTATAAATTTATACCTATTAACTATTGGTTCTGCATTATCAATAAATAATGTTGTAATTTTATTATCTTGCTTTGTATTAATTGTGAATTTTAATCTTTTATTATCAGCAAAATTTCCAGTTAAGTTTGTTTTCTCTATTTCATTATTTTTAAAAGTCATGTCTCCAACAAGACTCGATAGATTATACTTGTTATCTAATTTTATTTTTTCTATATCAACAGCTATATCACTATTAATATTTAAAATCTTTGAATTTTTTTTTTCTTCAAATAATAAATCATCAATTAATTTGTTTGCATTAAAATAAGTTCCTTTTAAATGATATGAATTTTTTTTCTTTTTAAAATTTAGTAAATTTTTTTCATTTTCTTTGTCTATATAATCTAATTCGATTGATTCTAATTTTGTAATTTCAAATTTCTTATTAAATATTAAATTTTTAAGCTCAATTTTGTTTTTACCTTCAATTAAGGAGAATTTTTTAATCAAAGTTTCTTTTTTTAAATTTTGTTTCCCCTCATAATTAATATAAATTTCGGATTTTTTATCTTTTTCATAATTAAGATAATCTATTAAAAAAGGATTATTTTGAATCTTTAATAAACTTTTAAAATTTATAACGCCATTTTTATTATTTATTGAAAATTCTAAATTATCTTTTTCATCTTGAAATAAAATATTCCCTTTTCCGTTTATATTAAAGTTATCTTTTTTATAAAGTATTGATAGCTTGCTATCAGAAAATAAAATATCTTTTTTTACATTAGGAAAAAAGTCTTTTAGATTTAAATTATTAATTGTTGATAATTCATTAATCAAAATTTCAGATTTAATTTCAAAATTATTAATTTCAAATTTTTTACTTATTTCAAATTTGAAAGAATTGTCAGAGCTAAACTTCAATGTTTTTAAATCTAATTTAGAGAAAAAAGGTTTTATCAGTAAATCTAAATTTTTATCATCAATATTGATTGATTTATGATTTGTGTTTCCTTCAACTATCAAATTATTATTCAATTTTTTTAATAAAATTTTATCAGACAAAAAATTTAAATCATTCAATGAAAATGAAATATCACTTAGTATTAAATCATTTTCTTGATAGTCAAATATTAAGTCTAGGTTTTGAATATTATATTTTTTTAAAAAAGATAGTTTGGCATCTTTGATAAAACCGTCTATTTCTAAATTATTTTTTATTTTTCCTTCACTGTCAAATTCTACTTTTATATCTGCTATTAAGTATCCCTTATCAACAGTTCTTTCTAATATAAATAATTCAGCCGAATTTTCAAAAGATCTAATAAATGATATTAAATTTTTTATCTCTAAAGATTTTGTTGAAATTTCTAAATTTTGAATTGAAAATTTATTATTAATTATGGATTTTAAAGAAATTTGAGTTTTTATATTTTCAATTTCAATTACCTTATTTTGTTTTTTTATTTTAGATCCAACAGTTTTTACATTTAATTTTAGTGAAAATGGATCTAAAACTAATCTTATTTTTTTTAATTCTACTTCTATATTTTTATCAATATTTTTAATTTTATTTAAAATTTGAGAATTAAATCTATCAGTCTCAATACCGAAAAAACTTAGATAAAAAAGAGAAACTATTATTAGAAGTAATAAAATAATTATAAATTTTGAAATTACTTTCATTTAATTTGATATATTGATTGTTCTAAAAATTCATCAATTTCACCATCTAAAACTTTATTTGGATTTGAGCTCTCAAAATTGGTTCTATTATCTTTCACTAATTGATATGGTTGTAAAACATAAGATCTAATTTGATGACCCCAACCAATTTCTGATTTTAATGACTCATTATTTTGATTTTCTTTTTCCTTTTTTTTTATTTCATGATCATAAAGTCTAGCTTTTAACATATTCATACATGTCTCTTTGTTTTTATGTTGTGATCGTTCGTTTTGACATTGAACTACTATTTTTGTCGGTATATGTGTAATTCTAACAGCGCTATCAGTAGTATTAACATGTTGACCGCCTGCACCACTCGATCGATAAGTATCTATTCTCAGATCTTTATCCAATATTTCAATATTTATATTTTCATCTATTACTGGATAAACCCAAATACTTGCAAAACTTGTATGTCTTCTTGCTCCAGAGTCGAATGGAGAAATTCTCACTAATCTATGAATTCCAGACTCTTTCTTTAACAAACCAAAAGTATAATCTCCTTCAATTTTAATTGTTGATGATTTTATTCCAGCTTCATCTCCTCTGTGTTCACTAATTAAACTTGATTTAAATTTTTTACTATCTGACCATTTTAAATACATTCTGCGCAACATATCAGCCCAATCTTGACTTTCTGTACCTCCCGCACCAGCATGTATTTCTATATAACAATCTAAAGAATCAGCCTGATTTGATAAAAAACATTTAACTTCATTTTTTTTTACAAATTTTTTTAAATCTAATAGATTTTTTAAAATTTCATTTTTTGTATTTAGATCTTTTTCTTCTTCCGCTAATTCATATAAATCATTTAAATCATTAAGTTTTTGATTGGATTCATCAAAATTATTTAATAAATCTTCATACAATTTTTTTTCTTTTATTAAATTTTTTGAACCTGATTTGTCTTGCCAGAAATTTTCATCGAGCATTTTTTGATTGATATTTTCTAATTTTGAACGGACATTATTCTTTTCAAAGATACTCCTTAATTCTTTGATTTATTTTTTCTATTTCTTTCTTTAAATCTAAATATTTATCTTCCATTAATAAAAGTTTAATATATTATTTGTGTCTAATCTATTCTTATTTGAATATAATACTTTCCCATCGATTACATTTTCACTTTTATAAGCTTCCATAATAGTATCTTTTGATGAAAATTTAGCTTTTTGTCCAGTAACAGGGTCAACAACCATCATAGTTATTCCCTCAGAAACCTTAAAAGGTCTGGCATCTGATTTTTTTATAGCTTTAGAAACAAAATTTTCAAAAATAGGAAGAGCCGTTTTTGAACCTGTTTCATATTTTCCTAAAGGAGAAGGGTTATCCATTCCAACGTATACTCCAATAACTAAATTTGAAGTAAATCCTATAAACCATGCATCAGTATTTTCATTTGTTGTTCCTGTCTTTCCAGCTAAATTTAGTTTTAATTTTCTTAATTTTTTTCCTGTTCCTCTTTGAATAACACCTTCTAACAATGAAGTAACTTGGTAAGCTGTTTGAGGTGAAAAAACTTGTTTATAATTATCACTTATTTTTGGGTAAAAATTTCCGGTAAAAGAAATTTGATTACAATTTAAACAAGATCTTTTTTCATTATTAACTACTGTATTACCCTCACTATCTTGAACCCTATCAATTAGGATTGGTTCAACAAGTTTTCCTTTATTAACAAATGTTGAATAGGCAGCGGTTAATTTTAACAAAGTTGTTTCAACTGATCCAAGAGATACTGACAAAAGTTTATCAGGATTATCATAAATTCCTAAATCTTTTGAAAGGTCAATAATTTTATCTATACCCAAATTTTGAGCAATCCTTACAGTCATTAAATTTCTAGACTTTTCTAAACCTGTTCTAATAGTTGATAAACCATAGAATTTTTTTCCATAATTTTCTGGTTTCCACATCTTCAAATCTGAGCCTTGATCTAAAACTAATGGAGCATCTAAAACAAGGGAAGTTGGTGTATATTTATTCTCTAATGCCAATGCATAAATAAAAGGTTTGAATGCTGAACCTGGTTGTCTTAAAGCCTGAGTGGCTCTATTAAATTCACTATTTTTAAAACTAAAGCCACCACTGAGAGCTAAGACTCTACCGGTGTAAGGATCCATAACAACTATGCCACCATTTATTTTGGGTAATTGTTTTAAATCATACTTATTATTAGTTATTTTTTCTACGTAAATAATATCACCTGCCGATAATATTTCTTCAAAATCTTTTTTTGTCCATGAGATATTTTTAAACTCGATAATGCCGTTTAAATTTTTTTTTGTTTCAATTTCTGCAGAAAATTTATTAATCTTTTTAACTATCGCAATCTCCCAGTTAACTGAATTTTCTAATTGAAATTTCTCTAAATCTTTATACCAATCTTTTTTATATTTTTTATTATCTAACGGACCTCTCCATCCTTTTCTTTTGTCATATAATATCAAACCTTCTCTTAAGGAGTTTGTTGCAATTTTTTGTAATTCTAAATTTATTGGTGTATTTATATTGAAACCTTGTTTATAAACTTTTTCATAAGAAAGTTTTTCTATAATATTTTTTCTTACATCTTCAATATAGTACTGAGCATCTTCTAAAAAAACTTTTTTAGTTTTTTTCAAATCTATTTTTTGATTTTTAAAATCTTTGTATCTTTCGTAATCTATAAAACCATTGTCTAATAAATTTTTTAATACTAAATTTCTTCTAAATTTAGCTAATTCTAGATTTCTATAAGGGTTATATTTGCTTGGTGCTTTTGGTAAGGCAGCTAACAACGCTGCTTCAGTATAATTCAATTCTTTGATTGATTTATCAAAGTATTCCAAACTTGCAGCAGCAACTCCATAGGCTCCACTTCCTAAATAAATCTGGTTTAGATATAATTCTAATATTCTCTCTTTAGACAAAGCTCTTTCAATTCTAAATGCTAAAATAGCCTCTTTAATTTTTCTATTTAAACTTACTTCATTAGTTAATAAGAAATTTTTTGCAACTTGTTGTGTAATTGTGGATGCACCTTCTAATCTTTTTGAAGTCATTATATTCCGAATATTGTTGATTACTGCTCTTAGAACACCTTTGGCATCTACACCAGGATGTGAAAAAAAATTTTTATCTTCTGCAGATAAAAAAGAATTAATAATATTTTTAGGAATAGACTCGTATGGAACAAATATTCTTTTTTCCTTTGAAAAATCTGCAACAAGTTTTCCATCTCCTGAGTAAACTTTACTTGACACAGGAGGTTTATAATTTTTTAAAAATTTATAATCAGGGATATTATTTGAAAAAGTCCATAAAACGCTAAATATCAAAATTGAGCCCAAAAGTAGAAAACTCAAAGAAATTGCAATTATTTTTTTTATAAATCCCTTCATTTTTAATTTCATTATATCTAGGAATTTGGTAAAGATAAGGCAATATCAATTACAAAATTTATAAAAATTATTAATGAAAAAATCAAAAAACAAATTATGGAAAAAAATTTATACATTGATGCTTCGCATCCAAATGAAACTAGGGTTGTACTTAAATCAGAAAACAATATTGAAGATTACGAGTACGAGGGTTTAAAAAATAATCTTATAAAAAATAACATTTACTTAGGAAAAGTAAGTAGAATTGAACCATCTTTACAAGCAGCGTTTGTTGACTTTGGTAGAGAGAAGCATGGTTTTTTATCATTTAATGATATTCAATCTGATTACTATCAAATACCAAAAAGTGATTTAGAAATTATAAAACAAGAAGAAGAAAGAGCTAGAGAGGAATTATCAAAAGAAGTTGAAGCTAAAGAAGAAGAAAATCTTGCAGAAGGCAAATTAGAAACCGAAGACCCTATTGAAAAAAAAGAACCTGATGAAAAAGAAATTATTAAAAATGATGTTGAGAAAAAAAATGAAAAAAAATACAATTTTAAAAGATATAAAATTCAAGAAGTAATAAAACCAAATCAAGTAATACTTGTTCAAGTAATAAAAGATGAGCGAGGTCAAAAAGGTGCTGCTCTTAGCACATTTATCTCAATAGCAGGAAAATATATAGTTTTAATGCCAAACACTCCTAAAGGTGGTGGGATATCTAGAAAAATATTTAACCCCGCTGATCGAAAAAAAATAAGAACTATACTAAACGAAATTGAAATTCCAAAAGAAATGGGTTTAATTGTAAGAACCGCAGGAAGTAATAAAACAAAAAATGAAATTACCCAAGATTTAACTGGTCTTATAAATAATTGGAATCAAATCAAAGATAAAGCACTTAATTCAATTGCACCATCTTTAATTCATCAAGAAAGTGAAATTATCAAGAGAACATTAAGAGATATGTATGATGAAAATACAAAAAATATTATTGTTGAAGGTAACGAGGGTTATAAAAAAACACAAAGTTTTATGAAAATGATGATGCCTGCTCACGTTAAAAAAATCAAAAAATATAGAGGAAAAAATCCTTTATTTATCGAAAATGGAATAGAGCAAAAATTAAATCAAATATTTGATTCTGAGATAAAATTAAATTCAGGTGGTTACTTAGTTATAAATCCCACTGAGGCATTAATTTCAATTGATATAAATTCTGGTAGCTCAATTAAACAAAAAAATGTTGAAAATACTGCTTTGGATACAAATCTTGAAGCAGCAGATGAAATAGCAAGACAAATTAAAATAAGAGATTTATCAGGATTAATTATAATTGATTTTATAGATATGTTAAGTTATGGGAATAGAAGATTGGTTGAAAAAAGATTAAAAGAAAAATGTCGTACTGATAGAGCTCGAATTCAAATAGGAAGAATAAGTAATTTTGGTCTATTAGAAATGTCTAGACAAAGATTAAGAGAAAGTGCAGTAAAATGGAAAGTTAATCTAACTGATGAGTCTTTTGCATTAAAATTACTTAAATTAGTTGAATTAAAAGCAGTTTTAAGTAAAGCAAAATTTGTAGATCTTAAAGTTTGTAAAAAGATATCTGATTTTTTAAAAGAAAATTTTGTTGAAGATCTAACTTATTTTGAAAAAAAAAATAAAATGAAAATTGATATAATCACTGATAATAATCTAATTATTCCTGAATATATAATTGATCTAAAAAATAGATCAAAAAAAACAATAGAATTAATAGAAAACTATGAAAAACTAAAAAATCTTAGTAAAAAATCACTAGAGAATAATATTATCGATTTTAAAGAAAAAAAATTTAAGAAAAAAACATATAAAAGAAAAAAATTTTTTAAAAAAAAGTTAAATGATACCTTTGTTTGGGGATGAGGGTTTTCCAGAAAAAGTTTTTTTAATTCTTCCTGATAAATAAGATTTTCTTCCAGCAATTACAGCATGTTTGAAAGCTAGAGCCATATCAAAAGGTTTTTTTGCTTTTGCGATTGCTGTATTAACTAAAACTCCATCACAACCTAATTCCATTGCTATTGTCGCATCAGATGCTTCTCCTAATCCTGCATCAATAATTAAAGGTAACTTAGTTTGTTTTCTTATAATTTTAACATTGACTTTATTTAAAATACCAAGTCCAGATCCAATTGGTGCTGCCAACGGCATTATAGCACTAGCACCTGCTTCCTCTAGTCTCTTTGCCATTAACGGATCGTCATTACAATATACCATAACTTTAAACCCTTCTTTTGATAGAACTTCGGTAGATTTTAGAGTTTCAATCATCTCGGGGAATAAATTTTTTCTATCACCTAAAACCTCTAATTTTACCAATTTCCAACCACCTATTTCTCTTGCCAACCTAAGAGTTCTAAGCGCTTCTTTGGAACTAAAACATCCGGCAGTATTTGGTAGATAGGTAATTTTTTTTGGATCGATATAATCCATTAATATAGGTTTTTTTTTATTAGTTATATTTACTCTTCTCACAGCTACAGTCACTATATCAGCACCTGACAATCTTACTGCTTTTGCACATTCAGACATGTTTTTATATTTGCCAGTTCCAACAATTAATCTTGAGTTAAATCTTTTTTTTGCAACAATAAAATTATCTTTTTTCAATTTAACCCCCTCCAATAAAATGAACTATTTCGATTCTATCACTTTTTTTAATTATTTTTCTACTCAATTTTCTTTTATCCACTATTTCTTGATTTAATTCAATTGCCACTTTTTTTATTGGTATTTTTAAATTTTTTGTTAATTCTAGTAGACTTGTTTTCTCATTTATTAATTTTACTTTACCATTTAAACTAATTTTTATTTTTTTTATTTTTTTCATCGTATATAAGAGCTGAATGAATAATAAAATTATTATTATTAATGGTCCAAATCTTAATCTATTAGGTGAAAGAGAACAATCACAATATGGTTCAATTACAATTGAAAAATTAAAAGAAAATTGCACAAAAAAATGTAAGGAACTGAATTTGGAAGTTGTTTTTGCTCAATCTAATGTTGAGGGTGAATTGGTTAATATGATCCAAGAATCTAGAAAAAAATTTAATGGAATGATTATTAATGCAGCTGCATTTACTCATACATCAGTTGCAATAAGAGATGCATTAGAGCTTTTTAAAAAACCTATTATAGAATTACATATTTCAAATATTTACAAAAGAGAAGAATTTAGACAAAAATCTCTAATTAGTGATATAGTTACTGGTGGAATTTTTGGATTAGGAGCTAATGGTTATATTTTAGCCATAATTTCAATGCACAAGCTATTAAATAATGAAAATAGATAAAAAAATTATCAAGGAATTAAGTGATTATCTCGATGAATTCAATCTTACAGAACTAGAATACACTGAAAAAGATACTAAAATAAAAGTTTCAAAAAATAACGTTTCAATAAATAATCAAACTTTATCTAAAAACAATAACAATCCTTTATCTGCCCAAACTGGTAAGGAAATAGATAATAAGATATCTGGAATTGAAATAACATCACCTATAATTGGTACTGCCTATCACGCACCAGAACCTGGTGCAAAAAAATTTGTTGAAATAGGAAAGAAAATAAAAAAAGGTGACACTATTATGATTGTAGAAGCTATGAAAACTATGAATCATGTGCCTTCAAGTTCAGATGGTGTTGTTAAAGAAATTCTTGTATCTGATGGTCAACCAGTTGAATTTGGACAAGTTTTAATCGTTCTAGAATAATGTTCAAAAAAATTTTAATTGCAAACCGTGGGGAAATTGCAGTCAGAATTATTAGAGCTTGTAAGGAATGGGGTATTTCAACAGTTGCTGTCCATTCTGATGTTGATAGAGATAGTATGCATGTGAGATTAGCAGATGAGAGTGTTTGTATTGGATCTCATCAACCCGCCAATAGTTACCTGAATATACCTGCACTACTATCTGCAGTCGATTTAACTGGTGCGGAAGCTGTGCATCCTGGATATGGTTTTTTATCTGAAAATGCAAATTTTGCTAAAGTATTAGAGGAGAATAAAATTAAATTTATTGGAGCATCATCCAAACATATAGAGATGATGGGTGATAAAATTCAAGCAAAAAAAATTGCTAAGGAAAATGGATTACCTGTAATTGAAGGATCCGAGGGAGGTGTAAAAGACGTTACTCAAGCAAAAGAACTTTGTAAAAAAATTGGATTTCCTATTTTAATTAAAGCCTCAGGTGGAGGTGGTGGTAAAGGAATGAAGATTGTTAATAAGGAGGAAGATTTTCAAACACTTTTTTCAACAGCAAAATCTGAAGCCCAAAAATATTTTGGTAATGATGAAGTTTATATTGAAAAATTTTTTCAAAATCCAAGACATATTGAAGTTCAAATATTAGCTGGAAAAAATAGAACTGTTCATTTACATGAAAGAGATTGTTCAGTTCAAAGAAGACATCAAAAATTAATAGAAGAAACACCAAGCCCTGTTCTAAATGATCAAATAAGAAAAGATCTGTTTGAAAAAACAGTAAACATGGTAAGTAAAATTGGCTATGAAGGTGCTGGTACAGTTGAATTTATATATGAGGATGGAAAATTTTATTTTCTTGAGATGAATACAAGAGTTCAAGTGGAACACCCCGTATCTGAAATGGTAACTGGTATTGATATTATTAAAGAACAAATTCATATAGCATTTACTGGTGAAACAGCATTAAAACAATCAGACGTCAATCCTAGGGGTCATGCGATAGAGTGCAGAATTAATGCTGAGGATCCAAGTAAAAACTTTCAACCATCCCCTGGTACTATTGGAATGTGTCATCAACCATCTGGTTTTAGAACTAGGGTCGATGGGGCTATATTCCAAGGATATAAGGTGACTCCATATTATGATAGTATGATTTGCAAACTTATATGCCACGGAAGAAATAGAGTGGAAGCTATACAAAGAATGAATAGATCTTTGGATGAATTTGTAATAGAGGGCATAACTACTACAATTCCATTACATAAAAAATTATTAAATCATAAAAAATTTATTAATTCTGATTTTAATGTTAGTTGGCTAGATAACGAAAAATTGATTTAATAACAACTTACAAGCCAAATATCATACACAGGATGATCAAATGGAGCTATTGAGGGACTTGAAGAAAACATCCATCCATTAAAAACAAAAACATCGTCTTTATTTTTTTTAGTTAAGTCCTTTACTTGTATATATGCAGTAATTTCTGGATTATCATCAAATTCTGAATTTTTACATTTCATACTTTTTATTAAAAGATCTTTATGTCTAATTTCTTCTCCATTTTTTAGTTTTAATAATATATTTTTTGAACTAATTTTATCTAATACTTTAATATTCGTATATTTGCCCTCTAAATCTGTCTTTGAATTTGAATAATTAGAAAATATTAGTGACAATATTAAAATTATAAAAAAAACGTAAAATTTAGTTTTTCCAACTCTTATATTTTTTTTCAATAGCATCTTTATTTTTATTTGGATAATAAGCAGAATCTGTGCCAGTCAAATTAGACTTATGTGGCTTTTGCCAACCATATTTTTTTAGATTATGATTATTTTCTATTTTATTAGAGGTAAAATGAATCCATGAAAACCACTCTACTGGTATTTTTGATGCATCTATTTCACCAGAATATATTACCCATCTTTTTCCATTTTTGCTTTGATAATATTTATTTCCAAATTCATCTTTGCCTACAAACTTTCCAAAAAAGATAGTTTTCAATCTTGTTCCAAAAGTATCTTGATTCCACCAAATGAAAATTTTTTTTATAAGTGTCAACATAAAATTATTTATAGTTCAATTCAAAATTGTATAAAATAAATTAGACTAAAATTTGAATTTGTATATAAATAAAATGAATCATATTTCAAATTAATTTTTTAGAATTGGGGTTTAATGGCAAAATATTTGGTTGAAACTTATTACACATGTACATTTAAAGTAAACCATTACTTAGATGATATTAACGAAAAAGAGCTTAAAAACTTGGAAAAACGAGATGATGGAAAATTTGAAGTTCTAGATGTAAAACTTGATAATAGAAAAACCAAAAATTTAGATCCTAAAAATAATAAGATTGTTCAACATGAAAAAATTGATGTTGTCACAAACACCGAACAGAAAAATTCTAGTAATTTAGAAAATATTTTAAAATCAAAAAAAAATAATTCTGAAAATAATGGAAAAAGATTTAGTATGCCAGATAGAAGAAAAGGCTATATACAAAAAGCCACAATTGGTGATCACAAAGTCTACTTGCATACAGGAGAATATGAGGATGGAAAAATTGGAGAAATTTTTATTGATACTAGTAAAGAAGGTGAATTGGTCAAAGCTCTAATGAATAATTTTGCTATAGCTGTCTCTCTAGGTCTTCAATATGGAGTTCCTTTGGACGAATTTATAAGTGCATTTGTTGGTACAAAATTTGAACCATCAGGAAAAGTTTACGGCAATGATAGAATATTAAGTGCTTCCTCAATTTTAGATTATATATTTCGAGAATTGGCTATATCATATCAAAACAGAGAAGATTTAGCACATACTCCGGCCATAGGTAATTCAGAAAATATGAATTTTGATGAACAGAGTTCAGAAGATCAAAACCAATTATTAAAAATAGTTAAAGATATAACTAGTAAAGGTTTTGTAAGGAATAATTATAAAAAGAATCTAGTTGATCTGTCTGATGTGAAAATAAATCTAAAAGGAAAAAAATAAATTATTTTTTTAATTTTAAAGACAAGTTAAGTTCTTTAAGCTGATCTTCACTTACTATTGAAGGTGCTTTCATCATTAAATCTTGAGCATTTTGATTCATTGGAAACATTGTAACTTCCCTAATATTTTTTTCGTTTGCTAATAACATGACTATTCTATCAATACCTGGTGCTATACCTCCATGGGGTGGTGCACCAAAACCTAAGGCATTAATCATACCACTAAACTTTTCATCAACTTGTTTTTTATCGTATCCTGCTATTGAAAATAACTTATACATTAATTCAGGAATATGATTTCTTATAGCTCCAGATGAAAGTTCAATACCATTACAAACGATATCATATTGATAAGCAAGAATATCTAAAGGTTTTTCAAAATTAATTTTTTTCAAATCTCCTTGAGGCATAGAAAAAGGATTATGACTAAATTCTATAAGATTAGTTTGATCATTTTTTTCAAACATTGGATAATCAACAATCCAACAAAAAGCAAAAGTATTCTCATCGATCAAATTTAAATCTTCAGCAATTTTGTCTCTTGCAAGAGCAGTGAATTTTTCTAATTCTTTTTGCTTATTGCATGCAAGAAAAATACTGTCTCCTATCTTACAATCAGTTTTTTTCATTATTTCCTCTAAAGCATTTTTTGAAAAAAACTTACCAATTGGACCTTTAGCTTGAATTTCTTTATCTTTTTCAATCGTAAAATATGCCAATCCAGAAGCACCCTGCTCTTTAGCCCATTTATCTATATTATCAAAAAAACTTCTAGGTTTATCTTTTGTATTTTTTGTTACTATACACCTAACTTTAGAACCGTTTTTTACAAGTTTTTTAAATATTTCAAACTTGACATCTTCTCTAGTAAAAATTTCAGTTATATCTTTTATGATTAATGGATTTCTTAAATCTGGTTTGTCTGATCCATATTTTAACAAAGCATCAGCATAGGTAATTTTTGGAAATCTATCAAATAAAAGTTTTTTATTTGAAAATTTTTTAAATGTATTTACTAATAATTTTTCTACTACTTCGAAAACATCTTCTTGTTCTACGAAAGACATCTCTAAATCTAGTTGGTAAAATTCACCAGGGCTTCTGTCTGCTCTAGCATCCTCGTCTCTAAAACAAGGGGCGATTTGAAAATACTTATCAAATCCAGAAACCATAATCAGTTGCTTAAATTGTTGAGGTGCTTGCGGCAGTGCATAAAATTTTCCTGGATTTAATCTACTTGGTACCAAGAAATCTCTTGCCCCCTCAGGACTAGATGAAGTTAAAATTGGAGTTTGAAATTCTAAAAAACCAAATTTATTCATCTCATTTCTAATAAATGAAATTACTTTTGATCGTAAAATTATATTCTCGTGAATTTTTTTTCTTCTTAAATCTAAAAATCTATATTTTAATCTTATTTCTTCAGAATACTCTTGATCACTAAAAACTGGCATTGGAAGTTCTTTACAAGTTCCTAGTACTGTAAATTTATTTATTTTTACCTCAATTTCTCCTGTTTCAATATCTTTATTAATTGTTTCTTGTGATCTATTAACTACCTCACCTTCTATTCTAACGACAGTTTCGAGTTGAATTTTTTCTATTGCAGAAAAATTTGGATTATCTTTATCAACAATACATTGAGTTATGCCGTAATTATCTCTTAAATCTACAAACAGTAAATTTCCGTGATCTCTCTTTTTATTTACCCATCCTGATAAAGAAATTTCATTCCCCACATCTTTCTTACGAAGTGTGTTACAATAGTGACTCCTATATTTATTCAATTAATCTCCTAAAACTTCTTTTATAATTTTTAAATCAATAGATTTTTTTTTTTTTAAACTTAATTCGTCGATTTTATATATGAAATCGTAAATTTTGCTATAAGATCTGTCAATTCTCTTTATAATGTAATTTATTAACTTTTTTTCTATCAAAATTTGTCTATCAGATAAATTTTTTAAGATTAGAGCATAAATCAATTCATCATCCGGTTTATCAATTTTTTGTAAAATAAAATTTTTAGTTCTGGATTTTAAATCGTCTAATTTAAATTTTATTTCAACTATTGGCTTTCTTGAGGTGACAATTATATATTTATTATCTTGGTCAATAATATTAAATAAAGTATATATTAATTTTTCATCTATATTTTCATTTATATTGTCTAAAATTATATTTTCATAAATCTTTATTTCTTTTAGATTATCATTATTAAATGATTCAGCTTGAAATTTAATTCCTTTAAATTTTTCAATAAAAATATCAATTATATGTGTTTTGCCTGAAAATGCTTCACCACTAATATTCAAGAAATTTTTATTCCACTTAGGCCATTTGTCTAACAAATCAAAAATATGTTGATTGCTTTTTGATATATAAAAATCTTCATATTTAGAATTTTTATCATAATCAAATTTAATTATTTTTTGATTTAAATCATT
>CACDUS010000003.1 GCA_902555945.1 uncultured Pelagibacteraceae bacterium | reverse complement strand
GAACTTTCTCCAATAGTTTATGAATAATACATTTACAAAAAAGAAATTAGTTAATCCTATTTCAAGTACCCTTGATTGGAGTTTATTACAATCAGAAATGAAGAATAAATTAGGAATGGAAGTTTATGAAAGTTGGTTAAAAAAAATTGATCTCATTGAAGAATTTAACAATTATTTATTATTGTCAGTACCAACTAGATTTATTAGAGATTGGATTACCTCTCGATATTTAGATCAAATTTTGAAAATAGTTAAAAATCATAAAAAAGATATTATTAGAATTGAATTTAAAATAGTCCAAGTAAAATCAAATATAAATGATTTAAATAAAGAAAATATAGAATTAGCAAGTGATAAAGAAAACATTTCTTTTATAAAAGACACATATCTTCAATATAATCGTATTGATCCAAATAAAAGATTTGAAAACTTTATTTTAGGAAACAGTAATAAACTTGCTTATGAAGCGTCATTAAAATCAACTGAAAATCTTTCATATTATAATCCACTATATATTTATGGGGGTGTTGGTATGGGAAAAACTCACTTATTAAATGCTATAGGTTTTGAGTTAAAAAAAGATAACAAAGTAATGTTTATTTCTGCTGAACGTTTTATGTATCAATTTGTAAAATCAATTAAATCAAATGATATGGTTAAATTTAAAGAATATTTTAGAAATACAGATGTTCTTTTAATTGATGATATTCAATTTATGAATGGGAAAGAAGCAATGCAAGAAGAATTTTTTCATACTTTCAATGCATTGTTGGATAAAGGATCAAAAATAATAGTTTCAGCAGATAGGGCTCCAAATAAATTAACAAGAATTCAAGATAGAATTAAATCTAGATTTTCTGGCGGTATGGTAGTTGATATACAGAAGCCCGAATATGAATTAAGAAAAAAAATCGTTCAAAAAAAAACTGAGGAACTTGGTAATCTTTATCCTGAAAATGCTAAAATTTCTAATGATATACAAGAGTTTATAAGTTCAGAAATAACAGCAAGTATAAGAGAAATTATAGGTGCTGTTAATAGAGTAATATCTTTTTCTAAAGTTTATAAAAAAATACCTAATTTGAGCGAAACTAAAATAGTTTTAAAAGATTTATTAAATTTATCTGAAAACAAAGTAACAATTGACTTAATTCAAACTCTAGTTTGTAAATTTTTTAAAATTAGTAAAAATGAGATGCTATCATCTCGAAGATCAAGATATTTGGTAAGACCAAGACAAACAGCTATATATTTAACAAAAATATTAACTTCAAAATCTTTACCAGAGATAGGTCGTGAGTTTTCTAATCGAGATCACACAACGATTATTCATTCAGTTAAAACTATTGAAAAATTAAAAGAAACAGATCCTGAAATTGTCAATAATATTAATAAACTAAAAAATCAAATATTATATAACGAAAAAGAAAATGAAATTTAATGTAAACCAACAAGATTTACAACAAGCTCTTAATTACTGCCAAGGTGTTATTGAAAAAAGAAGCACCTTACCAATTTTGTCAAACATCTTATTAGAGGTCAAAGATACAAAGTTGTTTATAACAGCTACTGATTTAGACTTAATATTTATTCATCAAATTGATAATATCGAAGTTCTTGAGGAAGGAAAAACGACAACTGTATCTGCTACAATTTACGACATAGTAAGAAAATTAAACTCAGGAAAAAAAATAAATTTAACCTTAAATAATGCAAGTAAACTTCATTTAGAGTCAGAGAAATCAATATTTAATTTAAACTGTATTAGTCCAACAGAGTTTCCACTTACAGATGAAAATTTTTCTCAGAATGAGTTCTTAATCAAATCAAAAAAACTCTTAAAGTTGCTTAATAAGTGTAAATTTTCTGTATCAAATGATGAAACAAGACATTATTTGAGTGGGATTTATTTTCATCAAACAGAGGTTGAGGATAAAAATTTTTTGACAGCTGTTGCAACAGATAGTCATAGAATGTCAATTTCTAAGATTAGACTAGAAGAAAAAATAGATTTTGAACCAATAATTTTACCAAAAAAAACTATTTTTCAACTTTGTTCCTTGTTAGAAAATTTTGATGGGGATGTTAAAATTTCAAATTTAAAATCAAAAATTAAGTTTGAGATGAATAATAGTATTTTAATTTCAAAATTAATTGATGGAAAATTCCCGAATTATATTCAGGTAATTCCTAAAAATAATCAAAAAAAACTTGAAATTGATTTGAAGTTATTTCTAGACTCAGTGGACAGAGTTGCTTCAGTATCGCTTGATAAAAAAGATGGTGTTAAGTTTAATTTAACAAAGGATGCTCTTAATCTTTCTGTAAATAATACAAATAGTGGTGACGGTAAAGAGACTCTTTCTGCTAAATTTGATCATGATTTAGAAATTAGTTTTAATTCTAGATATTTAATTGATGTAGCTTCACAAATTGATGGTGAAAAAATAGAAATATTTTTTAATGACTCAGGCTCACCTGCTTTAATAAAAGATCCAGGAGATTTTGACAGTATATTTGTTGTGATGCCTATGAAGGGTTAATTAATCAAG
This sequence comes from uncultured Pelagibacteraceae bacterium, assembly GCA_902555945.1. GTDB lineage: Bacteria > Pseudomonadota > Alphaproteobacteria > Pelagibacterales > Pelagibacteraceae > Pelagibacter. Next base: position 121,281 of record CACDUS010000003.1, on the reverse strand, counting down.
TCCAACTCTGAATAAATATTTTTTTCTAAAATTTGAATAAAATTTTCTTTCGATAATCCTGATGGAATTGGTTTTAAAATTGAAATTGTAATAGTTTTATTAGTTTTCTTTTCACCTATTTTAGGCCATACGTATCCAGAATTAATTGCAACTGGTTGACAAAGAATATTAAGTTGTTCATATATTCTAGAAGCACCTTTTTTAAATGGCGGTCTTTCATTTGGAAGAACTCTAGTGCCTTGAGGAAATATGACTAAAGGTCTGTTAGATTTAGAGGTTATTTTTGAAATATCATCAAAAAAACCTAAGTTGTCTTTTGTAATTTTATTTCTTTTTATTGATATGGATCCTATTTTTTTTAAGTACCAGCCAAATATTGGAATTAATAATAATTCTTTTTTAAGAATAAATACAGGTGAGTTAAAAATTGTTTGCAAATAAAAAGTTTCAAACATTGATTGATGTGATGCTGCTATAAAAAATTTTTCACTACTAATAATATTTTCTTTACCTTTAATAGAAATTTTTACTGATAGTACTAACTTCAAACAAAAACTAGCCCAATAGCCCATTAATTTTCCACCCATCAAAACAATTTGTTTGGGTAAAAAAAGTGATGGTAAAAAAATTATTGAAATAAAAATAATTCCAGAAAAAAATAATAATGAAAATAAGAAATTTCTTATCATTTTGTATTAAAATTTAAATTAAATCTTTATATTTTTGTCTTTTTCTTATTACTTTAATTTTTGATCCTTTTATTAATAATTCTATTGGCTTAAGTCTTAAATTATAATTTGAGCTTAGTGACATCCCATATGCTCCTACATCACATATTGCAATTAAGTCTTTTTCTTTTAATTCTTGAAATTTTTTTAATGTAATAAATTTGTCTGTACTTTCACAAATAGGACCTACAAATTCGTAAGGTTTCTTTGATTTTTTTTCTGATTTTGTAACAGCCAAAGTTTTATGGAATGCACCATATAAAGCTGGTCGCATTAAATCATTCATTGCAGCATCCAAAATAATAAATTTTTTTCTACCACTATCTTTTATATAAATTACTTTAGTTACTAATGTACCTGTATTACCAATAATTGATCTACCCGGTTCAAATATAATTTTAACTTTATGTTTACGTAAAAATTTAAGTATAGCTGAGTTATATTTTTTATAATTAAGTTTTTTATTTTTGTCAGAGTAAGAAATACCCATACCTCCACCTAAATCTATAAATTCGAATTTATGATTAGTTTTTTTAAGTATTTGACTAACTATTTTTAGCATTTTTTCATATGGCCTATTATCTAAAATTTGACTACCAATATGAACACTTAGACATTTTAAATCAATATTCTTAGAATTTTTGCAATAATTAATGATTTCATAAAATGTATCTTTGTTTACACCAAATTTATTTTCTTTCTTTCCTGTAGAGATTTGACTAAGTGTTTTTGCGTCTGTATTAGGATTTAGTCTTACGCCAATTCTTATTTTTCTACTTTTTATTTTTGCTAACCTATTTATTTCTTTTATTTCACTTAAAGACTCTGCGTTTATTAACAAAATTTTTTTATCAATAGCAAAGCTTATTTCATTTGATTTTTTACCTACCCCAGAAAATACTATTTTGTTGGGGTTAATTCCTGCTTTGAGTGCCATCATCAGCTCTCCTAAAGAAACAACATCAGCACCTAATCCAAATTTTTTGATTTCCCGAATTATATTTATATTTGTATTTGATTTGACAGCAAAGCATATGAGTGGTGAAATAGACTTAAAGTTCCTTTTAAAACTATTAATATTCTCTTTCATTTTGGAATAGGAATAAGAATAAAAAGGTGTTCCAAATTTATTTGCAATTTTTTGGAGATTAATTTTTTCTATTGTTAATTTTTTATTTATATATTTCATTAAGCTGAATTAATTAAAACTTCTTGTACTTCTACTTTTTTTTCAGGATCTATGTATTTGGGGTCCCCTTTTTTTCCACAAGAAACAACAGCGCAAAATACTAATACAATCAAAGTAATTTTTTTAATCATTTTTCTTTTTTATATTTAATTATCATTCTTTTAATATTATCAAAAGATGTTCCACCATATGATTTTTTTGAATTAACAGAATTCTTTAAATTAAACACTTTTAAAACATCATTAGTGAGATTTGGTTCAATCTTAATTAATTCTTCCAAGGTTAATTCATTGAGATTTTTATTCTTTTTTTCAGCAAAATTAACTATTTCAGCTGTTTTCTGATAAGCTTTTCTGAATGACATAGAATGATTTATAACTAAATAGTCTGCAAGATCTGTAGCTGTAGTAAATCCTAAGTTTGCAAGTTCTAACATTCGCTTTTTATTTGCATTAATATTTTTAAGAACTTCATTAAGTATTTGAAGACAATCTGTAAGAATATCTTTTGATTTAAAAACAATTTCTTTATCATCCTGAAGATCTTTAAAGTATGATAATGGCAATCCTTTTAAAATTGTAAGCATAGAAAATAAATTTCCATAAATACTTCCAGATTTTCCTCTCAAATACTCAAGTAAATCTGGATTTTTTTTTTGTGGCATTATTGATGAGCCAGTTACAATTTTATCTGACAGGTGGATTAAATTAAAACCATCAGAGTTCCAGATTATAAGTTCTTCAGCTATTCTCGAAATATGCATTGAGCATACTGCAGTAGCATATAAGAAATCTAAAACAAAATCTCTATCAGAAACAGTATCTATTGAATTGTTGGTTGGTCTTTTGAATCCAAGTTTTTTTGTTGTATAATTTCTATCAATATTGAAAGAAGTTCCACTTAAAGCAGCAACACCTAAAGGATTCTCATTTAGATTATCTAAATTGTTGTTAAATCTTTTTTTATCTCTTTTAAAAATTTCAATGTATGCCATTAGATAATGTGCAAATGAAATTGCTTGTGCATTTTTTAGATGCGTAAAGCCAGGCATAATTGTTTCTATATTTTTTTCCGCTAAGTTTATTATGCTTGTCATAACTTTATCTATTAAATTATTAATTTCTTTAGATGAAGATCTAGTCCAAATTTTGAAATCTGTAATTACCTGATCATTTCTTGATCTAGCCGTATGAATATAGCCTGCTTCTTCACCAATAATTTGAAAAAGTCTTTTTTCTATATTCATATGGATGTCTTCATATTTTTTATTAAATTCGAATTTTTTATTAGCAATTTCTTTTTCTATTTTTTTTAGACCGTAAATAATTTTATTTTTGATTTTAAATGAAATAATTTTCTGCTTAAAAAGCATTTCAACATGAACAATGGATCCCATTATATCTTCTTTATAAAGTCTCTTATCGACATCAATGGAATTTCCGATTTTTTGGAAAAGATTTGATGTTTTTTTTTTTACTCTAGTATTCCAAATTGCCTGGTTGTTTTTATTTTTTGTCATGATAATTAATTATACCTATTAACATGAGAATTATAATAATATTTATTTTTTTGGTAACCAATTCATTTGCTGATGAACCAATTGATATTAAAAATCTTTTTATAAAAAAAGAGCTTAAAAAACACGATGGATTAACGTTTTTAGACAATAAAAATAAGCAAATAAATTTGAAAAACTATGAGGGAAATTTGATATTATTGAATTTTTGGGCGACATGGTGCGCGCCTTGTAAAGAAGAGATGCCTTCATTAGATCTTTTACAAATACACAAGGATTTTGATAATTTAAAAATATTTCCGATCAATGTTGGGAAAGATAATCTTGAGAAATCATCAGAATTTTTTGAGGATCTTAAAATTAAAAATTTGAGCATATATTTTGATTCCCCAATAACTTTAGCAAAAAAATTAGGATTACGTGGAGTGCCAACCTCTATATTAATTAATAAAGAGGGTTTTGAATTTGCAAGAATAATTGGATCTATTAATTTTGGAGATGAAAAATTCATAAAATGGTTAAGTAATTATGATTAATTTTTAAAAAAATAAGCGAAACCAACTAAAGCAATTATTGCTACAAATTGTAATAACACTCTCAATTGCATTAATTTATTTGAGTATTTTTTGCTTGTTTCTCCTCCTTTGAACAAGGTGCCAATTCCTAAAATTAAAACTACCCCAACTAAAATCAATAAAATTATAGATAGTATTTTAACTAATATTCCAGAAATCATGATTGTATTGTAGGGTGTTTTAAAAATAAAAAAACATAAATCAAGTAGTATGACATTTTGTCTAGATTCAACCATTATTAAACCAGATGAAAATAAAGAAATTAAAAATGCAGTTATTTTGCTTCATGGATATGGTGGGGATGGAAAAGACATAAGTATGTTATCATTAAATTGGAAAAGATATCTGCCTAATACAATTTTTATTTGTCCTAATGGTCATGAGCCATGTATGATTAACCCATCTGGCTATCAGTGGTTTGATTTAACAAAAGATGATCCTAAGTATATTTTGGAACAATCAATGAAAGCAGAAAATAAATTAAATGAATTTATTGAGGAGATCAAAAGTGAGTTTCAACTCAAAAATGATAAAATTTGTCTATCAGGTTTTAGTCAAGGCTGCATGATGTCTATAAATTTAGGTCTAACATCTGAACAAGAATTTAATTGTGTGGTAGGTTTTTCAGGTAAAATTATTAATCAAGATGATTTAAAATTTAGAAAAAAAAATTCTACAGATATCTTATTAATTCACGGTGACTCGGATCAAGTTGTCTCACCAAATTTTATGTTGGAGGCAAAAGATTTTTTTATTAGAAATAATGTACAGATAGATACACATTTAATAAAAAATTGTGACCATCATATTCCTATTGAAGCATCAAGTATAGCATTAAATTATATTCTAAAAAAAATTTAATTTTTGCTTAATGTTGAAATAGTTTTTTTTTTAAGTTAAACTTTCTTCATGAATAGCTTTATTGAACAAGATGTTTCATTAGAAAAGTGCCCCGCACTAGTTTTGAATGCAGATTATAGACCATTAAGCTATTATCCGTTATCATTGTGGTCCTGGCAAGACACAGTAAAATCAGTTTTTTTAGATAGAGTTATTATAGTTAGCAATTATGACAGAGTTGTTAGAAGTCCTTCATTTAATATGAAATTACCAAGTGTCATTGCTCTTAAAGATTATATAATCCCACAGTCAAAACCTAGTTTTACAAGGTTTAATGTTTTTTTGAGAGATAAATTTTCTTGCCAATATTGTGGAAGTAATGATGAATTAACTTTTGATCACCTGTTACCAAGATCAAAAGGTGGGGAAACACATTGGGATAATGTGGTAACAGCCTGTTCTGCTTGCAATGTAAAAAAGGGTGGAAAACTATTAAAATCTTCAGGCATGAAATTAAATCAATATCCTTATCAACCATCAACTGAGGATCTTCATCGTAATGGAAAAAATTTTCCACCAAATTATTTACATAAAAGCTGGATGGATTATTTGTACTGGGATGTTGAGTTGGAATCTTAATTAGATTTTTTCAGAAATATTGATTGCTATTTTTGAACCAGTTTTAATAATTTTATCCATAATTGAATAAACCCCTTTTTTGGTGGCACCTTTTTCATAGGCTATATCTTTATGATGTAATTCATCTTCTCTAAATTTAATTATTTTTTCTTTGAGTTTTTTTTCATCAGGTCCAAGTTGATTAATTTGATTTTGATAGTGTTCGTCTATAACTTCCTCTACTGAAGCGGTACACAACATTGCTGCTTTCTTTCCAAGTAGAGTTGAACTAAAACCTAATCCAACACCTAATAAATCCCATAGTGGTAAGAATTTTGTTGGTTTAATTTTTCTTTTTTTGATCTCTTTTTCAAAAAAATCACAATGCTCTTTTTCATGAACTTTCATTTCTTCAATAGTCTTTTTTAAATTTTCATTTTTGACTAATGTATTAAGTGCTAATAATTGACCTTCATAAATTTTAACTGCTCCTCGTTCCCCAGCGTGATCTACTCTTATAAATTCTTCAGTTCTATTTTTTGAATTTTTCATAATTTATGAATATTTTAGTTAGCAAAAATATTATTAATAAACTAATAATTATATTAATAGTTGTTAGAGAAAAACCAAAAATTCTAAATGTCACATCTTTGCAGCTAGTAGTTTTTTCTTGTAATTGTTTTAATAAATCTTCCTTAGAAATAATGTCAGATGAATTTTTTAATCCACAAACTGTAGTTTCTTCAAAAAAACCTTGCTCAATTCCAAAATGATAAACTGAGATAATTAAAGAAAATGCAAAAGTTAATATTAATAACAAAATAACAAAATACTCATTTTTATTAAAAGCTTTATTGAATATTATTAAAACTAACGCTAATCCGTATGGAATTCGTTCTATAATACATAGGTTACAAGGCTGATGACCAAGAATATATTCTATAAAATAAGCAGAAATAATTGAAATAAGACAGATAAAAAAAATTATTCTTAAATAAGCTTCTACTCTAAAATTATACATGAGATTTAAATATTAAATAAATTACAATTACAATTATAACAATTAATATTCCGATTACAGTAAACCATTTAGATCCTTGTTTATTCATAAATTTTGTAAATTTGTCCCCAAATTTGTATGAAAAATAAGATACTATAAAAAAACGCAATCCTCTGGAAATTAAGCTTATAAGAATAAAAATTAAAATATTAAAACCAATTAGACCACTGGCAATAGTAAAAACTTTGTAAGGTAGAGGAGTAAATCCAGCAAGAAAAAGAATTCCTAACCACGCATAAAAACCTTCAGTATTTATTAGACTATTTTTTAAATGAGTTAATTTTTCTTCATAACCATAAAAACTCATTATTTGCATTCCAATATCAAAAAAGAACGCTCCAATTAAATATCCTAATATTCCTCCTAAGACAGAAAATATTGTTGCAATAAAAAAAATCTTAATAAAGTCATTTTTTTTTGAAATTACCATGGGTATTACCATTACATCTGGTGGGATAGGAAAAAATGAACTTTCAACAAATGAAACTATTGCTAAGTAGTATTTGGAGCTTTTATGAGCTGCTAGTTCTAAACATTTTTTATAAAGACTATTAAACATTTTTTGGTTTTAATATAATTTTAGTTCTTATACTATTTAATAAATTATTAAACAATAATGGGCGAATGGCGGAACTGGTAGACGCGCACGACTCAAAATCGTGTTTCGCAAGAAGTGAGAGTTCGATTCTCTCTTCGCCCACCAAAATTTATGGAACTAAAAAAAATAAATAGTTTAGTTGAACTTTTTTTTAAAAAACTTGAAGAAAAAAGTTTAAAAGAGAGAAAGAAACTTTTTTTAATATCACTTAAAAATAAGAATTTTCCTGATACGTTATCTGGTCCATATACATATTCATGGGGGAATGTAGAAACAAAAATTAATATATTATCAAATCATTTAAAAAAAATTATTTCTAAGGGTGATAGATGTATTTTATTATCAGAAAATAGACCTGAGTGGCTTATATCAGATATTGCAATAATGAATGCAGGTGGTGTCACTGTTCCTCTTTTTACGACTTATTCTAAAAATGATTACAAATATATATTAAAAGATTCTGAACCAAAAGTATGTATAGTTTCAAATTTTGAGCAATTTAAAAAAATTAAAAATTACATTAAAGAAAATACGATTATTATTTCTATTGATAAATTTGATGAAAAATTAGATTTTTTTGAAAAAATTTTTTTGGAAGCAAAAACAAATCTTAAAACATTAGCTGAAAGTGTGGTTTCTTATAACAAAGATTTAAGAAGAAATAATCTGGCCTGCATAATCTACACATCAGGTACAACTGGAAATCCCAAAGGCGTGATGCTAAGCCACGGAGGAATTTTATCAAATTGTGAAGGTGCACAAGAAATCTTAGATTCATTAGTTAAAAATGAAAAACCAGTTTTTTTAACTTGGTTGCCGTTATCTCACTCATATGAGCATACTGTTCAATATGTTCAAATTTTACTTGGAGCAAAAATTTACTATGCTGAAAGTCTAGAAAAGTTATTAACCAACATGTCAGTTGCGCGACCCACTATTATGACAGCAGTTCCAAGATTTTATCAAAATTTATTTAGTAAAATTTCTCTTAATTTTTCAAAACAAAAAGGTTTTAAAAAAAAACTGATTGAGAGCACTATTTACCTTGGTATCAAAACTTTAAAAAAAGAGGAACTTAAACTTAAGGAAAAAATAATCAACTTTTTATGTGAAAAATTAGTGAGAAAAAAAATTAAAAATCAATTTGGAGGAAAACTGAAAGCCTTCGTTTCTGGGGGTGGTGCTTTAGATCAAAAAATAGGTGAATTTTTAAATTCTATAGGTTTGCCAACCTTACAAGGATATGGATTGACTGAGACCTCGCCTGTAGTGAGCTGTAATATTCCTGGGAAAATTAAGATTGAAACCGTTGGCCCACCTTTCAAAACTAACCAAGTAAAAATAGCTGAGGATGGTGAAATTTTGGTTAAGGGTGAAAATGTTATGCTTGGATATTGGAACATGAAAAAAGAAACTGATGATGTTATTAAAGATGGTTGGTTACACACTGGAGACATAGGAGAATTTACTTTAGATGGAAATTTAAAAATTACTGATAGAAAAAAAGAAATTATAGTAAATCTTGGTGGTGACAACATTTCACCATCCAAAATTGAAAATTTATTATGCTTAAATGAAAAAATTAAGCAAAGTTTTGTTTATGGAGATAAAAAAACTTACTTAGTTGCTCTAATTGTAAGTGAAACTGAGGAAAATAAAATAGAAGTTGAAAATTACTTAGAAAATTTAAATAAAAGTTTATCATTAGTAGAAAAGATTAAGAAATTTAAATTAATAAATGAAGAATTTACAATTGAAAATGGAATGTTAACACCAACTTTAAAATTGAAAAGAAAAAAAATTTTAGAAAAATATAAAGAAGATTTAGAAAAACTTTACTAATTCATTAAAAAAATTTGCTTATAAAGCGCATAAACATTAACTTTTTTACACATTAAAATTATAAAAATTTTTTTTATTGAATTTTTATTTTCAAAATTTTAACTTTAATTAAAGAATTGACATAACGTGTATAAAAAAATAAAAATAACTTAATAGCGAATCAATTTGATTCGTTTAACTAATAAGGGAGCTAAAGATGCCTAAGAGAAGAAAAAAAGCAAAGAAGGCTAAGAAAAAAGCTAAGAAAGCTAAAAAAAGAAGAAGAAAAAGATAATAGCTTAGTATTCTTTAATTAAAACGCTTCTCATAACGATTTACGTGTGAGAGGCGTTTTTTTTATTCACTTAATGTTTCTTCACTTTCAGTTATAGGCTCTTCTTCAGGCAATTCAGATGTTGGATCTTTGCTTGCGGGTGCTGCAGGTTTAGTTTGGCTTTGGCCTTCCAAATTTCTCTTTAAGGCTTTATCTAATTTCTTCTGTGTATCTTCTAGAGATATATTTAATATTATTTGAAACTCTGACAAAATTCTTTCATATGCCTTTTCAAAAAGCTGTCTTTCACTATATGATTGATCTACCATAAGATCATCACCTTTATTTAAATCTCTAACCACTTCTGCTAACTCATAGATTTTTCCTGATGATATTTTTGACTCATATTCTTGAGCTCTTCTACTCCACATTGATCTTTTTATTTTTGGTTTGCTTTTTAAAATAGAAATACACTTATTAACTTGATTAATTGTCGCTAAAGGTCTCAAATGAGATTGTTTATTTACTGGAACCATTCCATTTGCTTTATCTTTTTCAAATTTGATTACATAGGTTTCAACATCAATTCCACCAATTGTAATTTTTTTAAATTCGCTGATTTGACCTACCCCATGTTTTGGATAAACTACATAGTCTTTAATTTTATATTCTCTTTTTTCAGTTTCTTGTTTTTTTACTTTTTTTATTTCTGGTTTTACTTCATTATTTTTTGAAATTCTTAAATTTTCTGTTTTGATTTCAGGATTTTTCTCATTTGATTTTATTTGTTTTTTTGCAACATTTTTTTTTGATTTTAGAACTTTTGCTTTAATTTGAGGTAATTTTTTTTTTGATTTTGTAGCTTTTTTTTTTACTACTTTTTTTTTAACTTTTTTTATAGTTTTTTTTTTAAACGTTTTCTTTAAAATATTTTTCAAACTTATTTTGCTCATCTTTATATTTTTCATGATCCGAAGGTGGATCTTTTTTTTCACTTATGTTTGGCCAGATTTCAGAATATTTTTTATTGATTTCTAACCATTTTTCACTTCCAGGTTCTGTATCAGATTTAATTGCATCCACAGGACACTCTGGTTCGCAAACGCCACAATCTATACACTCATCCGGTTTAATTACAAGCATATTTTTACCTTCATAAAAACAATCGACTGGACACACATCAACGCAATCCATTAACTTACATTTGATACATTTTTCATTAACAATATATGTCATTTTGAATTTTCAGATTTAATTCGTTCTTTGATATCGCCCATAGTTTTACTGTCAATATATAATAGTCCCGCAAGTCTCCTCATAAGATTGGTTTCATAATCATCTGCTATTTTATTTGAATATATAATTCTCCATAAAGCTTCTATGATCTCAATTTTTTTTTCCTCATTCATATTCTTTATTTCTTTTGTAAAATCTAAAATTTGATTTGAATTTTCTTCAATTTTTTGGGCATCTTTTATTATTTCTTCAATATTACTATTATTAGCACCAATCCTTAACAAAGTTTGTTTTATTAAATTTTCCTCTAATGAAGAAAAATTCTCATCAATTTTAGCAGCATGTATCAATAAAGCAGCGACTTTAACTAGGTTATCACTATTATTTTTGCTTTTAAAAAACATTTATTTTAATTTAAATTTAAACTTTTTAAAACCCCAAATGGGTTTTCTTTTGAAGTTTTTTTATTAAGATTTTTTTTAATATTTCTTAAAGGATGATATTTAAATAAAATTTCACCATTTTTTTCAGTAATTTTATAATTCATTTTTTTCAGTAGTTTTTTAAAATTATCTTTGCTGCAACCTAATAAATTTAACATTTCAGATGTCATCTTAACTTCTTTATTAGACTCAGTATTTGAATTAATTATTTTCATAAATAATCTTTCTAAAATGTCAATTCTTACAAAAAAATTATCAAACTTTTCGAATCCACATAACAACATAAAATTTTTATTTTTTTCTTTGCTATCTAAAAAATTTAGACCAAAGGTAGGAGGCTTATAATTAAAATATTTTTGTTTATAATTTTTCCAAAGAAGTGTTCTTAAGGAAACAGGTTCTGGTTTGATTAATTCATGTAAAAAAATATGGTATCTTCCAAATTTTACACCCAAATTTCTTAAGACTTTTCTTTCTTCTTGCTCAAGGTTTTTTAGATATTCTGAAACCTGTTCTCTTTTCAAAACTCCATTATTTTCATATAGTTGAAAGGCAAGAGATTTAATTGAAGAATTTTTTTCCTTAAGATCTTTTATATCTACAAGACTTTTTAATATTGTTCCGATTTTATTCTTTAACCATTTTTCTAAAAATTTTGTTAATTTTAACTTTTGATTATTTTCTAAAATATCATCAACTATAAGCGCGACATTAGGACTTAAATAATCTTTACCTGGAGTTAATCTTCCAATGGGGAATTGATTCCAATATATTTTAAAATCATCTTGTAATTCAATTAGACCTGTATCAATAATAATTTGGATTCTTTTTTCTAATTCTGGACCAACAGTTTGTCTGGCAGCTTTTTTTAAAGATTTGATATCAGTTTCTAGTGCACCTTTTTTTAAATCCAGTTGTAACTTTAGACCATTTATTTTTCCAATAAATTGATCATCAATCATTACCTCATTGTTACTTAAAATTTTTGTATCAAATTCCATATCTTGTTTTAAACCTCTGGCAAGGACACTGGCTCGTTTGTCAATAAATGTTTTGGTAAGTTCCTCATGAAGTCTGTCTGAAAGTTTATCTTCTAATAATTTTGTTTTTTCAATCCAATAATTTTGATTTTCTACCCAATTGTTTTTATTTGAAACATAAGACCAAGTTCTTACATTTGCAATTCTATTTGACAAAGAATCCACGTTTCCCTCTAATTTATCTAGTTTCATTAGCTGAAGTCTCATAAAATCTTCATTTATCTTCCTTAATTTACTTGTTAAGAATTTGAAGACATTTCCTATTACCTCATAGTGGTTACCGTAAGTTTTCTTTACAAAATCAGGTATTTGGCAACATTCCCAAAGAAGAATCAAATTTTGTTCTGTTAATTCTATATTTTCAAAATTCTTATCTCTCAAAAAATATTTGAGTGCTTTTTCATCACTGCACTCATTTATTTTTCTCAACCATGTTTGGTGAGGTTTTTCATCTAATGATTTAATCAATGACACTCCATTATTAAAGTTTAAGTTTGAATTTCTCCAAAATAATGATTGAATTTCTTCGAATTTATGATTTTCAAGTAATTCTACTTCCTCTGAATTTATCTCTTTACAATCACCTGTAATACCAAAACTACCATCATTTAAATATCTACCTGCACGTCCAGCAATTTGTCCAATCTCAGATAAATTTAATCTTCTTGATTTTTTTCCATCAAATTTTTTAAGATTTGAAAAATAAACATGATCTAGATCCATATTTATACCCATACCTATAGCATCTGTTGCAACTAAAAAATCAACATCACCAGATTGATATAAAGCTACCTGAGCATTTCGTGTTTTTGGACTGAGTGAACCCATTACGATTGCAGCGCCCCCCTTTTGTCTTCTTATAAGCTCTGCTATTGCGTAAACTTCCTCTGCTGAAAAAGCAATTATTGCAGTTTTTCTATCAATTCTTGAGATTTTTTTATGACCTGAGTACGAAAGTTTGGATAATCTATTTCTATTTATGAATTCTACATCATCATCTAATTTAGATATAATATTTTTAATAGTATTTGAGCCCATAAACATTGTTAATTTATTTCCTCTTATGTTTAAAAGCCGGTCAGTAAAAATATGCCCACGTTCATGATCTGAGCACATCTGTATCTCATCTACTCCAACAAAATCTAAATGCTTATCAATTGGCATAGACTCAACAGTGCATAGAAAATATTTAGCATTTGAAGGAATTATTTTTTCTTCACCAGTAATTAAAGCAACTTTTTCTGCTCCTATTTTATTTACTATTTTGTCATATACTTCCCTAGCTAATAGTCTTAAAGGGAAACCAATCATTCCATTTTCAAAAGACAGCATGGTTTCAATAGCAAGATGAGTTTTACCTGTATTTGTGGGACCTAGAACTGCTGTGATTTTATATTTAGACATTTCTACTTTTAGTATCTGTTTTTTTTTACCTACCAGATATTGTTGGTGTCAAAGAACAAAAATAGACTAAAACATGACCGAATCGGAGGATAAAAAGTTCTCATTTCAAAAATTTACTCAATAACTTAACATATATTAAAATTTAACCTCCTGGACCTAAGTCTGATGGTTTAATCTTTAATATTTTCCAAACTCCAGATGCTGAAGTAATTATTTTTTTTTCACATTTTAACTCACAGAATAAAAATACTAAAGTTTTAGTTTTTTTCAAAATTTTTACATTACCAATAATTTCATCACCTACTTTTGATGCACCAATAAATTTAAGTTCAAGTGAAATAGTAACACAAGGAGCATTCCCAGCTGATCTATGAGCAGCTGTTCCAGCACCTGCATCTATTAAAGCTGATAAATATCCTCCATGTGTAATACCAGCAGCATTTAAGTGATTTTCATTAATAATAGACTTAAACTCATATTCTGAGTCAGAGATATTTCTAAATAAAACACCACCATTATGTTTCATGAAACCAGCTTTTAAACTAATTTGTTCAAATTTGTTTGACATAATTTTTTATAATATGAATGTTAAAATTATTAAAATAATTAAAATTATTATAAAGAAATAAATTACAGACATTTGAAGAGATGCATTAATTAACCATTTAAACATACTAAATCCTTTTAATGGTGCGCCTGCTAGGAGTCGAACCCAGAACCTCCTGGTCCGTAGCCAAGCGCTCTATCCAATTGAGCTACAGGCGCATTTTTAATTTTATTTATTTATAGTATATCATTTTTTAGTGTATTTTAACGATAAGACAAATTTAAAATTTTATGGAAAGTAAACCAAAAGAAGTAGTCATTATTGAAGCGGTTAGAACACCAATAGGTACCTACAGAGGATCATTAAAAAATATTAAATCTGATCAACTTGGATCTATAGTTATAAAAGAACTTTTAAAAAGATCTAAATTTAATAAAGACGAAATTGATGAGATAATTATGGGCCAAGTATTAACTACTGGGGCTGGACAAAATCCTGCAAGACAAGCCGCAGTGAACGCTGGCATACCAATTTCAAAACCAGCACATATAATTAATCAAGTTTGTGGATCTGGACTTAGAGCAGTTATATCAGGATATCAATCAATCAAATTAGGAGAGTCGATAAATATAATTTCTGGAGGTCAAGAGAATATGTCAATAGCCCCTCACTCAATTTTTTATCGTGATGAAAAAAAAATTTCAGAAGATAAATTAATAGATACTATGATTAACGATGGATTGATAGATGCTTTTAATAATTATCATATGGGTGTGACAGCTGAAAATGTTGCAAAAAAATTTAAAATATCAAGGAGAGAGCAAGATCAATTTGCTTTAAATTCTCAAAGAAAAACAGAATTAGCTATCACATATAATAAATTTGATGATGAATTAGTTAAGGTGAATCATAAAGGAAATATTCTAGAAATTGATGAACATCCAAGAAAAGGTTTGCAAATAACTGATTTAGAAAAATTAAAAACTGTCTTTCAACAAAATGGAACCGTTACACCAGGAAATTCTTCAGGAATAAATGATGGTGCTGCAGCTTTATTATTGACCTCTATCGATGAAGCACAAAAAAGATCTATAAAACCATTAGCGAAAATAGTTTCATGGGCTTCTGTTGGGGTAGATCCTGCCTTAATGGGTCTTGGTCCTATCGGTGCTGTAAGATCAGCAATTAAAAAAGCAAATTGGAATTTAGATGAAATAGACATGTTTGAAATAAACGAAGCATTTGCAGCTCAAAGTATAGCTGTAATTCGTGAACTTGGTATTAATGAAAATAAAGTAAATATTAATGGTGGCGCAATAGCCCTTGGTCATCCAATAGGGGCTTCAGGAGCAAGAATACTTGTTACCTTGATTCATGAAATGAAAAGACAAAAAAAAGATAAAGGCTGTGCTACACTTTGTATAGGTGGAGGAATGGGTATAGCACTGTGTATTGAGAGAATAAACTAATTAATTTTTCCGAATTTTTCCTCTAATAAAATTTTTTGTATCCATATTTTAGCATCTATGTATTTACTAAATTTTGGTTTAATAAGTGTTTTAAACAATTTTTTAAACATTTTTTGAGTATGCATTTAAAGCGTGTCAAAAAATTGAGCAGAATGTGTTAAAATTTGCAATGCACTTCATTTTATAGTGTATAAATCATAGAAATATGAGTGAAAAATTATTAGTTCCTGACATTGGTGATTTTGAAAATGTGGAGGTGATTGAATTACTTGTTAAGGAAGGTCAAGAAATAAAAAAAAATGATCCAGTAGTTACAATTGAAAGTGATAAATCTAGTGTCGAAATACCATCGATTATTTCAGGAAAAATTGAGACTATAGCGGTAAAAGTTGGAGATAAAGTTTCAAAGGGAGATTTACTTCTTAATATAAAAAGCTCAAATCAAAAAACTCAATCATCTAATGATGTACCAAAAAATACTGAAAATTTAATTCAAGAAGCTGAGAATTCTTTGAAGAAAAATCAAGAACAAAAAATTCTAAATCAAGATATTAAAAAAGAAAGATCAGAGATTATTAAAGTTATTAATGAAGGAGATATTGATCCATTAGAGACAAGTGAGTGGTTAGACTCGCTTTCAGATGTTATAGCAAAAGACGGTAATCAAAGAGCTCACTATTTAATTAAGGAACTTATTAATAAAGCATATATGGAAGGTGCGAATATTCCTTACACTCAAAATACGCCCTATATAAACACTATTCCAGTTAGTGATGAAAAAAAGTCAAATGGTGATCAGAATATTGAGAGAAGAATTAGATCATTAATAAGATGGAATGCTGCAGCAATGGTAGTAAGAGCAAATAAAAAATTTCCTGAACTTGGAGGTCATATTGGAACATTTGCATCTGCTGCTACTCTTTATGACGTTGGAATGAATCATTTCTGGAGAGCTAAAAATAATAAATTTGGAGGTGATTTAGTCTATTTTCAAGGTCATAGCGCACCCGGTATGTATGCTAGAGCTTTCCTTGAGGGTCGACTTAATGAAAAGCAATTAGATAGTTTTAGACAAGAGGTTAATCCAGGTGGTTTATCTTCGTATCCACATCCGTGGCTGATGCCAAACTTTTGGCAATTTCCAACAGTGTCTATGGGTTTAGGTCCGATGCTAGCAATTTATCAAGCAAGGTACATGAAGTATTTAATTAACAGAGGTTTAATTAAAGATGAAGGTAGAAAAGTCTGGGCATTTTTAGGTGATGGAGAAATGGATGAGCCAGAATCCTTGGGTGCTATTGGTTTAGCAGCAAGAGAAAATTTAGATAATTTAATATTTGTAGTGAATTGTAACTTGCAAAGACTAGATGGTCCGGTTCGAGGTAATGGAAAAATCATACAAGAATTAGAAGGAATTTTTAGGGGAGCAGGATGGAACGTTATTAAGGTAATCTGGGGCTCATATTGGGATCCGCTATTAGTAAATGATAAAACTGGTCATTTAGTAAAAACAATGAATGAAACTGTTGATGGAGAATACCAAGCAATGAAAGCAAGAGATGGTGCCTATGTGAGAGAAAAATTTTTTGGTAAATACCCTGAAACTAAAGAACTTGTATCAAGTCTTTCTGATAAAGATATTTGGAGATTAAACAGGGGAGGACATGATCCTCATAAAGTTTTTGCAGCCTATGATAAAGCATCAAAAAACACTGGAAGTCCCACAGTAGTAATTGCAAAAACAATAAAAGGTTATGGAATGGGAAAAAGTGGAGAGAGTGTTAACACTACACACCAAACAAAAAAACTAGATATAGACGACTTAATGTATTACAGAGACAGGTTTGATGTACCACTTACAGATCAACAAGTTAGAAATATAGAATATTACAAACCAGATCAAAATTCTCCTGAGATAAAGTACCTTAAAGAAAGAAGGCTTCAATTGGGTGGCTTCATTCCAGAGAGAACTACTTACGCAAAACCAATTAAGACACCTCCAAAAGACATTTTTGATAACATGAAAGAGTCTACAGGAAAGAAAGAAATGTCTACTACAATGGCTTTAGTTCGAATGCTTACAAATCTTTTAAGAGATAAAAATGTTGCCTCAAGATTGGTACCGATTATTCCTGATGAGGCTAGAACATTTGGAATGGAAGGTTTTTTTCAAAAGATTGGTATTTATGCTCATGAAGGACAAAAATACGAACCTGAAGATTCTGCTCAATTAAGTTCTTATAGAGAAGAAAAAAGTGGACAAGTTTTAGAGGAAGGAATTAATGAAGCGGGCGCAATGTCTTCTTGGATTGCTGCAGGAACTTCGTACACTAATCATGATATCGAAATGATACCCATTTATCTTTTTTACTCGATGTTTGGTTTTCAAAGAATTGGGGACCTTGCATGGGCAGGTGCAGATAGTCAATCAAGAGGATTTTTAATTGGTGCAACAGCTGGAAGAACAACTTTAGCTGGTGAAGGGCTGCAACATCAAGATGGTCATAGTCATCTTATGGCATCAACTATACCTAATTGTATATCTTATGATCCTACATTTCATTATGAACTTGCTGTTATTTTTAGAGATGGATTGAGAAGAATGCATGAGAAGAAAGAAAATATTTTTTATTACATAACAACCATGAATGAAAATTATCCCCACCCAGCTATGCCAAAGGATAAATCTTGTGAAGAAGGAATTTTAAAAGGAATGTATAAAATAAAAGAATTTAATAAATTTAAAAAAACTAAAATTCAATTTTTAGGATCTGGTACTATCCTAAGAGAGATGATAGCCGGTGCTGAGATATTGCAAAATGAATATCAAATAGACAGTGAAATTTGGAGTGTTACGAGCTTTAATGAACTGAGAAGAGATGGCTTGGAGGTTGAAAGGTATAATCTTTTAAATCCAGATAAAGAGCCAAAAAAATCTTATGTTGAAAAATGTTTGGGTAAAACAGAAGGGCCTATTTTAGCTGCTTCTGATTATATGAGAATGAATTCTGATCAAATTAGACCATATGTAAACAAAAGTTTTTATTCTTTAGGAACGGATGGTTTCGGACGAAGTGATACAAGAAAAAATTTAAGAAAATTTTTTGAGGTTGATAAGGAACATGTTGTAACTTACGGTCTAAGTGTATTAGCTAAAGAACAATTGATAGCATCTAAATATGCCAAAGATGCTATAAAAAAATATAAAATTGACACAAATAAACCCATGCCAACAAAATTATAATGTCAGAAGTTGAAATAAAAGTACCTAATATTGGAGATTTCAAAGATGTAGAGGTGATTGAGGTTTTAGTTTCTGAAGGTCAAACTTTAAAAAAAAATGATCCTTTAATAACAATAGAGAGCGACAAATCTAGTGTAGAAATCCCTTCAAATTTTGATGGTAAAATTAAAACTTTAAAAACAAAGGTTGGAGATAAAGTTTCAGAGGGTGACTTAATTTTAATTTTAGAAAATATTAATGAATTGCAAAAGGAAGTTGAAAAAAAACCAGCAATTGAAAAAGACATTAAAAAAACTCAAGAAACAAAATCAGAGACTAAAAAAATATTAACTGATCAAAATAAAGTTTACAATATATCATCTGCAAGTCCAAAGGTTCGAAAATTTGCAAGAGAACTTGGGGTAGATATTAATCAAGTTGTAGGCAGTGAACGCAAAGGAAGAGTTATTGAGGAAGATGTTAAATTATTTGTAGCTTCGAAATCTAAAAACTTGATTAATAATGAGAATAAAAGTAATGAAAAGATAAAACAGGAATACTCTCACTCAGAATTCGGAGAAGTTGAAATAAAAGATATACCAAGAGTTAAAAAATTATCATCAAAATACTTGATAAATTCTTGGACAAATATTCCTCACGTAACCAATCATGATGAAGCGGATATCACAGAGCTAGAGGAATTTAGAACATCGCTGACTGATATATACACTGGTGAGAAAAAAAAAATTACACCATTAGCTTTTATTGTCAAAGCTTTGACATCTTCATTGAAAAAATTTCCAAATTTTAATAGCTCTATAGATGATATTGACGGTGGAAAAATGACTGTCAAAAAATATTATCATATTGGTATAGCTGTGGATACTCCGCATGGTTTAATGGTTCCTAAACTAAGAAATGCAGACAATAAAAATATTAATCTTATAAGTTCTGAACTTAAAAAACTTAGTGATCAATGTAGAAATCTTAAAATTGATAAGAGAGAATTATTTGGTGGATCTATGACAATAACAAGTTTAGGTGGAATTGGAGGATCGTTTTTCACACCTATTATAAATTTTCCTGAGGTTGCTATATTAGGAATTGGAAGATCTGAAAAAAAACAAGTTTTCTTAGATGGAAAATTCGTTACAAGAACTATGTTGCCTTTATCATTGTCTTATGATCATAGAATTATTGATGGAGCAGAAGCTGCTCGTTTTAACAATGAATTAAAAGAAAATTTAGGCAAAAACTTTGCTTACAAATTAGCAGTCTAAAACAGATTATGTCAAAAACAGTCTCATTATTAAGCGCATTATTATGCACATTTATTTGGGGAACTACTTTTATTGCCCAGGATACAGGTATGGACAATATAGGTCCTTTCACTTTCAATGCTGTAAGATTTTTTGTCGGATTTTTGGCAATAGTTCCTCTTGCATTTTTATTTGAGGTAAAAAAATTTAAATCAGAGTTTAAATTAGACTTTAAAACGTTTGCTACACTCTCTTTTTTAATTGGATTATCACTTTTTTTAGGTTCAGCATTACAACAAGTTGCTCTTCTGTACACAGATGTAGCCAACGCAGCATTTTTCACCATTTTTTATGTTCCTATGGTACCAATAATAATTTTTCTATTTAAAAAAAAATCAATACATTGGAGTGTGTGGCCCTCCGTAGTTCTATGTTTAATTGGTGGTTATCTACTTACGAATTTTCATGATGCAACAGTTAGACTTGGTGATACACTTGTTGTATTAGGAGCTTTGTTTTGGAGTACCCATATTATTTTTACTGGAATAATAGTTACTAAATATAATTTACCTTTAACTTTAGGTGCTATACAAACTTTATTAGTAGCGATATTTTCTTTTGCGATTGGATTTATTTATGAAGAATTTATAATTAAAAATATTTTAAATGAAATAGACTCAATTTTATACGCAGGAATTCTTTCAGGAGGATTTGCTTTTGTTTTACAAATTTATGCGCAAAAAAATATTACACCCGCCCCAGCGGCAATAATTTTTTCATTAGAAGGTGTTTTTGCAACTATTGCAGCTTGGTTTTTATTAAATCAGATATTAGGAGTTAATAATTTACTAGGATGTTTTTTTATACTATGCGGTGTTTTATTATCTCAATTGCTACCTTTAATAAAACGATCAGTTTAGAAATAAATTATCAACAATAAAATTAACGCTATTATTAATCTATAAATCACAAAAATATTTAATGAAAATTTATTTAAATAATTTAAAAAAAATTTTACTGTTATATATGAAAATAGGAAAGACAAAACTATAGCAACAATTATTAATAAATTAATTTCTAAAGTTTCATTTCGTATATCTTTTAACCCAAGAAAACTTGCTCCCGCTAAGGCAGGGATGGAGAGTAAAAATGAAATTTTACCTGAGTCGACTCTATTAAAATTTAAAAATCTTGCAGCAGTCATAGTAATACCTGCTCTACTAACACCAGGTATTAAAGCAAGTATTTGAAATAATCCTATGAATATAATTGATTTAATATTTAAATTTGAGGAAATATTCTGATCAGTTTTTTTCTGATCAGCAAAGTATAAAATAATACCAAAAAATAATGTGGTCCATGCTATAACTTTAATATTTCTTAAAAGATGTATTAATTCTGTTGAATGTAATATGTATCCAAAAATAATAAGTGGTACCGAACCTATTATGATTAATTTTAATAATTTTTGATTACGTTTAAGGTCCAATAAATCTTTTCTAAAAAAAAATATTATTGCTAACAAAGATCCTAAATGTAAACTTATATCTATTAATAGTGAGCTTGATTTAAGATCATAAAGGCTGGACACTATAATCAAATGAGCTGATGAACTAATTGGTAAAAATTCTGATATTCCCTGAATAGCTGAAAGAACAAGGATTTCTATAAAATCTTGAAACATATAGTTGTCGTAACTTAAAAAATATCCTTTTAAAACAATTCGATTTAATCATATTAGGTATGCAAAAATTAAAATTTCATTATTTTTTACCTATTTTAACAAAATATAGGTCATATCTATTGACCTAAATAATTCTTTTACTAAAAAAAACAATGTATATTTTGCCATGATTCTAAAAAAATTATGACTGATAAAATGCTTAAATTTGTAAAAATAGGTCAACAGACTCCACCTAAAAGAGAGGTTGTAAATAGAAAGGAAGATTTTAATGAAATTTATGACGATTTCATAAAACAAAAAGCTCAAGAGCAATCAAGCAGATGTTCTCAATGCGGAGTTCCTTTTTGTCAGGTACATTGTCCACTTAGCAACAATATTCCAGACTGGTTGAAATTAACAGCAGAGGGAAGACTAAAAGAGGCTTACGAATTATCTCAAAGCACAAACAATATGCCTGAAGTTTGTGGAAGAATATGTCCACAGGACCGTCTTTGTGAGGGCAATTGTGTTATTGAGCAGTCAGGGCATGGAACAGTAACAATAGGATCAGTAGAAAAATATATAACGGATAATGCTTGGGAACAAGGCTGGGTAAAACCAATTGAAGTAAAATATGAAAAAAATCAGAGTGTTGGTATAATTGGTGCAGGACCAGCTGGTTTAGCAGCAGCTGAACAGTTAAGAAAGAATGGATATAGAATTACTGTGTATGATCGTTATGATCGTGCAGGAGGTTTATTAATCTACGGTATTCCAAATTTTAAATTAGAGAAACATGTTGTCGAAAGACGAACTAAGCTTCTTAAAGATGGTGGTATAGAATTTGAGCATAATTTTGAGGTTGGTAAAGATGCTACTTTAGAAAATTTAAGAAAAAAGCATGATGCAATTTTAATTGCAACAGGGGTATATAAGCCAAGAGAAATAAACTTACCTGGGAATGACTTAGAAAATATTTTTCCAGCCATGGAATTTCTTACAGCTTCTAATAGAAAAGGTTTAGGTGACAAAGTTGAATTATTTGATAAAGGAATTTTAAATGCAGAAGGAAAAGATATTGTTGTAATCGGTGGAGGTGACACTGCCATGGATTGTGTAAGAACCTCAGTAAGACAGAAAGCAAAGTCAGTTAAGTGTCTTTATAGGAGAGACAAAGAAAATATGCCAGGGTCAGCTAGAGAAGTTGCAAATGCTGAAGAAGAAGGAGTTGAATTTGTTTGGTTATCAAGTCCTAAAGAATTTAAAGGTACAAATAAGATAGAAAAACTAATTATTGATCAAATTCAATTAGGTGAACCCGATGACTCAGGTAGAAGAAAACCAGAAATCAAAAAAGGTTCAGAATTTGAAATTAAAGCTGATATGGTTATTAAAGCTCTTGGATTTGATCCAGAAGATTTACCTTATTTATTTGACTCTAAAGAATTACAAGTAACAAAATGGGGAACTTTAAAAACAAATTTTGAAACTATGGAAACAAATTTAGAGGGAGTATTTGCAGCGGGAGATATAGTTAGAGGTGCATCACTTGTTGTATGGGCTATTAAAGATGGAAGAGATGCAGCTACTGCAATGAAAAACTATTTAGAAAATAAAGAATTAAAAAAGATAAAAGTAGCATAATGAATAATTATAAAAAAAATTTAAAACTTTTAACTGAAAATCATGTTTATTCAAAAGAGATGGAGCATGATGCTTGTGGAGTTGGTGTTATAGCTTCAACGGAAGGAAAAAAATCTAGAGAAATTGTTGAATATGGTATCGAGGCTCTAAAAGCTGTATGGCATAGAGGGGCAGTTGATGCTGACGGAAAAACAGGTGATGGTGCTGGAATACATGTCGAAATTCCCAAAGATTTTTTTATAGAAAAAATCGAAGTAACAGGACATGACTATGACAACTCAGAAATTTGTGTAGGTATGATTTTTCTTCCTAGAAATGACTACTCTTCACAGGAGAGTTGCAAAACTATTGTAGAAAGTGAATTAACAAAAAATAATTTTAGTATTTATGGATGGAGACAGGTTCCAGTAAATCCTAAAATTCTTGGTGAAAAAGCTTTTCAAACTATGCCAGAAATAATTCAAGTGTTATTTAAACCGAATGATTCAAATTTAATAGATAAAAACTTAGAGAGAAAAATTTATGAAACTAGAAAAAAAATAGAGAACAAAGCTTTTGAGATGTCATTAAATAACTTTTATATTTGCTCCATTAGTTCAAAATCAATCATTTACAAAGGGTTATATTTAGCTGAAGCAATATCTGACTTTTATTTGGATCTAAAAGATAAAAGATTCATTTCAAGATATGCAATATTTCATCAGAGATTTTCAACAAATACTGCTCCAAGTTGGAGTTTAGCTCAACCTTTTAGAGCTATTGCTCATAATGGAGAAATTAATACTTATAAGGGAAATAAAAACTGGATGAAAGTTCATGAACAAGAAATGAGCAGTCCACTTTTTGATGATATAGAAAATCTGAAACCAGTCATTCAGAAAGGAGTTTCAGACTCAGCTGCGTTGGATAATGTTTTTGAATTATTAAATAAATCAGGCCAACCTGCACCCCTAGCAAAATTAATGTTAGTGCCAGATGCTTGGTCAAAAAAAAATAAAACACTTCCCAAAAATCACCAACAGTTATTTAATTTTTTAAATAGTACGATGGAACCATGGGATGGACCTGCAGCGATAGCAGCTACAGATAATGAGTGGGTTATCGCAGCTAATGACAGAAATGGACTTAGACCTCTTAGATATGCAATTACAAAAGATAAAATGCTCTTTGCAGGCTCCGAAACTGGCATGATAGAATTAAATGAAAAAAAAATCTTATCTAAAGGCAGGTTGGGTCCAGGAGAAATAATTGGAGTAAGAATTGAAAAAGGAAAAATTTTTTCAAATGATCAAATAAAAGATTATCTTGCAAAAGAGTTTAAACATTTTAATTCACAAATTATTGATTTAGATGAAAAATTAATAATTCAAAATGAAAAAAATGATTTTGAAGGAGAAAATTTAAGAAGAAGACAATATACTTTTGGAATAAGTTTAGAAGATTTAGAACTTATTTTACATCCCATGGCTGAAGATGCAAAAGAGGCTACTGGTTCCATGGGAGACGATACGCCTTTAGCAGTTTTATCTGATAGATATAGACCTCTTTATCATTTTTTTAGACAAAATTTTAGTCAAGTAACAAATCCTCCAATAGACTCTTTAAGAGAAAACAAAGTAATGAGTTTAAAGACTAGATTTGGAAATTTAGGAAATATTCTAGATTTTGACACCTTAACTAAAGAAAATATTTATGTTCTAAATAGTCCAATTTTATCTAACTCACAATTTAATAAGTTCATTAATTTTTTTGGTAAAAATTCAATAAATATAGACTGCACATTTGCTCAAGATGAAAACTTAGCTGATGCTATTAAAAGAATTCAAAAAGAATCAGAAATTGCTGTACGACAAGGTGTTACACAGTTAATTTTAAGTGATAAAGATCTTTCCACACAAAAGTTACCAATGCCAATGCTATTATGTGTTGGAGCTATAAATACTTTTTTAATTAAAAAAAAATTAAGAGGATATGTTTCTATTAATGTTCAGTCTGGAGAGGCTTTGGATACTCATTCATTTGCAACACTAATAGGAGTTGGTGCTACTACAGTTAATCCATATTTAGCTTTTGATAGTTTGTATAATAGACATTCAAAAAAACTTTTTGGTCAATTTAGCTTTGATGAATGTGTTCAAAGATACATTAAATCAGTTAATGCAGGCCTTCTAAAAATAATGTCCAAGATGGGAATTTCAGTTTTAAGCTCTTACAGAGGTGGATGTAATTTTGAAACAGTCGGACTTAGTAGAACTGTAGTTGACGATTATTTCCCTGGAGTAACCTCAAAAATATCAGGGATTGGTTTAACTGGTATTGAAAAAAAAATAAGAGAGATTCACAAAGAAGCATTTGAAAGTACCGAGACTGTATTGCCAATAGGTGGTATTTACAGATATAGAAAAAATGGTGAAACCCATCAATACCAAGGAAGGTTAATACATCTTTTGCAAAGTGCAGTAAGCTCAAATTCTTATGAGTTATATAAAAAATATGCAGAGGGAATTTATAATTTACCACCGATAAATTTAAGAGATTTGGTAAATTTCAGGAAAAAAAAACTTGGTCCATCAATAGAGTTGTCGGATGTTGAACCAGTAAAAAAAATTTTGAAAAGATTTGGTAGCGGAAGTATGTCTCATGGAGCATTATCTAAGGAAGCACATGAAACCTTAGCTATTGGTATGAATAGGATTAAAGGAGCATCTTGTAGCGGTGAAGGTGGAGAAGATGAAAAAAGATTTAGAGTTATGGAGAGCGGAGATAGTGCGAACTCAAGGGTTAAGCAGATTGCCTCAGCAAGGTTTGGAGTGACAATTAATTATTTAAATAATTGTAATGAAATTGAAATAAAGATTGCCCAGGGCGCAAAACCTGGTGAGGGTGGACAGTTACCTGGTTTTAAGGTCACAGATGAAATAGCTAGATTAAGACATTCAACACCAGGAGTAACATTAATTTCTCCTCCACCACATCATGATATTTATTCAATCGAAGATTTGGCTCAATTGATTTACGACTTAAAACAAATAAATCCAAAAGCTAGAATCGGTGTAAAACTAGTTGCTTCATCGGGTGTTGGAACAATTGCTGCTGGAGTAGCAAAGGCAAAAGCAGATATTATTTTAATTTCAGGTCATAACGGTGGAACTGGAGCAACTCCACAAACTAGCGTTAAATATGTGGGTATACCATGGGAAATGGGACTAACAGAGGCTAATCAAGTTCTTACTCTAAATAACTTGAGACATAAAGTTACTTTAAGAACTGATGGAGGTATTAAAACTGGTAGAGATGTAGTTATTGCTGCAATGATGGGAGCTGAGGAATACGGGGTTGCAACAACTGCTCTTGTTGCAATGGGCTGCATAATGGTAAGGCAGTGTCATTCAAACACATGTCCAGTAGGTGTATGTACCCAAGATCAAAAATTGAGAGAAAAATTTACTGGTACCCCAGATAAAGTAGTGAATTTATTTACCTTCATTGCATCAGAAGTAAGAGAAATTTTAGCAGAACTTGGATTTAAATCTTTAAATGATATTATTGGTAGAACAGATCTATTGATGCAAGTAAATAAAGCTTCACCCAACTTAGATGACTTAGATTTAAATCCATTGTTTGTTCAGGCAGACCCAGGAAATAACAAAAGATATTGTGAGACTCAAGAAATAAACATGGTTCCTGAAACATTAGATCAAGAAATTTGGCCTGATATTGAAAAATATTTAAATAATTCTGAAAAGATTAATAAAGAATTTATTATTAAAAATACAAATAGAGCAGTTGGCACAAGAATTTCACATTATCTTTATGAAAAATATGGTTATGAAAAATTAGAGGAAAAATTTCTAACTTTAAACTTTAAAGGTTCAGCGGGTCAATCTTTTGGAGCCTTTGCAACAAAAGGTTTAAAATTAAATCTTAAAGGAGATGCAAATGATTATGTCGGAAAGGGATTATCAGGCGCTATAATATCAATAAAACTTTCAGATGAAAGTAATTTGACCTCAAATGAAAATACAATTATTGGAAATACAGTTTTATATGGAGCCACATCAGGTAAATTATTTGCTGCAGGTCAAGCTGGAGATAGATTTGCGGTCAGAAACTCAGGTGCTACAACAGTTGTAGAAGGATGTGACTCGAATGGATGTGAATATATGACTGGAGGGACGGTTGTTATTCTTGGAGATGTTGGAGATAATTTTGCTGCTGGTATGACAGGTGGAATGGCTTTTATTTATGACAAATCTAAAGAGCTTGAAAAAAAAATAAATCCAGATTCTGTTGTTTGGCAAAGTGTTGAAACAGACTATTGGATAAACTTTTTAATGAAATTAGTAAAAGAACATTCAGAAGAAACCGGATCTGAAATATCAAAAAAAATAGTTAACAACTTTACTGAGGAAGTAAAAAATTTTGTACAAGTTTGTCCAAAGGAGATGTTAGACAAAATTGAAAATCCCATCAGTCTTAAGTCAAAAATAAAACAAGTTAGTTAGCAATTAATTTCAATTCTCTCTTTAAAATTTTTAGCCATTTAGGTGTAGATAAACTATGATCACCATTTTTAACAATTACTAATCTTTTTTTTGAATTTTTAAATATTTTTAAAACTTTTTTGGAATAACTGACTGGCACAGATTTATCTTTATTGCCATGAACCATAGTAACATTGATATTTTGAAAAATTTTTTTGTGTAACACTTTATTTTTTCTTCCATCTTTGATCAACTGATAAGTAATGGGATATTCATAATCCCCGTGTTTTAAGTGAATTATCCCATTTTTTTTTATTTCTTTTTTTTTACTTTGTGAAAATTTATTCCACATAAGTTTTTCCAAAAACTCAGGTGCAGATCCTATCCCTAAAAAACCTTTAATTTGTGTTTTAAAATATTGAAATTGAATCAAAGAAATCCATGCGCCCATACTAGAACCTACAAGGATAATTTTATTTTTTTTGACAATTTTTCTAATTAAAATTGAGGTTTCCTTTGACCATTTAGAAATATTTCCATCTATGAATTTTCCAGAAGATTTTCCGTGGCCAGAATATTCAAGAGCAAGAAAGCCAATTTTATTTTTTTTAGCAAGTTTTAAAAATGCTTTAGGTTTTTTGCCCTCCAAATCTGACATAAAACCATGTAAAAAAACAACATAGGTTGTATTTTTTTGATGATGTTTTAAATATCTAATTTTTCTTGTTTTTGAAATCTTGAAATAATTAAAATTCGTCATAAAAGTTTATAAGTTTAATCGATTATTATATAATTATTAACAATGTCTTCTAATATAAAAGTTTTGCAAGTTATTCCAAGATTGGGTATTGGAGGTGCCGAAACTGGTTGCTATGATATTGCTCATTATTTACCAGAAAATAATTGTAAATCTTTTATTGTTACCAGTGGGGGAGAATTATTAAAATTTATTGATAAAAAAAAGGTAAAATTAATTAGATTACCAGTTCATAGTAAAAATCCCTTGTTAATTTTAATCAATTCAATAATTTTGGTAGGTATAATTTTATTTTTTAATATTTCGATAGTACATGCCAGAAGTCGTGCGCCTGCTTGGTCATGTTTTTTAGCAACAAAATTAACTGGAAGAAAATTTGTAACTACATTTCATGGCACATATAATTTTAGCGGCAAATTAAAAAAAATTTATAATTCTGTCATGGTTAGATCTGATTTAATTATAGCGGGATCTAATTTTATTTTTTCTCATATTAAAGATAACTATTCTGAATTTTTAAAATTTAAAAAAAAATTTTTAGTCATTTTTAGAGGAATAAATGTAGATTATTTCGACCCCACAACAAAACTAGAGAGTGAAGAAAAAAAACTTCTGGAAAAATGGGCGATTGATAAAGAAAAAAAAATTATTTTGATGCCTGGTAGATTGACATCATGGAAAGGTCAGGAATTATTCATAGAGGCAATAAATTTAGTCAAAATTGAATTAGGTTATGAGGCATTTCATGTTGTAATTTTAGGCAGTGATCAAGGTAGAGATTTGTATAAAAAGAAATTAATTCGTTTGACTGAACAGTATCGCCTAACTAATCAAATTAAATTCATTGATAGTTGCAATGATATGGCTCTTGCTTATAAAGTTTCTGATATTGTCGTTTCAGCTTCTATTGAACCAGAGGCTTTTGGAAGAGTTGCAGTTGAAGCTCAATCCATGAAAAGATTGGTAATCGCTAGCAATATTGGTGGTTCGAATGAAACAATAGAAGATGAAAAGACTGGCTTTTTATTTGAGTCAGGAGATGCAGTATCTTTGAGTAAAAAAATTATACGTGCAGTGACTATGGATGAAATATCAATTAAATTAATAGGTGAAGAAGGTAGAAAAAATATTATTAAAAAATTTAATGTTGAAAAAATGTGTTTTTCTACATATTCAGAGTATAAAAGATTACTAAATTAAATGCCTATAATTACTTTACCAGATGGAAATAATTTAAATTTCCCAAAAAAAGTTACAGGACTAGAAGTAGCTGAAAAAATTAGCAAATCGCTTGCTAAGGAAGCAATGGTTATTAGTATTGATAATGAATTGAAAGATTTAGATACTGTTATAGATAAAGATTGCTCAATAAAAATATTTACCTCAAAAAATAAAGAGGGTCTTGAAACAATAAGACATGATACAGCTCATATTTTAGCAATGGCAGTTCAGGAATTGTTTCCTGGAACTCAAGTTACAATTGGTCCTGTAATTGAAAATGGTTTTTATTATGATTTTTCAAGAAAAGAGCCTTTTACCGAAGATAATCTAAAAAAGATTGAAGAAAAGATGAAAGAAATTGTGGATAGAGATGAAAAAACAAAAAGAGAAGTTTGGAGTAGAGATGAAGCTATAAAACATTTCAAAAAAAAAGGAGAAATTTATAAAGCTGAATTAATTGAAAGCATACCCAGTAACGAAGAAGTTTCTATCTATTTTCATGGAGAGTGGCATGATTTATGTAGAGGGCCACACTTATCTTCAACAGGTAAAATTGGCAAATATTTTAAATTAACAAAAGTTTCAGGAGCTTATTGGAGAGGAGATTCAAATAATGAAATGCTTCAAAGAATATATGGAACAAGCTGGGCAAGTCAGAAAGATTTAGACTCTTATCTTAAAAGGATTGAAGAAGCAGAAAAAAGAGATCATAGAAAATTAGGCAGGGAAATGGATTTGTTTCATTTTAGAGAAGAAAGTCCAGGATCAGTTTTTTGGCATGAAAAAGGATGGGCGTTGTTTCAAAAATTAATCAATTATATGCGAGCAAGACAGAATGAGGCTGGTTATAAAGAGGTAAATACTCCAGAAGTTTTAGATAGATTATTATGGGAAAAATCTGGGCATTGGGAAAAATACGGAGAAAACATGTATACGTCTCAAACACCAGATGAAAAAGTTTTTGCTATAAAGCCCATGAATTGTCCAGGACATATTCAAGTTTTTAATCAAGGATTAAAAAGCTATCGAGATTTACCATTAAGAATAACTGAATTTGGGAAAGTCCATCGGTATGAACCCTCTGGAGCTCTACACGGGCTTTTGAGAGTAAGAGCCTTTACTCAAGATGATGCACACATTTTTTGTTCTGAGGAACAAATTACTAGTGAATGTCTTAATGTAACAAATTTAATTTTGGATATTTATAAAGATTTAGGTTTTGAAAATGTAATATTAAAATATGCAGATAGACCAGAAGTCAGAGTTGGAGATGATAAAGTTTGGGATAAGGCTGAAGCATCTTTGTTAGAAGCAGTTAAAGCTACAAAACTTGAGTATAGTATAAATAAAGGCGAAGGAGCATTTTATGGACCTAAAATTGAATTTGTTTTAAGAGATGCAATAGGTAGAGATTGGCAGTGTGGAACATTGCAAGTTGATTTAAATCTACCAGGAAGATTAGAGGCATCTTATGTTGATAAAGATGGAACTAAAAAAGTTCCAGTAATGTTGCATAGGGCGTTATTTGGATCATTAGAAAGATTTATAGGAATTTTAATTGAACATTATGCAGGAAAATTTCCATTTTGGATTTCTCCACTTCAAACAGTCGTAATTCCAATTTCTGAAGATTTTAATGAATATGCAATAAGAGTGTCTAATCAACTTAAGCAAACAGGCATAAGTTCAATTGTTGATCTAAAAAATCATAATTTAAATTATAAAATAAGAGATCATTCCTTAGCAAAAATACCCCTTTTGTTAATTTGTGGTAAAAAAGAAGTTGACACTAACTCTGTAACCATTAGAAGATTGGACTCAAGTAAACAAGAAAATATGGAATTAAAAAAATTTTTAAAAACATTCTCTGCTTTAAACAAAGCATCCTCAAATTAAGTGGCAGATTTTAAACAAAATTACTTTCAAAAAAGAACCAAAGATCGAGGTCCGAGATCTAATAACAGAATATCTTCTCCTGAAGTACAGGTTATAACAAATGATGGAGAAAATTTAGGTACACTTAATACCAATGAAGCCATTTCAATGGCGAAAAACCAAGGGCTTGATTTAATAGAAATTGCTCCAAACGCTAATCCACCAGTTTGTAAGATTATGGATATGGGTAAGTATAAATACGATGTACAAAAAAAAGCTAATCTTGCAAAGAAAAAACAAAAAATTATTTCTCTTAAAGAAATTAAAATGAGACCAGTTACTGAAACTCATGATTACGAATTTAAAGTTAAAAATGCTAAAAAATTTATTGCAAAGGGTGATAAAGTTAAATTTACAATTAGATTTAAGGGACGTGAACTTCAACACTCTCATCTTGGAAATGAGCTTATGACTAAAATTAAAGAAGATATGAAAGATATTGGCAAGGTAGAATTGCATCCAAAATTTGATGGAAAACAGATGATAATGGTTATTCAACCTTTATAGGCTTTAATATTAGTTGTAAAATTTCTACAATCTTTGTATAACCTCGCTCAATTATGCCAAAATTAAAAACAAAAAGCTCAGCAAAAAAAAGGTTTAAAATATCTGCTAAGGGTAAGGTGATTATGGCCCAGGCTGGAAAGAGACATGGTATGATTAAAAGAACAAATTCACAAATAAGAAAATTAAGAGGCACTACAGCGATGTCAAAACAAGATAGTAAAATCGTTAAATCGTATATGCCTTACAGCTTAAGGGGTTAAGATGGCGAGAGTAAAAAGAGGTGTTACAAGCCGAGCTAAACATAAAAAAGTTTTAAAAGCTGTTAAAGGACAATGGGGAAGAAGAAAAAATACAATTAGGGTCGCTAGGCAAGCTATGGAAAAAGCCATGCAGTATGCTTATAGAGATCGTAGGAATAAAAAAAGAGATTTTAAGTCTTTGTGGATACAAAGAATAAACGCAGGTGTGAGAGCGGAAGGTTTAACATATTCAAAATTTATTAATGGATTAAATAAGTGTGGTATTAAAATTGATAGAAAAATTCTAGCTGAGATAGCGTACGATAGTCCAGAAGCCTTTAAAACGATTGTCCAAAAAGCACAATCTGCATTAAATTAATCTTCACTATTGTTTTATTTTACTGAAGAAATAATCTGTAAAAATGTCAGATCTAAAAAAAATTAAAGATGAATTTTTATCAAAACTCGAAAATAAATTAAATCTTTCAGAGATCAATCAAATTAAATCAGACCTATTTGGTAAAAATGGATTAGTTTCATCACAATTTAAAAAAATTGGAACTATAGCTGAGTCTGAGAGAAAACAATTTGCCTCAGATTTAAATATTATTAAGGATGAATTACAAGATTTAATTAATTTAAAAATAAATGAAATTGAAAATGCAGAAATTAATGAAAAACTTGAAAAAGAAAAAATTGATGTCACTTTACCTGAGAGACCATTTGTAAAAGGTAAAATTCATCCTGTGTCACAAACGATTGATGAAATATCATCGATCTTTTCAGAGATAGGTTTCAGCGTTGAAGAAGGTCCTGATGTTGAAAATGAATATAATAATTTTACAGCATTAAATACTCCAGATAATCATCCTGCAAGAGACATGCATGACACATTTTACCTTGATGAAAAAAAAGAAAAATTATTACGTACCCACACTTCTCCTGTTCAAATAAGGACTATGTTAAAAGATAAACCACCTTTTAAGATTATTGCCCCTGGGAGAACCTATAGATCTGATAGTGATCAAACGCACTCGCCAATGTTTCATCAAGTTGAAGGTCTTCATATTGATAAAAATATTAACATGAGTCATTTAAAAGGTTGTTTAAATTATTTTATTAAAGAATTTTTTGAAGTTGATAAAATAAAAATGCGATTTAGACCAAGTCATTTTCCTTTTACTGAACCTTCCGCAGAAGTTGATATAGGATACAAAATTAAAGATGGAAAAATTATTATTGGAGAAGGTGATCTGTGGCTTGAGATTTTAGGATGTGGAATGGTTCATCCTAATGTCTTAAAAAATGTAAAAATTGATCCATCGAAATTTCAGGGATATGCCTTTGGTATTGGAATTGATAGACTGGCTATGTTGAAATATGGAATTAATGATCTCAGATCTTTCTTTGATTGTGATTATAGATGGTTAAATCATTTTGGATTTGATCCTTTAGATGTCCCTACAAACTATAGAGGCTTAAGTAGATGAAGATCACATTTGATTGGCTTCAAGATCACTTAAAAACTAATTTAAAAGAAAAAGATCTTTTAGAACAGCTTACGAATATTGGATTAGAAGTAGAAAGTGTGGAAAATTTATCTGCTGAAAATCAATTATTTAAAATAGCAAAAATTATAAAAACAGAGAAACATCCCAATGCAGATCGATTAAAAGTTTGTGATGTAAATATTGGAGATAAAGATATAAAAAAAGTTGTTTGTGGTGCAGCTAATGCAAGAGAAGGACTAATTACCATATATGCTCCTCCGGGCGCAATTATTCCTAAAACTAAAACAAAATTAGTAGTAGCCAAGATTAGAGGTATTACTTCCCATGGAATGCTCTGTTCAGAATCAGAATTAAATTTATCAGATGAAAGCGATGGGATTACAGAATTATCAAAATCTAAGTATGAGAAAAATATTGGTAAGAACTATTTTCCAAAATCAAAATCTAATGTTATTGATTTGTCAATTACCCCTAATAGGCCAGATTGTCTTGGTGTCAGAGGAATCGCCAGGGACCTTGTAGCCTCTGGTTTTGGTAAATTAAAAGATTTAAAAGAAAAAAAAATCAAATCTAAAATAAAACACTCCTTGAGTGTTAAGATTTACAAAGAAAAGGGTCAAGGTTGTAGTTCTTTTGGAAGTTGTTTAATTACCAATTTAAGAAACGCTGAAAGTCCTCAATGGTTAAAAGATAAACTAATTTCAGTGGGTCAAAAACCAATTTCAGCAATAGTTGATATAACCAATTATGTCATGCTAGACATAAACAGACCATTACACGCATATGATGCTGATAAAATTGATAAAGGTATAATAGTAAGAAATTCAAAATCTGGAGAGGAATTTACAGCTCTAGATAATAGAAATTATAAATTAGAAAATGGTATGTGCGTTATAAGTGATAATAAAGGTGTACTAGGTTTAGGTGGAATTATAGGTGGAACAAGATCAGGTACAGAACTGACCACAAAAAATATATTGTTAGAATCAGCTTATTTTGACCCAAGATCAATAAGAAAAACAGCAAAAAAATTAAATATTGATACAGATGCAAAATTTAGATTTGAAAGAGGCATTGATCCATTATCAATTGAGGAAGGTCTAAATAAAGCAGCATCATTAATTAAAGAAATATGCGGTGGTGAAGTTAGTAAAATAAATATTCAAAAAAATGATAATTTTAAAACTAAAATTATAAAATTTGATCCTCAGTTATTTGAAAAGGTGTCTGGATTTAAAATTTCCAGTAAAGAAATGTTTAAAATTTTACAAGATTTAGGTTTTAAATCTAAGAAAGAAAAAAAATATTTTAAACTAACAGTTCCATCATGGAGACCAGATATTTCTCAGGAGGTAGATATTGTAGAAGAGTTAGTTAGGATTAGTGGCTATGATAAGATAAAAACTATAGATCCAATTAAAGAAAGAACTAAATCTACTTTAACTCAATCTCAAAAGTTATTCCATTTTTTACAACGATCAATAGCATCAAAAGGTTATCTAGAAGCGATTACTTGGTCATTTACAGACTCGAATTATAATGATCATTTTAAAGATAAAAATAAAGAAATTAAGATTGTGAACCCAATTAGTTCAGAATTGGGTGTTTTAAGGAATTCTATATATTCAAATTTAATTATGTTTATGAGCAAAAATCTTGATCGAGGATTTAAAGATCTGTCAATTTTTGAAATAGGTCCTGTTTTTACAGGTTCTAATCCAGGTGAACAAAATACTATCGTTTGTGGTTTATCGGTAGGTAAAAAATCTAGATTATCTTGGGTTGAAAAAGAAAGAAACGTTGATGTATTTGATGTAAAAAGAGATGTAGTCCAGACTTTAGTTGAAGCAGGTTATAATTCTGATAAGTTTTTCGTAGATACCGAAACACCCAATTATTATCACCCTGGCAAATCTGGTAGACTGTTTTTAAATAAAGAGAAAGACAATGTAGCTGCTTATTTTGGTGAAATTCATCCAAATATTTTGAAGAAGATTGATATAAAAACAGAGTCTCTAATGGGTTTTGAGATTTTTCTAGATAATTTAAAATTACCAAAAAAAACCTTAAATGATCAAAAAACAAATTTTGTTATTTCAGACTTCCAAAAATCTGAAAGAGATTTTGCTTTTGTAGTGAATAAAGAGGTAAAGGCTCAAGATTTAGTAAAAGCTGTTTCTAGTGTAGATCAAAAGTTGATAAGTAATATTAAAGTTTTTGATGTTTATGAGGGTAATAACATTCCTAAAAATCAAAAATCAATAGCGTTAAGTGTTACAATACAATCATTAGAAAAAACATTAAACGATAGTGATTTAGAAAAAATCCATAAATTAATTGTTGAGACAGTAGAAAATAAAACTGGCGCAAAAATTCGATCTTAAGAATAAATGAGTACTATAGATAAAATAAGAAATTTTGCGATCATTGCACATATTGATCATGGTAAATCTACTATTGCTGATAGGATAATTCATAAATGTGGTGGTTTGACTGAAAGAGAAATGAAAGCTCAGGTATTAGACTCTATGGACATTGAAAGGGAAAGAGGTATTACTATCAAAGCACAGACAGTTAAGTTAAATTATAAATCAAAAAATGGGAAAAATTATATTCTTAATATAATTGATACACCAGGGCATGTTGATTTTAGTTATGAAGTAAGTAGATCGCTCTATGCATGCGAAGGTTCAATACTGATTGTTGATAGTACACAAGGTGTTGAGGCGCAAACATTAGCTAATGTATATCAAGCTTTAGATATTAATCATGAAATTATTCCAGTTTTAAATAAGATTGATTTACCAGCATCTGATTTAGATAGAACAAGCAAGCAAATTGAAGATGTAATTGGTATTGATACTGAAAATGCTATTCCATGTTCAGGAAAAACAGGAGAAGGTATAGATGAGATACTTGAGCAAATAATTAATCAATTACCTGGGCCAAAGGGAAATTTAGAACAAGATTTAAAATGCTTATTGGTCGACAGTTGGTATGACACATATCTAGGAGTAGTAATATTAGTAAGAGTTATCAATGGTAAAATTACAAAAAATATGAAAATAAAAATGCTTTCAACAAATCAAGATTATGTTGTCGAAAAAGTCGGCGTATTTACACCCAAACCTAAAGATATTGATGAACTAAATGCTGGTGAAATTGGTTTTATTACGACCGGAATAAAAGTTTTATCAGAAACAAAAGTCGGAGATACAATTTGTGATGCTTCAAAACCAACGGTTGATGCTTTACCAGGATTTAAACCTAGTAAACCAGTTGTTTTTTGTGGTTTATTTCCAGTTGATAGCTCGGAATATCAAAAATTGAAAGATGGTTTGGCTAAATTACAATTAAATGATGCAAGTTTTTCATTTGAAGCAGAGTCTTCTTCGGCACTAGGTTTAGGATTTAGATGTGGTTTTTTAGGCTTACTTCATCTTGAGATAATTACTGAAAGACTTGAAAGAGAATTTGATGTTAATCTACTCACAACTACTCCAGGTGTGGTTTATAAGGTAAATTTGAACAATGGTGATATAGTTGATTTACAAAATCCATCAAGCTTGCCTGATCCAACTTTTATTAATTTTATTGAGGAACCTTGGATTAAAGCAACCATAATAACTCCCGATGAATACTTAGGATCAATTATTAAATTATGTCAGGATAAAAGAGGCATACAAACAAATTTAAGTTATTCAGGAAGTAGAGCTGTCTTAAGCTATGAACTTCCTTTAAATGAAGTAGTTTTTGATTTCAATGATAGAATAAAATCTATGACTAGTGGATATGCAAGTTTTGATTACGAAATAATTGGTCACAGAGAGGGAGATTTAGTTAAACTTGGAATTTTAGTAAATGGTGAACCTGTTGATGCACTTGCCATGATGATACATAAAGATTTTGCACAACGCACAGGAAGAGATGTATGCGAGAAATTAAAAGATCTTATACCAAGGCACAATTTTATGATTCCAGTTCAAGCTGCAATCGGTGGAAAAATTATTGCAAGAGAAACAATTAAAGGTTTTAAAAAAGATGTTTTAACAAAGATACATGGCGGTGGTGCAACTGATAGAAAGAGAAAACTCCTGGAAAAACAAAAAAAAGGAAAAGCGAGATCTAAACAATTTGGAAGAGTTGAGATACCTCAAGAAGCTTTTATTGGAGTATTAAAAATTAATAAGGAAAAATAATTAATTAATATTTTTAATTATTTTTTTTATAATTATTTTTGTATCCAATTTTTTTGAATTTAAATATATAATTTTCTTATTAATAATTTTACTTGATAAATTTGGTGTATGTTTCGGGTCATATATACTAAACACATTCTTCCCAATAGATGCACCTAAACAAGCAGGGCCAGACTCATTCCCAATTATATATAAACAATTATTAATTGTTTTAATGATATCTTGAAAGTTATATTGGTAAGTAAAAAATACTTTTTTGTTTCTAGAAAATCTTTTAAAAATTTTGTCAAAATTTTTTATTTTGTTTGGTGCAAAATTAATAAAAATTTTTCTTATTTTTTTTGATAATAGAAGGTTTTCAATTAATTTGATGAAATTATCTTCTCTCCAATTATTTTGATCATGATGGGAATCTATACTCAAAAAAACATTTTTTTCTTTAATTTTTTTTTTGGATAATATTAAATTGTATTTTTTGATAAAATTAATATCTCTAAACTTATTGATAGACTGGTTAATTATATATTTTGATAAATCTTTTATTTTATCTTTTTTAAAAAAAATTTTGTTTTTAACATTTGACATCATAAGGGGTATTGTCAGTCTTTTTGATGGAGCTGTAAGAACACAGATATCAGCTCTATATTTATTTAATTTTTTTAAAAATAAATACGAATTTTTAATTTGGCTCTCTCTTTGAAAGTTAATATATTCTATTTTTTTAACAGATTTTTCTTTATTTAATAAAAACTTAGCTTTATTTGCTGAATTAGTAATTATATTAATTTTTGATTTATATTTTTGATAAAGCCCTCGCAATAAAGGTAAATGAAAAATTAAATCACCTATACCTCTATATGGTATTACCAAAATTATTTTTTTATTATCCATTCACTAAATTTTTCAGGATTATTTTTTACATAGTTAGGAAGTTTATTTATATCGTTGTTCACAGATAAAACATCATTTCTATCCAAAAAATTGATTTCATTTTTAATACAACCTTCAATGAAAATTTTATCGTTATTTAAAGGTGTATTGTGTTCTGTATGTGAATAAGAATTTATTTTTTTAACTATTTCATCTGATCTCATGAGCCATCCAAAATGCCATCCAGAATTTTCTATAATCTTAAATTTTGAGTAATAGGTTTTAGAAAAAAACTTATCTATTCTGAGGAAACTATATTTTTTATGTACTTTCAGTGATCTTAACCATTGGGGAGATTTTAATATTTTTTTTTTACATAATTTAGTTCCAATCCACATTACTTGTCTCATAAGATTTAATTTATACATGGAGTGAAAAAGAGAAAAAGCATAAATATGGTTATCAATTTTTCCGAAATCTATTTTTGTTAAATTAGGTATTTCGTCCACATCTGAAACCATAATTATATCATCAGGATTAGCATCCTCGATTTCTTTTGATAATTTGTCTCTTTGATATCCCTCTCTTTTCCATGGATCAATTACTGATAATTTTGCGTCAATAAAATTATATCTTATTTTATTTTGAAATTTTTTAAGAAGGTCTTTATTAATTTTTTGCTCTTTTTTAATTCCCGTAAAAGTTTCTCCAAATTCTAAAATTACAAAAAAATCTACAAATCTATCTAATTCATTTAATCTGATTTCTAATATAGAATTTTCTCCATTAAAAATGATACAGTCAAAAATTTTCATATTTTATTGATATAAGCTATATAAGTTGATTGAAATATCAATAAAGAAAGTTTAATAGGTTATTTAAAAAATTTATATTAATTATTGAAAGTATTTAATGAAAAAAGTTTTAATTACTGGTGGAGCTGGTTTTATCTCACATCATATTATTGCGCATATAATTAAACATACTGATTGGCAAATCGTAACTATAGATAGATTAGATATTTCTGGGAATCTAAATAGACTTCATGAGATTTTGGAGCAATTTTCAATCGATGAAAAAAAAAGATTAAAGATAGTTTTCCATGATCTTAAAGCTGAAATTAATTCTCAAATAAGTTCTGAAATAGGTAAACCAGATATTATTTTACATCTTGCAGCAGCTAGTCATGTTGATAGATCAATAGTTTATCCAATGGAATTTGTTCAAGATAATGTTGTAGGAACTGTTAATCTTTTAGATTTTGCAAGAAAACTAAATAACTTAGAAAGATTTGTATATTTTTCTACTGATGAAATTTTTGGAAATGCACCTGAAGGAATTTCATATAAAGAATATGACAGGTATAACTCTACTAATCCCTATAGCGCAAGCAAAGCTGCAGCTGAAGAATTTTGTGTAGCGTATGAAAATACTTATAAATTACCAATATATATCACTCACACAATGAATGTTTTTGGTGAAAGACAACATCCTGAAAAATTTATTCCAATGGTTATTCAGAGGGTGAGAGATGGTCAAAAAGTGCTTGTTCACTCTAATAAAGAGAAAACTCAAGCAGGAAGTAGACATTATATCCATGCCCAAGATGTTGCAGATGGATTAATGTTTATTCTCAATTTAAAGAGCTATAAGCACAAGGGTGATTTTGGTAATGCAACTTGTCCAAAGTTTAATTTAGTTGGACCTGAAGAAATAGATAATTTAACTTTAGCCCAATCTATTGCAAAAATTCAAGATAAAGATCTAATTTTTGAACTAATAGACAATCATTCCTCGAGACCAGGACATGATTTAAGGTATTCATTAGATCCAGGCCTTTTAAAATCATTAGGATGGGAGCCTAAAATAAAGTTAACAAAAAGAATTGAAGAAGTAGTAAATTGGAGTTTAAAAAATAAACATTGGCTTTCACAAAACTAAAAAACTGTTTAGCTTGCAATTCAAAAAATTTGAGACAAGTTCTTGATCTAAACTCACAACCGTTAGCTAATTCTTATCTAAAAAATAAAAGAATAAAAGAGAAAAAATATCAATTAAAAGTAAATGCTTGCTTAAATTGCAGTCACTTACAACTTTCTATAGCAGTTAACCCAAAAAAAATTTATCAAAATTATGATTATGTAAGTGGAACTACAAATACATATAAAATATTTATGAAAAAATTTTATAAATTTTGTTTAAAAAATAATAAAAAAATTCTTTATAGAAATGTATTAGATATAGGTTGTAATGACGGTTCTCAGTTAGATGTTTTTAAAAATAATAAATTTAAAACTTTTGGTGTTGACCCGGCAAAAAATATTTTTAAAATTTCATCCAAAAAACATAAGGTCATATGTGATTTCTTTAATAAAGATGTTGTAGCAAAACTAAATAAAAAATTTGACTTTATAATTTCACAAAATTCTTTTGCTCATAATCCAAAACCAATTGAATTTTTAAAAAATGCAAAAAAATTAATGCACGAACAAAGTTCTTTGATAATCCAAACTAGCCAAGCTGATATGTGTAAAAATTTAGAATTTGATACAATTTATCATGAACATATCAATTTTTTTAATATTAAGAGTATGATGAAACTTTTGCAAAGATCGGAATTAAAATTAGATAATGTTATCAAAGATCCAATTCATGGATCTAGCTATTTATTTGTAATAAAAAAATACTCAGATGAAAAAAAAATAAAGGAAAAGTTAGGAAAAGAAAAATTTTTAAATTTTAGATATTATAAAAATTGGGGTAAAAATTGTAAAAAAATCGTTAAAAAAATTAAAACTAGAATTGATAAAATTTCCAAAAAAAATATTGTAATTGGTTATGGTGCTGCAGCAAAAGCAAATACATTTTTAAATTTTTCTAAAATTAAATTAGAAATAATTGTTGATGATAATAAATTAAAACAAAATAAATATTGCCCAGGAAGTAAAATACCTATAATGCCTTTAAATGCTTTGAACAAATATAAAAATAACATTTATGTCATTCCTCTTGCATGGAATTTTTTTAAAGAAATTAAAAGAAATGTAATTTCAGTTAGGAAAAATAATAAAGATAAATTTATTGTATGTTTCCCTATATTTAAAACTTATTAAATTTAATCAATTCTGAAAAAAGATTTATTACCAAGATAACTATTTAAAAGTCCGAGAAACCTAATTTTATATATAGTGTGTTTTTTTGTATTTATGAAATAGTAAAATATTAGTTTAAAAAATGCTGATATAAATTTTCTTAAAGTAATTTTGTATGCATGAAATATTCCTTTATGTTTTTTTGAAAAATAAAATAGAGACCATAAGTAATGCCAGTTTCTTTGAACTTCCATTTTTTCTTTTTGATCTGGGTCATGTGATTTGCCACCCAAATGTTTAACAAAGATATTTTCTGCTATGTAAATATTTTTACCTTTTTGTTGCAATCTTTTACAAAGATCTATTTCTTCAAGATATAGAAAAAAATTTTCATCAAAATAATTTGTTTCCATACATTCGTAGTTGTCTATAAACATCACAAACCCTTTAACGCTCTCCACTTTACGTAATTTTACTTTATCTGATAAAATAACTTTTGTGTCTTCATTTGACTCTATTACTGAAATTATGCCAAATTTTACATTTTTGGCTAATTTGTACATTTCATGGATTATTTCATCATTAATCATTGCATCAGGATTAAAATGTAAAATATATTTTTTTTTAATTGATTTAGCACCAATATTAAACGCAGAGCCAAAACCTAAATTTTTACCAGATAAAATACATTTGGTATTTTTTCTTTGTTCTAATTTTTCTTTAAAATAAATATTATTAGAATTCTCAACAATAGTTATTTTAAAATTCTCATTAATGTTTGATAAACAATGATTAATTATATACTCAGATTTATATGTAACAGTAAGTAATTCAACTTCATCAAATATATCTGTCATTTGAATATTAGTATTATAATCGACTAAACAGTACAATTAATTATAATCAATAGTTAATTTATTTGGAGAGATGGCCGAGAGGTTTAAGGCGCACGCTTGGAAAGCGTGTATAGAGGAAACTCTATCATGGGTTCGAATCCCATTCTCTCCGCCACTTAAATTTTATATATTTTACGCGGCATAATTTGATAGTCCTATGAGAATTATAAAATTATAAATAACCAATTTTTATTAAAAAGTGATACAATATTATTTTCCAAAAATTTAAAAATGACAAAAAAAAATACATATCAAGCTGACTCGATTAAGGTTCTTAAAGG
This sequence comes from uncultured Pelagibacteraceae bacterium, assembly GCA_902555945.1. Taxonomy (GTDB): domain Bacteria; phylum Pseudomonadota; class Alphaproteobacteria; order Pelagibacterales; family Pelagibacteraceae; genus Pelagibacter. The sequence goes on along the minus strand of CACDUS010000003.1, from coordinate 78,142 downwards.
TCTTGAGGCTGTAAGAAAAAGACCGGGAATGTACATTGGTGATACTGATGATGGTACAGGTCTTCATCATATGGTTTATGAAGTAGTAGACAATTCGATCGATGAAGCACTAGCTGGATATTGTAAAAATATTGAAGTTAAAACTAATTCAGATGGGACTGTTACAGTAAAAGATGATGGAAGAGGAATACCTGTTGATCTTCATAAAGGAGAAAAAAAGTCAGCTGCTGAAGTAATTATGACACAATTACATGCTGGAGGAAAGTTTGACCACGACTCATATAAAGTTTCAGGTGGTTTACATGGTGTAGGTGTTTCAGTTGTTAATGCTTTATCAGAAAAATTAAAGCTAGAGATCAATAGAGATGGGAAAAAATATTTTATAGAATTCAAGGATGGTGAAGCAAAAGCACCTTTAAAAGTAATTGGAAAATCAAAAGAAACAGGTACCCAAATAACTTTCTTACCATCCAAACAAATCTTTTCTTCCACAAAATTTAATTCAAATATTTTAATTAAAAGAATGCGTGAATTAGCTTTTTTGAATAAAGGTATTAAAATTATATTTATTGATGCAAATCTAAAAAAAGAAAAAATCAATGAATTTAAATATGAAGGTGGTGTTTTACAGTTTGTAGAATTTTTGGATGAAAAAAGAGACAAATTACAAAATAAAAATGGAAATGATTTGTTTAAAAAGCCAATTTATATTGAGGGAAAAAAAGAAAATATTGAAATAGAGTGTTCATTGAAATGGAATGGTAGTTATTCTGAGGATATTTATCCATACACAAATAACATTCATCAAAAAGACGGTGGAACCCACCTATTAGGTTTTAGAAGTGCACTAACAAGAGTTGTGAATAAATACGCTAATGAGCATAACTTATTAAAAAAAAATAAACTATCAATTTCAGGTGATGACATTAAGGAAGGTTTAACTTGTGTTCTTTCGACAAAAATCCCAGATCCTAAATTTTCATCTCAAACAAAAGATAAATTAGTTTCTTCAGAAGTAAGAATGATTGTAGAAACAATAGTTAATGAAAAATTATCGATTTGGTTTGATCAAAATCCAAGTATTGCAAAAATTGTATTAGCAAAAATTATTCAAGCGGCGATGGCTAGAGATGTAGCTAGAAAAGCAAGAGAGAGCGTTAGAAGGAAAGGGGCTCTAGAATTAAGTGGTCTTCCAGGAAAACTTGCAGATTGCCAAATTGGAAAGCAAGAAGGAACAGAATTATTTATTGTTGAGGGAGACTCTGCAGGAGGATCAGCAAAGCAAGGTAGAAATAGATCTAATCAAGCTGTATTACCCTTGAGAGGAAAAATTTTAAATACTTATGTTGAAGATTTAAAATCAAAAAATGGTAATAATGGACATAGAAACGGGTCTGATCATAAAACAAAAGCACTATCTAAAATGATTTCTTCTAATGAAATTCTTACATTGATTAATGCCTTAGGCCTAGATCCAAAAGCTGATGAGATAGATTTAAAAGACTTACGATATGGAAAAATCATCATAATGACCGATGCTGATGTTGATGGATCACATATACGAGCTTTGCTATTGACATTTTTTAATAACAAACCTTTTAATAAATTAATTGAAAATGGACATATTTATTTAGCACAACCACCTTTGTTTAAAATTAATAAAGGATCTAAAGGAATTTATATCAAAGATGAAAAGGAGCTAGAAAATTATATAATAAATAACAGCTCTGAGCTAAAAAAAACAAAAAAAGGATCAAAGGAATTTACTAAAGCTTTAGAATTAGAAAAATCAAAAATGAACATTCAAAGATTTAAAGGATTAGGAGAAATGAATCCTGAAGAGTTGTGGAGTACAACCTTAGATCCTGAGACAAGAAATTTGCTTAAGGTACAATATTCTAAAGATACTAAAAAGGATCAAAGTTTAATTCATACTTTGATGGGAAATGACGTGAGTTTAAGAAAAGATTTTATTATTTCTAATGCAATTAATGTTCAGAATCTTGATATTTAAAAAATGAAGTTTTTTGAAACTTCAAAATATTACAGTTTAAAAAAATCTACATATATAAATTTAAGATGGATTGGAATTATTGGCCAAATAGCCTCTATATATCTTGTATATTTTTACTTTAATTTTGAGTTCGATTTTTTGTACTCAAATGTCATAATTTTTTTTGGTATTTTAAGTAATTTTTATTTAATTTTTATTTATAAAAAAACCCAATTAACTGAAAGATCCGCTTTAATTTTTTTGTTGATTGATATTTTTCAACTTGGAGCATTAATTTATTTAACAGGAGGTATTGTAAACCCGTTCGTAATTTTTATCTTAATACCAAGTGTTTTTGCATCATCAAATCTAGGATTTAAAACAAATATATTAATTGTGGCAACTACAACACTGATTATTATTTTTCTTACATTTTATTCGAGAGAGCTTCCATCACCAATAAACAACCATTTTCATGTAGATGATTATTATTATTATTCAATACCAGTAGCTTTAATTATAGCTTTAATGTTTCTTAATTATTTTGCAATCGTTTTTGGCTCTGAATCTAGACTTAGAAAAGAGGCCTTAAACAAAATGGAAGTAGTTATGGCCAAAGAGCATGAGATGTTATCTTTGGGTGGTCAAGCAGCAGCAGCAGCGCATTCTCTAGGTACACCTTTATCTACAATTAAAATAATCACCCAAGAACTTAAACAACAACTCAAAAACAATAAAACTGTAATTCAAGATATTGATTTACTATCAAGTCAAGTTGAGAGATGTAATGAAATTTTAAAAAGGCTATCACTTAATCCAAATGAAGAGGATGATTTTATTGATGTAAATTTATCAATCAGAGATTATATAAAAGAAATAGTTACATCTTTTAAAGAGACTAGCAGCAAAGAATTTATCTTAGATTTTGGACAAGATTTGAATGAAAAAAAAATGACCAAGTCAATTGAAATTGTTTATGGTCTTAGAAATTTTATTGGAAACGCAAATAAATTTTCATCAAAAAAAATCTTTATCACTTTGAAAAGTGATTATGAGCAAACCGAAGTAATAATAGAGGATGATGGCAAGGGTTACCCAAATGATATTTTATCAAAAATTGGAGAACCATATTTAAAATCGTTAAACTATTCAAACAAAGAAAAAACTGGTCTTGGTTTAGGAATTTTTATTGGAAAAACTTTGCTTGAAAAAAATTTCGCCTCGATTAATTGTAGAAATTCTAAAACAAGATCAGGTGCAAAAGTAAATATAAAATGGAAAAATAAAGATTTATTTAATATTTAATGTAGAGAATTTTTTTTATCGAACAAAGTGCTTAGTTGTGAAATCATCACATCTCCAAGCTCGTTAACATCTGTTATTTTGATGGCACGATTATAGTATCTGGAAACATCATGACCAATCCCTATTGCTAATATCTCTATCTCTGTTTTATCCTCGATAAATTTAACAATTTTTTTCAAATGTTTTTCTAAAAAATCTCCAGAATTTACAGATAATGTAGAGTCATCAACTGGAGCACCATCAGAAATAACCATAAGAATTTTTCTTTCTTCTTTTCTTTTTTTTAGTCTATTAAATGCCCATGATATTGCTTCCCCATCTATATTTTCTTTGAGCAATCCTTCTTTAAGCATTAATCCTAGATTATTTTTTGATTGTCGCCATTGAATATCCGCTCCTTTGTAAATTATATGTCTTAAATCATTTAATCTTCCAGGCTTTTTTATTTTGCCATTTTTGTTCCAAAATTCTCTACACTGACCGCCTTTCCAATTTTTAGTTGTAAAGCCTAATATTTCAACTTTAACAGAGCAACGTTCTAAAGTTCTTGATAAAATATCTGCACAAATAGCAGCAATAGTAATTGGTCTTCCTCTCATTGAACCGGAGTTGTCAATTAATAGTGTCACAACTGTATCTTTAAAATCTAAGTCCTTTTCTTTTTTAAATGATAAAGAATTATAGGGGTCGATAATAATTCTTGGTAGTTTTGAACTATCTAATAAACCCTCTTCTAAATCAAAATCCCAAGATCTATTTTGTTTTGCAAGAAGTTGTCTTTGCAGCTTGTTTGCAAGTTTTGTTATTACATCTTGAAAGCCAATTAGCTGTTGATCCAAAGTTTTTCTAAGTTTTACAGCTTCTTTTGCATCTTCTAAATTTTCTGCTTTTATTATTTCATCAAACTGATTTGTAAAAATTTTATATTCTAAATTAATATCGTTAATTGTTTTTTTTTGAATTACTTGTTCATTATTTTGTTTGTCAGAGTCAGTATCAACCAATTGTTCATCTAGCTTATATTCATCAATATCATAATCTGTATCTAAACTAGCTTCAGTTTCTTCCTCTTTATTTTGTTCCCTTTGATCATCATTTTCAGAATTTTGATCTTCATTTGATGGGTTATTTTGTTCGTTATCTTGATCATTTTCATTATTTTCCTCATTTTCATCAGCGTTTGAAATTTCCATCTCTTTAAATATTTCTGAAAATTTTGAGGAATATTTGTCTTGTAGTTCTAAATTTTCTTTTAAAAATTTTAGATGTTTATTTATTACTTTATCAAAATCTTTTTCCCAAAAACTAAGCATATTATTTGTCAATGAGTTAAGTTTAATGTTATGGAAATTTTTAAGCATATACAGTTCAAATGCCTCATTTATTGAGACATCATCTTTACTTTTAAGCTGATCTTTTCTTTTTAAAATAATTGATTGATTGTAGTTATCCTTTAAATTTTTTTCTATTCCTTTTAACATCTTAATTCCTAAAGACTCGTATCTAATCTTTTCAGCTATTGAATAAAGAGTTTTACTTGAATTGTTTGAAGGTAGATTTTTTTTATAAATTTCATTATTTGAAAATTTTCTTTTTAATGCTAGTGAATCATATTCTGCTCTAGCTTTTATAAAATCATTCTTAGAATTTAAGTTATCAATCTCAAAAAAATCAAACTTTTTTGAACTTTTATTTTGATCTAAATCATTTTTTACTTCATAGTCATCAGATATAGCTCGAGCTGTTGATGATAGCGCTTGTTTAAGTTTTTCTTTTAAATTGATGTACTTATTGTCCATTAAATTTGAATATTAACAAGCGACTCAGGTAAATCCTCACCAAAACACCTCTGATAATATTCAGCTATAGTATTTTTTTCAATTTCATCACATTTATTTAAAAATGTAACACGGAATGCATATCCAGTATCTTTAAAAATCTCAGAATTTTCAGCCCAATGTAAAACAGTTCGTGGACTCATCACTGTTGAAATATCTCCTGCAACAAAACCTTTTCTTGTTAAAGATGCAACTTTAATCATATTTGCTACTTTTTCTTTGCCTTTTTGATTGTTTAGATTTTTATTTTTAGCTAATACAATTTCCATCTCTTTCTCAAGATTTAGATAATTGAGAGTTGCCACTATATTCCATCTATCCATCTGACCTTGGTTGATTTGTTGAGTTCCATGATACAAACCTGTTGTATCACCCAAACCTACTGTATTTGAGGTTGCAAACAATCTAAAAAATTTATTTTGTTTTAATACTTTGTTTTTATCAAGAAGAGTAAAACTTCCCTCTGCTTCAAGAACTCTTTGAATGACAAACATGACATCTGGCCTACCAGCATCATATTCATCAAAAACTAAAGCAACTGGATTTTGAATAGACCACGGTAAAATACCTTCGTTAAACTGAGTGATTTGCTTACCGTCTTTTAATACAATTGCATCTTTCCCAATTAAATCAATTCTACTTACGTGACTATCTAAGTTGACTCTTATACATGGCCAATTTAATCTTGCAGCTATTTGCTCTATATGAGTTGATTTTCCCGTACCATGATACCCTTGAACTAAAACTCTTTTATTAAAAGCAAAACCAGAAATTATTGCTAGGGTAGTGTCTCTATCAAATTTATAATTTTTATCTATTTCTGGTACATATTCATTTTTTTTAGAAAAAGCATCTACTTCCATTTCAGAGTCAATTCCAAAAGTCTGTTTAATAGAAACTTTTATATCTGGTTGAATATTTAAGTTAGGTGTCAATTTTTTCTCTATAAGTGTTTTTTAATTGTGTATAAGCTAAAGTAATTAATTTAAGTTTTTCTTCAAATTTTTTGTTTCCAGAATTCATATCAGGGTGAAATTTTTTGACAAGTATTTTGAATTTTTCCTGAATTTTTTGCCATTTTAAACCGACAGAAATACCCAAAATACTAAAGGCTTTTATATCTTTATGATCAAATTTAAATTGACGCATATGATTGTAGTCACTTTTAAATTTATCTTTGTCTAATTCATCTTTCAATGTGTTATTCCATAAAATTTTAAAAAAATTATCAGAGGAACTAAAACTTTGTGTTGGTTTATGCCATATCATGTCAGATTTTAAAAAATCCATTACTTGTTGATCATTCATTCCTGAAAAATAATTCCAGTTTTTGTTGAATTCTTTAACATGTTCTAAGCACAGCATTCTAAACTTTTTACTATTATCTTTTTCGATTGGTGCTTTATAAGAACCAATTTCATTACAATTATTCCAGTCACAAATATTTTTCATGATATATAATAACTATTTATGGATATAAATAAATTAATTGCAATTATAAAAAAAAAACTTTTAGAAGAAATTAATATTGAAAATATTATTATTGAGGATAAATCATTTCTTCATAAAAATCATATAGGAAACCAAGAAGATAAATTTCATCTAAAAATAATAATTAAATCAAATAGTTTAAAAAAGATGAAAAGAATTGAAAGTAATAAAAAAGTTTATAAAGTAATAGGAGATGAATTACAAAAGTTTATACATTCGGTTCAAATCTTAATTATTTAATTCATCTCTCAAAAATTTTAATATCTTTTTTTTTGTGTAATTTTTGTTTATAAAAGGCATTCCAATTTTTTTTAATAAAACTAAACTTATTACGCCAGAATCATTTTTTTTATCGGCTAACATAAAAGTTAAAATTTTTTTTAAATCTTTTATGCTAAAAAATTTATTTAATGATGAAGGTAAATTATGATTTTTAATATGATTGATAATTAATTTATAATCATTATTTTTTAAAAATTTATTTTTAAAACTGAAATTCAAAGCGGTATTCATTCCCAAAATAACAGCTTCACCATGATTTAGTTTTTTTGAATAATTTAAAGAAGCTTCAAATGCATGTGCAAAAGTGTGACCAAAATTGAGTATCTTTCTTAATTCGTTTTCTTTTTCATCTTTTTCAACAATGTTTTTTTTAATCTTACAACTCTCATAAATTGCTTTATTAATAAAAGGTGATCTTAGATTTAAAATTTTTAAATAATTCTTAGTTAAAAAATTAAAAAAAGTTTTATTAGAAATCAATGAATGTTTTAAAATTTCACCATAACCACAGATAATTTCCCTTTTAGGCAAAGTTTTGAGAAATATCACATCAGAGATTACTAAATTAGGTTGATAAAAACTTCCTATTAGATTTTTTCCATATTTTGTATTTACCCCAGTTTTTCCTCCAACTGATGAATCAACTTGTGCTAACAAAGTTGTAGGAATATTTATAAATTTTAAGCCTCTTTTAAATTGACTAGCTGCAAAACCACTTATATCTCCAGTTATACCTCCTCCAATGGAAATAAGACAATCATCTCTTGAAAAATTTTTTTTTAACATAAGTTCTAAAATTTGATGAATTATTTTTATGTTCTTATTTTTTTCATTAGCCTTAAAAAAAAGAATACTAATATCTTTTTTCTTTAAAGATTTTTTTATTATAGAAACTATTTTTTTTGGAATATTTTCATCAATTATAATTAAACATTTATTAAAATTTATAAAATTATTTTTTAAGATATTTGAAATATTGTTAATCAAATTCGATCCAATAAAAATTGGATAATTTTGATTTTTAGTTTTTACATTTAGTTTAATGGGTTTCATAAATATTTAAAACTTTTTCAACAATTTCGCTTTTAGATAAATTACCACATTTTATCTCATGTAAAGCTTTTGAATAAATCAGAGATCGCTTATTCATTAAATCAATTAATTCATTTTGAGTCAAATTATATGCTAAAGGTCTTTTTTTGCTTTTTTTAATTCTATTTAAAAGTATTTGATTACTACAGTTTAACCAAAATGAGATATGATTTTTAAGAATTTCATCTCTTATAGTTTTATTTATAAATGCTCCACCGCCAAGGGATACCACTTTAGGAGTAGATTTTAAGTTTTTTAAGGTAACTTTTTCTTCAAATTTTCTAAAAAAATTTTCACCTTTTTTTGCGAATATTTCTTTAATAGTTTGACCGAATTCTTTTTCAATTACTTCATCAATATCTACAAATTGTAATTTTAATTTTTTTGCAACTAGTAATCCAATAGATGTCTTTCCTGAACCCATCATTCCTAAAAAAACTAAATTTTCTTTTGATTTCATAAGTTTCTTTATTGAAAAAACACAAATATGTCTTATTTTGAAATTAACTAAAACTATATGCAATTTATAAAAAAAACAAGTTCGAGAATAAACATTCTTGGTTTAATCTTAAAATTAGCCATAGCTTTAGTTGTAATTGTCGGAATTGTTTTTTTATTAAATAAGATAGATTTTCCAGCACCGAAAAAAGATATAGAAAAAATAATTCCAAATGAAAATTTCAAGATTGTTAAGTAAAAAATTTTTTTTACTTACATTTTTTTTATTATTAAGCTCACATATAAACGCAGAGGAACAGCCTGTTGATATATGGAATATAGATAAAAATAATGATCAGTCTAGCAATGAGTTAATTATAGAAAATAATTCAAATACAAAAAAAGTTAAAGACTCTGATATTTATAAGATGCAATCGCAAAAAAAATCCGGGGAAATTAAATTAGATGAATCTTTGGTAACAAATGAAATCAATATTTATGGTTTATTTGATCCAGAGGATAATGATTTAGATATGAACATGTGGTCAAATTCAAATGGTGACCAATTAAAAAGTATTTTTTTAAGATTAAGTAAAATTGATCTTTCAGATGATGCATCAGAATTAATGAAAATTGCTTTATTAACAAATGCATACCCACCAGAAACAAATCTATCTGAAAAAGAATTTTTAGAAATTAGATCAAATTGGTTAATTAAAAATTCAGACCTAGATTTAATTGAAGAATATCTAATTAAAAACCAAATAATTAATTCACATCCTAAGTTAACTAAATATTTAGTAGACGAACATTTATCTGAGGCAAATTTTGAAAAAGCATGTGATATATTTACAAAAAACTCAAAATCCATTGAAGATGAATATCTTTCAAAATTTAATATTTATTGTTTAGTTAAATCTGGTCAAAAAGATAAAGCTCAACTTATATTTGATTTAAAAAAAGAATCTGGATTTAAAGAAAAATATTATGAAAATAAGATAAATTATTTATTAGGTTTTAGCTCTGAAATAGATGTCTCGGTTTCGGAAAAATCAATTCTTGACTTTCATTTAGCACATCAAACTAATCCTGATTTTGTTTTTGAACCTAAGGAGAATACAAGTAAAATAATTTGGAAGTACCTCTCATCTTCAAACTTATTAGATACTTTTAATAAAGTAGATGTTTTAGATTTAGAAAAAATTTCTACCATTGAAAAGGCCTCACATAATAAGAATTATCCAGAAAAAGATTTATTTGAAATTTATAAAAAATTTCAATTTAATATTAATCAGCTTTTAAATGTAGAAAATTCATACAAATCTTTATCAAAAATTGAGGGACGAGCTTTAATTTATCAAAAGATACTTTTAGAGTCCGAAATGGTTGAAAAGTTAAAATTACTTAAATTATTAAAAAGCTTATTTAAAAATGACAATATTAATGATGCTTTTGATACAGAATTAAAAAATTTTTTAGAAAAAATTAATCCGACAGATATTCCAGATAATCTAACTAGTTTTTATTACACAAATATTGAAATTAAAGAAAATAAAGAAAATGAAATAAAATTTAATAAAGAAATCTTACACCAATCAAAATTGATTAATTATTTTAACGGTGATTATTCAAAATCAAAAATTGAAAAAGATATAGATAATTTTTTGAAGAAAATTAAGAAAAATAAAAAATATTTTTTTTCGAAAAAGGATCAAATATTTTTAGAGTCTTTAAAATCTGATGGAATAGAAATTTCAAATAAATATGACGATTTATATGAAATTAATGATTCTGAAATTCCAACAGATATTCAGGTAATGATTAATAACAATGAGAAAGGAGCATCTTTACTTAGAATTGTTGAAGTTATAGGTCAGGATAAATTGGATAGAATGGATGAAGATACAATATATTTTATCATCAGAACTCTTAATCAATTAAATATTGATCAGATTAGAAATAAAATCTTACTTAAAGTTCTTCCTTTAAAAGTATAAAAATTATATTAAGATAATGTCAATATGACAGTGAAAACTATTCTTACAGAGCCTAATAAATTGTTGAGGCAAATATCAAAGCCTGTTGAAAGAGTTGGCAAAGAGGAACAAAAATTGATGGATGATATGTTAGATACAATGTATTCAGCGAATGGAATTGGACTTGCAGCAATTCAAGTAGGAGTTCCTAAAAGAATTATTGTTATGGATATTGGTAAAGATAAGAGTCAAAAAGAGCCAAGATTTTTTGTAAATCCTGTTATCAAAAACAAGGATGTTCTAAAATCCACCTACGAGGAAGGTTGTTTATCGGTACCTAATCAATTTGCTGAGATAGATCGGCCAAAAAAATGTGAAGTTGAATATCTAGATTATGATGGTGAAAAAAAATTATTAAAAGCAGAGGGCCTTCTAGCAACTTGCATTCAACATGAGATGGATCATTTAGAAGGAATTCTCTTTATAGATTATTTGTCAAAATTAAAAAAATCAATGATTATTAAAAAACTATCTAAAAATAAATCCAACCGGATAGTTGTTTAATTAATGTCAGAAAAAATAATTTTTATGGGCACCCCATTATTTGCTGTGCCTATCTTAAAATCATTATATCAAAATGGTTATCCAATTTCTGTCGTATATACTCAGCCCCCTCAAAAATCTAATCGAGGTCAAAAAATAAATAAATCTCCAGTTCAAGGTATTTCAGAAACTCTTAATATAGACTTTAGATGTCCAAAAACTCTAAAAGATAATGATGAGGAATATCAATTTTTAAAAAAATTGAATGCTGATATTGCAATAGTAGTTGCGTATGGACAAATTATTCCAAAAAATTTTTTAACTTTAACTAAGAAGGGTTTTATAAATATTCATGGATCCATACTACCCAAATGGAGAGGAGCAGCACCAATCCAAAGATCTATTATGAATTTAGATGAAGACGTAGGCATAAGTATTATGAAGATAGTTGAAGAATTAGATAGTGGACCTGTTAGCAATATATATAAAATAAAATTAGATCATAAAAACAATACTCAAGAAATATCAGAAAAGTTATCTTTATTAGCTGCAGAAAAAATTTTAGATAATGTCGATGATATTTTAGAAGATAAGGTAAAATTCACAGAGCAGGATCATTCCAAAGCTACTTATGCAAAAAAGATAGATAAAACAGAGGGTCAAATTAATTGGAAAGATAATGCTCAAAATATTATCGGGAAAATTAATGGATTGTTTCCTTTTCCTGGAGCTTTTTTTAAATTTAAAGGAGAGAGATATAAAATTCTTAAAGCGGAAATAGGAAATGGTGCTGGTAAAGCGGGTGAAGTATTGTCTGATAAATTAGAAATAGCCTGTAATAATAACCAATCAATTAAAATTCTTGAAATTCAGAGACAAGGAAAAAAACCACAAAAAATTGGCGAATTTATGCTTGGCTCTCAAATTAAAAAAGGTTCAATTATTTTTAATGTTTAGATATCAAATACTAATTGAGTATGCAGGCACTAATTTTAGAGGATGGCAGGTTCAAAAAAAAGGAAAAACTGTGCAAGGACTTATTCAAGAAAAGATATCAAAACTTTTAAAAGAAAAAATAATTTTATTAGGATCAGGTAGAACAGATACTGGTGTTCATGCAATTGAACAATCTGCACATTTTGATTGTAAAAATCAAATCAAACATTCAGATAAATTTTTAAAATCAATAAATTTTTTCTTGAATAAAGAAGGTGTTGCGATTCTTAAAATAAAAAAAAGAAGCAAAAATTTCCATGCACGATTTTCAGCAAAAATGAGAATTTACAAGTATGTAATTGTTAACCGTTTGGGTGCGCTAGTACTAGAAAAAAATAGGGGCTGGCATATAATGAAAGAACTTGATTTAGTTGCAATGAAACAAGGTGCCAAAAAATTGGTTGGTACAAAAGATTTTTCAACTTTTAGAGCTTCTAGCTGTAAGGCAAAAAGCCCAATTAAAACTATAAAACTAGTCAAGATAAAATCCTCAAAAAATAAAATAGAAATAGAATTTAGATCCCAATCTTTTTTACAGCAGCAAGTTCGGTCAATGGTTGGTTGTTTAAAATATCTTGGAGAAAAGAAATGGACATTAAATAAATTTGAAAGTGTAATGAAATCTAAAAAAAGAATTCTATGTGCTCCACCAGCACCTCCTGAAGGTCTTTTCTTAGCGAGAATTATTTATTAATTTTTTTTTATTAGCTATCGAATATTTTTTGTTAATACGCCATCTTGACTCGGCTCTAACGATATAGCCGCAACAATTTTTTGATCTGCATTTACATGGAAATTGTTTATAATCTTCATCATATCCAAAGCCATAATCACATGTAAATTCCTCACCTTTTTTAATATCTTTTATTGCTGTAACCCAAATTTTTAGTCCTTTTCCCTCATAATCACAATTATTATCGCATGAATGATTTATTAAGCCAGCTGTGTTCCATGGAAAATCTCCATCTAAAGTATATTTCTTATTTAATGTGAATAGATATATTGGTTTTTTATTATCAAATTTATCAGACTCATCTACTTGTCTATTTGTTAAAATTTTTCCTATGTAATTTATAATTTTTGTCCCTGCTTTAATATTTTTAGCTGCATATAATCCAAGTCCTTTATTATCAATTTTAGATTTTTTTATCTTATACAATTTCATGGAATGGTGTTTATAATGAATTAGTTATATATCAATTGAATTCTAATAATGCATCAACATGTCTTTTAGTGTCATCTTGAAGAGCCTGCAAGTCATATCCTCCTTCTAAGATAGAAACTACTTTTCCATGACAAAATTTTTTTGATGTTTCTAATATTCTTTTTGTAATTATATAGAAATCCTCAGCTTTAAGGTTAAATTGAGCCAATGGGTCTCTAAAGTCTGCATCGAAACCAGCACTAATTAAAACAAATTCAGGTTTAAATTCTCTCAATTTCTTTAGTACATTTTCAAATGCATTTAGATATTCTTCTGAGTTTGTACCAGCTGGCAGAGGTATATTTAAAATATTATTAAATTTACCTTTCTCTTTTTCTGATCCTGTCCCAGGGTAATATGGGAACTGATGTGTTGATATGAATAAAACATTCTCATTATCATAAAAAATATCTTGTGTACCATTACCGTGATGAACATCAAAATCTATAATGGCAACTTTCTTATACTTGTATTTGTTTAGTAAATATTTGGCTCCTATTGCAATATTGTTTAAGATACAGAATCCAGCTGCTTTATTTTGATTTGAATGGTGTCCTGGAGGACGCACATTACAAAAAGCATTTTTAAATTCTTTATTTTGCACACCATCTATAGCTGTAATGATTGAACCTGCAGCATCAAATGTAGCTTGTTTGCTTCCTGGTGAAATAATCGTATCACCATCTAATGAAGAAAAACCTTTAGCAGGAAAAGATTTTTTAATTAAATCTAGATAATTAGTATCATGTGTGTCTTTAATAATATCATCTGAAATTATAGATGGTTTTTTCCATAATATATTTTTATTACCAATTTTTTTAAAATTTTCATTAATAACTTTTACCCTAGCTATTTGCTCTGGATGACCAGGCCCCGTGTCATGATTTTGATAAGTATTGGAAGTAATTAAACCAGTCTTCACTTAAAGTAATTTTGTAGAATATTTTGATAAATCTTAGTCAAATTTTTTAGATCCTTTAAAGATACTGCTTCATCAACTTTATGCATTGTTTTCCCGACCAAACCAAATTCTAAACCTGGTGATATTTTTTTTATAAATCTCAAGTCCGATGTTCCACCTGTGGTGGACAGTTTTGGCTTAATTTTTGTAATTTTTTTTATAATATTTTGAATCATAAAAGTTGTATCATTTGGCTTTGTTAAAAAAGCTTCACCAGAAACCCTATAATTAATTTTAAATTTAGATTTATTTTTTTTAGTTATTTTGTTAAAAATTTTATTAAGTTTCTTTTTTAAAGAATTTGATGAATGTTTGTTATTAAATCTTATATTAAAAGTTGCTTCAGCAATTCCAGGAATAACATTATCTACTTCATTATTAATATTAATTTTTGTTACTTCTAAGTTAGTGGGTTGAAAGTTTTTTGTACCTTTATCAAATGTAATTTCTTTTATCTCTTTTAAAATTTGAACAATTGTTGTTGAGGGGTTATTAGCTCTTTGAGGATATGCGACATGTCCTTGTGAACCAAATATTTTTAAGTTACCAGTCAAACTACCTCTACGACCAATTTTTATCATTTCACCTAATTTATTAGGATTAGTAGGTTCTCCTACCAAACAAAAATTTATTTTCTCTCTCTTTTTTTTTAGATATTCTACAACTTTTTTTGTACCATTAACCGCATCACCCTCCTCATCTCCTGTTATTAATAAGCTGATCGATCCATTAAATTCTTTATTTTTTGATAAAAAAAAGCTAACTGCAGATAAAAAAGCCGCGATAGAGCTTTTCATATCATTTGCACCTCTGCCAATTAAATGACCTTTCTTAATTGATGGTCTAAAAGGATTTACGGTCCAATCTTTTAAATTTCCTGGTGGAACAACATCTAAATGTCCTGCGTAACAAAAATTAGGATTTTTTGACCCCAATCTTGCATATAAATTTTTTACTGGCTTGAAATTCTTTTCTTTAAATTCTAAAATTTTTGTTTTAAAGCCTAATTTCTTTAGTTTTTTTTCTAAAAATTTCATCACACCAGCATCTACAGGAGTAATGGATGGAAATTTGATTAGCTCTTTGGCTAATTTTATTTCATTTAAAGCTTTCATTTTAATCTCGTAAAAGATCGTTTATTGATGTTTTAGATCTTGTTTTTTCGTCAACTTGTTTAATTATTACAGCACAATACAAAGATGGTGCTGATGGATTATTTTTATCAGGTAAAGAACCGGGAACTACAACTGAGTAAGGCGGAATTTTGCCATAAGTAATTTTTCCAGTTTTTCGATCTACTATTTTTGTAGATTGACCAATATACATGCCCATGCTTAAGACTGAACCTTCTCCAACAATAACACCTTCAACTACCTCTGACATAGCTCCAAGAAAAACATTATCCTCAATTATTGTTGGCAAAGCTTGAGCTGGTTCTAAAACCCCACCAACTCCAGATCCAGCAGATATATGACAGTTCTTACCAATTTGACAGCAACTACCTGCTCTCGCAAATGTATCTATCATCGTTCCTTCATCAATATAAGCACCAATGTTTACGTAACAGGGCATCAGTACAGCATTTTTTCCAACAAAGGATCCCTTTCTTACTGGTGAATTAGGAACCATTCTAAAACCAGCCTTCTCATGATCTTCTTTGGTCCATCCTGCAGTTTTACCTTTTAATAAATGAGCTTTGTCATACCAACTGCTGTACGGACCATTTAAATTTTCCATCGGATAAATTCTGAAACTTAACATGATAGCCTTTTTTAGATGTTGGTGTGTTATCCATTCTCCATTAACTTTTTCAGCAACTCTTGATTTACCACTGTCCAAATCATTGATTACTTGGTTTATAGTATCTTTAAGTTTTTGATCGGAATTTTGATTTACTTGGTCTTTATTTTCCCAAGCATCATTGATAATTTTTTCTATAGACATAATTTATTTACTTTTTAATAGCCTTATTTCTTTTAGAAATAAAGACAGATTTTCAATTTTATAAGAAATATAATCTTTATCTGAGTCTATCTTTCCGAAATGTTCATCATTTTTTAACCAAACAGTTGTACACCCACGTTTATGACCGATATTTAAATTTTTAGCAATATCTTCGATATAAATTGTTTCCTTTGGATTTATACCAAATTTTTTGACCATTGAGTCAAAGGTCTCTGCTTCAGGTTTAGGCTTGTATCCAGCATCTTTAATATCAAAAACTTTATCTCTTCCAAAAAGGTCATACACTCCAAGATGTGTTAAAATATTTTCTGCATGTTCAGCACTTCCATTAGTAAAAATAAATTTTTTCATATCTAATTTTTTCAATTCATCTCTCATTACCTTGTCTTCCTTCATAAAAGAAATATCTATGTCATGTACAAATTTCAAAAATTCATCTCCAATAATATTATGATGTAACATAAGACCATTTAAAGATGTATTGTATTTATAAAAATAATTTGTTTGAAGTTCTTTTGCTTCTTTTTCATCCAGATTAAGCTTTTCTTGTATGAAAAGTGTCATACGTTTTGAAACCATTCCAAAAACTTTTTCTAAAGGATAACCGTTATGTGATCCATAACAAACTCCATCTAAATCTAACAATAGGTATTTTTTATCTTTCAGACTCATTTTCTAATTAATGTACCCGATCCTTTATCAGAGAATATTTCAAATAATATTGAGTGTTTTTTTCTTCCATCAATAATTCCAACTGCTGTAACACCATTATTAACTGCATCTAAGCAAGTATTTATTTTAGGTATCATACCCTCAGTTATTATCTCATCTTTAATCATTTTCATAACCTCGTCTGATGAAATTTCTTCAACTAGTTTTTTTTCCTCATCTAATAAACCTTCAACATTAGTCATCAAAAGTAATCTTCTTGATCTTAAAGATTTTGCAATAGCTCCAGCAGCTGTATCCCCATTAATATTATATGTTTGATTGTTATCTCCCAAACCTAATGGTGAGATGATAGGAATTTTTTTTTGTTCAATTATATCTTTTAAAAAATCTACGTTGATTTTATTTGGTATTCCAACAAATCCAAGCTCTTCAGCTTCTGGAATAACATTAATAATATTATTTTCTTTTGTGTGTATTGAAATTGCTTCAGTCTCTTTTTCATTCAATGAACTAACAATATCTTTGTTGAAATCAATTAAAACAGACTCGACAATATTTATAATTTTTCCATCAGTTACTCTTAGTCCTCTAATAAATTTTGATTGTATATCAGATTTTTCTAGTTCTTTTTTAATTCTTGGTCCACCACCATGGATAACCACAATTGATAAACCTAATTTATTTAAAATGCTTATGTCTGATATAAAATTATTGAATATCTCTCTATCAATAAAGACATTCCCACCATACTTTATGACAATCAAATCATTTTTATATTTTTCAATATATTTTGAGACCTCATTAATTGGTGGTCCATTCTTTGGTATTATTTTTTTTAAATCCATCAATTTTATTACTAATTAGCAAGAATTAAGTTGTGGTTTTAATTGTAGTTCTTTTCATGATGAATACTTGTTGAGCCATCGTTAAAATATTATTTACTGTCCAATAAATTACCAAACCACTTGGAAATGGTGCGAGTATTACTGTTAAAAAAAGAGGAAAAAATGCAAAGATTTTAGCCTGCATTGCATCAGTTGGTGCTGGATTAAGTTTTTGCTGTATCCACATGGACACGCCCATAGCCACTGGCCATGCACCTATAACTAAGAATGACGGTACATCATAAGGTAGTAAACCAAATAGATTAAATAAACTTGTAGGATCACGCTCACTCAAGTCATGTATCCATCCATAAAATGGCATCTGTCTCATCTCAATTGTTACAAACAAAACTTTATATAAGGCAAAGAAAACTGGAATTTGAACCAGTATTGGCAAACATCCAGACATTGGGTTTACTTTTTCTTTTTTATAAAGTGCCATCATTTCTTGTTGTAGTTTCATTTTGTCGTTTTTATGAAGCTCTTTAAGCCTTACCATTTCTGGCTGAAGTGCTTTCATTTTTGCCATACTTCTAAAAGAAAAATTTGCTAATGGAAAAAAAGCTAACCTTATACAGATGGTAATAGCTATAATTGCTAAACCATAATTTCCTAGAAGTTTAAAAAAATAATCGATACCAAAAAAAAGTGGTTTAGTAATAAAGTACAAAAAGCCCCAGTCTATTACTAAATCAAATTTATCAATATTTAATTCTTTTGCATAACCGTCGATTACATCCACTCTTTTAGCAGCAACTATGATTTGTAAATCTTCCTCTATTGAACCATTTTTATTTAATGTGAGTGGCTCAGTTGTAATAAAATTTGCTCTGAACTTATTTTTATAATCAAAAGTAGTTTTAAATTCTTTATTTCTAGGAGGAATTAATGATGTTATCCAATACTTATCTCCAACTCCTAACCAGCCCTTTTGAGCAACTTTTGTAAATTTTTTATCTTGTATATCATCATAGTCTTCTTCAATTAATTCATCATCTAATGTAGCTACCAGACCCTCATGTAAAATATAAAAATCAGTTATATCTGGAATTTGATTTCTAATAATTTGACCATAAGAGTAAAAATCATATCTTTTACTTGTTTCATTAATTACTTTTTGTTTAATTGTAAATAAATATTTATCATCTAAAGAAATTTGTTTTTCAAATGTAATTCCCTGTGCATTTGTCCAAGATAATTTTATAGGAGTTTGATTTGTTAATTTATTATTTCCAATTATTGACCAGATTGTATCTGAATTAGGAATATCAATATTTTTATCAGTTGTAACAAATCCACTCTCTACTAAATAACCCTCATCTATATTTCTTGGTCCAAGTAAAGTTACCTTTTTTTCATCATTTAAATCAACTTTGTAATTCTTGAAAGTTAAATCATCAATAGAAGCTCCTTTTAGTGAAATCGATCCTATTATATTGTTATTTTCAAACTCAACTCTCTCATTTTGGTTTAATGCCTCTTCTCTTGAAATTGTGACCAAGGTTTCTTTCTGCTCTAAACTTGGAGTATCAGTGTTTTGCTCTATTTTTTCTTTTTCTATTAAATTTTGGTTTTGCGAGGTTTGTTCAGGTATAAAGAATAAAGAATATAAAACAATGACCGCAGAAGATAAAGCTATAGCTGCTATAACGTTTTTTGAATCCATTATTTTTTAACTTTCATTTCTTTTTGAACCGGATCAAATCCACCTTTTCCCCATGGATGACATGATAAAATTCTTTTAAAACTTAAAAACAAACCTTTTAATAAACCATGTTTCTGTAAGGACTCAATACTATAATCTGAACATGTCGGAAAATATCTGCAAGTATCACCAAGTAAAGGACTTAATAAAAATTTATAAACTTTTATAAGCTTGATAAGAAAATATGTAAAAAAATTCATTATTTAATTCTTTCAAATTCCTGAAATAAAGTTTGTTTTATATTATTGAATTCATTATTTAGCATAGTTGGCTTAGCAATAACAAGATATGAATATTGAAGTTTTATTGATATTTTTTTAGTTGCATCATTCATAATGTTCCTAAGACGCCTCTTTATTTTGTTTCTCTTTACAGCATTTCCTAGTTTTTTTTTTGTGACAAATGAAATATTCAACTTTTTATAATTTTTATTTTCTAAATTACCAAAAAAAATTGTAACATATTTATTTGATAATTTTTTCTTTTTAAGAAGTTTTTTAAATTCTTCATTTTTGGAAAGAGCAACTATTTTGCTTTTCATTAATTTAACCAGATACAGTTAATGACTTTCTTCCTCGCGCTCTTCTTCTTGCTAAAAGCTTTCTTCCGCCCTTAGTTTTCATTTTTGACCTAAAACCATGTTTTCTTGCTCTTTTGATTTTAGAAGGTTGGTATGTTCTTTTCATAAATGTGGTAAAATTTATTTAAAATTTCGCTCTTTATAGTAATTAAATATATAAATAGCAAATAGAAGATTTTATTATTACGTCAAACTAATATGGAAAAAGGTAAAAAAACTAAATTAATCATAGGTTTATCATACTTTACATTAATTATTATATTTTTAATTTTATTTTTTTCAAAATTTAGCCTAAGTGAAATAACATCTTATGATTTTATAAAGGACAACAGATTATATTTTTTAGAGCTTAGAAACTCCAATCTGTTTTTAATATCTTCAATTTTTTTAATTTTAACAATATTGTGGGTATTTCCATTTCTTGGCTTTGGATCTCCAATCGCGCTTCTAGGAGGATTTATTTTTGGAAAATGGATAGGAACATTGGTTGTCGTTGTAGGATTAAGTGTTGGTGCAACTTTTCTATATATATTTGGAAATTATTTTTTAAAAGATTTAGTGAAAGATAAATTTTTAAATAAATATAAAAATCTTGAAATAAAATTTAAAAAATCAGAGTTTTTTTATTTATTAGTATATAGATTTATAGGAGGTATACCCTGGCAGTTGAGTTGTATTTTGCCAACAATTTTTAACGTAAGAGTAAGTAATTTTTTCTTTGCATCCTTAATAGGAATTATTCCTCAAATTTTTTTAGCTGTTTCTATTGGAAGTGGCTTAGATAAAGTCATAGATCAAAATTCAGAAATCCCATCAATAACTGATATTATATTTTTACCAGATGTATATTTTCCAATTATAGGTTTTTTTATCTTAGTATTATTAACAATTTTTCTTAAAAGATTATTTTATAAAAATTAGTGGTGCTCCAACCCTGTACTGACCAGGGAACTAGTCCTTACCAAGGACTTGTTATACCATTTAACTACAGGAGCAATTAACAAAAATTGAATATTATTAACAATAAAGCATTTTTTTCAAATTATTGCCTTAATTTTTTGTATTTTTTGATTTATATCTATTTAAGGTAATTTTATGGGTATTCATTACGATTATAAATCTACAAGAAGTGCAAAGCTTATGGAAAAGCAAGCTAAGAAAGAAAGAAAACTTGCTGAGAAAAAAGCAAAACGATTAGCTAAAGAAGGTCCAAAAAAAGAGGAAAACAAACCCCAAGCTCTTGACCCCAACAAACCTATTTCTTTAGATTTTTTGACTAATCCAGATAAAGAGTGAGAAATAACTTTGATAAAATTAAGGAAAAAAAAAATAGAGAGGCTATTGCGTTGCGAACAAATTTAAAAAAAAGAAAAATATTTCAAAAAAAAAAAAAATCAAATAAATAATGTCTATTCAGCCTGACTCTTGGATTAAAAAAATGTGTAAAGATTATAATATGATTGAGCCATTTTTGGATCATCAAGTATCTGAGGGAAAAATATCTTACGGATTAAGTAGCATGGGTTATGATGTAAGAATATCTGATGAGTACAGAATATTTACAAATGTTAATAGTTCCCTAGTTGACCCAAAAAATTTTTCTGATGATAATTTTATTGAGAGGAAAGGTCCTTATTGTATTATACCTCCTAATTCATTTGCTTTAGCTAAAACGGTTGAATATTTCAGAATACCAAAAGACGTTCTTTGTATTTGTGTTGGAAAAAGTACTTATGCGAGAACAGGTATTATTTGTAATGTAACCCCTATAGAGAATGAGTTTGAAGGTAATATAGTTATTGAGTTAAGCAATACTACACCCAACCCAGCAAAAATCTATTCCAATGAAGGTATAGCACAGTTTTTATTTTTTAAATCAGATACGCAACCAGAGACAACATATAAATCTAAGAACGGCAAATATCAGGGTCAAACTACTATCCAAGTTGCTAAAATAAAAAAATAATTTATGGATAAATTTCTGATAAATGGTCCTTGTAAAATCAAGGGCAAAGTTTTAATTTCAGGTTCAAAAAATGCTTCACTTCCAATATTAGCAGCAACATTATTGTTCGATAAGCCAGTAATAATAAATAATTTACCTAGGGTCAGAGATATAAATACTATGCTAAATCTACTTAAATCTCTAGGTTCAAAAATAATTTTATCTAAAGATAAAAAAACAGCAAAAATTATTAATAAAAGAAATATGAAAACTTATGCAAGTTATTCACTTGTTAAGACAATGAGAGGTTCAATTTTAGTGTTAGGACCATTAGTTGCTAAATATTATAAATCTAAAACTTCTTTACCAGGTGGATGTTTGATAGGAGCTAGACCAGTAAATTTTCATTTAACTGCATTAAAAAAACTTGGTATGAGATACAAAATTAAGGATGGGTATATCCTAGCAAAATCTAATGGAAAGCTTAAAGGTTCAACTATAAAATTTCCTAAAATTAGTGTAGGAGCAACAGAAAATTCTATAATTGCCTCATGTTTAGCAAAAGGAAAAACAATTTTAAAAAATTGTGCTATCGAACCAGAAATAAAAGACCTTACGAATTTTCTTAATTCAGCCGGTGCAAAAATTAAGTGGTCAGGTAGAACGTGTAAAATTATTGGTGTGAATTCTTTAAATCAAACAGAGTATTCTATAATGGCTGATAGAATTGAAGCAGGTACTTTTTGTGTGGCGGCGACTCTTGCAAGAGGAAATTTACAGATAAATAATTTAAATCCTAAAATAATAAGAACTGAATTAAATTTATTAAAAAAAATTGGAGCTAAAATTAAAATTGATACAGATAAAATTTTAATTAAAGGACCAGATAAAATAAAATCAATTAATAATATCAAAACAAAAGAATTTCCAGGTATCCCCACAGATCTCCAAGCACAATTGATGGTTTTAATGTGCAGAGCAGATGGTAAGAGTTCAATTACTGAAAGAATTTTTGAAAATAGATTTATGCATGTTGCAGAACTTCAAAGATTAGGAGCAAAAATAAATATTAAGAATAACAAAGCTTATATAGATGGTAATACAAAATTTATAGGAGCAGAATTAATGTCTAGTGATTTAAGAGCCTCAGTTGCTTTAGTTTTAGCAGCAATAGTTGCTGATGGAAAATCCTCTATAAATAGAATTTATCATTTAGATAGAGGGTATGAAAAAATTGAGGAAAAATTGAAAAAAATTGGCGTGAAGATAAAAAGGGTAAAATAGTGAATAAATATTTAGCTAAAATTATTGCAAGTGATCAAGAAGGACTTCAAATGATTTCAGCTTGCAGTTCTGGGGCAAAAGTAAAAATTGCTGACATAAAATATCTTCAGTCAAATAAAGTTTTTTTACTATCAATCGAAAGAACTAGGGTTGAAACAGATCAGGAAAATAAAAAGATTAATAGTATTTGTAGATTTGATTTTGTTGATAAGGTTAGGTCAAAAAATATTGATCAATCAAATCATGAAATTGTTTTGGAATTGATTGGAATAGATTATTTGAAAAATAACACCGATTATGAAATAAATCTTATTTTTAATAATAATGCTCACATTGCTTTGACTACCGAAACTATTGAGGTAAGACTCGAGGATCAAAGTGAAGTAAAATAGTTATGAAAATATTAGATAGCAATAATAAGAATTTTGAAAAAATATTAGATGCTTTGCTGTTAAAAAGAAAAAATAAAGTCAAATCTAATTCAGTTTCAGTAACTAATATAATCAAAGATGTAAAAAAAAATGGTGATAAGGCAGTACTTAAATATGAGAAGAAATTCAATCAAAACAATGTAATTATACCAAGTTCAAAAAATATAACTAAATCTATAAAATCTTTAAATCTAAAAGTAAAAAAATCAATCGATATTGCTTATGACAGAATTTACAAGTTTCACTCTCTTCAAAAATTTAAAAATATTTCTTATGTTGATAAATTTAATAATAAACTCGAGTATAAATATTTCCCATTAGAGTCAGTTGCAATTTATGTGCCAGGTTCAACAGCCTCATATCCTTCAAGTGTATTAATGAATGCTATCCCTGCTATTGTTGCTGGAGTTAAAAGAATAGTTATGATTAATCCAGGTTACAAAGGAAAACAAAATTCGGCTGTATTATATGCTGCAAAAAAATGCAAAATAAAAGAAATATATTCTATCGGTGGTCCATCAGCGATTGCTGCAATAACATATGGTACAAAAAAAATTAAAAAGGTTGATAAAATAGTTGGACCGGGAAATAGTTACGTAACAGCAGCGAAAAAAGAAGTTTTTGGTGATGTTGGTATTGAGGGAATGGTTGCTGGCCCATCAGAAGTAACAATTGTTTGTGACAAATTTTCTAACCCAGAATGGGTTGCTAGTGATTTGATTGGACAAGCAGAACATGATTATCTTGCTCAATGTATTTTAATTTCAAAAAATAAAGAATTATTAAAAAAAGTTAAATTTGAATTATTCAAACAATTAAAAGAAATACCCAGAAGTACCATTGCTAAAAAAAGCTTACTCGATAATGGAATTTTAATTTATATTAATTCTGATAGAAAGATAATTGAAGTTGTAAATAGAATTGCACCTGAACATTTAGAACTTAATGTTAAAAATTATAACTCTATTGTATCAAAGATTAAGAACTCAGGATCTATATGTTTGGGAAAATATGCAGTAATGGCTATGACAGATTACAATGTGGGTTCTAATCATGTATTACCAACAAATGGCTCAGCAAAATATTCAAGTGGTATTAGTGTAAATGAATTTTATAAAAGAATTTCTTATGTAAACTTATCAAAAAAGGGTATTGAAAGTCTTGGACCATCAGTTATAACACTTGCAAATTATGAAGGTTTGAATGGTCATGCTCAATCCGTAATAAAAAGAATAAGGAGAAAATAAATTTGTCGAAGCAAGACTTACTTGAATTTAAAGGGACAGTAATAGATTTACTTCCAAATGCGATGTTTAGAGTAAAATTAGAAAATGGCCATACAGTTACGGCTCATACAGCAGGTAAGTTGAGAAAAAACAGAATTAGAGTTCTACAAGGTGACAATGTCACAGTAGAAATGACACCTTACGATCTAACTAAAGGAAGAATTATCTTTAGAGGATAAATAAGGCTGAGTAGCTCAGGAGTAGAGCAGAGCCCTGAAAAGGCTTGTGTCGGAGGTGCGAATCCTTCCTCAGCCACCACCACAAAGTTTCATCTTGAAAAAAGTATAAAAGAAATTTACCCTAATTTTATTATAAATAACAAAAGGACTAAGAAATAAGATGAGTACATTAAAAGGAACTGTTAAGTGGTTTAACGGAAAAAAAGGCTTTGGTTTTATCGAGAGAGAAGACAAAGAGAAAGACGCATTTGTTCATGCAAGTGCAGTTAAAGCTGCAGGTATGCGATATCTAAACGAAGGAGATAAATTAGAGTTTACTCTAGAAGATGGCCCAAAAGGTCCATCAGCTGTAAATCTAAAGAAAGTAGATTAATATCAAAATTTTCAAAGGACGTTTTTCTTTAAAAAGGATTACGTCCTTTTCTTTTATGGGTTGAATTATTTTGATTTTTCACTAAAAAGACCGCCATGATTATAAATATTACAATTAAAGTAATTTCAAACAGATTGCACGCAATCTGTTTCCATAGCCTATAGGCTATTTATTTATAATATAATTTTAATCCACACAAAAATAATATAAAAATAAGGAATGCCCGCGTAGTATAATGGTCAGTACGGGAGTTTGTGGAACTCTAGGATTTGGTTCAATTCCAAGCGCGGGTACCAAAAAATGAATAAAGAAAACAAATTAGTTCCTGGGTTACCCTCAGGATTTGAAGATCGGTGGGGAAAGAAAATTCTTCTTAAAAAAAAGCTTTTAAAAGCTATTGAGAA
The DNA here is from genome assembly GCA_902555945.1 of uncultured Pelagibacteraceae bacterium. Classification (GTDB taxonomy): domain Bacteria; phylum Pseudomonadota; class Alphaproteobacteria; order Pelagibacterales; family Pelagibacteraceae; genus Pelagibacter. The sequence continues at coordinate 52,315 of CACDUS010000003.1, read as the reverse complement.
AAATTTTATTAAATTCGGAGCAGAAGCTCTTGAAACTCCTTCGTTTGAAATCACAGAAAATATTGGATCTTTTTTAGCAGAAGATGAGACCAATCCTATGTCTGATGTTTTTTCATTTGAAGACGGAGACAAAAACATAACCCTTCGTTATGATCTTTCAAGTCCACTTGCAAGATTTTACGCTCAAAACAACCAAGAACTTCCATCAATTTTTAAGAGATATCAAATTCAAAATGTATTTAGAAATGAAAAAGCTGGAAATGGTCGATATAGAGAATTTATGCAAGCAGATTTTGATATTGTTGGAAATGTTAATCCTGCCCAAGCAAACGCAGAGCTTTGTAATTTAATATCAAGCACATTATCAGATTGTGGATTAAATAAAGATCAATTTACTATCAATGTAAGTAATAGAAAAATAGTTCAAGGTTTAATTAATGAACTAAAAATTTCTAAAGAAAAACAAATAAAAGTCATCCGGGCTATTGATAAACTTGATAAACCTGGATTTGGTTTGAAAGGTGTCGAAGATTTACTTAAAAAAGAAAGAAAAGATAAAAGTGGTGCTGTTACCAAAGGAGCTGATTTATCAGATAATCAAGCCGCACAAATATTAGATTTTTTAAAAATAAAAAAATTAAAAGAATTAAAAGAAACTCTAACAAACTCTTTATCTCAAGAAGGAATAAAAGAATTAGAAGATGTATTTGAGGTTATTGGGTATGGATCAAATTTAAAACAAGTTAAAACAAATTTTACCATAGTGAGGGGACTTGCTTATTATTCAGATTTTATTGTAGAGACTAACTTAAATTTTAAAGTCACTAATAACAAAGGGAAGGAAATAGAACTAGGCAGTATCTGTTCAGGAGGATCCTATGCCAAACTTATTTCAAGGTTTAGAGGGGTTGATGTTCCTGGGACGGGAATTAGTTTCGGGGTTGATAGATTGCTATTTGCGTTATCACAATTAAATCAAATTGATGTAGAAGATCAAAAACCAGTTTTGGTTTGTGTAATGGATCAAAAATATTTGAAGAATTATTATGAGATTGTTGATTTATTAAGAGAAAATAATATTAATGCTGAAGTATTTCTAAGTACTAAAAAAAATCTTGGAAAGCAGCTTGATTTAGCAAATAAGCGTCAATTATCTATTGCAATAATTTGTGGAGAAAATGAGTTTAGAGACAACACAGTCACTATAAAAAACCTAAAAGGTGTTAAAGGTGAAAATAGCCAAACAATTCCAAAATTAAATTTGATAAATGAAATCAAAAAACTTATCTGATAAAATCCTTAGATCAGTAAAATCCAAAGGTTTTAAATATATTGATTTACCCTCAGTAATTGAGGCTAATCACATTGTTCAAAGATCAGGAGAAAATTTTAGAAAGTTTATCTTCTCTTTTACAGATCAGAATGGAAGTGAGTTATGTCTTAGACCAGATTTAACTATTGCATCTTGTTTAAGATATTTAGAAAATAATTTAAAGGGAAAAGAAAAAATTTTTTATAGTGGTCAAGCTTATAGAAAATCTCAAAATAAAAAAGATTCTATAATTAGAAATCAAGTAGGATTTGAGATATTAGGGTCACAAGATGAAAAAAATGATGACAAAGAAATAATAAACACTTCTCTAAAATCATTAAAAGATTTCAAATATTCATCAGGTACTCTCACTGTTGGTAATGTAGAAATTTTTAATCTTTTAGTTTCCAAATTAGATATACCGAAAAGATGGAAATTAAGACTTTCAAGACATTTTTGGAGAGAAAATTATTTTAATGATTTGCTACAAAGATTAGAAACAAATTCTGATGTAGACCCAACAATTGTTGAAGTTGATAAAAAACGTTATCTAAAAATGTTAAAAGATGATCAAACCTCCATTGTTGCAGGTAGAACAATAAAAGAAATTTTAGAAAGATTTGATAAAAAGATTAAAGACCCAAGAAAACCAAGCAGAGGAAGAAATATCTCAAAAATAATTAAAGAATTTTTAAGAATTAAATGCCCAATTAATAATGCTGCAATCGAGCTAAATAAATTTTTTAAGAAAAATAAAATTAATCTTATTGTAGATCAAAAATATTTTCCAATCTCTAAAAATAAAGTCTCTAAACTCAATGTAATTTTCTCAACTGCCTTTGGTAGACAACTAGAATATTATACTGGAATGGTTTTCAAGATAGACATCAAAACAAAATCAAAAATTATAAATTGTTGTAATGGTGGTCGTTATGACAAATTAATTTCTGATCTTGGTTCAAATAAACAAATCCCAGCTGTTGGAGCTGCACTTAATCTAAATAATTAATTATGAAAAATATTATAAATATAGGAATACCTAGCAAAGGAAGATTAAGAAAAGATGTTTTAAAGATTTTCAGCAAAAAAAGATTAAAGCTTATTTCTGAACGTGGAGAAAGAGATTTAATAGGATCAATTCAAAATAAATCTAATATTAAAATCCTATATTTGCATGCAAGAGAAATTATTGAGAGATTAGGGGATGGTTCTTTAGATATTGGTTTTTCTGGTTTCGATTTATTAAAAGAAAGTGAAATTAATGTTCAGAATAAGATAGGTGTTGTAAAAAAACTTAATTTTGGAAATGCTAATCTTGCAGTGGCTATTCCAGATCCTTGGATTGATGTTCAAACGATAGCTGATCTTGAAGAAATTGCTTTTGAATTTAGAGATAAAAAGAAAAAAAGATTAAGAGTTGCAACTAAGTATCCAAATTTAACTAGAGAATTTTTGTTCTCAAAAGGTGTTACTCAATTTAGATTAGTCGATAGTTTGGGGGCGACTGAAGCTTATCCTTTTACTGGTTCATCTGAATTAATTACAGATATTTCATCTTCCGGTGAAACACTTAAGGCAAATAACTTACGCATTTTGAAAGATGGAGAAATCTTAAAGTCACAAGCATGTATTTTTACTTCAAAGAAAAATAGTAAGAAAAAGGGATTAAAAAACTTGATAAGACTACTTTCTAAGTAATTTATCTTTATAATATAGGTTACGAATCATGGACACAATTTTACTAATAATTTTAATTCTAATGTTTATAGCAACATTAGTTATTTTATATCTAAATATTAAATCTAAAGCTAAAGAAGTGGACAGAGATAATAGCGAAATAGCAAATTTAAACGCTGAAATTGTAAGATTAAAAGATAGCTTAAATTCTTCAATTAATACATCTCTAAGTTCAATGTCTAATTCATTTAATTCTTTATCAACCGGGGTTACAAAAGATATGACTGAGGCTCTTACTAAAGTTGATGAAAAAGTGGGCAATTTTAATGAACAAGTAAAGCTTCTAAATCAAAGCCAAGAGGGGATTACTAAAATTTTAGCTGGGGTTAAAAAGTATGGAACTTTGGCTGAATATTCTTTAGATGCTTTGATAAAGGATTTATTACCAGCATCTCAATTTATGACTAATGTTAAAATGAAAGAGGATACCAGCGAGAATGTAGAATTTGCAATCAAACTCCAAGGAGATGTTTTAGTTCCGGTAGACTCTCATTTTCCAGTAGAAAAATTTAAAGCAATTACTGATGCATATGATGCGGATGATAAAAAAGCAGTTGCTGATGCTAGAACCAAATTAGCAAGTGCATTTAAGGCCAAGGCTAAAAGCGTCATGGAAAAATATATCGTTCCACCTAAAACAACAGATTTTGCGATAGTGTATGCACCAACTGAAAGTCTTTACAAAGAGCTAACAGAATATCAAGATCCAAGCACTAAAGAGTTATTAACTCAAGAATTAATGAAGAAATATAAGATAGTAATTTCTGGCCCTAATACACTCTCGGCTTATTTACAATCCTTACATATGGGTTTTCAATCACTGAAAGTTCAAAAGGGAGCTACAGAAATATATAATCATTTAAAAACTATAACTACTAGATTTGGAAAACATTTTGATAATATTATTACGCTTAGAAAAAAATTAGAAGAGGCCATGAGCGTAGTAGATAAGTTTGGTACTGATGCAAGATCGATTAGCAGAACTTTAGAAAATATAAAAGATCCCGAGCAAGTTGAAAAAGCTGTACTAAGAGAGAATGTTGAGAGTTTTGTTGAGAGAAATAAACGGCTTAAAAAATAATTTCTTTTTTCAGATAATACCGACTATAAGAAATCACATGCTTTGGAATAAGAAATACAATTATCCTACATCATCAAGAGCAACAGAAGATGGAATAAGAAGATATGTTTTAGGAAAAACAAAATTACCAAGTGTAACATCAATACTTGATGCAACGAAGTCTGAAGAAGATAAAGCAGCTTTAGCAAATTGGCGTGAAAGAACTGGCTACAAAGAAGCTGAAGCAATTACAAAAGCTGCAAGTAGCAGAGGATCTCAGATGCATAGCTATTTAGAATCTTTTCTTTTGGGTAGAGAAAATTTAAATTTCTTTGAAGATAACGAACAATATAAAAAAATGGCAAAAGAAATTATTGATAAAGGTTTAACAAACAGATTAGATGAAATATATGGTGTGGAATGCACAATGTATTATCCTGAAAAATATGCAGGTACGGCAGATTGTGTAGGAGTATATGAAGGAAAAGAAACAATAATTGATTTCAAACAATCCAATAAACCAAAAAAAGCTGAATACATAGACTCATGGTTTTTACAAACTGCAGCTTATTCTTTAGCACATAATGTTGTTTATAAATCAAATATCACAGCTTGTGTTATTCTTGTTTGTACAGTAGATAATTTATTTCAAGAATTTAAAATTCAAGGTCCTGAATTAATTACTTATCAAAATTTATTTTTAGGTAGATTAAAAAAATTTAATGAAATGAATAACTTTGGTTAACAAAAAATGGATAAAATTGTAATTTACGACACTGAAACAACCAATAGTACTATTTGGGGTTCTATAATTGAAGTTGGAGCAGTTGTTGTTGATAAGAATTTAAAAGAAATTGGAAAGTTAAATATTCGAGGGCGTATGCCTGAGGGTGAAGTTCCTTCAGCTAAAGCGTTACTTGTTAACTCAACAACTATAGATTTATTAACAAAGGGTAATTATTCACATTATGATTTTCTAGGTGCTGTGGAGAATTTTTTTATTAAATGTGCTCCTGCCATGTTTATTGGTTGGTCAAATTTAAATTTTGATAGAAGAATGTTTCATTTTAATTTTTTCAAAGGTAATCGATACCCTTATGCTACCCATTCATCACCGAACAAAGAACATGATGGTTTACATATTGCAAGAGCAGCTCAAACTTTAAATCCTGAGACTTTAAAAACAGAATTAACAGAGGCTGGAAATCCAAGTCTTGCTCTAGAAGCATTGGCTAGAATGCAAGGATTTGATACTTCTCAACAACACACAGCTTATCATGATGCATATACTGCTTTAAAGGTTCTAAGAATAATTAAAGATAAACATAAAGAAAATTGGGAAGAATTTTTAAAAACATCCACAAAATCTAGTGTTGAAACACTTTTAAAAAATGATGGAATTTATTCTATTTTTGAAAATGTAAAGGGGAGGAATATGATGTACCTTGGCTGTTCATTACATCCCAAGCATTCCTTTCATCCGTCTTATGCTTCATGGGGATATTTGTGGGACTGTCGAAGAGATCCAGAGCCTTTATTAAATTTACCTGTAAATCAACTTAGGGATATTTTAAAAAAAATGAGTCCTAAAGCTTTAAGAGTTTTAAAAACAAATAAGGCTCCAGTAGTTTTAGATAAACAGTTCGCATTAAAACAAAAGCCATATTCAGATTTAAATTTAGAGACTCTTAAAAAGAGAGCATATTTAGTTAGGAATAGTGAAAATTTTTGTAAAAATATTCAAACTATTCATAGAGAAGCAGCAGAGGAAAAAGAACAAACTAAGACCCAAGAAGATTTATTACCAGAGGAAACTTTATATGAAAAATTTATACCTAATAAAGATACAGCTTTATTTAAAACGTGGCACAGTTCAACATGGGAAGATAAATTGAGATTATTAGATAAGTTTCAGGACAAAAGATGTAGTTGGTTTGGCCAAAAAATTATTTATCAAGAAGCTCCACAAATTTTACCACCAGATTTGTATAAAAATATAAAAAGCGAAATTGCTAGAAGAATTTTAAGTAAGAATAAAGAAAAATGGCAAACAGTAAATATGGCCTATACTGAAATTGATTACTTACGAGACCAAGCTTCAAATAGAGATGATGAAGAAGAATTAAAAAAACTAGATGAAATTAACCAATTTATTATGTCAATTGAAAAAAAATACGAAATAGCATAGTTGACTTTAGTGATAATAATTATAGATAGACTATATGCTTACAGATTTTAAAGACGAAGATTTTGATAATAAAATCAAAAATGAAGATGTTTCAGTAATTCAATTTAGTGCAGCTTGGTGTGGACCTTGTAAAGCTTTAAAACCAATCATGGACAAATTAGCTGATGAGTATAAAAGTAAAGCAGGTTTCTATTATGCTGATATTGAAGATGGCGGAATTAATACTGGAAGTGCAGCAGGGATAAGAGGTGTTCCAACAGTAATTATTTATAAAAAAGGTGTTGAAGTGGATAGAAAAGTTGGTGGAGTACCGGAAAGTAATATGAAAGAATTTTTAGAGAAAAACATCTAGTTCAAATTTAACATTTCACCCGCCAAATATAAAGATCCAGTAATTATCACTAAATCGTTTTTTTTTAATGGAATAGATTTAATTGCTTGCTCAATATTTTCTTTATATTGAACATTTCTTATATCTTTAAATTTTTCTTTTAATTCTTTGCCGCTTATTGAATTTGGTTGTCCAGGAATATCTATGGTTGTTAAAGAAGAAATATCTTTAAAATAACTTATATATTTTTCATGGTCCTTATTAGCCATCATGCCTAATATAACATGTTTATTACAGTCTAAAGTATTAAGATATTCATTTAAAACTCTTGCACCGTCTTCATTATGACTTCCGTCTATAATTAATTGATTATTCTTTATTAATCTTTTTAATTTTCCTGCCTCTATTTTTTGAAGTCTAGCTATATTTTTTATCTTTTTTATTCCATTTTTAATGTCGATATCTTTGATATTTAAATCTAACAATCTCAAAGTTGCTATTGCAGTCGATATATTTTCTAGTTGAAATTGGCCTAAAACATTTGGTTCTGGTAGTTTTAACCCACCAAATTTATCCTCATAATAAAAGAAATTATTTTCTCCAATTGAATAGCTAAAATCTTCATTAAAATATATTTTTTTAGATGAATTATTGTTAATTGTTTTTTTAATGGCCTCAGTTGTTTCTATCGAGTTTTGTTTAGATACAATTATGTTTGAATTTAAAAGTGATGATGTTTTTTCAAATACGATTTTTTCAATTGTTTGTTGATCTTTTGGCAACCAATCAAGATGGTCTTTGCTTATCGAACAAATGATACTAGCCAAATTGCTTTTAAGTATATTTGTTGCATCAAATCTATGAAATAAACCTGCTTCAATTAAATTAATATTATCAGGATATTTTGCTGCTTTATAAAAATAACAAGCTGTTAATATCTCAAAAAACGTAATTTCCTGATTGTTATTAATTTTTTCAACTTCTTCAAAAAGATCAGATAAATCTTCATCATCTAATTCTTGATTATTAAAAATAAATCTTTCATTAATTCTTTGAACATGAGGGCTTGTATAAACGTTACATCTTAATTTTGCTTCTTTTAAAATTGAAAAAATTGCATTTATTGTAGAATGTTTGCCATTAGTGCCTACCACAGATATTGCTTTAATTTGTTCTTGAGGATTACCTAATTTTTCACAGAGAACTTTTATGCGATCTAAGCTTAGATCTATTTCTTTAGGATGCAGCTTTTGTAAGCGATTGAGAATTTTCTGAAGTTTCATTTTCCTCAGTGCTTATAACAGAGTTTTTATTTAACAGTATGGATAATAGAGTTCCTATTTTTTCGGATAGATCTTTTCTTTCAACAATAAGGTCTACAAAACCTGTTTTTTCTACATATTCACTTTTTTGAAAACCTTCGGGCAGTTCTTCTTTTACAGTCCCTTGAATTACACGTGCACCTGCAAAAGCAATAAGCGCTCCAGGTTCTGCTATGTGTATATCTCCCAACATAGCATAGGAAGCAGTTATGCCACCAGCAGTTGGATCTGTAATACAAACTAAATAAGGTAAATTATTTTTTTTTAATTCGTTTATAGCTACAGTGGTTCTAGTCATTTGAGATAAAGAGATTAAACTTTCCATCATTCTCATACCACCACCAGCACTAACACATAAAAAAGGTGTTTGATTTTCAATAGCATGTTGAATTCCATACAAAAATGCTTCTCCCTCAGCTGCAGCCATTGAAGCACCTAAAAAATCAAAATCTGATGCAACTGCAGTGATTTTAATATTATTTATAGATCCACTTACAACCATCATTCCACAATCCATACCAGTTTTTTTTCTCGCACTTTTTAATCTATCTTTATAAGATTTTGAATCAGTCCAATTTAAAGGATCATCTTTTGGAATTGGAGTTTTAAATATTTCATAATTATTCTTTCCAAATAATATATCGAATCTTTGTTTGGGTTTAATTCTATGATGTTTATTGCAATCAGGACAAACCCATAAATTTTCTTCCAATTCTTTTTTTAAAATTGGCCCCTTACAACATGAAGTCCAATCACTATTCGCAATATCTTCTTTGGTTGCTCTTTTGTGGATAGCTGATTTTATTTTTTCACCAGCTTTTATTATTTTTGTAATCCAATTCATTTAATTTTATTTTTTAATCTTCTAACTACATTAGTAACATTTGTGACAGCATTTTGTCCTCTTTTAATAGAATTAGATATTTCCTTACAAATAGCACTTCCTACAACTAGTCCATCAGCTTTTTTAAGAGAATTTATAGTTTTTTCTGTTATTCCGAAACCAATTACTACATTTTTTGATTTGTTTTGATTTTTTATTTTTGAATATTCTTTAAGTATTTTTTTGGGAGAAACTTTTAGTTTTCCACCTGTAGTAGATAACATACTAATATAATAAATCATGTCATGCGAATTTTTGATTATTTGTTTTAAACGTATTTTTGATGTTGTAGGTGAAATAAGCTGAATGAAATTAATATTCTTTTTTTTACACTTTAATGCAAATTTTTTATTTTCAGGAAAAGGTAAATCTACAACAATAAGTCCGTCTACTTTCGATTTTTTACATTTATTTACGAATTTATTTTCATCATATTGATAAATCATATTATAATAACCCATTAAGATAATGGGTTTATTCTTTTTTATTCTTTTAAACTGACTTGCGATAGAAAATACATCGTTTATTTTAATCCCATTTTTAATAGCTCTATATGCGCTAGTTTGAATCTGACCACCATCAGCAATTGGCGTATTGTGAGGAAAACCCAATTCACAAATATCGGCATATTTTGAAATTGATTTTAAAATCTCTAGTGATTTTTTTTTATTATTATCACCGGCCACTGTATAGGTTAGAAGAGCAGGCCTATTTTCATTTTTAGCTAATTTGAATGCAAGATTAATTAAAGAATTATTCATTAATATTTCCCTAATCTTTTCTTTAAAATATCACGATCTTTTTTTGCGTCACCACAAGAATTAACAATACAAATTGTATCCTTATTAAGCTTAGGGGCAATCTTGATAGCTTCAGCAAAAGCATGACTTGGTTCTAGACTAGGATTTAATTTTTCATATTTTCTAACAAGTTTGAACGCATTTAGTGCTTCCTCATCCGTTGCGAAAGTATATCTTGCTCTTTTTGTATCTTTTAAAAAACAGTGAATTGGGCTAACTCCTGGATAATCTAAACCAGCACTAATAGATTCAGTTTCTTGAATTTGACCTTCACTATTTTGACAAACATAAGAGGCTGCTCCATGTAAAATTCCAATTTTTGCATTTCTACTTAAAGGAGCTGCATGAAGTTTAGATCTTTGAGGACCGCCAGCCTCAACACCAATTAGTTCAATTTGTTTTTGATCAAAATCAATAAACTCACTCCAAAAACCATAAGCTGAACTTCCACCACCAACACAATTAATTAGTTTTATTTTTTTTGGAATTTTTTTAAACTCTTTTTTTAATTGAGCTTTAAGCTCTCTAGATATTTGAGCTGTTGACCAACCACATATCTTTACGAATATATTTGGTCCTACAGTAGAGCCTACACACATATGCGTATTATCACAGTTTGAAACCCAATATCTCATACATTCACTTACTGCATCGACTAAAGTTTGACTTCCAGAGTATACGGGTACTATTTCAGCTCCATTTTTTCTCATTGCATCACAGTTTGGTTTTTGACGTTTTATATCTTTCGCACCCATAAAAATTTTGCATTTAAGGCCAAATTTTTTTGCTGCCATGCTTAACATTTTTCCCGCATAACCTGCTCCAGTGTCACCAACAATATATTTTTTTCCCATAGCCTTACAGATTAAAGCATGAACTGTTGCATTATAAATTTTATGAGCTCCTCCATTTGCCTCTGATACTACTTTTGCCCAAATCTGAGCACCACCTAGGTAAGTAGATAAATTCTCTAATTTTATAAAAGATGTTGGGGAGCCAATATAATTTTTAAAATAAAAATCTCTCTTTTTAATAAAATTTTTATCATTTCTCAATTTTTCAAATTTAATGGTTAAGTCCTCTATAGGTTTTTTAAGAGTTTCTGGAATAAAACTTCCACCAAATTTTCCACCCCAAAATCCATATTTGTCATGTTGGTCAATTAAGGGAATTTTTTTTTTAAGCTTCATATTTCAATTTTTCAATCTTATTTAAGAAAATTTCTATTTTGGAAATATCTTTTAATCCAGCAGTTTCTAATCCACCAGATATATCAATAATATCTGCTATTTCTTTTAAATTTTCAAGATTATCATTAATTTTAATATTACCTGCCACCATCACTTCTTGATCTAAATTTAAGTTTTTAATTAATCTGTGATCAAATGACATACTTTTTTCATATCCACTGCTATCAAATAAATAAATATCCGTTGTATCTAAGAATAATTTATATTTTTTTACATCTTCTTCACTATCAATTGTAATTGCAGTGATAATCTTTTTTTTATATTTTTCTTTTATTGATTTAATTTTACCAGGACTGCAATCGTAAAGCTGATAATAATCAAATGGTAGGTTTTTAATTTCTTCTAAAGTATTATAATTTGGGTTCACAAGAACTGCTACATAAAATAAATTTTTTTTATCAATTTTTAATAATTCTCTAAGTTTAAAAATATCAACATATCTTTTCGATTTAGGATAATTAATTATGAAGCCCACAAATTGAGGTGGATAATTATGATTAACAATAAAATTTAATGTTTTTAAATCTGAGACTCCACAAATTTTCAATTTAAGAATCATTGGCTTAAATGATCAATAAGTATTTGTAAGTTTCTTTTTATATTTCCTTTGGTTATGGGTCTTCCAATAACTAGCCAATCACTTCCATTTTTATAGGCTTGTATTGGGGTTAATGTTCTTTTTTGATCATTAGTTTTTGAATTATATCGAATTCCAGGAGTAATAATTTCTTTCTTAAATATTTTTTTTACTATTTTTGTTTCCTGAGGACTACATACTATAGCATCTAATTTTGCTTTTTTAGCCAACCTTGTTTGATGAAGAACTAATTTTTTTACATCTTTATCAAATCCAATTTCTTTTAAAGCTTTATTATTTAATGATGTGAGAGTGGTTACACCAATTAATTTAGTCTTACCTGAAACTTTCTTAGCTGCCTTTAATGCTTCTAGTCCAGAACTTATATGAATTGTTAAATAATTAACTTTTAAATCTTTAATTGCTTTTATTGCTGAAGCACAAGTATTTGGAATATCATGTATCTTTAGATCAGCAAAAATAATTTTACTTTTTAGTTTGGATATAAAATTTCTTCCATTTTTAGAGTTTAAAAACTCTAATCCAAATTTGTAACCAATCTCTATTTTCGAACTTTGAGTGTTATTAATAATTTCTTTTATTTTAGAAATATTATTGCTATCACAGGCAACGAATATTTTATTCTTTTTCATTATTTATTTTTTTAAACAAGTCTTTTGCCATTTTAAAGTGAATTGTGTTTTTTTTAGGAGTGTTAACCTTTTCACCTGTTTTTGGATTTCTAGAAATTCTTGCTTTTTGAACATTTGTATAAAAAACCCCAAAACCCCTGAGTTCTACTCTTTCATTTCTTTTTAAAGTTTTTTTAATTTCTTCTAAAATTATATTAATAAACTTTTCTAGGTCTTTTTTTAAAAAATTTGGATAACTTTTTGAGAGTTGTTTTAAAAGCTTTGATTTAACAATAGCCAATTTAATATTTATTTATCTTTTTTTTTATCTTTTTTTTTTAAATCTTCAGATAAAGATGAAAAAGGTAGATTTTTACCTGATCCCTCAGAACCATATTTTTCCAACGCTTCTTTTTTCTCTATTTCCTCTAGTAATTTAATGCTTAAGCTTACTTTTCTTTTAGCTAAATCTAAATCTGCAATAGCACAATCAATTCGTTCTCCTCCAGTAAACCTAGATGGCCTTGCATCAGCCGAGTTTATTGCTATTTGAGATTTCTTTATTAGGAAATCCATTTCACAACCCTCTGGTTTAACAATTAATCCTTTGCCATCAGTTGAAATTATTTTAACGGTAATTGTTTGATTGACTTTTTTATCTTCAAACCATTTAAATGGATCAGCCAATGTTTGTTTTAAACCGACTCTTATTTTTTGTTCAGAGCTTTTAATTTCAAGAACTTTAACTTTTATTTTATCACCCTTTTTATACTTATTTAATTCCTCTTCACTATTACTTGAATACGTTAAATCATTACAATGTAAAAAAGCATCTACATTTAAATCTTTAAGTTTTACAAATAATGAATATTCATTTTTATTTGAAACTTCACCTTCTACAATAGTGTCAACAGGGTATTTTTTTTCAAATATTAAAAAAGGATTTTCTTGAGTTAATCTATGAGAGATCGCAACTCTTCTTTTCTCTTTATCTATCTCGGTGATTACACAATCTATCTCATCACCAACTTTGAACATTTTTTTTGCTGATATATTTTTTTTATTCCAACTAAGTTCGCTCGAATGTAGGAGAGTCGATAAACCAGGAAGTTCAACAAGTTCACAAAATGCTCCAAAGTCCATTAATTTAATCACTTTAAACTTATAAATTTTATTTAGTTCATAACTGTCAATTTTCTCAAAAGGATCTGGAGAAAGTTGTTTAACAGAACAACCAATTTGTAGTTTTTCTTTATCAATGGATATTACTTTTAGATCATGTTTCTCTCCAATATTAAATACCTCATCAGGATGATTTACTCTAGAATAAGATATCTCTTGCAAGTGAACTAAAACGTCTATTTCTCCATTTACGTTAAAAAAACATCCAAATGAACTATAGCCTTTAACTTCTGCATTTTTAATAATATCTCCAACTCTATATTTTTCTATTATTTTTGCTTTATCCTCTTTTTTAAATGAGGAAATTATTTCTCTTCTAGATACGCACGCATTACCTCTAACGCGATCTAGTTTGATTAATGCAAACTTTTGGGGTTCGTTCATTAAATGGCTTATATCTTTGAGAGGTTTATCGCTTATTTGTGAACCTGGTAGAAACATCAATGAGCCTGAGTCTATATGTTCAACAATACATCCTCCTTTACATTTAGAAGTAATTTTTCCCATTATAGGTTCATTTTTTTCGTAAGCTTCAACAAGTTTGTTCCATCCTTTGATTTTTTGAGCTTTACTTGCAGAAACCAAAACTTCTCCATTCCTGTCTTCTATTCTTTCTAACAAAACTGGTATTTTTTCTCCTAATTTAATCTTATCTTGCCATCCCATACCTTTCAGTTCATTAATGTCTAGGACAGGCTCGCTTTTTAAACCTTCAACAAATAAAAAAACAAATTTATCTGATATCTTGTTAATTTTACCTTCAATTACTTTTCCCTCTTCTATTTTTGTTTTGGATAATTGACTATTAAGCAGTTGCTCAAATTCTTTTGTTGCTGGGCTATTTAGATCTTTATAAATTTCCATTAAGTTTTATTTTTTTATCTATTATTTGTTTTATTTTTAAAAAACATGATCTTTTAGTTAAATTTGATGTATTAATCAAGATTGAATCTTTTGTTTTCTTCAGAGGAGAATTAGCTCGTTGATAGTCACTTTTATCACGTTTTTTAATGCTTTTTAGCACTTCGTTATAAGTGATTTTTTTATTTAATGATTTAAGCTCTTTAAATCTTCTTAATGCTCTGATCCTTACATTTGCAGTTATGAAAAACTTAATTGATGCATCTTTCATTATTACACTTGTGATATCTCTTCCATCTAAAATACTGCCATTAAATTTTTTTGGGGGTTTGTAAGCACATTTTTTTTGAAAATTATGAACAATTTTTCGAATTTTTTTATCTTTCGCTATTATAGATGCTTCTGTTGCAACTTTATTTGACAAAAGTTTTTTATTCTCAAGATCTTTTATCTTTAATTTTTTAATTTTTTTTCTTATTAATTCATAATTAAAATTTTTTTTATTTTTAATTTTTTCACAACCAATAAATCGATAAATTTTTCCTGTATCTAAATAAAATAAATTGTAGTGTTTAGCAATTAATTTAGCCTGTGTTCCTGCTCCTGCAGCAGCAGGTGAGTCAATTGCAATTTTGATTATTTCTTTCATTTAATTTTTGCACCTAAGCTAATTAATAATTTTAAAAAGGTTGGAAAAGAGGTTTTAAATGAATCTGGGTCATAAATTTTCCAATTTCCACCAAGAGATAATGCTGCTATAGCGCAGACCATAAAAATTCGGTGATCCTTTAGATAATTTTTTATAACAAAATTTTTATTCGTTTGAAAATTTTTATTACCCCAAATTTTAACTCCATTATTTATTGTTTTTTTGGTTTTTATATTCATCATTCTTAAAATTTTAATACCCCAATCTAAACGTTTTGATTCTTTCTTATTTAATTCCGATAGTTTTACAAAAGAACTTACACCTTCACATTTACATGCAACTAAAAAAATCAATAAAAATTCATCTATAGCTGAACTATTTAGTGAGGAATCAATTGTAACTGCTTTCAAATTTTTTGTACTTTTAACAAAAATATCTCCAACTATTTCACCTTTATATTTTTTTTTATTTAAAAATCTAATTTTAGCACCCATCATATTAAGAATTTTTATTATTCCAGTTCTTGATGGATTTAAATTAACATTTCTTAATATTAATTTAGAGTTTTTAGAAAGTAAGGTTAAAACTATAAAAAATGATGCAGAAGAAATATCACCTGGTATTTTGTAGTTAAAGGGCATAATTTCCTTATTTCCTTTAACCTCAATAAAATCATATTTTTTTTTATGTTTAACTTTAATAGGAACTTTTAAAACATTTTTAAAAATTAATTCTGTATGATTTCTTGAGGGTAAACTTTTTATTTTTGTGATACCGTTAGTTTTTAGTGCAGCAATCATTACTGCTGATTTACATTGAGCAGAACCTAAGTTTTCTGTAAAATTAATTGCTTTGGTAAATTTTGAACCTCTAATTAAGAGCGGAAGTCTGCCATTATTATCTTTAAATTTTGCACCAAATAATTTAAGTGGTTGAATTATTCTTTTCATATCTCTTGATCTTAGAGATTTATCACCTGTTATTTTTATGGGGTATTCTGTATCAACCAAAGCTGAACATATTAAACGCGCGGTAGTACCTGAATTACCTGCATCTAAAATCAAATTTTTTTTATATTTAAAACCAAATAATCCTTTACCATAAACCTCACAATAAGATTTTTTTAAATGTATTTTAATACCAAGTTTTCTAATACATTTTATAGCACTATTTACATCTTCAGATTTTAATAAATTATATGAAGTGCATCTACCTTTGGTTAAAGAAGATAATAATATAAATCTAATACTTATTGATTTGTCGCCAGGCATAGTTAAAGTTTTTCTTTTAAAAGGATCTATTTTTTTTTTAATAAGAATAAACTTTGACACTAAAAAATTATTTAAATTTAAAATTATCACCAAAATAATACTTGGCAGCATTATCATTTTGCATTAGTTGATTTGGTGTTCCCTCTGCAACTATTTTTGAATTGGAAAGTATTACTGCTCTATCACAAACTACGAGCAAATCTCTCGCCTGATGATCTGTTATCAAAATTGTCAAATTATATTCTGATTGGAGTTTAATAATAATTGTTTGTAACATTTGAATTGTTTGCGGATCTAACGCAGCCAATGGCTCGTCCATTAGTAATATTTCTGGCTCACCCAGTAATGACATACCGATTACAAGTCTTCGTTTCATACCACCGCTTAAAAATTTGGCTTCAACTTTCCTTATAGCATCAAGTTCAAACTTTGAAATTAACTCTTCAATTTTTAATTTTCTTTTTTTTATATCTTTTATTAAAATTTCTCCTACTGCATTAAGATTGTCTTCAGCGCTTAAATCTGAAAAATAACCACCAATTTGAGGAACAAAGGAAATTTTAAATTTTTTTGTTCTTACATAAATAGGAAATTGAGTAATATCTTCATTATTAATAATAATATTTCCATAATTTGGTTTTATAACCCCAGTGATTAAATTCATTAAAGAAGATTTCCCTGCACCATTAGGTCCAAGGAGCCCTATTACTTGTCCTTTTGATATATCTAAAGATATATTGTCTAATATTAGATGATTTTTTTTAAAAGATAATGAAATCTTTTTTAAAGAAATTAAAGGTTTGCTATTTTTAATTTTTGTAATTCTAAACTTTTTAACAACTGACATTTAGTTTAATTTACTCTTCGCTTGTACTCTATTTTCTTTATCATTCATATAAACTTTTATATTTTTTGTAATTAGATCAATTTCTAATATATCAGCTTTAAGTATATATCCAGGTTTTTTAATAATTACATTTTCAGAAATTCTTATTAAGTTTTGATCAATATTTGGCTTATCTTTCAGCTTTTCTTCTGTTTGATCAAAAACTAAATAGAGTTCATTTCCTAGTATTGTTTCGTCATCTCTTAAAATTTTGACATTATTTATGAATGTCGTTTCAAAAGTTTTAGTATTAAAATTTGCAAAATCAGAAGTAAGTTTGATATCTGATTTATTTTTTAAAAAGATATTTGCTTTTACATTTGTTAAAAACATTAAATCGGTTATCTCTTTGCTTGGTTCACCATAATCTGCTAGAATTTCAAAAAAATCCCCGTTAGTATTATTCGAGGTGTATTTAATATCTTTAATGATATTTTTTCCCTCATCAGATTGATCGATATCCGGATTGTTGGCCTCAATCTCTTTTGTAGATTTTCTAATTGTTTCATCTTTTTTATAATAAGTATTAAAGACAACAAAAGTAACTAATAATAGAGATAAAAATAATATAATTTGAATTAATTTTTTTTTCCCCATCAACTAAATTGAACTCATGCTTATTAGGTTATGTATATGAATAATTCCTATAGTTTTTTTTTTATTTACTTTTGAATGCACACATAAGCTTGTTATTTTTTTTTCATTCATAATTGCAATTGCTTTAGCGGCCAAAATATCTTTATCTACAGATATTGGTTTTTTCGTCATAAAAGATTTTATCTTTAAATCTTTAAGATTTTTTTGATATTGGAGAGATCTTTTAATATCACCATCAGTAAAAATACCTATTGTTTCTTTTTTTTTATTTCTTACAATAGCCACACCAAGTTTTTTTAAGTTTATTAGTTTAATTGCTTCATTAAAAGATGAGTTTTCATCAATGAAAGGTATTTTGTTTTTTGTTAACATAATATCTTCTACAGTTTTAAGTTTTTTGCCAAGACTTCCTGATGGATGAAATTTTTTAAAGTCTAGTTTCCCAAATTTCTTTTGATACATTAATGTAATTGCAAGTGCATCACCTAACGCTAATTGTGCCGTTGTGCTGGAAGTCGGAACAATTCCATAACCTGATTCTTTTACTTCTGGAAGTAATAATTTTATATTTGAATTTTTGTATAATAGAGAATTTTTTTTCGACATAATCCCAATAAGTTTTATTCCATATCTATTAGCATATTGTATTATATTCTTAAGCTCTTCTGTATTTCCAGAATAGCTTATTAAAATCAAAATATCTTTTTTTGAAATTGAACCCAAATCACCATGTGAACTATTGCTTGCAGAAATTGTAAATGATGAAGTTCCAACAGAAGATAAGGTCGCTGAGATTTTCGCTGCTATTAAACCACTTTTACCTACTCCGCAGAGAATTACTTTTGATTTACATTTACTTATCAAGTCAATGGCTTCATTAAAAGATTTACCAATTATTTTTTTTACTTTCTTTAATGCATTAATCTCTAAATCAATTACATCTTTACCTATTTTTGAATAATTCTTCTTCATATCATTTTAATGTGACCAAATATCCTCTTTAAATAATGATAAATCTAGATCAACCCTAGTTTTTAGAAATTTTAAACAATCTTTATAAAGTTCATTTCTTTTTTCTCTTACAAGTATTTTAGTTAATTCGTCATGAATTTTATGCAGATAAATTACGTCATTGGCACAATATTTTAACTGTGCTTGTGATAACTCTCCTCCAAAATCAGAGCTTTGAAATTGTTTACTTATGTCAACATTTATGAATTCTTTGATTAAAGTCTTAAGTGAATGATTATCAGAATATGAACGTGCTAGTTTAGAAGCAATTTTTGTATCCAGTACATTATTTGTATCAGTTTTTAAATAGTATTTTATATGAGCAATATCTGCCCTTCCATAATGGAAAATTTTAGTTATTTTATTATTAGATAAAACTTTAACTAGATTTGGAGCATCATAACTTGTTCTATCTAGTCGTATGATATGTGCATCAAAATTTCCTGATGAAATTTGAATTAGACAAAGAGGATCGCGATTTACATTTAGACCCATAAATTCACAGTCCATTGCTATTAGATTGCCTAAATTTAAATCATCTGGTAAATCATTTTCATGAAGTTTAATATCAATATTCATTTTTT
The DNA here is from genome assembly GCA_902555945.1 of uncultured Pelagibacteraceae bacterium. Lineage (GTDB taxonomy): Bacteria > Pseudomonadota > Alphaproteobacteria > Pelagibacterales > Pelagibacteraceae > Pelagibacter. The sequence continues at coordinate 33,182 of CACDUS010000003.1, read as the reverse complement.
AAATATTTATATATGAAAGAAAAAAATTGTCTAATTTTTGGTGGTAGTGGACAAATAGGAAGACACTTGATTAGAAAATTGACGAAAAATAACTATAGGGTAACTGTAGTTACTAGGAATATTCATCAAAAAAGCTACGTTATTAAAACCCAAGCAAATGCTGGATATATTGATATTGTGGAAGCAAAAATTTTTGATGAAAATAGAATTAGAAAACTTTTTGAAAAAGCAGATATTTGTATAAATCTGATTGGGATATTATACGAAAGTAAAAAAGGAAATACCTTTGATAATATACACTCATTGTTTCCTTCAATATTAGCTAAACTTTGTAAGGAGTATAATATTAAAAATTTTATACACCTTTCTGCTTTGGGAATTAATCAAGCTACTGACTCGAATTACGCAAAAAGTAAATTAGAAGGAGAAAAAAATATATTAAATAATTTTCCATTGGCAACTATTTTGAGACCATCTATAGTCTATTCTGTAGATGATAATTTCACAACAAACTTTATGACTATGCTTAACAGACTTCCAATGTTTCCTCTTTATTATTCAGGAAAAACAAAATTTGTTCCTATTCATTGCTCCGATTTAACCGAAATAATTTTTAATGTAATTTCGAATAATATTAATTCAAATATTATTGAATGCATTGGCCCTGAAACATTTTCATTCAAAGAAATTTTAGAAAAATTATTAGAATTAATAGAAAAAAAAAGAATTTTAATACCACTCCCTTTTTTTGTTGCTAACCTCTCTGCAAAGTTTTTTCAAATTTTTCCGAAGCCTTTGATAACTCAAGATCAGCTTAGACTTTTGAAATATGACAATCTACCATCTGGTAAATATAAAACTAATTTTCAAATTAATGTACCTAGTACAAGATATTTTTTAAAGGAAGTTGAAAAATATTGTTATATGTGGAGAGAGGGTGGACAATTTTCTGTAAAAAATTATAAAACTAAGATTGAACAGTAATTACAAGATCTTTCACTTTTAGGCTGATTGAATTTTTTTTCCAAGCACAACAACCTCTTCTTCTTTTTCAGCCACATCTTCTTTTTTACCTTTTGGTTGATATGCATATAATATATGTAATTTACAGTAAGAAAAATCTTTCAATGATGATCTTCCACAAAAATAAAATGAGTCTTCATTTGGGTGTCCTATTGGCCACTTACATACACTTTCATCAAGTTCCTCTAATTGTTTTGGATTTTCAGGTTCAAAATCTTTATCAATTAGTAGCGATTTAAATCTACTTTTTCTCGATTTTCTGTTAAGATTAGTATCGTTTCCAAAAGATTTTTCTAAACTTTTATTTGATACTGCTGATCTGGTTTTAATTTTTGCAGATAAGTTAAGTCTATGGGCTTTGCCAATAACAGCATTTCTGCTCACACCTCCTATTATCTCGGAAATCTGACTTGCAGTGTTTCCTTTGCCCCATAATTCTTTTAATTTGTTAACTTTTTCTTCTGTCCAGCTCATTTACATCAATATTTAGTGTTACTAGTTTATAAAAACACAATATACTGATATAAAATTAAATTAAACAACATTTTAATAAGAGTTATCAACAATTATTTAATGAAATTATTTAATAAGTTATTCAATCCTAACTTGTATTTAATATTTTTGTTTATACAAAGTTTTGAGTAGAAAAATTATGAGCTATTTAGCAAAAAACTATAACAGAAAAAAAATTTCATTTGAAAGAGGAAAAGGTGCATACTTATATACTTCAAAGGGAACCAAATATTTAGATTTTGTACAAGGTATTGCTGTGAATTGTTTGGGGCACGCTAATCCAAAATTAGTTAAAGTAATAAAAGATCAATCAAAAAAACTTTGGCATGTTTCTAACGCTTTTCAAATTCCAGAGGGAGAAAAATTAGCTAAAAAATTGTGCAAAAGAACGTTTGCAGATTTTGTAATGTTTCAAAATAGTGGGACCGAAGCTACAGAAGCCGCAATTAAGGTTGCTAGAAGATATTTTTATTCTATTGGTAAACCTAACAAAAATAGAATTTTGTGTGTTAAAAATTCGTTCCACGGAAGAACAATTGCTGCAATTTTTGCTAGCGGATCTAAAAAAATGGTAGAGGGATTTGGCCCAAAAGTACCCGGATTTGATCATTTTATTTTTGGAAATCATAAATCTCTAAAAAAAGGAATTAGTAAAAACACAGCAGCGATAATGATTGAACCGATTATGGGTGAAGGGGGTATCAAAGTAATACCAGATTGGTGTTTGAAAGAGTTGAGAAAATTATGTGATAAAAAAAAGATATTATTAATTCTTGATGAGGTGCAATGTGGAATTGCTCGTTCAGGTGATTTCTTTGCTTTTGAAAAATCTAAAGTTAAACCAGATATAGTACCAATAGCTAAAGGAATCGGAGGTGGATTTCCTATTGGTGCAGTTCTTATGAATAAAAAGGTTGCTTCAGGAATGATACCAGGGACCCATGGTTCAACTTTTGGAGGTAATCCCTTAGCTATGGCAGTAGGAAATAAAATTATGGACATTGTTTATAATAAAAAGTTTTTGAATAATGTTAAATATTTATCAAAATATTTCTTTTTTAAATTAAATAAATTAAGGGAAAAGCACCCTACAATTATTAGAGAAATAAGAGGAAGAGGTTTATTAATTGGAATACAAATTCACAAAAATCAGACAAAATTTATAAAAAAATTAATTGATAATAAATTGTTAACTATACGTGCTGCCGAGAATGTTGTACGGATTTTACCACCATTGAATGTAAAAAAAAATGAAATAGATCAAGCCTTAAAAATAATAGATAAAGTCTGCACTGAAACAAAATAATATGAGACATTTTATTAACTTAAAAGACATTGCAACAAAAGATCTTAAAAAAATTATTGCGGATGCAAAAAGAAGAAAAAACTTAAGAAAAAAATTAAGTGCTTTAGATATAGACAAAGGAGCTCCTCTTAAAGGAAAAATTTTAATTCAAATGTTTGAGAAAGCAAGTTCTAGGACAAGAATAAGTTTTTATTTAGCAATAAAACAGCTTGGAGGAGGTACTTTAACTTTACGCTCTAACGAACTCCATCTTGGCCAAGGAGGAGAAAGTATTGCTGATACAGCTAAAGTTCTTTCTACTTATGGCGATGGATTCATGCTAAGAACAGATAGTGATAAGAAAATTGAAGATTTTAAAAAATTTTTATCAATACCAATCATTAATGGTCTGAGCCCTTCATCTCATCCAACGCAGATATTATCTGATATTTTTACAGTTGAGGAAATAAAAAAAAAGCCTATTTCAAAATTAAATATTTGTTGGATTGGTGATTCAAACAATGTTCTAAATAGTTTAATTGCTGCCTCAGTAAAATTTTCATTTAAATTAAGTATTGGTTGTCCAAAAAAATTTGAACCAGGACAAGAAGTTAGAAATTGGGTCAAAAAAAATAAAAAAAAAATTTATATATACAATGATCCAAAAAAAGCGATTAAAGGTGCAGATGTTATATTTTCTGACAAAGTCATATCTTTAAATGACAAAGTTAATAAGAAAAAAAAAATAAAGACGTTTAAAAGTTTTAGAATAGATAAAAAATTAACTAACCTTGCAAATAAAAATTTCATATTTCTTCATTGTCTTCCAAGAGGTAATGAAGTTTCTGAGGATGTTTTTTTAGGAAAACACTCACATGTATGGCTTCAAGCAATGAACAGAGTTCATGTTCAAAAAAGTATTTTATTATATTGTTTTGGAAAATTAAGGTAATGGTAAAGGATTGTCGGAATTTTGATTTAAATATAATATTACTGACGCTCTATCTTTTTCTTTTCTTAATCCGGCAAAAGCCATTTTAGTTCCTTTAATCCATTTTGCTGGTCTGATTAAATAACCATTCAATTCTTCAAAGGACCATTCTTTACCATACTCAGAAAGTGCACTTGAATATTTATAATCATCTATTGCACCAACTTTTCTTCCAACAACATTATATAAAGCAGGACCAATGTTATTTTTTCCTCCTTTTGCGATTGAGTGACAAGCAGCACATTTTTTAAAAACTTTTTCTCCAGTAGCAAGATCTCCCATTGCCATTAAAGCGCTTATATCAATTTTTTCTTCTGAGGTTTCAGAGTTAGATTGTGTGTCAGTTGCAGAAGCTTGCTCAACCTCAACCAGATAAGCTGGTGTTTTAGGTTTTTCAACGTAAAATATTACATCTGATAGTTTACCAATACCAATGATTAGGAGAGCAACCATTAATATGGCTGCTACTATCTTATTTATTTCAAAAGAATCCATTTTATTAAAAATTGTTTTGAACGTATAACACTATAAATAAAAAATTGCTTATAAATTTTAATGTACATTTTTGCCTCTGCTTATACTTTAATAATTAATTAAAAAACCAATGAAAACATTAATTATAATTCCTTCAAGATTATCAGCGACCAGATTGCCTGGTAAACCATTATTAAAAATAAATGGTTTATCTATAATTAGCCATGTTTTTAAGAAAGCAGAGCAAGCAAATATTGGGGAAGTAATTGTTGCAACAGAAGATAAAGAGATACTAGAAGATGTTAAACGAAATGGTGGTCAAGCAATAATAACAAAAAATACCCACAAAACTGGAACTGATAGAATATCCGAGGCTTTACAGAAAATTGATAGCTCAAAAATTGATATTATAATGAACCTTCAAGGAGATGAACCTTTAATGAATATCGACGATATAAAAAATTTAAATAATCATATGGTCAAATCTCAATCTGAACTAGGAACATTGGCCTCAGTGATCAATAAAAAAGAAATTTTTGGAAATCAAAATATAGTAAAAGTAATTACAAAGGAAAACTTAAATAAGTCGAACTTTCCCATTGCAAAAAATTTTACGAGAATTATTTCTAATGAAAGTCAAAACATCTACCACCACTTAGGAATTTATTGTTATCAAGTAGATACATTAAAAAAATTTGTATCTTTTAATCAATCAATGAATGAGATAAAAAATAATTTAGAGCAACTTAGAGCATTAGATAACAATATAAATATCAATGTTGGTCTTGCAGAATCATCTCCAATAGGAGTTGACACAGAGGAGGATTTTGTGGCCATAAAAAAGATAATGGAATATAAGTCCTAATGAATAAAATTTACTTTCAAGGAACTTTCGGTGCATACTCACATTTAGCAGCATTATCAATTGACCCTGAGGCTGAAATCTTTCCATGTAAAACATTTGATGAATGTTTTTTAAAAGCATCCAAAGACACTAATTCAAAAATAATAATTCCAGAGTCAAATAGAATTACAGGAAATATAGGTATAGAATATTTAATATTCGAATATAGGCTAAATATTTATTCTGAGTATTTTCAAAAAATTGAACACAATTTACTTGGTCTTCCAGGAACAAAAATTACTGATGTAAAAGAGGTATATTCTCACGGTCAAGCTTTGTCTCAATGCTCTAAATTTATTAAATCAAATAATTTGGTTGAACATGTAAGAGCTGATACAGCTGGCTCTGCAGAAATGATTTCTGCACAAAAAGATAAGTCCAAAGCAGCTATTGCATCATCTTTAAGTGCAAAAACTTATAAACTAGAAATAATTAAAAAAAATATCGAAAATGAAAAAGGTAATCTTACAAGATTTTTAGTTATGGGAAAAAATATATCTCAACCTGATTTTAAAGATAAAAAATATATTACTTCTTTTTTATTCAAACTTAAAAGTAAACCAGCTGCCCTCTATCAATCTCTAGGTGGATTTGCAATTAATGGAGTTAATTTAACAAAATTACAAAGTTATCCAGAAAAAAATACTTTTGATTCTTTTTTTTTCTTGTGTGATTTAGATGGACATATTGAGGATCCAAAAGTTCAAAAATCTTTAGAAGAATTAGGATTACATTGTCAGGATTTTCACGTCCTAGGTGTTTTTGAAGCGGACAAACAAAGAGAAAAATAATTTTTTAATCTTTTCTTGTAGATTGGAAATCATTACTGCTATAATAGTTCTTGGAGGCTAGAGGTGGGTGCTGCTTGAACCCGACCAGATCTTAACGGAAGCAGTCGTAGAGACAGTTATTCAGGTTCTAGTCTCCTAAGGAATATGAAATGAACAAAACTTCAAAAGTACTTGCATTAAAATATAGACCACAGTCATTTGATGATTTAATTGGTCAAGATATTGTTTCCGAAACAATTAAAAACTCAATTAAGTCTGATAGAGTTCCAAATGCATATCTTTTTACTGGGATTAGAGGTGTTGGCAAAACGACAATTGCAAGAATTTTAGCAAAATCATTAAATTGTATGAATGGTTTAGAAAATTTATGCAAAGATGAACTTTGTGATAATTGTGAAGCTATTACGAACTCAAATCACATAGATGTTTTAGAAATGGATGCTGCAAGTAAAACTGGTGTCGACGATGTAAGAGATTTAATTGAGTTTTCTAGATATGGTCCAACATCATCTAAATATAAAATATTTATTATTGATGAGGTGCATATGCTAAGTAAACAAGCATTTAATGCACTATTAAAAACATTGGAAGAACCACCTCAATATCTAAAATTTATATTTGCAACTACAGAGCTAAAAAAAATTCCGGTGACTGTAGTATCTAGATGTCAAAGATTCGATCTATCAAGAATTAGATCTAGTGAATTATTAAACTTTTTAAAGAGTATTATTAAAAAAGAAAATAGAAGAATAACTGATGATGCACTAAGGTTAATCGTAAAAATATCTGAGGGATCTGTAAGAGATGCATTGTCTTTACTAGATAGAGGTTTGCTTACTCTAGATAGTTCAAAAGAATTAGATTTAGATACTGCTCAAAAAGTTTTTGGTTATTTCGACAAATCTCAATTAATAGAGACATTTAAATTAATATTAAAAGGTGATGAAAAAAAAGTTATAGACAAATATAGGCAAATTTATAACCAAGGGATAGAGCCAAAAGTTTTTATAAACGATTTTCTTGAGCTTGTTTATTACTTTAAAAATATACAATCTCTAACCTTAGAAAGTACAAATTTCTCATTGAACGATGAAGAATTTTCAACAATAAAAGAATTATCGAATAATATTGATAGTAAAACATTGATTCTTTTTTGGCAGTTTACAATTAAAACTATTGAGGAATTAGATATTGTATCTAATCAAAATTTGTCTATAGAAATGTTTTTAATGAGATTAATACATCTTAACTCATTTAAACCACAAAATGATATTTTTGAAGATAAAACTCAAATTGAAAAAAATGATACTTCAATAAAAAAAAGAGAAGAAAAAAGTATTGAGTCTAATTTTAAAATTGAAACAATAAATCAAATAAAGAATATTTCTCAAGAAAAAAAATTAAAACCAGAAATACAAAAAGAGACAAAAGTTCAGGGTAAAATTTCTATAAACTCATTTAATGAACTTATAGAAATTTGTAGCGAAAAAAAAGAAATTAAACTTAAATATGAGCTTGAAAAAAACGTAAATTTAGTAAGTTTTGAAAAACACATAATAGAAATATCTTTTAATGATAATCTTGATAAAAATTTTGTAAAAGATTTATCACTTAAACTTTTTGAATGGACTGGTCAAAGATGGATAATATCTTTTAGTAAAATGAAAGGACAAATATCAATTAAAGAAAAAGAAAAAAATCAAAAAGATCAAATTTTTAAAGAAGTTGAAAATTCTGAATTATATAAAAGAGTGCTTGATAAATTTTCTGATGTAAATTTGATTGATGTTACTTCAAAAAAATTAAAGGATTAAATGACTGATTTTAACAAAATATTAGATAAAGCAAAAGAACTTGAGCAGAAAATGAAAGAGAGTCAGGAGAATATAAAAAAAATTAGAGTAGAGGGGGTTTCGGGATCAAATTCAGTAAAAGTAATTTTAGATGGACAAGGTGAATTACAAAAAGTTGAAATTTCTGATGATATTTTGAAAGAGGAAAAATCTATCGTTGAAGACTTAATAGTTGCTGCACACAATAACGCTAAAGCTCAACTCAAAACTAAAACAAATGAAGAAATTTCAAAAGCTACTGGTGGTTTTGGAATTCCAGGATTTAAGTGGCCGCTTTAAGAAATGCAAAAAATTAATGAGATAGAAGATTTAATTAAATTGATTTCCAAATTACCAGGATTAGGTCCTAAATCTGCAAAAAGGATAGTTTTAAAATTAATCAATAACAGAGATGAACTAGTAAAGCCAATGGCAAACACTTTAGCTCAAGTTTACAAAAATGTAACAAGATGTAGCTTATGTGGATCTTTAAAATCAAATAAAGATGATTGTCTTAATTGTCAAAATACAAATGATAAGTTTAATAAAATATGTGTTGTTGAAGATATTGCTGATCAATGGTCCATTGAAAATTCAAACATATTTCATGGATATTTTCATATTTTAGGGGGAACAATTTCTTCTGCAGGTCTCAGAAAAGAGGATTTATTGATCGACTCATTGGTAGAAAGAGTTAATAGAGACAAAATTGAGGAAGTAATTTTAGCTACTAGTGCTACTGTTGAAGGTCAAACAACTGCATATTATATTAAAGACAGCCTTAAAAATACTAATGCAAAAGTAACAAAATTAGCTCAAGGACTTCCAATAGGAGGGGAAATAGAAAGTTTAGATGATGGAACTTTATTTTCTGCTTTTAAAAATAGGTCTAAATTAAATTCTAACTCTGAATAATTTTTTTTTTTAATCTATTCAGATGCAAAAGAGGCTCTGTGTAACCTGAGGGCTGTTCCTTACCTTTGAATATTAAATCACATGCTGTTTTAAAAGCTAAAGATTTTTCATAATTATCGGTCATCTTTTCATAATTTATGTCAAATTTATTTTGTTCATCTACAACTTTTGCCATTTGTCTCATGATTTCCATCACTTGAATTTTTGTAGTAATTCCATGGTGTATCCAGTTTGAAATATGCTGTGATGAAATTCTTAAAGTAGCTCTATCCTCCATAAGTCCAACATTATTTATATCTGGGACTTTAGAGCAACCTACTCCTTGATCAATCCATCTCACAACATATCCTAGTAGAGTTTGCGCAGAATTTGAGATTTCATTATTAATTTCATCTACAGACCAATTTGGTCTATCTGCTACAGGTATTGTCAAAAGATCATCTAAACTTGCTTTTTCTCGATTTAAAATTTTTTTTTGTTCATTAAAAATATTTATTTGATGATAATGAAGTGTGTGAAGTGATGCTGCTGTAGGTGAAGGAACCCAAGCACAATTTGCACCAGCTTTTAAATGATTGATTTTATCCTCTAACATTTCTTTCATTTTATCTGGCATTGCCCACATACCTTTGCCAATCTGTGCTTTGCCTGAAAATCCACATTTTAGACCTATATCAACATTATTATTCTCATAAGCTGAAATCCATTTAGATAATTTCATATCTCCTTTTTTTATCATCGGACCTGCCTCCATAGATGTATGTATTTCATCACCTGTCCGATCTAGAAATCCAGTGTTTATAAAAAAGACTCTATTTTTTAATGATCTAATACATTCTTTAAGATTTGCTGAAGTCCTTCTTTCTTCATCCATAATTCCAATCTTGCATGTAAACTTTTTCAAGCCTAACACTTCTTCAACTTTTGAAAATATTAAATCAGTGAAAGCAGTTTCATCTGGTCCATGCATTTTTGGTTTTACGATATAAATAGAGCCAGTTCTTGAGTTTCTTTTTTTCTTTAAATCATGTAATGCTGCAGCTGTTGTAATAAACGCATCCATGATTCCCTCTGGTACTTCACTACCATCTTTCAAAATAATTGATGAACTAGTCATCAGATGACCAACATTTCTTATTAATAACAAACTTCTTCCATGTAATTTCAATCCTTTGCCTTCTTTGGAAATATAACTTCTATCAGGATTTAATTTTCTCTCTAAATTTTTTCCATTTTTTTCAAATTGAACTTTTAAATCTCCTTTCATTAAACCTAACCAATTTTTATAACAAGCAACTTTATCTTCAGCATCGACAGCTGCAACACTATCTTCGTTATCACAGATAGTTGAAATAGCAGACTCTGCTATAACATCACTAATTCCCGCAATATCGTGAGCTGCACTGAATGCTTTTGGGTTAATTATTATTTCAAAATGAAGATTATTGTTTTTGATTATAATTGCAGAAGGTTTATTTGCATCACCTCTGTGGCCTACAAATTTATTTTTATCTTTTAATGTATATTCATAATCATCTTTTTGAATAATCAGATCTTTATTTATTACTTTGAGGGCAGCGATATTTTTCCAACTTGTGCCATCAATAGGAATATACTTGTCAAAAAATTCTCTAACATATTTTATGACCTCTTGTCCCCTGAGAGGATCATATCTTTCGCTACCACCCTCATCTGACTCAATAATATTTGTTCCGTATAAACTGTCATACAAGCTTACCCATCTAGCATTTGCAGCATTTAGCGCATATCTAGAATTCATAATTGGTACTACTAATTGTGGTCCTGCAATTTCGCAAATTTCCTTGTCTACATTATTGGTCTCAATTTGAAAATCAGGCCCTTCATCTTTCAAATAACCTATTTCTTTCAAGAATTTTTTATATTCCTCAATATGAATTGTATTTCCTCTATTTTTTTTATGCCATTCATTTATTTTTTTTTGTAAATCTTTTCTTACTGAAATCAGTTCCTTATTTTTTGGTGCAAGTTCATGAACAATCTTATCAAAATCTGTCCAGAATTTTTCTGGTGATATTTCAGTATCATTTAACAATTCATTGTTAACAAAAGACAATAAAGTTTGAGAAACTTTTAGATTGTTTACATTTAAGTATTTTATGGACATGTTATCTTTTGTAAAACTACTGTAAAATTAAGTCAAATAATTAATAGTAGCATGACATTTTATTGTCATTTTTAACATATATGTAATAGGTATATAACCTTATGAAAAATTATCTTAATTTTGAAAATGAAATTAAAGATTTAGAGAATGAAATTGAAAAATTAAAAGATCCTTATAATGAGGGTGGCCTTTCAGAGGTGGACACAAAAAAAATTTCTAAGATGCAAATTGAATTAGATGAGAAGCTAAAATTGACTTATTCCAACCTAGATCCTTGGCAAACAACTATGGTTGCACGTCATGAAGAAAGACCAAAATCAAAATTTTTTATAGATAATCTTTTTGAAGAATTTATCCCATTATCTGGTGATAGACATTATGGTGAAGACAAATCTGTTATAACTGGATTTGGTAAGTTTCAGGGAACATCAGTTTTGATAATAGGACAAGAAAAAGGTGATGACCTTGACTCTAGAATAAATAGAAATTTTGGAATGATGAGACCAGAAGGCTATAGAAAAACTATTAGATTAATGAAACTAGCTGATAAGTTTAATATTCCGATTATTACATTTATAGATACTCCAGGAGCTTACCCTGGTGTTGGTGCAGAGGAAAGAGGCCAAGCAGAGGCAATCGCAAAATCAATTGAGTGTTGTATGAAACTTAAAGTTCCAACTCTGGCAATTATTATTGGTGAAGGTGGTTCTGGGGGAGCTATAGCTTTGGCTTCTTCAAATAAAGTTTTAATGTTGGAAAATGCCATATACTCAGTCATATCACCTGAGGGGTGTGCTACAATATTATGGAGAGATCCAAAAAAGATGCTTGATGCAGCAAAAGCAATGAAACTTTCTGCAAAAGATTTGCTTGAGCTCGAAATTATCGATGAAATTATAAAAGAGCCCTATGGAGGAGCACATAGAGATAAGAATTTCATTCTTCAAGAGCTCAAAGACTCTATATCAAAAAATTTAGATTTTTTTAAAACGATGAGTGGAGATGAAATTTTTAATAATAGAAAAAATAAGTTTTTAAGAATAGGAAGAAGTAAAGGTTTTATGAATAATTTAGAAGATCTGAGCAATTTACAAATTAAAAGTAATAATCTTGAAAAAATATATAAATCTAAAAAAATTCTTTTTTCGATAATAGGAACACTTTTATTTTTATCTATTTTATTATTTATTTATTTATAAAGATCCGCAACAATTTTTGAATTTTTTGCCTGTTGCTTCACATCTATCATTTCGAGATATTTTTTGATTTTTTTTAACAATTAATAGGCATTTAGGATTATCTAAAACTTGTGAATTATCTAGTTTATTACTTTGATTTTCCTCTTTTTGAACTACTTTTAAATTTATCAAAATTGTAATAAAATCTAATTTTAATTTTTTAAGCAAACTTTCAAATAAATTAAATGCCTCTTTTTTATATTCAATAAGAGGGTCTCTTTGTCCATAAGATCTTAAACCAATTACCTGCCTTAATTGTTCTAAATATTGAATATGAGATTTCCAATTTAAATCTATTGTCTGTAAAAAAATTCTTTTCTCTACTTCCTTAGATTCATCCAACCCAATAATTTTGATTCTTTCATCACGGGTCTCTCTGAACTTTTCAATTATTTTGTTTTTAAATTCCTTATCACCTAGTAGGTAAAGATTATTTAATTCTTTCTCTTCAAAATTTTTACCTAAAATTAATTTAGTTTTATTGTCAAATTCATGATTATTCGGATTGGATTGTTTTTTAATTTTTAGTCTTATAAGACTCTCAATAATCTCCTCTAAAAAATCCTCAGAATATTCAAAAATTTTATCACTATTCATTGCCTCTTTTCTTTGAGAAAAAATGACCTGTCTTTGATCATTAAGAACGTTGTCAAATTTAATCAAAGTTTTTCTAATATCAAAGTTTCTTGCTTCAACTTTTTGTTGTGCTCTTTCCAAAGCCTTATTTATCCAAGGATGGTCAATACTTTCTCCATCTTTAAGACCCAATTTTTGTAAGATATTATTCATAGACTCTGAACCAAAAATTCTCATTAAATCGTCTTCTAAACTTACATAAAAAATTGAGCTTCCTTCATCACCCTGTCTTCCTGCTCTACCTCTTGCTTGATTATCCACTCTTCTTGATTCCATTCTTTCTGTACCAATTACAAAAAGACCACCAAGTGATTTAATTTTTTCTTTTTGTTTTTCTAGTTCACTTTCGTTTATTGAGCCCTTTTTTCCTCCTAATTGAATATCCACACCTCTTCCTGAGATACTTGTTGTGATTATAACTGAACCTTCTTTTCCAGCATTAGCAATAATCTCAGCTTCATTCTCATGATTTTTTGCATTTAAAACTTCGTGTTTAATACCTAAATTTTTAAGAAGCTTTGAGTAAATTTCCGATTTATTGATACTGGATGTAAATATAAGAAGTGGCTGACCTTTTTCATTTGTTTCTTTAATTTTATTAACTATTGCTAAGTTTTTTTCATTTTCGGTTCTAAAAATTTGATCATTAAAATCATTTCTTATCATTTTCTTATTTGTTGGAATTACAATTACTTGTAAATTGTAAATTTCAAAAAATTCTTCAGACTCAGTTATGGCAGTACCTGTGCATCCAGAAATTTTTTTATATAATTTGAAATAATTCTGGTAAGTGATAGATGCTAGTGTTTGATTTTCTGGTTGTATTTCAATTTTTTCTTTAGCCTCTAATGCTTGATGCAGACCATCTCCAAACCTTCTACCTTCAAGAATTCTTCCAGTTAACTCATCTATAATTTTTAAGTTATTATTTTGTACAATATAATCTTTCCCTTTTTCGAATAAATGATTAGCTCTAAGAGCCTGATTTACATGATGGACTAAACTTAAATTTTCTGGATCATAAAAGTTATTATTCTTTAATATCCCGGCATTAGAAAAAATTTTTTCTACATTATTTATTCCTTCATTTGTAAGCAGAATATTTCGATCTTTCTCATCAATTTCATAATCTGTTTTTTTCAAATTTTTAATTAATTTATCAATTGCTAAATACTGACTGGTTTTATCTTCTGCACCTCCAGAGATTATGAGCGGTGTTCTAGCTTCATCAATTAAACAGGAGTCTATTTCGTCAACAATTGAGAAAAAATGATCTCTTTGAACCATTTCTTCTTTAGAATATTTCATGTTATCTCTAAGATAATCAAAACCCAGTTCACTGTTTGTTGCATAAGTTATATCACAATTATAATTTTTTTTTCTTTCAGTATCATTTTGATAGTTATTAATAAATCCTGATTTAAGACCTAAAAAACTATATATAACTCCCATCTCTTCAGAGTCTCTTTTTGCCAAATAATCATTTACTGTTACTATATGAACTCCTTTACCATGCAGTGCATTTAGATAAGCAGCCAAAGTAATTGTTAAAGTTTTACCTTCACCAGTTCTCATTTCAGATATTTTTCCTTCGTGCAAAACTATTCCACCGATTAGCTGTACATCAAAATGACGTTCATTTCTCGTTCTCTTAGATGCCTCCCTTACTAGCGCAAAGGCCTCAGGAAGTATTTCATCTAAACTTTTTCCACTTTGAATTTTTTCCTTAAATTCTTCGGTTTTTTTTGGAAAATCGGAGTCCTCTAGTCTTTTAAAGGCATCATCAAAACTATTTATTTTTGATACGATTTTAGCAAATCTATCCAGTTCTCTTTGATTACTAGATTTTATGAACTTTGAAATGAAGCCTAGAGGATTTAACATTAGTATTTGATATATTATTTACTTATAACTTTTAATATAATTATTAAATAAATATTTTAAATAGCATGGGTATTAATTTAACAAATTTTTTGTCTTCTAAATCAAAAAATAAGAGAATGATGGAATTCCAAGATTTAGATCATATTGATGGAGTATCTATTTCCACTGTAAGTGCTAATTTATATGAAAATCCTAGAGATGACTTAGTAATGTTTTACTTTAGAGATGGGGCAAATAATGCATCTGTTTACACTCAGTCTAAAATTATATCTGAAAATATAAAATGGAATTTAAAGCATAAATGCAAAAAAGTATTTTCTTTATTGGTAAATACTAGAAATGCAAATTGTTTTACTGGAAAACAAGGATACAAAGGTTTAGAAAAAATCTCAGAGATTATATCTCAAAAATTAACAGAAAAACAAAAAACTGATGAAGACGTTCCAAAAAAAATTAAATCAAAAGAAATAATGTTTGGATGCACAGGAACAATTGGTGAAATGTTTCCAGAAGAAAAAATAATCTCTAAAATTTCTGATTTAGTAAATAAGATTAAATACACACAAAATAAATATATATGGGTGAAGGCAGCTCTTGGTATAATGACAACTGATACCCAGCCCAAGATGGCCATGGAGGAGTGTAACATAGGAAATAGTTTAGTTAAAATTTATGGCATAGCAAAGGGTTCGGGAATGATTCAACCAAATATGGCTACAACGCTAGGCTATATATTTACTGATGCTGATATTCCAAATGATGTTCTCAAAAAACTTTTGAAAAAAAATATTTCAACAACATTTAATGCTATTACTTGTGATAGTGATACTAGTACTAATGATATGGTTTCAATTTTTTCAACTGGTAAAAAAAAACATTCAAAAATTAAAAATATTAATGACGAAAAAATTCAAGAATTTGATGTAGCTTTAAATAAAGTTTTGCTAAATTTAGCAAAAAGAGTAGTTGCTGATGGTGAAGGAGCTTCTAAATTTATTACAATTAAAGTTAAAAATTGTAAAAAAGAAAATGATGCTAAAAGAATCGCCTTTTCTATTGCAAATTCTCCATTGGTAAAGACTGCTATAGCTGGAGAGGATCCTAATTGGGGAAGAATTGTAATGGCAATAGGTAAAGCTGGTGTATTAATTAATATCGATAAATTATCAATTAAGTTTGGTGAAAATTATATTTTTCAAAATGGAAAAATTAATATTAATTATAATGAAAATGAAACAGCTGATTATATGAAAAATGATAATATTTTTATTGAAATAGATATTTCAAATGGATTTAAAAATTTTACAGCCTATACAATGGATTTATCCAAAAAATATATTGAGATTAATGCAGACTATAGAAGTTAAATTATATTGAAATTTAAAAATTTACTACTATTTAAATTTTATGATTAAATACAAACTAATTTGTAAAAATTGTAATTTATTATTTGACAGCTGGTTTGGATCATCAAATGAATTTGAAAAACTAAAAAACAAAAAGTTTTTAATTTGCCACAATTGTGATTCAAAAAAGATTGAAAAATCTTTAATGGCTCCTCAAGTAATAAGTAAATCTAAGATTCGAAATTTTAAACAAAAAAATTTAAATTTTAATAAAGTTAGTAAAAAAATTAAAGAATATCAAAATTTTATAAAAAAAAATTTTGAATATGTTGGCAAAAATTTTGCTTATGAGGCAAGGTCAATCCATTATAATGAAAAAAAAAAAGACAAAGGAATTTATGGAACTGCATCAAACGAAGAGCTTAAAGAGCTTAAAGAGGAAGGTATTAATACAGAAGTTATTCCTTGGATAGAAGACAAAAAAAATTAATTTTTAATAAATCTTCCTATATAGTTTACCGACTTATCTGAGCTGACCGACCATTCATCTTTGAATAGATTGAATTTCATCCCATCTACTGCATCCAATTTAAAATTATATTTTTTCATGATATCAACTAAATATTTCGGCTTTATAAATTTTTCCCACTCATGTGTACCTATAGGAAGCCATCGCATTATATATTCGGCACCAATAATTGCAAAAACATATGATTTTAAGGTTTTGTTAAGAGTGGCTATAAACATAATTCCTTTTTTTTTTAAAAGTTTTGAGCATGATTTTAAAAAAAACTCCACATCTTCAACATGTTCTACAATTTCCATATTCAAAATTACATCAAATTTAATATCAGTTTTAAATTTTTCTGGTGAAGTGCAATAATATTTTATATCTAACTTGTTCTTCTTTGCATGTAACTTTGCTATTTCAATATTTTTTTTTGAAGCATCAATCCCAACTATGTCTGCACCTAGTCTTTTCATTGGCTCACATAGTAAGCCACCACCACAGCCTACATCTAATATTTTTACTTTTTCTAAAGGTCTTTTTATATTCTTAGTTTTAAATTTTTTAAGGATATTGTCTTTTATGTAAGCGATTCTAATTGGATTAAATTTATGAAGAGGTTTAAATTTACCATCAGGATTCCACCATTCTTCTGCTATTTTAGAAAATTTTTCTATTTCTTTTTTATTAATTGTGTTATTTTTCATTAGTAAATTGACTTTATATTCAACATGTATTTTATCAACATATTTTGAACATTAAGAAAAATAATTTATCATGAAAATTGTAGTATTAAAATTTGGCGGTACTTCGGTAGGGACAATAGAAAAAATAAAAAAAGTTGCTCAAATAATTGGTAATTATAAAAAGAAAAATTATAAGGTAGTTGTTGTTTCATCTGCAATGAGTGGTGTGACAAATGAGTTGTTAAAAAAATCTAATTTAATAAGCGAAAATTTTTCAGATGCTGAGCATGATGTTTTATTGTCTACAGGTGAACAGGTAGCTTGTTCATTAATTGCTGGAAGATTAATCCATAATGGATTTAAATCTAGATCTTGGTTAGCTTGGCAAATCCCAATAATTACAAATGGCTCGTATAAAAATTCTAGAATTTACCAGATAAGTAAAATTAAGATTATCAAATATCTTAAAGATGGCGGTATACCAATAATCACTGGATTCCAAGGAATTAATCTAGATCAAAGAATTACAACAATAGGACGAGGTGGCTCTGATGCAAGTGCCATAATGCTTGCTAAATTTTTTAAAGCACTGAGATGTGTAATTTATACTGATGTTGAAGGAGTTTATACAACCGACCCAAATAAATTGAGTAAAGCAAAAAAAATTAAAGTAATTTCCTATGAAGAAATGTTAGAAATGGCATCACTAGGTGCTAAAGTAATGCAGCCTGTTTCAATTCAAGATGCAAGATTAAATAGAATTAATATAGAAGTTAGATCATCATTTGTAAAAAAATCAGGCACTCTAATTACAAAAAAATCTAATATAAAAAATAATAAGATTATAACTGGAATTTCTTCTACTCATAATGATTCAAAAGTTACTCTAGTTGGAGTAAAAGATAAACCAGGTGTAGCAGCGTCTATTTTTAAACCTTTATCAAAAAATTCTATCAATGTTGATATGGTTGTTCAAAATATTTCACAAAATGGAAAAGAAACTGATTTAACTTTTACAATTAAAACTGATGATTTGAACAGGACAAAAAAAATATTAAAAGACAATAAAAATATTAATTTTAGAAAATTAGTACTTGAAAAAGATGTTTCCAAAATTTCAATTATTGGTGTAGGTATGATAACAACACCTGGTGTAACTTTTAGGATGTTTCAAGCATTAGCTAATAAAAAAATTAATATTAAAGTAATCTCTACATCTGAAATTAAAATTTCAGTATTGATTGATAAAAAAAATTCAAAAAAAGCATTAGATGTTTTGCATAATGAATTTAAATTAGATAAATAAAATGAATATTAGACCATTCAGAGATATCAAGAGAAAAAAAACAAGAGTGATTAATGTTGGAAGTGTAAAAATAGGAGGGGAGCATCCAATTTCAGTACAGTCGATGACTAATACTTTAACAACAGATATTAATGCTACAATAAAACAAATAAACGAAATTGAAGAGGAAGGAGCTGATATAGTTAGAGTTTCTTGCCCAGATGAAAAATCATCTAAAGCATTAAAAGAAATCATAAAAAATGTTAATTTACCAATTGTTGCGGATATTCATTTTCATTACAAAAGAGCCATTGAAGCAGCAGAAAACGGAGCAAGCTGTCTAAGAATAAATCCTGGAAACATTGGTGACAAAAATAAAATTAAAGATGTTGTTAAAGCAGCAAATGACAATAATTGCTCTATTAGAGTTGGTGTGAATGCGGGATCTTTAGAAAAAGATATTCTGGAAAAGTTTAAAGAACCTTGTCCTGAGGCGTTAGTTGAAAGCGCACTTAGAAATATAAAAATTATGGAAGATGAGAATTTTTTCAATTTGAAAGTCAGCGTAAAATCTTCCGATGTTTTTTTATCTATCGAGGCTTATAGACAACTCTCAAAAGTAAGCGATTATCCACTTCATTTAGGTATTACAGAGGCTGGAGGATTTATCTCAGGAAGTATAAAATCTTCAATTGGTTTAGGAGCTTTACTTTTGGATGGTATAGGTGACACAATAAGAGTTTCTTTATCAGATGATCCTGTGAAAGAGGTTAAAATTGGAAATGAAATTTTAAAGTCACTTAATTTACGTAACAGAGGTGTAAAAATTATTTCATGCCCCTCATGTGCTAGACAAGGATTTCAAGTAATAGAAACTGTAAAAATTCTTGAACAAAAACTTTCACACATAAAAACACCTATAACTTTATCAGTTATAGGGTGTGTGGTTAATGGCCCAGGAGAAGCAGCGATGACCGATATAGGGATTACTGGTGGTGGAAAAGGCAGTAATATGCTTTATCTTTCTGGTATTCAAATAGAAAAAGTTTCATCTAAAGACATGATAAATAAAATTGTTTATGAAGTTGAGAAAAAAGTTTTTGAGATAGAAAATAATAAAAGATGATTCCCAGCAAAAAAATTGAAGATTTAATTATTAAACATTCATTATTAGAGAAAGATTTATCTTCTGGTAATATTGACAAAAAAATGTTTGCAGAAAAATCAAAAGAATATTCTGATTTGAATGAGATTATAGAAATTGCAAAAAAATATATATCATTTGATAAAGATAATAAAGAATTAGAAAAAATTTTGGAGGATAAAAATTCAGATAATGAATTAAAGAAAATGGCTGAAATTGAATTGAATGAATTAAAATTAGAATACAATAAAAATGAAAAAAAATTAAAATTATTTTTACTTCCAAAAGATGAAGCTGATAAAAAAAATGCTATTATAGAAATTAGGGCTGGAACAGGTGGGCTTGAAGCAAGTTTGTTTGCATCTGACCTATTTAAAATGTATGAAAAAATAAGTCATAAAAAAAAATGGTTAGTAGAACTAATTTCAATTTCAAAAAGTGAAGCTGGTGGCTTAAAAGAGGTTATAGCATCAATAAAAGGAATTAATATTTATTCTACTTTAAAATATGAAAGTGGAGTTCATAGAGTACAAAGAGTTCCTGACACAGAAACCCAAGGTAGGGTGCATACTTCAGCCGCAACAGTTGCAGTCTTACCTGAGGCAGAAGAGGTTGACCTCAAGATTAATGATTCTGATTTGAGAATTGATGTTTTTAGAGCTGGAGGACCTGGAGGACAATCAGTAAATACAACTGATAGTGCTGTAAGAATTACCCACATACCCACAGGCCTTACAGTTTCACAACAAGATGAGAAATCACAACATAAAAACAAAGCTAAAGGAATGAAAATCTTAAGAGCTCGTTTATATGAATTAGAAAGATCCAGAATTGATCAAGAACGATCTAAAGATAGAAAAAATATGATTGGATCTGGTGACAGGTCAGAAAGAATTAGAACTTATAATTTTCCTCAAGGCAGAGTCACTGATCATAGAATAAATTTAACCCTACATAAGTTAGAGGAATTTTTAGCAGGTGAAGCTTTTGATGAAATGATAGAGTCCTTAACACTTAAATCACAAGAGGAAAGTCTTAGCAATTTAGATTGATATGATAATAAGAAAAGCTATTTATGAAGCCTCTTTAAAATTAAAAAAGAATAATATTCACACATCAGTATTAGATAGTGAAATTTTAATGTCAAAAGTTTTAAATAAAAGAAAAGAGTATATATTTTTGAATTCAGAAAAGACTCTTAATAAAGAAAATATTGACTATTTTAAAAATTTAATAAATGAGAGATCGACAGGAAAACCTATTGCATATATTACTGGAAAAAAATTTTTTTGGAAAGATGAGTTTAACGTAAATCAAAATGTTCTAATACCAAGACCTGATACAGAGTTAATCGTAGATCAAATTCTAAAAATTTATAGAAACAAGAAAAGCTTAACAGTTTTAGATATTGGAGTGGGTTCTGGATGTATACTTCTTTCTTTATTGAAAGAAAAAGAGGGATTTGTTGGTACTGGTGTAGATATTAGTTCAGAATGTATAAAAATATGTAAAAAAAATATTAAAAAACTTAAACTTAATAACAAAATTAGGTTGTTTAAATCAGATGTTGACAATTTCAGCTATGGCAAATATGATTTAATTATATCTAATCCTCCTTATATAAAAAAAACGGATTTAAAATATTTGGAAAGAGATATAACGAATTTTGAGCCTAAAATGGCTCTTGATGGTGGTTTAGATGGATTATCAAAAATTAGGAAAGTAATCAATAAATCCTCTAAGCTGATAAAAAAAAATGGAAAATTTGTATTAGAGATAGCTTTTAATCAAAAAAAAAAAGTAAAAAGCTTATTGAGAAAAGAGGGATTTTATATAAACAGTATTTTAAAAGATCTAGGCAAAAATGATCGATGCATAATCAGTACTAAAATTTAAATAAATTGAGATGGTAACTTTTAGAAACAATAACAATAGAAGAAATAATTTTCGAAGAAATACTCGAAACTTCAAATCAAATGGTGAAAGATCAAAATTTTCTTCTAATTATTCAAACAATGAAAATTTTCAGAGAAAAATTCCAGGAAGAAATAATCATAATGCATCCAAATTAATCGAAAAATACAATAATCTTGCAAGAGAAGCTTTATCTAGTGGAGATAAAATTTTATCTGAGAACTATTTTCAACATGCTGACCATTTTACAAGAATTCAAGTTGAAAACGACAATTATAAAAAAAGTAAAATTTCACAAAATTTAGAAAACAAAAGTCCAGATAATGAAGAAGAAATTTCTGTCGCGTTAGAGGATAAAGAAAAAAAAAATAATTTGACCGAAAAAGAAAATATAGAAGCTAATAAAATTTTAAAAGAAGCAAATTAATTCAAGCCAATTATCTTTTCTGATTTTAATACATCAAGTTTTATTTTCTTAGTTTCAAATATTTTTCTATCATCACCTTTTAAAATTTTTCCTGAAGGTAATTTTAATTTTTGAGAATTGATTCTTTTACCATTTACAATTACTTCGTAATGTAAATGTGGACCAGTTGATTTACCTGTTGATCCAACATAGCCAATAGTTTGTCCTTGACGAACTCTTACACCGTTTCTAATACCTTTGGCAAATTTTGACATATGAGCATATACAGTTTGGTAAGTGGAGTTGTGTTTAATTACAACACAATTTCCTCCACCTCCACACCAACCAGCTTTTTTAATTACACCATCACCAGAGGCCATTATCGGAGTGCCCAATGGCGCTGCAAAGTCAGTGCCTCTATGCATTTTATTAAATCCATCAATAGGATGTTTCCTCATACCAAATGATGAGGAAAGTCTTGCTCCATTTATAGGAGTTTTCATTAAAGCTTTTTTAACACTCTTTCCATTTTTATCATAATGCCCCTCACTTCCTTTCTTATTAAAATAGTACAAACTATTATCTTCTCCACTTAGTTTTAAGTTTGCAAAAAGAATATTTCCATTTTCTATATTTTTACCATTTTCATCTTTAAAGATTTCATACATTATTTGAAAGCTATCTTTTTTTCTTATGTCTCTTTGAAAATCAACTTGAAAACCATAAATCCTAGCAAATTCAATTATTATTCCTGTTGGAACTTTTTGATCTAAAGCTGATTTATAAAGACTTTGTAATATTATATTTTCACTATAAACTATTTCTTTATTAAGCTTAGTTAGTACAATTTTCTGATTAAAATCGCCATCTTTTATATTTCGTGTAAGATATATTTTTTCTGTATTCGATAACTGAAAAATAAAATTTCTAATTACATTATTTGATTGATCTATTGTAAATTGAAATTTTTGATTAGTTTTTAATTTACTAAGATTTACTTTCTTAGACAAATTTTTTTTTATTTCTTTAATCTCATCTTCGTTAACTGAATATTCTTCTAAAATTTTGTCAAATGTCTCTCCAGCAGAGACTTTATGTTCAATCTTTTTAAACTTTGGTTCTAGTGTATTAAAAATATGATCGATTGTTTTTTTTAGATAAACATTATTTATTGTATTTTTATAATTTGTAATAATTTTATTTTTGTTAAAATTATAATAATTTGTAGATATTATTGTTACAAAGACCAAAAAACCAAGTATAACAACTTCAATATTTTTTGTGATTTTTGTTTTTAATTTAAGTCGCATTAAATTTATTATTGATATGAATTATTAGATTAGCATCTAAAAAAAATCAAAAAAAACCTTTAAATTAGAGGGTTTTTTTATGTTTTTTTGACTGTTAAATGCTTGATTTCCCATAATTTTAGCCTATAAGCATCAAACTTTCTCAAGTTATTTTACTATTTAATATTAAATTGTTGAGAATTATCAGGCTTTTTAGCCCGATTAGCTATTTTAAAAGTAAATATTTTAAGAAGAGAAGTGTGGACGGTTAAGGTTACCAAAATTTGTCGTACACACTTCAACATTATATAAATTTTATTCTTAGAATTTATATAGAAGCTAGTGTGCGCCGTTTTTAAACTTGAGAGTTTGATCATGGCTCAGAACGTACGCTGGCGGCACGCCTAACACATGCAAGTCGAACGAAGTAGCAATACTTAGTGGCAGACGGGTGAGTAACATGTGGGTATCTGCCCTTTGGCCCGGAATAACACGAGGAAACTTGTGCTAATACCGGATAAGTCTTTACGGAGAAAGCTTTATGCACCATTGGATGAGCCTGCACTTGATTAGTTAGTTGGTGGGGTAAAAGCCTACCAAGACTTTGATCAATAGCTGATTTGAGAGGATGATCAGCCACATTGGGACTGAGACACGGCCCAAACTCCTACGGGAGGCAGCAGTGGGGAATCTTGCACAATGGAGGAAACTCTGATGCAGCGATGCCGCGTGAGTGAAGAAGGCCTTTGGGTTGTAAAGCTCTTTCGTCGGGGAAGAAAATGACTGTACCCGAATAAGAAGGTCCGGCTAACTTCGTGCCAGCAGCCGCGGTAATACGAAGGGACCTAGCGTAGTTCGGAATTACTGGGCTTAAAGAGTTCGTAGGTGGTTGAAAAAGTTGGTGGTGAAATCCCAGAGCTTAACTCTGGAACTGCCATCAAAACTTTTCAGCTAGAGTTTGATAGAGGAAAGCAGAATTTCTAGTGTAGAGGTGAAATTCGTAGATATTAGAAAGAATACCAATTGCGAAGGCAGCTTTCTGGATCATTACTGACACTGAGGAACGAAAGCATGGGTAGCGAAGAGGATTAGATACCCTCGTAGTCCATGCCGTAAACGATGTGTGTTAGACGTTGGAAATTTATTTTCAGTGTCGCAGCGAAAGCGATAAACACACCGCCTGGGGAGTACGACCGCAAGGTTAAAACTCAAATGAATTGACGGGGACCCGCACAAGTAGTGGAGCATGTGGTTTAATTCGAAGATACGCGCAGAACCTTACCAACACTTGACATGTTCGTCGCGACTTTAAGAGATTAAAGTTTTCGGTTCGGCCGGACGAAACACAGGTGCTGCATGGCTGTCGTCAGCTCGTGTCGTGAGATGTTGGGTTAAGTCCCGCAACGAGCGCAACCCTCACTTTTAGTTGCCATCATTAAGTTGGGCACTCTGAAAGAACTGCCAGTGATAAGCTGGAGGAAGGTGGGGATGACGTCAAGTCCTCATGGCCCTTACGTGTTGGGCTACACACGTGCTACAATGGTATTTACAACAGGAAGCAAGACGGCGACGTTAAGCAAATCCTTAAAAAATACCTCAGTTCGGATTGCACTCTGCAACTCGAGTGCATGAAGCTGGAATTACTAGTAATCGTGGATCAGCGTGCCACGGTGAATGCGTTCCCGGGTCTTGTACACACCGCCCGTCACACCATGGGAGTTGGTTCTACCTTAAGGCAAGGTTTAAAACCCTTGACTACGGTATAGTCAGCGACTGGGGTGAAGTCGTAACAAGGTAGCCGTAGGGGAACCTGCGGCTGGATTACCTCCTTTCTAAGGATGAATGAGATTAATTTTTCATTCTAAATAATATACATAGGCAATGTTGACCGTCCTCATTTCTCTTCTTAAATTAGTGTTTCTCTTGCATGGGGGCCGGTAGCTCAGTTGGTTAGAGCACACCCTTGATAAGGGTGGGGTCGAAAGTTCGAGTCTTTCTCGGCCCACCAATAAAGTTCTTGGGGGATTAGCTCAGCTGGGAGAGCGCCTGATTTGCATTCAGGAGGTCAGCGGTTCGATCCCGCTATCCTCCACCAAACACTTAGTTATAAAAAATTGTAAATAAAAATAATAATTAATATCAATATCTATATCCGAACATTAGTAATGTTATTAGCTAATGTTCAAATAAAAATTTGATTCAACACAGAATTTTTTTCTGTGCATAAATCAAGCGTTTAAGGGCGTGTGGCGGATGCCTTGGCACTGAAAGCCGATGAAGGACGTGATATACTGCGATAAGTTTCGGGGAACTGTATGTAAGTTTTGATCCGAAAATTTCCGAATGGGGAAACCCACCACTTTATGTGGTACTTTAAACTGAATACATAGGTTTAAAGAGACAACCTGGAGAACTGAAACATCTAAGTAACCAGAGGAAAAGAAATCAATTGAGATTCCGTTAGTAGTGGCGAGCGAAAGCGGATTAGGCCAGTAATTTTATTAAAAAAATTTGAATAGTTTGGAAAAACTAACCATAGAGGGTGATAGTCCCGTAAAAGTAATGTTTGATAAAATTCTTGAGTAAAGCGGGACACGTGAAATCCTGCTCGAATATAGGGGGACCACCCTCTAAGCCTAAATACTCTTCAGTGACCGATAGTGAACTAGTACCGTGAGGGAAAGGTGAAAAGAACCCCTATTAGGGGAGTGAAATAGAACCTGAAACCGCATGCCTACAATCAGTCGAAGCTCTTTTTAGAGTGACGGCGTACCTTTTGTATAATGGGTCAGTGACTTAATTTATTAAGCAAGCTTAAGCCATCTAGGTGTAGGCGCAGCGAAAGCAAGTCTTAATAGGGCGATTAGTTTAATGAATTAGACCCGAAAACGAATGAGCTTACCATGAGCAGGTTGAAAGTAAGGTAACACTTACCGGAGGACCGAACCAGTTGACGTTGAAAAGTCTTTGGATGACTTGTGGTAAGGGGTGAAAGGCCAACCAAATTCGTAGATAGCTGGTTTTCCGCGAAAACTATTTAGGTAGTGCGTTGAGTAAATAGATGTTTAGAGGTAGAGCACTAAATGGGCTAGGGGGAAGAGATTCTTACCAAACCTAATAAAACTCCGAATGCTAAACATTGTTCCTCAGCAGACAGACTGTGGGTGCTAAGGTCCATGGTCGAGAGGGAAAGAGCCCAGACCACCAGATAAGGTCCCAAAATTATGATTAAGTGTGAAAGGATGTGGAAATTCCTTAACAGCCGGGAGGTTGGCTTAGAAGCAGCCATCCTTTAAAGATAGCGTAACAGCTCACCGGTCTAATAGAGTTTCTGCGCCGAAGATGTAACGGGGCTAAAATCATATACCGAATCTGTGGATTTGTAATTTCTTTGGAAATTACAACTGGTAGCGGAACGTTCTGTAAGCCTGTGAAGGGATACCCGTGAGGGATCCTGGAGGTATCAGAAGTGCGAATGCTGACATAAGTAACGATAAAAGAAGTGAAAAACTTCTTCGCCGAAAATCCAAGGGTTTCTGCGCAAGGTTAATCCGCGCAGAGTTAGTCGGCACCTAAGGCGAGGGCGAAAGCCGTAGTCGATGGAAATAAGGTTAATATTCCTTAACCAGATGGAAGTGACGGATCTTGTAAGTTGTAAGTTCTTAATGGATTGAACTTGCCGCGAAAAGGTTCCAAGAAATAGCTCCATCATTAGACCGTACCCTAAACCGACACAGGTGGATTAATAGAGTATATTTAGGCGCTTGAGAGAATGATGTTGAAGGAACTCGGCAAAATGCTTCCGTAACTTCGGAATAAGGAAGACCTTTTTATAGGCAACTATCAAAGGGTGGCACAAGCCAGGGAGAAGCGACTGTTTATCAAAAACACAGGGCTCTGCTAACACGTAAGTGGATGTATAGGGTCTGACGCCTGCCCGGTGCTGGAAGGTTAATGCGATGGGTGCAAGCTCATTTCTGAAGCCCCAGTAAACGGCGGCCGTAACTATAACGGTCCTAAGGTAGCGAAATTCCTTGTCGGGTAAGTTCCGACCTGCATGAATGGCGTAACGATTTCTCCGCTGTCTCCAACATCAACTCAGTGAAATTGAATTCTCCGTGAAGATGCGGAGTTCGCGTAGTTAGACGGAAAGACCCCGTGCACCTTTACTGCAACTTTACATTGGTGTTAGGAAAAACATATTTAGCATAGGAGGGAGACATTGAAGCAAAGGCGTCAGCTTTTGTGGAGTCACCAGTGAAATACCTCTTTTGTTTTTCTTGATATCTAACTGATTGCCGTTATCCGGCATCAAGACATTGTATGGTGGGTAGTTTGACTGGGGCGGTCGCCTCCCAAATAGTAACGGAGGCGTGCGAAGGTAGGCTCAGAACGGTCAGAAATCGTTCGTAGAGTGCAATGGCATAAGCCTGCCTGACTGTGAGACTGACAAGTCGAGCAGAGACGAAAGTCGGTCATAGTGATCCGGTGGTTCTGAGTGGAAGGGCCATCGCTCAACGGATAAAAGGTACGCCGGGGATAACAGGCTGATACTGCCCAAGAGCTCATATCGACGGCAGTGTTTGGCACCTCGATGTCGGCTCATCACATCCTGGGGCTGGAGCAGGTCCCAAGGGTTTGGCTGTTCGCCAATTAAAGTGGTACGTGAGCTGGGTTCAGAACGTCGTGAGACAGTTCGGTCCCTATCTGCTATGCGTGTAGAAGAATTGAGAGGAGTTGACCCTAGTACGAGAGGACCGGGTTGAACATACCACTGGTGGACCGGTTGTAGCGCCAGCTGCAGTGCCGGGTAGCTAAGTATGGACGAGATAACTGCTGAAAGCATCTAAGCGGGAAACTCACCTCAAAACTAGTTCTTCCTATAGAGCCGTGGTAGACCACCACGTTGATAGGCTGGATGTGGAAGCGCAGTAATGCGTGCAGCTGACCAGTACTAATAGCTCAATTGGCTTGATTTATGCACTGAAAAAAATTTTTATTTTCTATTCCAAATTTGATTTGGACCAGATGAATCTTTAAGAAAAAAACCTTTATTGTTTAATATTTGTTCGATCTCTTTTAGGTTCTTCTTATCTACTTCTATTGATATTGACTCACACTTTTTTAATGAATTATGTTGTAAATTTTCTAGAATTTTAAGTTCATTACCATCAACGTCAATTTTTATAAGTTGAGGAAAACTGATAATATTTCTCGAAACCAAAGCATCTATCGATAAACTTACCGTTTTATAGTAAGACTTATTATTCGCTGAATTAGAAACAATAGTTGAAGTTGCAGCAGCATATTCATCATTTACTTGATTAAATTTACATTCTTCAAAATCGCTACTTAATGCATTTGGGATGATTATAATTTTTGATTGGAAGTTATTTAATAATATATTTTTTTTTAATAAATCTAAATTTTTAAAAGATGGTTCAAAAGCATATACTTTTGAATTAAACATAGCAGTGTAACAAAGACTATAATTGCCAATATTAGCACCAATGTCAAAAAATATTTTTCTTTCTGACCCATATTTTTCCATCCAAATTATTGTGCTTTTTTCTTTTGTCAAATTAGTGCGAGCTCTAAAATTTGCAATTTTATTAGGTGTGTAAAATTTAATATTTCTTAATTTATCATGAAAATCTTTGCTTTGAGTAACTTGTGCTTGATTGTAATTGATGAAGGTTTCATTATTTATTTTTTTAATTAACATCTCCTCCCAATATTTTTCTGATCCATAAGGATCAATTTTATAAAGTATCCTGGAATATAAGTTACCTAAATATAATATTATTTTTAGTGGGAATTGAATGATATTTCTTAAATAAATTTTTAACATTAATTAATGTTGTTAATATAGCGATTCCATAATATTAACATAGATTAAAAATTATGGAAAACAAAAATATAAATGAACTTCGAAAAAATGGAATTATTAGAATTCCAAATTTTCTAGATACATATAATTTAAAAAAATTTAAGAATTTCATACTAAAAGAAAAACCATGTAAAGGTTCATCAAATAGCTACATATCCAAATCCTATAAAGAATTAATGTTCAAATTACTTAAATTAGATTTAGTAAAATTCCAGGCTCACTATTCTTTTTTTAAATTTGCAAAAAAAATGAAATTAAAAAATTTTTCACAAATATACTTTGGTAAAAAATCTTATTTATCGATGATTGATAGTTATTATAATAATCAAAAAAAATTTGATAATAAAAGTATTATACCATGGCATACCGACATGGCCCACGGTGGACAAACAGATGTGAATAAAATTAAAGAATTTCCAAATCCTTTAGATGTATCTTTAAAATTTTTTATCTATTTGACAGACGTATATAAAGATAATGGATGTATGTCTTATATTCCTTGCTCACATAGAATTACATTTCAAATTAGAAAGGGGATTCATGAAAATAAAATTGATTATTCACCCTATTGTAATCTGAGTGAAATAAAATCTTTTCTAAAAATTAAAAAAAATTATAATTACGTCTCTCAAAATTTAGACAACAGTGATGACTTAGATGTTTTTCTTGATAAAATTCAAAACTTGGATGATCTCAAAAGTTTTGATGATTATGATTATGAAATGAAAGCTGGGGATGCAATTATTTTTGATGAAGGAATAGTTCATCGTGGTTCTCGTTTAATTCATAGTGACAGAATTGTTTTGAGATACATATATCGTCCTTATTTATAGAAAAAAAAGAGAACATTTGAGAATACTGTTCATAATTTGAACATAATGTTCATTTTTTGAACAATATTGATATATAGAAATCTTATTATGAGAAATTCAAAAGAAAAAGATCTTGAAAGTAAACTAAATTTACTAATAAAAATAAATAAGCAACCAAATTTGACTCAGAGAGAATTAGCTAAAAATTTAGGGATAAGTTTAGGAAAATTAAATTATTTACTAAATGCTCTCATTGATAAAGGTTTTATAAAAATAAATAATTTTAAAAAAAATCCTAAAAAAATAGATTACTTCTATTTACTTACTCCGCATGGAATTTCAGAAAAAACAAAATTAACCATAAATTTTATGAAAAGAAAAATGAGTGAATATGATCAATTAAAGAATGAGCTTGAGAGTAATAATGTGGATAGTTATTAAATACGATAAAAAAAAGGTTAGTCTATTAGAGCATGATCTTAGAAATAAGATTGGCGAAAATACAAAAATTTATTCACCAAAATTTTTACTTGAAAAGTTTAAAAGATTAAAAAAAAATAATAAACAAATTCATCTACTTGGAGATTATTGTTTTTCTTTCAATGAAAAATATTCTCAAATAAAATATTTAAATCAGGTAAATTATCTAAGAGGTGTAAAATATTATTTAGAAGGCTTTAAATCAAACCAAAATGAAATTGTTTCCTTTATAAAATATTGCAAATCACATGAAAATGAAAAAGGATTTTTAAATCCTGATTTTTATAAATTGTATTTGAATAAAAGTTATAAGTTTTTTTCTGGTCCTTTTAGTAATCAAATATTTAAGATCATTAGTTTGCAAAATAAGAATTTAGAAATTTTAATAGGCAATTTAAAAACAAGAATTAAAAAAGAAAAATTTTTAGTTCAACCTATTTAAATACAATTATGAAAAGAAAGATGTCAAAAAAACTACTTTTGGCTGTGTGCGGAGCTATGGATGTTTAATAATAAAACAATATTAATTACCGGAGGAACTGGCTCTTTTGGACAAAAGTTTGTAAAAAAAATTGTAAAGTTTTATAAACCAAAAAAAATCATTATTTTCTCTAGAGATGAATATAAACAGTTTTTGATGCAAAAGGAATTTCCATCAAAAAAATTCCCTTTTATGAGATTTTTTTTAGGAGATGTGAGAGATTTAGAAAGATTAAAATTAGCAATGAGACAAGTAAATTTTGTTGTTCATGCAGCTGCCCTCAAGCAGGTTCCAGCCGCAGAGTATAATCCAATGGAATTTGTTAAAACAAATATTAATGGAGCCGAAAATGTTATCCAAGCTGCCATAAATCAAAAAGTAAATAAGGTGATAGCTTTATCAACCGACAAAGCAGCTAATCCTTTAAATCTTTATGGAGCAACAAAATTAGCATCAGACAAAATTTTTGTTGCCGCAAATAATATTGTAGGGTCTAAAAATACAATTTTTTCAGTAGTTAGGTACGGAAATGTAATTGGATCAAGAGGGTCAGTAGTTGAAGTATTTAAAAAAATTATTGAAGATAAAAAAAAATATTTACCTATTACAAATCCTCAAATGACACGTTTTTGGATTACACTTGATCAAAGTGTAGATTTTGTTATTAAAAACTTTTCAAGAATGAACGGCGGTGAAATTTTTGTACCTAAAATTCCATCAATCAAAATTACAGACTTAGCAAAAGCAATGGCACCTAATCTAAAGATTAAAATTATCGGTATTAGGGACGGGGAAAAGTTACATGAAATGATGTGTCCTAATGAATCTCACTATTTAACTTTAGAATTTAAAGATCATTATGTTATTTTCCCTTCTCCAAATTATTTTGATAGCAATATTAGCTTTAATAAAAACAAGATTGGGGAATTAGGTAAAAAAGTATCAAAAAATTTTGAATATAGTTCTGACAAAAATAGAAACTTTTTATCAGTAGATAATATAAAAAGACTTAACAAATCATTATAAATGATACCATTTAGTAGGCATAATATAAGCCAAAATGATGTTAGTTCAGTAATTAAAGTACTAAAATCAAATTATTTAACTAAAGGTTATCAAGTACCTAAATTTGAAAAAAAATTATCACAAATAACTAAATCCAAATATGTAATTGCATGTAATAGCGCCACAAGCGCACTTCATCTTGCTTGTATGGCTTTGAGATTAAAAAAAAATGATATTGTATGGACATCAACAAATACATTCGCTGCAAGTAGCAATTGTGCACTAAACTGCGGTTGTAAGATTGATTTTATTGATATTGATAAAAACACATGGAACATTTGTGTCGTCGAATTGGAAAAGAAGTTAAAAATAGCAGCTAAAAAAAAAAAATTACCTAAAGCTTTAATCCCTGTTCATTTTGGTGGACAACCAACTGAACAAATCAAAATTAAGAAACTATCAAAAAAATATAATTTTAAGATTATTGAGGACGCATCTCATTCTATTGGAGCAGAAGTTAATAAAGAACCAGTTGGTAGTTGTAAATGGTCTGATTTAACTATTTTTAGTTTTCACCCAGTGAAGATAATTACAACAGGCGAGGGTGGAGCAGTAACAACCAATAACCCCATGTATGCAAAAACTATTAGAGAATTAAGAGAAAATGGGATTACTAATGTTAATAAGTCTTTTAGATACAAAGCTTACTACCCTAATTATTATGAACAAGTCTCTGCTGGGTACAATTATAGAATGAGTGATATTTCTGCAGCTTTAGGGCTTAGTCAACTAAAAAGATTGAAAAAATTTATTCATGAAAGAAATAAAATAGCAAAAATTTATAAAAATTATTTTAAAAATACCTCTATAAAAGTTCAGAAAATTTTACCAAATATTAAAAGTAGCTACCATCTTTTTGTTATTCAATTTAATAAAAGAAAATTAAAGATTAGATATAAAGAAATTTTTAGTAAGTTCAAAAAAAAGGGTTTTGTAGTTAATCTTCATTATAAAGCTTTACATTTAAACCCACTTTATAGAAATATGGGTTTTAAGTTGGGGCAGTTTCCTATTTCAGAAAATTATAGTAAATCAGCAATTAGCATACCAATATTTCTAGGATTAAAACTTAAAGATATCAAAAAAATAATTACCATATTAAAAGAAATTGTTGAATTCAAAAAATAAATTAATTCTAGGAACTGCTCAGTTTGATAATCAATATGGTCTATCAAAAAATAAATTTAAATTTAACAAAAATAATATTAAAAAAATATTAAATTATTTACAAAAGGTAGGATTAA
>CACDUS010000002.1 GCA_902555945.1 uncultured Pelagibacteraceae bacterium | reverse complement strand
AAAATATTATGAAAATCATCAAAATATTCAACTAAATGATCAATTTTGTCGTAATTTGACAAAAATAGCGAAATTTTTTTTTTTTTATTATTCAAATCTAAATCATCCCAAAAATGAATTTCATTTATTACAGAATGAAATAAATTTATATAATCTTTCATTTTTTTATTAATAGATTGGTCTCCATATCCTATTTCCCTAATACTTAATTCGATTTGTCTAAAGTTAAAATCATAAATATTTTGTAAAACTTTTTTATTATCTTTTGTCTTAAAAACCTTTAAAAAAAAAGCAAAATGCAATAAAAAAATTGTAAGTCTATCAGAAAAAGTATCTTGTGATTTGAGTGATATATATAATTTTTTATTTGTGGTTAAATTAATCAAATTATTGTACACATTAAGATATTCAATAGTCATGAAATTTTTAATTAATATAGTTATACTTTTTTTTCTTATAACAAGTTGTTCAATAAATAAAGTTATAAAAAAACACGGTGTAAGAAATTTAGAGGAAAAACAAGCTAAACTAATAATTGAAAAATCAAATAAAAATGACATTCAACTAATTTTAGGGCCACCATCTACGCAGAGCACTTTCGATAGTGATGTGTGGATTTATATTGAAAGAGAAATTACAAATGAGAAGTTAATTAAACTAGGTAAAGAAAAACTATTAACTAATAATGTCTTAATTCTTGAAATAGACTCACAAGGAAAATTAATAGACAAAAAATTTTATGACATGAATGACATGAACGAGATTAAACTAAGCTCTCTTAAGACAGAAAATAAATATGGAAAAAAATCATTTGTATATGATTTTCTATCAAGTATGAGACAAAAAATTAATGATCCTTTAGGTAAAAGAAAGAAACCTTAATTTAATTATATTTAACCAGCTATAACCGCCAATAACAATAAAGCTACTATATTTGTAATTTTAATCATTGGATTAACTGCTGGTCCAGCTGTATCTTTATATGGGTCTCCAACTGTATCACCAGTTACTGCAGCCTTATGAGCTTCGGAACCTTTTCCACCATGATTACCATCTTCAATATATTTTTTTGCATTATCCCAAGCTCCACCACCTGCGGTCATTGATACAGCAACAAAAAGACCTGTTATAATAACTCCAAGTAGCATAGCTCCAACTGATGCTAATGCAGCAACTTGTCCACCAATAGCAAATATAATAAAATATAAAACTATTGGAGATAAAACTGGTAATAAAGAAGGAATTATCATCTCTTTAATTGCTGCAACAGTTAACAAGTCAACTAATTTTGCATAATCAGGCTTTTGTTTTCTTTTCATAATTCCAGGAAACTTTTTAAATTGTCTTCTTACCTCAATTACAACAGCTCCACCTGCTCTACCAACAGCTTGCATTCCCATAGATCCAAATAAATAAGGAAGCATTCCACCAATTAATAAACCTACAACAACATAAGGATTTGATAAATCAAACGTGACTACTATCCCTTCCAATTTTGATCCTGCTACTTTAGAAAAATGTTTAATATCCTCTGTATAAGCTGCAAATAAAACTAAAGCACCTAATCCAGCTGAACCAATTGCATAACCTTTGGTAACTGCTTTAGTTGTATTACCTACAGCATCTAATGCATCTGTAGTTTTTCTTACACTGTTAGGCAATTTTGACATTTCTGCAATACCACCAGCATTATCCGTAACTGGACCATAAGCATCTAGTGCTACCACCATTCCAGCTAAAGCGAGCATCGTTGTTACTGCTATCGCAATACCATAAAGACCTGCAATATGATTAGTAAGCAAAATTCCAGCAACAATTATTAATGCTGGTATAGCAGTAGCTTCAAGTGAAATTGCTAATCCTTGAATTACATTTGTTCCATGACCTGTGGTTGATGAACTTGCTACACTTCTTACCGGTCTATAATTTGTACCTGTATAATATTCTGTAACCCAAATTAGTAATCCCGTTATAATTAAACCTATTACACCACAGTAATATAAACTCATTCCAGAAAATGATTTATTATTTAAGCTATAAGTGTTTTCAAGACCCAAAACAAAATCGGTCACTGGATATAAAATTGCCAATGAAGTTAATGCAGAAACAACAAACCCTTTATATAAGGCTCCCATTACATTTTTACTTTTGCCTAATTTCACAAAAAAAGTTCCGATTATTGATGTTAAAATGCAAGCACCACCAATTGTTAAAGGATATATCATCATAGACATATCACCTGGAAAGAAAATTGAAGATAAAACCATTGTTGCAACTATTGTAACAGCATAAGTTTCAAATAAATCAGCAGCCATTCCAGCACAATCACCAACATTATCACCAACGTTATCAGCTATAACAGCAGGATTTCTTGGATCATCTTCAGGTATACCAGCTTCAACCTTTCCCACTAAATCTGCACCTACATCAGCTCCTTTAGTAAAAATTCCTCCACCTAATCTTGCAAAAATTGAAATTAAAGAAGCACCAAATCCTAAAGCTACAAGAGCATTAACAATTTCTCTTTCATCAACATTAAATTTTAATAATAAATAATAATAAACTGCAATAGCTAAAAGAGCTAAGCCTGCAACCAACATTCCAGTTACAGCACCAGATTTAAAAGCAACTGAAAGACCACTTGCTAATCCTTTTCTTGATGCTTCTGCTGTTCTAACATTAGCTTGGACAGAAACAAGCATTCCAACATATCCCGCTATACCTGATAGTGCAGCACCAATTAAATATCCTAATCCAACAAGTGGACTAAAAGCAACACTAACAATAACCAAAACAACAACACCAACAATTGCAATAGTTTTATACTGTCTTGCTAAATAAGCTTTAGCACCAATTTGAATAGCAGATGCAATTTCTTGCATTTTTGAATTACCTGCACTTGAATTTAAAATATTTTTTCCAGTAAAATATCCATAAACAATCGATAAAAATCCGGCCGCAATTGTATATAAAAGAATGGTTTCTGTTATTGAGTTCATATTAACCTTAATTAAGTTGTTGATTGTTAGTTTTAAAAGCCGGACAATACAAAAAAAGCTATAAAACGCAATGATTAACTTTTAAAATCTATGAAAATAACCTTTATTTTTTAGCGTAATTTTCTTATTTTTTTCATCAATAATTTGAGATCTTTGATTGTGAACACAAATTTTTCCTATTTTTGAAATCTTTACACGCAAAGACCTGCTAATTTTAGAGATGATTCTAGATTTTGAAGGTGAGGCAGTAAATAATATCTGATAGTCATCTCCACTAGATACAGATTCAATTTTTTTGATAATTTTTAAATCAATTAATCTATTAAGATTTTTAGATATCGGAATTTTATTCAAATATAATTCATAAGAAAGTTTTTGATTGTTAATTAGTTTTTCTAAATCAGTAACTAATCCATCCGATATATCAATCGAGGTGTTAGCAATTGATAATAATTTTTTTGTAATATTTATATGTAAATTTGGATGAAAATATTTATTTATAAAATAACTTGATAGATTTTTATTTAAATGAATTTTTTTTTGTAAAACTTTTAAACCAATTGAACTATCTCCTAAATCGCCAGTAACATATATATCATCATTAAGTTTAGCTTTGTTTCTAAATACTATTTTATTTGAGAATCCTACAGATGTTATCGAAAAACTTAATTTTTTTGAAAAAGTAGTATCTCCACCACACAAATTAATTGAAAATTTTTTTTGTTCTTGATGTAGAGATTTTGAAATCATTTCAAGATTCCTTTTAGTAAAAGTTTTTTTATTACCAGATCCAGAAATAAAGTAATATTTTGGCTTCACACCTTTACAAATTAAATCAGATATAGAGGATCTAACAATCTTTTTTATAACTAAATTTGGATTTTGAAAATTTAAAAAATGAACACCTTCTACATATGTATCCACAGAAATAACTAATTTTTTTGATTTATCAAAAAAAACATCATCATTTAATTTTAAAGAGCTTTTATTAGAAGAAGATAATTTTGAAAAATATTTATTTATAAGCTCAAACTCATGCATTATTTAATCTTATCTTTTTAGCAATATTATCCAATAAAGCATTTAAATATTTTGTTTGAGAAACATCTAAAAAGAAATTTGAGGCATTTAGATACTCCTTTATTATAATTTTTATTGAAACATTTGGCTTATATAAAAGTTCATATGTTGCGGATTTTAATATTACTTGAAATAACTTATCTAAATTATTAAATCTAAATTGATCACCTAATTTTTTATCTAATTCTTCAATTAAAATTTCATCACGTTCAATTGTACCAGAGACTACATCTTTAATGAATTTTTTAAACCTGTGTTTTGGAAAAACTAATATTTCTTCATCATTAAAAAATTTTCCATATAATTTTTGGATAATAATAACTCTAGGGTTATTTTTTGGACTAAAAGCAGTTCTCATTTTTGTGATAATATTGAAACAATAGCATTAGCAGCTTCAGCACCTTTTTTCTTCCGTGCTTTAGCTTGTTTAATATCTAAACATGTTATAATTCCATTACCTATTGGTTTTTTTGAATTTATTGACAAATTCATAATTGCATCAGTTGATGCTTGCGAGATGAAATCAAAATGAGGAGTTTGTCCTTTTATAACACAACCAAGTGCAATGAAAGCTTGATATCTTTTTAAATTTTTAGATATTGTAACTGGAATTTCAAAAACACCTGGAACTTTGATTATTTGAACACTGAAATTTTTTGGTAAATAATTTTGTGCGCTTTTTAATAATCCAATAGATATATCTTTATAATAATCAGCTACAACAATTAAAATTTTTTTTTTCATTAGATAATTTCTTGTTTAATTATTTTTATATCATAACCATCTAAACCAATGACCTTTTTAGGTGACTTTGTAATTAAAGTCATGTTTTTAATTTTCAAGTCTTTAATTATTTGTGCACCAATACCATAATTTCTAATTAATTTGTCTTTTCCCTTTTTGTAAAGATCTTTATCTTTATAATCTTTTAAAGTTTGTGTTACAGATCTAAGATTAGTGTCCTTAATAAAAACTAAAACACAATTATTGAATTTTTTAAAATAATTAAGCGTTTTGTTAAAAGAGTTTGGTAATTGTTGATTTATGAGATAATTCTTAACCACATTAGATGAAATTACTCTAACTCTTGGTGTGATGCCCCTTTTTATTTTTCCTTTAATTAGTGCAAAATGTTCAGATCCATCTAAAAGATTCTCATATATTCTAATTTTGTATTTCTGATTTTTTACTTCAATAAAACTTTGTTTTTTTAGTCTTATTAATTTTTCTTTTTTAAGTCTGTATGCAATGAGATCTTCAATTTTTCCAATTTTAAGTTTATGCTTATTTGCAAAGTTAAAAAGTTCCTGACCTTTGGCCATAGTGCCATCTTCATTCATAATTTCACAAATCACTGCTGAATTATTCTTTTTTGCAAGTTTTGATATATCAACTGAGGCTTCCGTATGACCTGCTCTGACAAGAACACCTCCATCTTTTGCAATAATAGGAAAAATATGACCTGGCGAAACAATATCTTTTTTATTTGCATTTTTTTTTGATGCTATTCGAATAGTTCGAGCTCTATCTTTTGCAGATATCCCTGTTGTTATTCCTTTTTTTGCTTCAATCGAAATAGTAAAAGCAGTTTTGTTTCTTGATTGATTAACTGGAGACATTAATGATAAATTCAATCTTTTTGCCTGCAAACTATCTAAAGCTAAACAAATTAATCCTCGTCCGTATTTTGCCATAAAATTAATATTTTTTGCATTTGTATCTGATGTTGATATTACTAAATCACCTTCATTTTCTCTTTTTTCATCATCAACTAAAATAAACATTCCGCCTTTTTTGGCAGTACTAATTATTGTTTCAATTGATGAATAATTACTTTTTTTCATTAAAAAAATTTTTTACATATTTGGAAAGTATATCTATTTCAACATTAACAAAATTGCCTCGGCTAATTTTAGATAAATTTGTTAATTTAAATGTATGAGGAATTACCCAAATTTGAAATCCATTTTTAGTAACTTTAGATATTGTTAACGAAATACCATTTATGCATATTGAGGCTTTTTCAATTATGTTTTTTCTCTCTCTTAATGGAATTTCAAAGTCAAAAAGATAAGATTTATCTATTTTCTTAATATCTTTAACCTTTCCTACTGTATCAACATGTCCTTGACAAATATGACCAGAAATCTTTTGACCATATTTAAGTGGTAGTTCTAAATTTATTTGTTGATTAATTTTAAGAAATCTAAATTTTGATCTTTTGATTGTTTCGTTAGATAGATAAAATTCCATTATCGTATTCTTAATTGTTATAAGAGTTAAACAAACGCCATCACAAGCTACTGAAACTCCAATATCCTTTTTTGATAATTTTATATTTGATTGAATAAAAATATTAATACCTTTCGGTCTTTTTAAAATCTTTTTTACAGTCCCTCTGTTAAAAATAATTCCGTTAAACATATTATCTTTTATAAATGGTAATTTTGTCTTTGGCTAGTTTTGAACTTATCATTGATTTAACTTTATAATTTCTATTTAAGATATTATTTGATGTAAAAATTACATGTTTTTTTGTTTTTGGTAGTGTTTTTAAACTTTCAAATAAATAAAATTGATTTATTAATCTGTTTTTCAGCATATTTTTTGTAATCTTTTCTCCTCCTTCAACTAATAAATTTCTAATACCTAGGGAAAATAATTTTTTAAAAATAATTTTTAAATTAAATCTTTTTTTAAAATTTAATCTTGATTTGATTAAAGTTATGCCTTTTTTTTTTAAAATTTTGATTTTAGAATGATCCGAAGAACAATGAAAAATTATAGTATTGTTTTTTTTTGCCGTTTTAAAGATGTAAGTGCTTAAATTTATATTTAAATCTTTATCTAAAATAATTCTTTTAGGAGAAAATTTTTCATATCCACTCAAACGACAGTTTAATTTTGGATTATCTATATTAAGTGTTTTACTAGAAATCATTATTGCATCATTTTTATATCTTAAATAATGAGATAATTTATCTGAAGATTGATTAGTTATTCTTTTTACTTTTTCACTATATAAAAGTTTATTTTTTGATATAGCTATTTTTGCTGTAACAAAGGGTAATTTATATTTTCTATTAATAATATATGATTCATAAAGATCCATAGTCTCATTTTTTAAAAGACCTTTACTAACTTTAATGTTTTTTTTAATTAAAATTTTAAAACTTTTACCTTTAACTTTATTATCAATATCATTAATTGGGTAAAAAACTTCTTTGATGCCACTTTTGATTATACTTTTAGTACATGGTGGTGTTTTTCCGTAATGATTGCAGGGTTCAAGTGTTACATACATTTTGGCACCTGATAAATTTTGTAAGGAATTATTTATTGCATTAGTTTCAGCATGTGGTCGACCATTAAAACCTGTTTGACCTATAGAAATAATATCGTCGTCTTTAGTTATTACACATCCTACTGAGGGATTCACGCCTGTTAATCCTTGTCTTACTCTTGCTAAATTAATAGCAAGATTCATATAGTTTTTATCTTTTATTGAAAATTTATCTTTTTTTGTAGACATCTAGTTTGTCCACAAATTGTACGAAGTCTTTTTCTTCTCTAAAGTTTCTATAAACAGATGCAAATCTCACGTATGCAACAGGATCGAGTTCTTTCAAACCTTCCATTACCATAGTTCCTATTGTGTTTGTTGAAATTTCATTTTGGCCCAATTCTTCTAATTCTCTTGAAACTTTGCTTATAAATTTTTCAACTGTTTCTGTATCTAAAGGTCTTTTTTTTAACGCAATATAAATAGATTTTGCCAACTTGTCTCTATCAAATGCTGATTTTCTTCCATTTTTTTTTACAACCATTAATTCTCTATACTGAATTCTTTCAAATGTAGTAAATCTTTCACCACATACACAAAGTCTTCTTCTACGTATTGCTGTTCCATCTTCTGTTGGACGTGAGTCAACTACAGAAGTATCACCTTTTTTTTTGCATGGGCAAATCATCTGTTCAAATTTTTATATATTGGAAATTTAGAACATAAATCTATGACTTCTTTCCTTACCTCGGACTCTATATTGCTGTTATCACTTGGATTTTGAGATAAACCTTTTATTACCTTAGTAATGAGTTCTCCAACTTTTTCAAATTCTTTTAAACCAAAACCTCTTGTGGTTGCTGCTTGAGAACCTAGTCTGATACCTGAAGTTATCATGGGTTTTTCTGTATCAAATGGTATTCCGTTTTTATTACATGTAATATTAGCCCTACATAAACTTTCTGCCGCTAGATTTCCTTTTACATTAAATGGTCTTAAATCTACCAACATCAAATGAGTATCAGTTCCTCCAGAATAAATTTTAAAACCATTGTTTTTTAAAGTTTCTGCCAATATCTTAGCATTTGATAAGACATTTTTTATATAAGTTTGAAATTCAGGTTTTAAGGCTTCAAAAAAACCAGCTGCTTTTGCTGCAATAATATGCATTAAAGGTCCACCTTGATATCCAGGAAAAACTGCAGTGTCAAATTTTTTACCAAGCTCAACATCATTAGATAAAATTATACCACCTCTTGCACTTCTAAAAACTTTATGTGTGGTTGAAGTTACAACATGTGCGTATTCACATGGATTTGGATACCCTTTCCCAGCAACCAATCCTGAAAAATGAGCCATATCAACCATTAAATAAGCTCCAACTTTGTCAGCTATATCTCTAAATCTTTTAAAATCAATTACTCTGGAATATGCACTTCCACCCGCTATAATAAGTTTAGGTTTATTTTCCAAAGCAAGTTTTTCAACATTATCATAATCAATAAGTTCAGATTTTTTATCGACATCGTAACTAATTGCATTAAACCATTTACCTGACATTGAAATCTTTAAACCATGTGTAATATGTCCACCAGAGTTTAAACTCATTCCCATAAATGTATCATTTGGTTTTAATAAAGCTAAAAACACAGCTCCATTAGCTTGTGCTCCTGAATGAGGTTGAACGTTAGCATATTTACAATTAAAAAGTTTTTTAATTCTTTCTAAAGCTAATTGTTCGGCAACATCAACATGTTCGCAGCCATTGTAATATCTTTTACCAGGATAACCTTCTGCATATTTATTTGTTAAAACCGAGCCTTGAGCTTCCAAGACAGCTTGAGAAACAATATTTTCTGATGCAATAAGCTCTATATGATTTTGTTGTCTTATTAATTCATCATTAATTGCTTTAAATAAATCTGGATCAGATTTTGATAGACTTTTTTCGAAGAAATCTTTGTAGTCAGAATTAATATACTTTGTTTCGCTTGACATATTTAGATCTTTTTAATTCTTTTTGTGTGTCTTCCACCATCAAATTTTGTTTTTAAAAAAATATTAATCATATTCATTACATTTTTTTTCTTAAGAAGTCTTGATCCTAATGTAATGATATTTGCATCGTTATGCAATCTTGATAATTTCGTTGATTTTAAATTAAAACATTGTGCAGCACGTATATTTTTGTGTCTATTTGCAGCAATATTCATGCCCATTCCTGAACCACAAACAAGTATTCC
This sequence comes from uncultured Pelagibacteraceae bacterium, assembly GCA_902555945.1. Lineage (GTDB taxonomy): Bacteria > Pseudomonadota > Alphaproteobacteria > Pelagibacterales > Pelagibacteraceae > Pelagibacter. The sequence continues at coordinate 128,778 of CACDUS010000002.1, read as the reverse complement.
AACATGGTTTTTGTTAATTTTTACTTTTTTTGCTACTTTATGAGCAAAGTCAGGATAGTCCACTCTATTATCATTATCGGGCCCCAAATCAGTAAAATTATATTTTTTTTTATTGAGAAAAATTTTAATATCTTCCTTAAGTTTATATCCAGCGTGATCTGAGGAAATAAATATTTTTTTCAAATTAATTAAATTTATAATCTAATACACATGCTACCAAATGAATTCTATTTTCTTCTCCACCATTGAATGCATTATGATATTTAGTGTTATTTGTAATCCAGACTGACCCATCAGCTGGCAGATGTTTGCAAACATTATCTATAACCATATGACAACCAGGGTTTGTTATTATTGGTATGTGCAATCTTGGTTCGGGGTCTCTGTGCCAACTTAAAGTTGATCTTGGTTGTTTCAATAATATTCTTACTCTTCCTAATTTGTATTTTGATGAAAGAACATCAAAAACTTCTTTAAAATAAGTATCTTTAAAATCATCTATGAACTCTGAATAGGCTGCTTCATTTATTTTTTCATCTCTAATAGTTTCTTTTCCAGATGAGTCTGGCATAGTCCAAAATACACCTCTTGCTTTGTGACCTTTAATAGAATCTGGATCTCCAGGAATTTGGGTCAAAGAAATAGCTCCAAAATTAGTTATTCCCTCTGGCCCACTAAAATCTTTTATTTTAAGTATCTCTTTATAAGCTTTTTGAAGTTCGTTAATGTCAAATTTGACATCTTGTTTTTGAAAATCATTAAAATTTAAATTCATAAGATTGTTTAATATCTTTTTTAAGTTATATTTGTATATAACATTTGTCGCATATTATAAATATATTTTAAGATGATTACAGGAAAATTTCCAAATTTGAGATTGAGACGCAGTCGAAAATGTGATTGGTCTAGAAGGTTAATTGAAGAAAATAACCTAACACCAAATGATTTTATTTTACCTTTGTTTTTAATTGAAGGTAAAAATAAAAAACAAACTATCAAATCAATGCCTGGTGTTTACCGTTATACATTAGATAAAATTACTCATGTAATTGATAAAGCAATTCAAAAAGGCTTACCGATGATTGCATTATTCCCCTATATCGAGAAAAATAAGAAAAATAACTTAGGCACTGAAGCTCTCAATGAGAATAATTTAGTTTGTAAAGCAATTAGATTAATTAAGAAAAGATATAAAAATGAAATTGGAATAATGTGTGATGTAGCACTAGATCCATATACCTCACATGGACATGATGGTTTAATAAAATCGAGTAATATTCTAAATGATGAAACAATTGAAATTTTAATTAACCAATCATTATTACAAGCAGAGATGGGTTGTGATGTTTTGGCACCATCAGACATGATGGATGGTAGAATTGGAGAAATTAGAAAATCTCTTGATAAAAAAGGTTTTAAGATGACACAAATTTTATCTTACGCTGTAAAATACGCTTCAAACTTTTATGGACCATTTCGTGATGCCGTTGGTTCAAAAGATCTTTTGAAAGGAAACAAAAAAACTTATCAAATGGATTTTAGAAACAGTAATGAAGCTTTAAGAGAAGTTGCCTTAGACATTAAGGAAGGTGCTGATATGGTAATGGTTAAACCTGGTTTACCATATTTGGATATTATAAGAGTTGTAAAAGATAATTTTAAAATCCCAGTTATGGCTTATCAAGTTTCTGGAGAATATAGTTTGTTGGAAAATGGAATCAAAGAAAAAATAATAAATGAAAACGTAATTTTAGAATCTTTGATATCTTTTAAAAGAGCTGGAGCAAATGCTATAGTTAGTTATTATGCTGATAAGTTAGATAAAATTTTGAAATAATTATTTAAGAGAATTAATAAATAAAAATCTACTTATAGGTTGAATTAAATTATTGGGTCTAAGAATCGTTTTTTCCAAATAATCACCAACTAATTTTAATCCTCCTAAAAGAGTTTTTAAGTCCTCAGTATTTTGATTTTTATCAACTAAAAAATCTGGAATAATTTTTTTTTCAGTTAAAGATTTAGAGACATATTGCATTTTATTATTGATCATTTTTTTATCTACAAGATTGTTGAATTCTATATCATAACCTAAAGCTGTAAATAACTTCAGTTCCCAGTAAATATAATTTTTAATCCAATTATCATTTTTGATAAAAGTAAAAAAATTTTCTAATAATGAATATATAGATTTATTTTGTTGTGAGTCCGCAGTAAGTAACTTAACAAGACTCATCGCAGAAATAATACAGGATAATTTTTTATTATCATCAAAATATAAAGGTGATAATGCTTGGTATATTTCTATTTTAAAATAACCAATTTTATTTGGAGATTTTGAATTATAATTTACAAATAATTTATTACCTATTTGAAGATAATTCTTTAATTTTTTAGAAGTACCACCAAATATTATACCTGAAACTTTTCCATGTTTTTGTGTAAAAATTTCAACTATTAAAGAATTTTCATTATATCTATTTTTTGAAAGCAAATAACCTATATCATCCCAAATCATAATTTTTTAATATTTTTTAAACATAAAATAGCTGCATTCTGTTCTGCATCTTTTTTTGATTTACCTTCAGCTGAGTAAAATTTAGTATCAACTAATTTAACTGCTACTTTAAAAAGAGGTTTGTGCCTTGGCCCAGTATTTGAAATAAGTTTATAGATAGGTAGTTTTTTAAATTTTTTTAATGAAAGTTCTTGTAATTTTGTTTTAGCATCAATTGGGGTTATTGCGCTATCACTAATATGTTTGGCCCACAAATCTAAGATTATTTTCTCTACAGTGTTTAAACCTCGATCTAGATAAATTGATCCAATTAATGCTTCACAACTATCAGCTAAAACTTTATCTTCAATTAAATCTTTTTTTGTATTTAAAGTAAGTAAATAATTTTGTAAATTAATCTTTTTTGCAATTTGTAAACATGTTTTTTTATTAACAAGTGATGCAAATTTTTTATCCAGTATTCCCTCTTTTTCATTTGGATAGATTTCAAGAAGTTTTTTTGCAATCACCAATCCCAAAACACGATCACCTAAAAATTCAATTTTTTCATTATTTTTTTCTTTATCAAAGCTCTTATGTGTAAGAGATCTTATCAATAATTCTTTGTTCTTAAAATTTATTTTTAGTTTTTTTTCAAGGCTTTGATAATCAATTTTCATTAATCAATTTTTTTAAAAAATCTATTAATTCTTATTGATTTATTCCATTTCCAGAATGAAAATAAACTTCCTATAGATTTGTCTGATGAAAAAAAAATAAATTGAGCTTTCCCAACTATATTGTCTTTATGTACATAGCCAACACTTGATAAAAATCTACTATCTTTTGAACAGTCTCTGTTATCACCTAGAAAAAAATAATGATCTTTAGGTACATTAAAAATGTTTGAATTTTGAAAGGGGAAATCTTTTAGATAAACTGAAATATATTTCTTTTTGTTTGGTAAAACTTCTTCAAAAGTAAAAACATCAATTTTTCTTTTTCCACAAAAAATTTTATCATTACTAGATAGTCTTGATTTAAGTACTTCACTGTTATTTATGTATAAATTTGAGTCAATAAATTGAATTTTATCACCAGGCAAACCAATTAAACGTTTTATATAATCTGTTCTATTGTCAGCTGGAGTTTTGAAAACAATTACATCACCTCTATTAGGTTCAGAAAATAAAAATCTTCCTTTAAAAATTGGTGGACTAAAAGGAAATGAATGTTTGCTATATCCATAAGAATATTTTGTAACAAAAAGTCTATCTCCTACTAATAAATTTGGCTCCATAGAGGAAGAAGGTATATAAAAAGGTTGAATTATTAATGATCTAATAACTATAGCAATTACTAACGCATAAAATAGCGTTTTAATATTTTCAATCAAAAAATTCTTATTAAACATTATTTTTTCTGTATAATTGTAAAAGCTATTGAATAATCTTTTTCATCCGAAATTGAAAGAAACAAATCATAACTTTTTATTTTAAATTTCTTATAAATTAAATTATTGATCTTTTTTGATTTAAAATAATAAGGTTTGCCCATTTTATCGTTTAAAATTTCAATATCTTTAAAATTTAAATCTTTTCTAAATCCAGTGCCTAATGATTTTGCGAATGCCTCTTTTGCTGCAAATCTTTTACTAAAAAAATTTGATTTATTTAAAATTTTTTTTGAAAACTTAATTTCTCGAGCACCGAATGTTCTTGTAATGAATGATTTACTTTTTATTGAATTTTTAATTCTTCTATTTTCAATTATATCAACACCAACACCTATAATTTTCATTTTTATTATTTTAAAATTTTTTTAAAATTACTTATGACTGTTTTAAGTCCAAAAAAAATTGATTCACCTATTATAAAATGTCCAATATTAAATTCATGAATTTCTTTAATTTTACTTAATATCTTAGTCGTTTTATAATCCAGACCATGTCCAGCATGAACTTCTATACCAAGTCGATCTGCTAAAATTGAACATTTTTTAATTTTTTTTAATTCTGATAAATAATTTAAATCAGATTTTATTAAATTTGCTAATTTTCCAGTATGGATTTCTATACAGTCAGTTTTTAATTCTTTAGAAATTTTAATATCACTTAACAATGGGTTAATGAATAAACTTGTTCTAATTTTTTTCTTTTTGAATTTTGAAATAATCTTTTTAAGATTATTTTTGTTCTTTTTTAGATTTAATCCTCCTTCTGTAGTAATTTCTTTTCTATTTTCTGGAACTATACAAACAAAATTTGGTTTTATTTTTATTGCTTTATTTACTATGTCTTTATTAGTAGATATTTCTAAATTAACTAACAAACCCTTAATTGAACATATTTTTTTAGCATCATCATCATTAATATGTCTTCTATCTTCTCTTAAGTGAATTGTTATTGAATGTGCGCCCAGTTTTTTTATAAATTTAGCAGCATCTACAGGATCAGGATGACTTTCACCACGAGCATTTCTTAAAGTAGCAACATGATCAATATTAACACCTAAACGTTTCACTTTATGAATCTACTTCCAGGTGTTGTTATGGGAATTGATTTTAAATTTTCAGGTAATTGATTTTTTTTATATGTTGGTACATCAATTTTAAGTTGTGAAATAATCTTTTTCTTAATTTTTAGAGATTTTTTTGAAGAACGATCAATAATAGCCGCAAACCCTATATGTGTTGCTTTAGCTTTATTAATTAATTTCACACATTCCATACTAGATTTTCCAGTGGTAATTACATCTTCAACAATTAAAACTCTAGATCTTTTTTTTATTTTAAAACCCCTTCTTAATTCAAACTTGCCTTTTACTCTCTCACAAAAAATAGTTTCTTTTTTTAAAAGTTTACCTATTTCGTAACCAATTATTATACCGCCCATAGCTGGAGCTAATATCAAATCTATTCTTCTAAATTTTTTTTTAATCTTATTAGCTAATGATTTACAAATTTCATTAGCTTTTGAGGGAAAACTTAACAGTTTTGCACACTGTATGTATTTAGTTGAGTGTAATCCTGAGGATAAAATAAAATGACCTTCTAACAGTGCATTAGTCTTTTTTAAAATATCTAAGGATTTTTTGCGTGAAAGCATTTCTTTTATCTTCGTGTCTAATTATTTTAAATTTTATACCTTTTTGTTTAAGCTCTGCAATAAAATTAGTAAAGTTTTTTAGATCTCTAATGATTAGTTGGAATTTAAAATTAATATAATTAGGGTTTTTTCCTGCCATTTCTAAATTTGAAATGTTTAATTTATGTTGACCTATTAAAGAACTTACATTTCCTAATTGACCTGGTTTATCAGGTAATGAAATCCATAAAGTAGTATTATATTTTTTAATTCTTTCTTCTTTTTTTTCCCCTTTGTCATGCCAATATTTTCTTATAGCGGACCTTGCTTTACCTGTTTTAGTCGTTGGTATCCAATGTAAAGATGGAGAATTATTTTTTGAAGTAATTATTTTAACAGTATCACCATTTCTTAAAATACTTTGTAGTTCGCTTTTATTACCATTGATTTCACATCCAATAGCTGTATTTCCAATTTTAGTATGGACTGCATAAGCAAAATCTATTGGCGTAGCGTCCTTAGGTAATTTTATGACAGATCCTTTTGGGGTAAAACAAAAAACGTTCTCTTGGAACATTTGTAGTTTAGTATATTCATAGGAATGTTCAGGATTTTCATTTTTTTCTATAATTTCAACTAAATCTTTTAGCCAATCATATTCTTTCCAAGTTAATGAATTGAATTTTTCTGAGGATTTATATTGCCAATGAGAAGCAATACCTCTCTCAGCAAAATCATGCATTTCTTTAGTTCTAATTTGAATTTCAATTGGCTTTTTATATGAACCGATAACTGCTGTGTGAATTGATTTATAACCATTAATTTTTGGAGAAGATATATAGTCTTTGAACTTTCCAGGTATACAATTCCACTCTTTATGTAATACCCCTAAAGTTTTATAACAATCATCAATATTTTCTAATATGATTCTAAAACCTATGATATCTGTTATTTGTTCTAGTGAAACTCTCTTTTTTTGAACTTTTCTCCATATTGAAAAAGGAGTTTTTTCTCTTCCAAAAATTTGTGAATTAATTTTATTTTTCTTTAATATTAAATTTATTTCACTAGATAAAGTTTCAAAAATATCTTTTTTATCTAGTTTGATTTCATCTAATCTTTTTTGAATTAGTGATCTTGCATCATAATTTAAAACTTCAAAAGATAAATCTTCAAGTTCATCTCTTATTCTATGCATACCCATTCTATCTGCAAGAGGTGCATAAATTTCCATAGTTTCTTGAGCTATTCTTTCTCTTTTTTCTTTTTTCGAAATAGATTTGATTGTTCTCATATTATGTAAACGATCTGCAATTTTAACTAATAAAACTCTTATATCTTTTGATGTTGCTAAAATTAGCTTTCTAAAGTTTTCAGCTTTTGAGTTATTTGATGCAGTAGTTTCTAAAGCTGAAATTTTTGTTACTCCATCAACTAAATCAGCAACTTCATCACCAAATTCACCTTTTATAGTTTCATATGTAGCAAAGGTATCTTCAATAGTATCATGTAACAATCCTGTTGTTATAGTTGCACTATCTAATTTTAATTCAGTAAGTATATTTGCTACTTCTATTGGATGAACTGAATAAGGGTCACCCGACTCTCTTTTTTGATTGCTATGTGCTTTAACTGCAAAGTCGTAAGCTTTGTTTAATTTTTCGGGATTTAAAAACTTATTGTATACTTTTACTTTATTTATTAGATCTTCAGAATTAAGCATATTTTTATTATATCACTAATTTAAATTTGTTTAATAGATCTAATATCTTTATTTGATAATGATAATATAAGTTTTTTGATGGGCTGCTTCAAAATTGGGTGTATCCATACTTTATTAAGTTCATACAAAGGCAAAAGAACAAAATTTCTTTCATGCATTCTTGGATGTGGCAAAATAATCCTGCTCTTCATTTTTTGATTATTATAATCAATTATGTCAATATCACATTCACGAGGTGCATTTTTTTCTCTTTTTTTTCTCCCAAGATCAATTTCAATTTCTTTACAAATATCAATTAATTTTAAAGGTGGTAAATTTGATGAAATTTCTAAAATTATGTTCCAAAATTTTGGATTATTCGGATTAGGCCAAGATAAACTTTCATATATTCTAGATGATTTGTTAATTTTAATATTACTTTGAATCAATTTAAACTTTGCTTGTTCGATATTTTTTCGTCTATTACCTAAATTTGAACCTATACCTAAATAGATAGTTTTAACTAGATTTTCTGACATATCTTGCTCTATCACGATTCCAATCTCTATTTTTTTTAGCAGCTCTTTTGTCAAATTGTTTTTTTCCTTTTGCAACAGCAAGTTCAATTTTTGCTTTTCCTTTTTTAAAATACATCTTAGTAGGAACGATAGTAAAACCTTCTCTTTGCATTTTTCCTATTAATTTATTTATTTCGCGTTTGTTTAATAATAGTTTTCTTTCATTCATTGGATTATGGTTTGAGTAGCTTGCTTGTTTGTAGGATGCAATATGTGAATTAATTAAAATAATTTCACCATTTTTTTCAATTGCATAAGAGTCTGCAATGTTTACTTTTCCATTTCTAATCGACTTAATTTCAGATCCTTTAAGAACAATACCTGCCTCTAATAGATCTTCAAAAAAATAATTAAAACTAGCTTTCCGATTTAAACAAATTATTTTTAAACCATGATTGGTTTTTTTTATCATTAAATCAATTTTGCAGAATGAAGAGCTTTTTTAACTATTTCTTTTGTTGAATTAGTAACTTTAACTAAGGGTAATCTAACATCGTCTTCACAAAGCTTTAATAACTTGGCCGCATATTTTACTGGGCTCGGGTTGCTTTCAACAAACATTGCGTGATGAATTGGTTGTAAAATCTTATTTAATCTTTCAGCTTCTTTAATTTCATTATCAGTTTCAGATTTAGAAAACTTTTGAAAATCAGAACAAAGTTTTGGAGCGATGTTAGCAGTAACACTTATTGCTCCTTCACCACCTCTTTTGTTAAATTCAAGTGCGTTGTCATCATTTCCTGTTAATTGTAAGAAATCTTTACCTAATTTTTTTAAAGTTTGATCAACCCTATTCAAATCACCTGTAGCATCTTTTACACCAATAATATTTTTTAATTCATAAAGTCTCGCCATAGTTTCAACTGACATATCAATTACAGATCTACCAGGAATGTTGTAAATTATAATTGGAATTCCACAGTTATCATTAATAGCTTTATAATGTTGATATAAACCTTCTTGCGTTGGCTTATTATAATAAGGTGTTACTATAAGCGCTCCATCTGCTCCTATTTTTTCAGCATGTGTAGTTAAAGAAATTGCCTCCTCAGTTGAATTTGAACCCGTTCCTGCAAAGACAGGTAATTTACCATTACTTTCCTGTACGCATAATTCAATTACTTTTTCGTGCTCTTGATGGCTAAGTGTTGGAGATTCCCCTGTTGTGCCAGCTGGAACTAAGCCATTAGTACCATTTTCGATATGAAAATGAATTAACTTGATATAAGTTTCCTCATCAAGTTTATTGTTTTTGAATGGGGTGACTAAAGCAACATTTGAACCTTTAAACATAAATACTTATAACATAGTTTGTAGATTCATATACTAAAAGATTATGCTAAAAAAATTAATATTTTTTATCAATTTAATTATCTTTATAAATTTAACTTCTTTATTATACGCTGAGATAATTCCTTTAAAAAAACCTTCTCAAACTAAAGAAGAGGAGGAAAAAAAACTCTTAGTAGATGTCTTAAAACCACTCCCAAAACCAATTGAAAAAAAGGAAATCCAAAAAAAAGAAGAGCAAATTGAAAAGAAAATAGTCTCGAAGAATGAGAACGATAAAAGTATTATTTTACCAAAAAAAAAACCTTTAATAGCAGGATCTAAAAAATCAGATACTGTAAAAAAGTCAAAATATTATAACAAGAAAGATTTTTCGATAGCTAAAAAAGCAATTTCGGAAATGAAACAAGCTAAATGGCCAACTGCACTTAGAACTGCAAAAAAAGCAAAAGATAAATCTATATATAATTTCATACAATGGAGACATCTGCTAACTAAAGGGAATAAAGCATCATATTATGAATATAAAACTTTTATTGACGCTAATGAAGATTATCCTCGGATAGGAAGAATAAAATATTTAGCTGAACACAAGCTTTCAACAGACTCTATTTCTCCAAAAAAAATCATTAATTGGTTTGGTCCAAATGAACCTTTAAGTGGCTTTGGAAAAATGATTTTAGGAGAAAGTTTAGTTATTGAAGGTAATACTCAAAAAGGAATTTCTCTTATTAAAGAAGGCTGGATTACAGCAGAATTAAGTAGATCTGAACTAAAATTTTATCGAAAAAAATACAAAAAATATCTTAATGCAGATGACTATGTTAAAAGAGCAGATTATTTAGCCTGGAATAATAAATATTGGGATTTGAAAAGATTACTTAGGTATTTACCAAAAGATTATGAATTGCTTTACACAGCAAGACAATTATTAATGAGTAAATCTTATGGTGTTGATACTGCAATCTCAAAAGTGCCAGCAAAATTTAAGAATGATGCTGGTCTAAATTATGATAGGCTAAAATGGAGAAGAAAAAGAGGCAGAGTTGATAGTTCTTTAGAAATTCTATTAAAAATAAAAAATACAAAAAACTATTTAGTCAGACCAGATAAATGGTGGGTTGAAAGAGAAATCATTGCAAGATCTTTGATATATAAAAAGAAATATGAATTAGCATATAAAATTTCAAGTAATCATGCTTTATCTGATGGACCAGAATATGCTGCAGCAGAATGGATGAGTGGTTGGATAGCATTAAGTTTTTTAAATGACCCCTTATTAGCAAAAGATCATTTTGAAAATTTTTATAATAATGTTGGTTATCCTATCAGTACATCGAGAGGAGCTTATTGGTTAGCTAAAACTTATCAAAAACTTGGTAAAAATGATTTAGCTGAACAATGGTTTGGAAAAGCTGCTAATTTTCTTACTACATATTATGGTCAATTGGCATTTATGGAATTAAATCCAAATAAACCTTTTGAACTTACTAAAGATTTAGAAGTATCAAAAGAGTATAGAGATTATTTTTTTAAAAAAGAGTTGGTAAAAACAACTTATCTTCTTGATGAACTTAATGAAGATAAATATGCTAAATATATTTTAAGACATTTGGCACTTGATAACATTGATAGTGGCAGTGAAGTTTTAGCTGCTGAACTGGCGACTAATATTGATAGATTTGATTTTGCTATTCAAATAGCAAAGATTGCTTCTTATGAAAAAAGATTTCACAATAAATACAATTATCCAATTATAAGCACACCTAACTATATTAATGGAAGAAAAATTCCTGATACTGCATTTATATTATCAATTATAAGACAAGAAAGTGAGTTTGATTTAAGTGCTAACAGTCATGCAGGTGCAAAAGGTTTAATGCAACTTATGCCTTATACTGCTAAATTAGTAGCAAAACAAGCAAACCTCCCATATTCAAAATCTCGATTAACAAGAGATGCTGAATACAATATAAATCTTGGTTCTCATTACATTGCTGGTTTAATTCTTGAATATGATGGTGCATATCCATTTGCTATAGCTGCTTATAATGCTGGACCTAAAAGAGTAAGATATTGGAAAAAAATAAATAAAAATCCTCAAAAAAAACAAATTGATTATGTCAATTGGATTGAACTAATAAAATTTAAAGAAACAAGAAATTATGTTCAAAGAGTATTGGAGAATTATAATGTCTATCGTTATATTTTAGCTCAAAAACCAGTTTCAATGAAAAACTTCTTCAAAGATGAACCTTTATACTGAGATATGGCGGAAGAGGAGGGATTCGAACCCTCGGTACAAGTTTCCTCGCACGGTCATTTAGCAAACGACTGGTTTAAGCCTCTCACCCACTCTTCCAGGAAATTTGTCACTTCTGATTGTATTGAATAATCAATATTTATAAAGTAATTATTCACTATAATGAGAAATAAGTACTCTTTATTTTCACTGGTTAAAAACGCTTTTTCATATCATGAAAATTGGGGGAAAGCATGGAAAGATCCTGAGCCTAAAAAAGAATATGACGCAATAATTATAGGTGGTGGTGGTCATGGACTAGCTACAGCTTATTATTTAGCTAAAAAACATGACATGAAAAATATTGCTGTTGTAGAAAAAGGCTGGATTGGTGGAGGAAATACAGGAAGAAATACCACAATTATAAGATCAAATTACTTATGGGATGCAAGTGCAGGTCTTTATGATCATGCTCTAAAAATTTGGGAAGGCTTATCTCAAGAATTAAATTACAATGTAATGTTTAGTCAAAGAGGTGTTATGAACCTCGCTCATAACTTGCAAGATGTAAGAGATCTTAAAAGAAGAACGCATGCAAACAGATTAAATGGAATTGATGCAGTTTATCTTAACACAGAAGAGGTTAAAAAATTTTGTCCAATTATAAATACATCTCCTAATATTCGTTATCCAGTTTTGGGTGGAACTCTTCAAAGACGAGCAGGTACTGCAAGGCATGATGCTGTAGCTTGGGGTTATGCTAGAGGATCTGATGAAATGGGTGTCGATATAATTCAAAATTGCGAAGTTAAAGGAATTAAAAGAAATGGCGATGCTGTAGAAGGGATTGAAACAACTAAAGGATTTATAAAAACAAAAAAGATTGGAGTAGTTGCGGCTGGTCATTCAAGTGTAATCGCAAATATGGCTGGCCTAAAATTGCCACTAGAAAGTAAGCCGCTACAAGCTCTTGTGTCAGAACCAGTTAAACCAATAATTGATACAGTTGTAATGTCAAACGCTGTTCATGCTTATGTAAGTCAATCTGATAAAGGTGAATTAGTTATTGGTGCAGGTACTGATGACTATGTTTCTTATTCACAAAAAGGCAGTCATGATATAGTTGAGGGTACTTTAAATGCTATCTTAGAGTTATATCCAATATTTAGTAGAATGAGAATGTTAAGACAATGGGGTGGAATTGTAGATATATGTCCTGATGCAAGCCCAATAATTAGTAAAACCTCTATTAAGGGATTATATTTTAATTGTGGTTGGGGAACTGGAGGATTTAAAGCAACACCTGGTTCAGGGGATTTATTTGCTCACACTATTGCAAATGATGAACCACATAAATTAAATGCAGCTTTTAATATCAACAGATTTGTAAGCGGTGATCTTGTTGATGAACATGGGGCTGCTGCTGTTGCTCACTAATGTTTGTTATTAATTGTCCTTATTGTGGTGAAAGAGAACAAAGTGAATTTAAAGCAGGTGGTGAAGCACACATAGTTAGACCCAAACAGCCTACAGAACTGAGTGATGATCAATGGGCTGAATACCTGTTTATGAGAAAAAATATCAAAGGAGTACAATTTGAAAGATGGGTACACACTCATGGATGCAGAAAATGGTTTAATGTAGTACGAGATACATCTAATGATTTAATCAAAGCAGTTTATAAAATGGGTGAAAAGCCTCCAACGAAATAAATAATGACCAAAAATTTAAGAGTAAAAACAAGTAAATTTATTGACGAAACCTATAAAATTTCATTTAAATTTAATGGAACAACTTACTATGGATACAAGGGAGATACATTGGCTTCTGCCCTACTAGCTAGTGGTCTTCACTTAGTTGGAAGAAGCTTTAAATATCATAGACCACGTGGAATAATGACTGCAGGTTCAGAAGAACCAAATGCAATAGTTCAACTACATAAAAATACATCAAGAACAGAGCCTAATGTAAGAGCTACAGAAATAGAAATTTATGAAGGTCTTGAAGCTTCAAGTCAAAATTGTTGGCCAAGTGTTAATTTTGATATAGGGGGAATTAATAATTTTTTGAGTCCAATTTTGCCTGCAGGATTTTATTACAAAACTTTTATGTGGCCAGCTAGTTTCTGGGAAAAATATGAATATTTTATTAGAAAATCTGCTGGTTTAGGTAAATCACCTACAGAACCTGACCCTGATATTTATGAACACAAGTACATTCATTGCGATGTTTTAATTATTGGAGCTGGTATTTCAGGAATTATTGCAGCAAAAACAGCTGCTAAAAATGGTTATAAAACACTTCTAGTAGATGAAAAGCCCTATTTAGGTGGTTCTACAATTTATCAAAATTCTGACCATTTTAAAATCAATAATCAAATCTCAAGTTCTTGGTTAGAAAAAGAAATAAATGAAATTAAAAAAATTGAAAATTTAAAAATTAAAACAAGAACAAGTGTAGCTGCATATCATGGATATAACTTTCTGTTAGCGAGAGAAAATTTAACTGATCATTTACCTTTAGGACAAAGAAAAGATAAAACTCGTCAAAGATTACTTAAAATAAGAGCAAAAAAAGTAATATCTGCTACTGGATCTTTGGAAAGACCATTAATTTTTAATAATAATGATCGTCCTGGTATTTTACTTTCATCAGCTGTTGAAAAATATGCAAATTTTTATGGTGTAGCATGTGGAGAAAAAAATGTTCTATTTACGAACAATGATAGCGCATATGAAACAGCAATTAGTTTATATCAAAAAGGAATTAACATAGAGGCTGTTATTGATAATAGAGAAGAAATTGATTCAAAATTAATTAAGGAAATTGAAAAAAATAATATCAAAGTCTACAAAGGATATACGGTAGTTGATACTTCTGGATACAAAAGAATCAATAAAATTTCAATAATGCAACTTTCTAAAGATGGTCAAAAAGTAACTGGATCTAAAATATCTATTAATTGTGACTGTTTAGGAATTTCAGGTGGATGGACACCAGCTGTACATCTTTTTACGCAATCTGGTGGCAAATTGAAATTCAGAGACGAAGATCAAGTTTTTATTCCAAACATATATCCATCAGATCAAATTAGCATAGGTTCTTGTAATGGAGATTTTACTTTAAATGAAATATTATCAAATGTACCAAAAAATCTTAAAGAATTTTTAAATATAAAAAAAACTGATTATGAAAATCTTGAAGTTAATTCTTCATTCAACAAATCAAAAAGAAATATATGGTTACTTCCTTCTGATAAAATTATTGGCAAAACTAAACCTTTTGTAGATTATCAAAATGATGCAACGGCTAAAGATATTAAATTAGCCTTAAGAGAAGGTTTCAGATCGATCGAACATGTAAAGAGATATACGACAACAGGTATGGGAACTGACCAGGGTAAACTTGGCAATATGCATGCATTAGGAATTATCTCTGAAACTGCTGGATCTAAAATGGGTGAGCTTGGTACTACAACTTTTAGACCTCCTTACACTCCTCTTACTTTTGGAACAATAGTTGGTAGAAATGTTGGTGAGTATTTTGATATTTTTAGAAAAACTCCAATTCATGAGTGCCATTTAAAAAATAAAGCCGAGTTTGAAAACGTCGGTCAATGGAAAAGAGCTTGGTATTACCCACAAAATGGTGAGAGTATGCACGATGCAGTTCAAAGAGAAAGTAAGGCTGCAAGGGACAGTGCTGGTATTTTAGATGCATCCACATTAGGTAAAATTGATATTCAAGGAACTGATGCTTCAGAATTTTTAAACAGAGTTTATACAAATGCTTGGTCAAAACTAGCAATCGGTAAATGCCGATACGGTTTAATGCTTAATGAAGATGGAATGGTTTATGATGACGGTGTAACAACAAGATTAGGTGAAAATCATTATATAATGACAACCACTACAGGTGGAGCAGCTACTGTTTTAGGTAAATTAGAGGATTATCTACAAACTGAATGGCCTGAGCTTGATGTTTATTTAACTTCTGTAACTGACCATTATGCAACAGTGAGTGTTTGTGGACCGAATAGTAAGAAAATTGTATCTCAAGTAATTCCTGATCTTGATTTTTCTGATGAGAATTTTCCACATATGTCTTTTAAAAATACAAAAATTGGTAAGATAAAATGCAGAGTAATGAGGATTAGTTTTACAGGTGAACATAGTTACGAAATTAATGTTCAAGCTAATTATGGTAAATCATTATGGGAAAAGTGTATGGAAGCTGGAAAACAATTTAATATCACTCCATATGGTACTGAGACTATGCATTTATTAAGAGCTGAAAAAGGATTTATCATTGTAGGTCAAGATACTGATGCAACTATGACACCAATTGATTTACAAATGGATTGGATAGTAAGTAAAAAAAAATACGATTTCATAGGAAAAAGATCTTTGTATAGATCTGACACCATAAGAGAAGATAGAAAACAGTTAGTTGGTCTACTCACAGAAAATCCTGATGAAGTTCTAGAAGAAGGTGCACAAATTGTTGCTGATATGAATAAATTGCCCATTGAAATGTTGGGCCATGTAACATCGAGTTATTATAGCCCAAATTTAAAAAAATCTATTGCTCTTGGAGTTGTAAGAGGTGGAAAAAATATGATGGGTCAAAAATTAATTATACCAATGGAAGATAAACAAATTAATGTAACTGTTGCAGACCCAGTTTTTTTAGATAAGGAGAACAAAAGATTAAATGCTTAATTACACAAATGTAATAACCGAAGAAAAATCTTACTCAGGTTTGCAAATGAAAGAAATAAAACCTGTTATGAAATTAGTTATTAGAGGTAAAAAAAGAGAATTTTTATCTGCTATTGGTAAATCATTAAATCTATTACTGCCCACTGAATCTAACACTTCATCTAGAAGTGAAAAATTGTCAGCTCTTTGGTTAAGCCCAGATGAATGGATGATTTATTCGAATGAAGTTTCTGATCCAAATAACAATGATTATGAAACTGAGAATTTATTAAATAAGAATATTTCTAAAACAAATCTAGGTGCTGTGACAGATGTTACCGATCAATTTGTTCTAATAAATATTAAGGGTGACAAAATCTTTGACTTATTTGAGACCGGATCTCCTTTTAATTTTAATGATTTTAGAAACAAAAAAGGATCAGTTACTCAAACGATTCTCGCTAAAATTGATGTAATTATTCATAATCAAAACCAAAATGAAGTTAATCTTTTTGTTAGACGTTCATTTTCACAACATTTATTCTCATGGATGAATGATAGTGCGTCAAGATTATAGTCTCATTTAGAATTTAAATAAGTTATTAAGAAATATGAAAAAAATATTTCTTATAGCATTATTTGCTCTTTTACCCCTTTCTTTAAATGCAGAATCAAATTTAGATAAAATTTTATCATCAGGAGTTTTGAAAGTTGGAACAACAGGTGATTGGGATCCTATGACGATGAAGGATCCAGCAACAAATAAATACAAAGGTTTTGATATCGATGTAATGAATGAATTAGCTAAAGACATGGGTGTCAAGATTGAATTTGTACCTGCAGAATGGAAGACTATTGTTTCTGGTATTACATCTGAAAGATACGATATTTCTACGAGTGTAACTAAAACTCCAAAAAGAGCTGAAGTGGCAGGATTTACTGATACTTATTACAAATATGGAACTGTTCCATTAGTACTAAAAAAAAATCTAAAAAAATTTCCGACATGGGACTCTTTAAATAGTTCAAATGTAACAATTGCTACTACTCTTGGTACATCGCAAGAAGAAAAGGCAAAAGAATTTTTTCCTAAATCAAAATTAAATTCAGTTGAAGCTCCTGCTA
Organism: uncultured Pelagibacteraceae bacterium; assembly: GCA_902555945.1. GTDB lineage: Bacteria > Pseudomonadota > Alphaproteobacteria > Pelagibacterales > Pelagibacteraceae > Pelagibacter. Next base: position 111,559 of record CACDUS010000002.1, on the reverse strand, counting down.
GAGATTTTCAGGAAGTTTTAGCTGGAAGAGCCGACGGAAATATAACTAGTTCAACAGAAGCCAATAAATTAGTAATCAAATATCCACAATTAGCAATTGTTCCTGATGGAGAAAAAAATCCAGCATTCTTAGCAATGATGGTTCCAAAAGGTGATGATAAATGGAACAGTTACGTTAATGACTGGATAAAAAAGAAAAAATCATCAGGCTTCTTTACTAAACTACTGGCTAAATATAATTTAAAAAGTTTATAATCAATTAGTAATTAATTTTTAATTCTTTATAACTTTAAGAGTGAGAAATTTATTTTTTTTACTTTTAATTTTACCTTTAGCTTCATGTGGTAAAAGTGAGCTTAATTGGTTGATTTTATCACCCAATAACATGGAAGGATTAACCAATCTTAAATTTTTACTTAGCGGTTTAACTACTACTATTTTCATTTCTGTAGTTTCAATAATTATTTCTATCTTTTTAGGTTTAGTGATTGCGATCCCTTCTTTGGCTAAGAATAAATTTTTAACTTATTTAAACATAGGTTATGTAGAAATAGTAAGAGCAATACCATTATTGGTTTTGATTTTATGGATCTATTATGGTTTACCAATAATGACAGGTATTAGTTTTAGTCCGTTTGTATCCGGTATCATTGCTCTATCAATTAGTGAAAGTGCTTTTCAAGCTGAAATTTTTAGAGCTGGAATAAATTCAATAAAAAAATCTCAATGGGAAGCGGGAAGTTCTTTAGGATTGAATTTTTTTAGGAAATTAAAATTAGTTATTCTTCCTCAGGCAATAAAAAATATTTTACCAGCTATAGGAAATCAATTTGTTTATGTATTGAAAATGTCTTCCTTGGTTTCAATTATTGGTATTGGTGATTTAACAAGAAAAGCAAATGAATTAGTTGTTACAACTTATCGACCATTGGAGATTTATACGTTCTTAATTTTAGAATATTTAGTTTTGATATTAATAGTTTCTTATTTAGTTAGAAAATTGGAAAAAAAATTACAGAAGGACTAATTTTTTTTTCTCCAATCCCAAGGATATTCAAACTTCATAGACCACATACCTAAGTTATTTGATTTCGCAAAATCCTCATCTACAATAAATTTCTTAGAATATTTTCTATATGCAAATGCATATCCATTTTTAACCAAATAACTTGATAAACTTAAATCATTTACAAAACATTCGGCTAATGTTCTTTTGTACTGATCTTTACCTTCTCTGACACAATTAATATTTTTGTTTCCAATTACCTTAATCAATAATTCTTTAGCTTTGATACCACATTTAATAACTTCATTATTCTTGATGCATGTTTGTTTTATTTCTGGAGTATCGATGCCACTGAAACGAATTTTTTCACCATTTAAATGAATTGTATCACCATCAATAACTTTAACTTCTACAGACTTAACATCATTATATGTAAGAAAAAAAAATATTAGTAAAATACTAATAACTAAAAAGAGGTTTGTTTTGTTTAAATACATTATTTAGAAAATATCCAATAAATATTAAAACAACAATCCCCATAGCCCAATTTGTAGCCATGATTGTATAGAAAATATCCTCATAATCACCACCCCTGATATTAATTACGTACCATAAGCTTAAAAAAGGAAATGCAGTTAATCTTAGAATACTTAAATAAAGACTATAAAGAGGTTTTTTAACAGCTTGAAATACCGCTGTGGTAATAAAGAACACTGGATAAATTGGTCCAATTAATGCTGCAACTTTTAAATAAATAGCTCCACTAGCAACTGCTTCTTGGTTGTCAGTAAATAAAGAAACAAAAAATTCCGCACCAAAAAATATTATTATTCCGGCAATAGCCATGAATGAAGAACCAAATAATAAAGCTTTAGTGTAGAGTTCTCTAATTCTATCATAAGCTTTAGCTCCAAAATTTTGGCCTCCAATAGAAAGAACTGCTGTATTTAATCCAATAACCGGTAATAAAAATACTTGTTCAACCCTTAAAGCAGCTCCATAACCAGCAGTAGCTAGATCACCAAACTGTCCAATAAAATATAAGATATTAAATATACCTACCCCAATAAATAACATACTGAACATAACGGGGACAGCTTGTGTTGTTAATGGTTTTAAATACTCAAACTTAGGAATGAAGCATTGCAATTTTAGATATTCTTTTATCTTACAATTATTAACTTTGTAAGCTAAGTAGATTGTTCCGATTAACTGTGAAATCACTGTAGCTATTGCTAGTCCTGATATACCAAAACCAGGAATAAATCCATATCCCCATATAAAAAGAGGATTTAAAAAAATGTTTAGAAAAAAACTAAATATTAAAACGTTTCTGTAACTTCTTGTATCACCTTGAGCATTTAAAGTTCCGTTTAATGATATTTGTATCAATACAATAAAAGTTCCATAAAAAATGATATCTAAATATTCTCTTGTTAATGCTATACCAGCAGCATCGGATCCCATAACACCTAATAAATAATTTGAGGCATTCAAGCCAAATAAGGTTACAAATATTGATACTGTTAAAGCAAAAATCAGAGATTGGGCAATATACATGGAGGCAACTCTTACTTTTTTTTCACCAATTGAATTTCCAATCAAAGCATTTGTTGCTGCACCTAATCCAACACCAACAGCAATAATAGTAAAATAAATAGGAAATGATTTAGCTATAGCCCCTATCGCTTCTGCAGAAATCCTACCAGCAAACCAAGTATCAACTAAATTGTAAAAAGTTTGAAATAAAGAACCTACACTTGCAGGTATAGTAACTTTTCTTAAAAGAGACCAAATTGGATCTTTAGTTAATTTTATTGATTTAGACAAAGTTATCCTTATTTAAATTCTTTTTGAAAAATATGTTTTTTTCCAGATTGTTTTGCTTTGTATATCTGACTTTGTCTCATTCTAAAACGTGATTTTTGAGTTTCTGTTAATTTATCATAACAATTTGGACAAGAAACACCTTCTTCATACTTATTTGATCTTTTATCATTGAGAGATATAGGCATTCTACATCCACTACACATAGAATAAGAACCTAATTTTAATCCATGCTTTAGACTAATTCTATTATCAAAAACAAAACACTCCCCTTTCCACAAACTTTCTTTTTTCTTTATCTTATTTAGATAGTTTAAAATTCCGCCATTTAGTTGATAAATATTCTTAAATCCTTTCTTCTTTAAATAAACAGAAGTTTTTTCACAACGTATTCCACCGGTACAAAACATTGCTACTGGTTTATTTTTCTTCAGTTTATTCAAATACTTAGGAAAATCTCTAAAATTACTTACATTTGGATTTACTGATCCTTTAAAAGTTCCAACCTTATATTCAAAAGGTTTTCTAGTATCAATTATGTGAGTTTCTTTATTCCTAATTAGTTTATTCCAATCTTTTGGGTTTAAATGAGATTTCATATTTCTCTCTTTAGGATTAATGATTAAATTCATAGGTACAATTTCTTTTTTAATCTTAACTTTAGGCTTATGAAACGGTTGAAATTTAGATTTAGACTCATTGCTACTATCAAATAGTTTAAATGAGAATAAAGATTTTAGTTTTTTAGTAGTTTTATCAATATCTTTGACGCTACCAGAAATGGTGCCATTTAATCCTTCCTTAGCAATGATTATCGTTCCTCTAATATGGTTTGAAATAAGGAACTTCTGTAAAAAAACTTTGTTTTTTTTTAAAGATTTAACCTTTATGAATTTATAAAAACCAAAAACATTAAACATTATAAAACCCTACAAACAGTCATTCCATCACCTAATGGAATAATTATTTGCTCTACTCTTTTATCTTCAGATACAAATTTATTAAATTCTCTAATATTTATAGTAAATTTATCATTATTTTTTTCATCAGCTACTTCACCGTGCCATAAAACGTTATCAATAATGATCAACCCACCTTTATTTAATAATTTTAGGGATTTTTCATAATATTCCTTATAATTCATTTTATCAGCATCAATAAAAACCATATCAAATTTATTATTTTTTAATTCTTTCAAGCTTTCAAGAGCAGGTTTAATTATTGTTTGAATTTTACGATCTTGATTTGCTTTTTTAAAAAAATCACATGCAATTTTGTTTGTCTCCTCATTTTTATCAAGGGCAATTAGTTTTCCATCATCAGGTAAAGCGAGTGAAATTGTGAGCGCACTCAGACCAGTAAAAGTTCCAATTTCAAGAACATTTTTTATATTTGAAACTTTAATAATTAGGTGAAGAAAATGACATTGAGTAGGATCAATCTGCATTCTTTTGATGTCACCTAAAGTTTTATTATAATTAATTATCTCTTGTTGAACTGGATGTAAATTTAATCCAAAATTATTTATATAATTTTGTAACTTTTCTGTAATATCAAGGTTTGCACCCATTCTACTGAAGTTTTTTCTTTAAAATCTCATTTATAAGTTGAGGATTGGCTTTACCACCAGAAGCTTTCATTGCTTGACCAACGAAGAAACCAAATAATTTTTCCTTACCTTGTTTATATTCAATTGCTTTTTCTCTGTTATCATTAATTATTTTATCAATCAAAGCCTCTATAGTTTTAGGATCACTTTGTTGTTTAAGTCCTTTTTCTTCAACTATTTTTTGAGGATCTTTATCTCCATCCAACATTAATTCAAATACAGTCTTTGCTATTTTTCCTGAAATTGTTCCATTCTTTATTAAGTTGACTAGTATAGCTAAATTCTTTGCACTTACTGGACTTTGAGAAATTTCCAAATTTTTATTATTTAAAACTGCAAATAATTCACCAGTAATCCAGTTAACTGCTAATTTCATGTCTTTATTCTTACCCATCTTAGCTACAACCTCTTCAAAATATTTTGCTGTATCGATATCTGAGACTAAGATTGTTGCCTCATATGACGACAACTTAAATTCATCAATAAATCTTTTCTTTTTATCATCGGGTAATTCAGGAATATTATTTTTAAGTTCATTTACAAATTCATCAGATACTTCTAAAGGTAATAAATCAGGGTCTGGGAAATATCTATAATCATGTGCGTCTTCTTTTGATCTCATTGATCTTGTTTCGTTTTTTTTAGTATCAAATAATCTTGTCTCTTGATCAATTGATTTACCTTCTTCAATTAAATCAACTTGTCTATTAGCTTCATATTCAATAGCCATTTGCATAAATTTGATTGAATTTACATTTTTAATCTCACATCTTGTTCCAAATTCTTTTGAACCTTTTGCTCTGACAGAAACATTGACATCTGCTCTTAAAGATCCCTCTTGCATATTGCCATCACAAGTACCTAAATATCTCATTATTGATCTTAATTTTTTAATATATGCACTTACTTCATCAGGAGATCTAAGGTCTGGTTTACTTACAATTTCCATTAAAGCCACTCCTGATCTGTTAAGATCTACGAAAGTATTTTGAGGATCAAGATCATGAATACTTTTTCCTGCATCTTGTTCTAAATGTAACCTTTCAATACCAACTTCTTTTTGTCCATCAGGCATGTCTAAGATGACTTTACCCTCCCCTACAATAGGATCTTTAAATTGAGAAATCTGATATCCTTGAGGTAAATCTGCATAAAAATAATTTTTTCTATCAAATACAGAACGTTTATTAATTTTTGCATTAAGACCAATACCAGTTTTAATAGCTTGTTTTACACAAAATTCATTTATCACAGGTAGCATTCCTGGAAATGCTGCATCAACTAAACTTACTTGGGTATTTGGTTCGGCTCCAAATTTAGTAGCAGAGGTAGAAAATAATTTTGACTCTGATAATACTTGAGCATGAACCTCTAAACCAATAACAACCTCGTATTGATTATCTTTTCGATTGATTAAATACTCTGAATTTTTTTTACTCATTTAATCCACCAATCTGTAATTTTGTTTTTAAAATTAATTTTTTCTTCCATTGCGAAAGCAATATTTAATATATTTTGTTCATCAAAAGCTTTACCAATTATTTGTAAGCCTAATGGATAACCTTTTGAGTCATGTCCTGCTGGAATTGAAATTCCTGGTAAACCTGCAAGATTAACTGGGACTGTAAATATATCGTTAAGATACATCGAAACTGGATCATTTGTTTTTTCACCAATTTTAAATGCTGAACTTGGTGTTGATGGAGTTAAAATTGCGTCAACCTTTTTATATGCTTCATCGAAATCATTTTTAATTAACTTTCTTACTTTTTGGGCTTTCAGATAGTAAGCATCGTAATAACCAGATGATAAAACATAAGTTCCTATCATGATCCTTCTCTGTACTTCAGCACCAAAACCTTCAGATCTTGTCTTTTCATACATATCAATTAGATTTTCACCTTTAGCTCTAAATCCATACTTAACACCATCATATCTTGCTAGGTTTGAAGATGCTTCTGCAGGAGCAACAATATAATAAGTAGGCAAAGCATAACTAGTATGAGGTAATGAAATATCAATCGTTTCTGCACCACAATCTTTGATATACTGAATTCCTTTTTGCCAAAGATCTTCAATTTCTTTTGGCATTCCATCAACTCTATATTCTTTTGGTATCCCAATTTTTTTTCCTTTTATATTATTAGTAAGTTCTTTGCTGTATTGATTTCTTTTAAAATCTATTGATGTAGAATCTTTTGGATCGTAAGTACTGATTACTTCTTGCAGTAAAGCACAATCTTTAACATTTTGTGCCATTGGTCCTGCTTGATCTAATGATGACGCAAAAGCAACAATACCATAACGTGAACAGCTTCCATAAGTAGGTTTTAATCCAACTATTCCTGTAAAAGAAGCAGGTTGCCTTATTGAGCCACCAGTATCAGTTCCAATTGTAATCGGTGTTAATTGTCCAGACACTGCTGAAGCAGACCCACCTGATGAACCACCTGGAACTAAGTCTTTATCAATTGGATTTTGCACGTTACCAAAAAAACTAGTTTCATTTGATGAGCCCATTGCAAATTCATCACAATTTAATTTACCTAAAAGTATTGCACCTTCTTTCCAAATGTTTTCAGTTACTGTTGACTCATATGTTGGTACAAAATTGTTCAAAATTTTACTACCAGCAGTTGTTTTAACATTATTTGTACAAAATAAATCTTTTACTGCCATAGGAATACCGGGCAATTTTAAATCTAAATTTGGTTTTTGATCAAATTTTTTTGCTTTAACTAAAGCTGATGTGAAATCCTCAGTAATATATGCATTCAATTCTTTAGATTTTTCAGATCTTTCAATAAATGCTTTGGTTACATCAGTAGAAGAAAGCTTTTTATTTTTAATATTTTCAACTAATTCTGTTAAAGATTGTTTTGTTATATCTGACATTACTCTATTACCTTTGGTACAACAAAATAGTCTTCATTATCTTGAGGAGAGTTTTTTATAATTTGTCCTCTGATATTCTTACTTTTAACTTCGTCAGGTCTTAGTTTTAATGTTGTTTCAGCAACTGAGGTCAATGGCTCAACATTATCTGTTTTTAATTCATTTAGTTTTTCAATAAAGTCAAAAATTGAATTTAAATCACCAGCTAATTTTTCAGCTCTTTTTTCATCTACTGAAATTCTTGATAATTTAGATATATGCTTTATTGTTTTAAGATCTATACTCATATGCTATTTAAATATGACGCAAACTATCACTTAAGTTTAAAATATACAATATGATCACTTTAGAAGAATTTAAAAAAAAACACTCAGATAAGTGTAGATTGATAGGTTTAGACCTTGGTTCTAAAAGAATTGGTGTATCTATTTGTGATGAAAAACAATTAATTGCCACTCCTCTCAAAACAATAAATAGGAATACTCTTAGTGAATTAATTTCTGAGCTTAAAGTGATTATTGATGAAAATAATATTAAGGGTATCGTGATTGGAAATCCTCTTAATATGGATGGTTCCTCAGGAAGATCAGCACAATCCGTGAGGGACACCTCTCAAAAAATTGAGGAAAATATTAATATTCCTATTTGTCTATGGGATGAAAGGTTATCAACAGTTGGTGCTTTTAATCTATCCAGTCAATTAGATATTAATGTGAGTAAAAGAGAAAAGAAAATCGATGAAAATGCTGCTGCTTTTATATTACAAGGAGCAATAGATTTTTTAAATAATTAATACTTGCTATTGTAGACGTTTATAGTTATAGAGTTGGTTTTAATGGCAATTAAAACAAATAAAGCTATTAAAATTTCCCAAAAACATTTGTTAGGTATCCAAGATTTATCAATTAATGATGTTAATTTAATACTTGATGAAGCAAATACATTTATAAAAGTTAATCAAAGCAAAAATAAAAAGGTGGATGTTTTAAGGGGAAAGACTCAAATTAATTTATTCTTTGAGCCCTCTACTAGAACTCAAAGTTCATTTGAATTAGCTGGTAAGAGACTTGGAGCAGACGTTATGTCTATGAATATAAGTAACTCTGCAATTAAAAAAGGTGAAACATTAATCGATACAGCTATGACTTTAAATGCTATGCATCCAGATATTATTGTAATTAGACATCAAGACTCTGGTGCTTGTAATTTGCTATCGCAAAAAGTTAATTGTTCAGTGCTAAATGCTGGTGATGGAAGAAGAGAACACCCTACTCAAGCTCTTTTAGATGCTTTAACAATCATTACTCGAAAAAATAAAATTGAAGGATTAAAGATTGCAATATGTGGAGATATACTCCATTCAAGAGTAGCAAGGTCAAATATTTATCTACTTAATATGTTGGGGGCTGAAGTAAATATAATTGCTCCAACAAATCTTATGCCAAAGGAAATTGAAAAATTTGGTGTTAATACTTTTACTGATATGAAAAAAGGATTGAAAAATTGCGATATCGTAATGATGCTAAGATTACAAAATGAAAGAATGACAAGTTCATACCTTTCATCAAATAGAGAGTATTATGAATATTACGGTTTAACTCCTGATAAACTAGAGCATGCTAAATCTGATGCATTAATTATGCACCCTGGACCAATGAATAGAGGAATAGAAATAGACACAATATTAGCAGATGACATAAATAAAAGTGTAATTAAAGAACAAGTTGAACTGGGTGTAGCTGTAAGAATGGCTTGCTTAAAAATATTTTGTACATAAATGAAAAAGCAATATTTTATAAACGCTAACATAATCGACCCCCACAATTCAATTAATGAAATAGGAGGATTGATTATTAGTGAGGATGGTAAAATCGAGGCCATAGGAAAAAAAGTTAACACTAATAATTTACCAAGTAGAGAAAAACCAATTGACTTAAAAGGAAAGTATATTTTTCCAGGTTTAGTGGATATGCGGGTATTTGTTGGTGAACCAGGGTATGAATATAAAGAAAATTTTAGAACTTTAAGTAATGCAGCATTATCTGGTGGAGTAACATCTGTAGTCACAATGCCAAATACTGATCCAATTATAGACAATGTATCTATAGTCGACTTTTTAAAAAGAAGAGGAAGGGACAAATCAAAAATAAATATTTTTCCATGCGCTTCTCTTACAAAAAATATTGAAGGTACAAATATGACAGAGTTTGGTCTTTTACAGAGTAAAGGAATAATTGCTTTCACTGATGGAATAAAAACAATTCAAAATCCTAGATTAATGTCAAGAATAATGAATTCAGCTAAAGATTTAGGTTGTCTGATAATGCAACATGCTGAGGACTACGAACTTGCAAAGAATGGTATGATAAATTCTGGAATAATTGCTTCTAAATTGGGATTATCAGGTATACCAGAAATCGCTGAAAGAATTTTACTAGAACGAGATTTAACATTATTAGAAAAAGTCAAATGTAGATATCACATATCTCAATTATCATCACAAAAATCAGTTGAGGTTATCAAATATAGAAGAGAAATTGTTAAATTTACCTCAGGAGTATCAATTAACAACCTTTCACTAAACGAAAATGACATTGGAGATTTTAGAACTTTTTTAAAGTTATCTCCTCCATTAAGAAGAGAGGAAGATAGATTAGCTTTAGTACAAGGATTAAAAGATGGTTTGATTGATGTGATTGTTTCAGATCATAAACCTGAAGATGAAGAATCAAAGAGACTAACATTTGCTCAAGCTGCTACAGGTGCTTCTGGTATAGAAACATTATTATCTTTAAGTTTAGAATTATACCATAATGGATCTCTCAAACTTGAAACTATTATTAATGCTTTAACTTCTAATCCGGCAAAAATACTCAAAATAAACAAAGGTAATCTTTCAATAGGGAATGATGCTGATTTATGTATAGTTGATATTGATAAACCATGGATTGTAAAAAAAGAAAAATTAATCTCAAAATCAAAAAATACCTCAATAGAAGATAAAAAACTTCAAGGTAAAGTTACAAATACATTTGTAAAAGGAAAAGAATTATTTAAGCTATAGAATGGAAATTTTTTTAATAGGTATAATTTCTTACCTTATGGGCTCTATACCATTTGGTCTTATATTAACAAAAATATTTTTGAATAAAGATATAAGAGAAATTGGCTCAGGTAACATTGGAGCCACTAATGCTCTTAGAACTGGAAACAAAGCCATTGGATATTCAACATTACTACTAGATATTTTAAAGGCTGTAGCACCGGTTATTTATATAAAAATTTTTTATCAAGATTTTTTATATATTGCATCTTTATGTACTTTTTTGGGTCATGTCTTTCCAATTTGGCTTAAGTTTAAAGGTGGAAAAGGTGTTGCAACATATGTTGGAATTTTATTTGCTATAAATTTTTATTTTGGAATTATTTTTACAATCTCTTGGTTTGTAACTTTTTTTATATCAAAATTTTCTTCACTTTCATCTTTGGTTGGAGCTGTTTCTATACCTATATATTTATTAATTTTAACTCAATTTGATCAAGTAATTTTTTTTACAATCATGTTTGTTTTGATATTTTTTACCCATAGAGAAAATATTAAAAGATTGAAAAATAAAGAAGAAACCAAGACAAAAATTTATTAAATTGACTATCTAATTGATTTGGGTAGTTTGTAGCCTATGAATTTAGTCATTGTAGAAAGTCCTGCTAAAGCTAAAACAATAAATAAATATTTAGGTGATGATTATAAAGTTTTGGCAAGTTATGGCCATATAAGAGACCTACCTTCTAAAAATGGTTCGGTTGATCCAGATCAGGATTTTAAAATGGAATGGGAGGTTGATAGTTTTTCAAAGAAATATCTTAAAGAAATAACAGATGCCGCAAAAGATTCGTCCAAAATTATTTTAGCTACCGACCCTGATCGTGAAGGTGAGGCAATTGCTTGGCATGTAAAAGAATATCTAAATGAAAAAAAACTTTTAAAAGATAAAGAAATTGAAAGAGTTGTATTTAATGAAATAACTAAAAAAGCTGTTATACAAGGAATTGAAAACCCAAGACAAATTGAACCTCATCTTGTTGATGCCTATATGGCAAGAAGGGCCTTGGATTATCTGGTTGGTTTTAATATTTCACCAATACTTTGGACGAAACTACCAGGCTCAAAATCTGCTGGAAGAGTTCAATCTGTTGCTTTGAAATTAATAACTGAGAGAGAACATGAAATTGAGTCATTTAAACCAGATGAATTTTGGACATTAAGTGTAAACTTTAAAGATCAGAACAATCAACAAATTACTGCAAGTATTAGTCAGTTAGATAATAATAAAATTGAAAAATTTTCATTCAGGAATAAAGAAGAAATAAACAAAGCTATAACAAGTATTAATAAAAAAAAATTTAATATTACAGATATTTCAAGTAAGGTTGTTAACCGAAATCCTTCTGGACCATTCACTACATCTACTCTTCAGCAAACTGCATCAAGTAGATTAGGTTTTGGTGCTTCAAGAACAATGCAAATTGCACAAAAGCTATATCAAGGTATAGAGATAGAGGGTGATACAATTGGTTTGATCACTTATATGAGAACTGATGGAACTAACTTATCCAAAGATGCAGTTTCAGCTTTTAGGGATTATATTCAAAAAGAAATTGGTAATGAATATTTACCTAAAGATGCTTTAAATTATTCTGGGAAAAAAGCGAAGAATGCTCAGGAAGCTCACGAAGCAATTAGACCTACAGATATAATCAGAACTCCACAAAGTGTTAAAAAATATCTAAGTGCAGATCAAAATAAACTTTACGATCTTATTTGGAGTAGAGCTTTATCTTCTCAAATGGAGTCTGCTAAGTTTGATAGAAACACCATTACTATAACTTCAGAAAACAATGATACTATTTGTAAAGCTAGTGGATCAGTTCTTAAATTTGATGGATTTTTGAAAATTTATAACAATCAAAGTAAAGATGATGATGAAAATATTTTACCGTCTGTTTCTAAAGGACCAATTAATATTGAGGCATTAATAGATGAACAGCACTATACTCAACCACCACCAAGATACTCTGAAGCTAGTTTAGTTAAAAAACTAGAAGAATTGGGTATCGGTAGACCATCTACTTATGCAAGCATTATTTCAACAATAGCCAATAGAGGATATGCTGAAATACTCAATAAGCGTTTTTTTCCTACAGATAGAGGTAAATTGATTTCAGCTTTTTTAGAAAAATTATTTTCTAAATATGTTGATTATAATTTTACAGCTGGATTGGAAGACCAACTGGATGAGATCACCACTGGAAAAGAGAGCTGGATAAAAGTTTTAGAACTTTTTTGGAAAGATTTTAATAACAATGTTTCAGAAGTTAAAGAAAAAAGAACTAGAGAGGTTTTAGATTTACTGAATGAAAGTTTAGGAAGTTTAGTTTTTGATAAGGATAAAGACGGAAATATAGTTAGAAAATGTCAATTATGTAATGATGGAACTCTAAGTTTAAAAAATAGCTTTAGAGGTGGTGCCTTTATAGGATGTTCAAATTATCCAGAATGTAAATTTACAAGACCATTATCTAAAGCAAAAGCTGCTGCACAAGCACAATTAGCTGAACCAAAGCTAATTGGGAAACATGAAAATGGTAATGATATTTTTTTGAAAAATGGGAGATTTGGCCCCTATCTACAATATGAAAAAATCCCTACTGAAATAGAAAATGAAAAAACTACAAAGAAAAAGAAAAAAAGTAAAAAATCTAAATCAGATGTTAATGAGCTTTTAAAAAATGTTTCAATACCCAAAGGCTTAGAATTAGAAAGTATTGATTTAGAAAAAGCTCAATTTTTATGTTCGTTGCCAAAATCTTTAGGAATAAATCCTGACAATCAAAAAGAAATAACTTTAAACACAGGGAGATTTGGTCCTTATTTAAAATGTGAAAATAAATCTGCACGAATAGAAAATATAGAAGAAATTTTTTCAATAGGTTTAAATAGAGCAATAACTCTGATAGCTGAAGCTAAACCAGGTAGAATGTCATCATCTATGATTAAAGATTTAGGAGAGCATCCAGAAGATAAAAAACCAGTAAGAGTTATGAAAGGTCAATATGGACCTTATATAAAATATAAATCTTTAAATGCAACTATACCTGAAGAAAAAGACCCTACAGAATTAACTATGGAGGAAGCTCTTATTTTGATTGAGAAAAGAAAAGAATACGATAAAACAAAAAAAAAGAAAAGAAAATGAAAAAAAATTTTTTATTTGCTATATCAATTTTGTTTTTTAATACGACTATTGCACTTTCAGAAATTCAAGATTGTAATAAATTTGATAAATTATCAAAAGAATATTTAAAATGTCAGAAAGATAATTTACTTTACAAAAGTAAAGAATCAGGTCTTACTGATAATGTTGATAATTTTAAATCTAGTAAAACTTTATCTGAATTTTTAAAAAAAAATAAGAATTAATATGTCATTCCAAAAAAAAATAGATGAACTAAAATTGGTATTACCTGAAGCAAAAGCACCAGTAGGAAATTATGTTGCAACTAAAATTTCAGGTAAGATGTTATTTGTATCAGGTCAAATTTCAATCGATGAAAATGGAGAACTAATAAAAGGAAAAGTTGGAAAAGATTTAGATACTCAATCTGGCTATAATGCAGCTAAAAGATGTGCATTAAGTATTATTTCGCAAGTTAAAAAAGCTTGTGATAATGATTTATCTAAAATTAAGTCTTGTATAAAATTGACAGGATTTGTTAATTCATCAGATAATTTTACTGAACAACCAAAAGTAATAAATGGAGCTTCTGACATAATTGCTTCAGTATTTGGTGATGCAGGTATGCATACTAGAGCTGCTGTAAGTACTAACAGTCTTCCTTTGGGTGTTTCAGTTGAAGTTGATGCAATATTTGAATTGAATTAATAAATTATCTTCCAATACTATAATATTTAAAGCCCTGATTTTTAATTTTTTTTGCAGAGTATATATTTCTCATATCAAAGATAATAAATTTTTTACTTCTAGCTAAACTCTTAAAATTAATTGATTTAAAATCATTCCATTCTGTATGAATTATAACAAGATCTGAACCAATTATAGATTCTTTAATTGTTGCTGAATTTTTAACATTCTTAATTTTTGAAAATTCTTTTTTATAACCAGTTGGATCATAATAATTAACCTTTGCCCCTTTTTTTATTAATGCTGGTATCATTATAAGACTAGATGAGTCTCTCATGTCGTCAGTGTTTGCTTTAAAAGTAACTCCTAAAAAAGTAATTTGTTTATTTTTTAATCTTTTATTTAAAATTTTATACACTCTTTCAAGTAACAGTTTTGATCTATTTTCGTTAGATTTAATTACTGATTTTATAACGGATAAATTTGTTTTAAATTTATCAGCCGTAGAGATAATTGCTTTAGTGTCTTTAGGGAAACATGATCCACCATATGCTGGACCTGCTCTTAAAAAACGGCTTCCTATTCTTTTGTCTAGACCCATTCCAATCGATATATCTTCTATGTTAATTCCAGTTTTTTCACATAAATTTGCTATTTCATTTATAAAAGTAATCTTTGTTGCTAGAAAAGCGTTTGAAGCATATTTGATTAATTCAGCAGCTCTTCTAGAGGTATTAACATATTGAGCACCTTTTGAAATTAAAGGTGAATATAAATTTCTCATTATTTTTATCGATTTTTTTTCATTTGAACCAACTACAATTCTATCAGGATAGGTAAAATCTCTAATTGCTTCACCTTCTCTTAAAAATTCAGGATTTGATACTACAGAGAACTTATTTTTTTTATTTTTTTTTGATAAAATTTTTTCAATTTCATCACCAGTGGTAACTGGGACTGTTGATTTAGTTATTATTATTTTGAATTTATTTATTGATGAACTTATTTCTTTTACAACATTAAAAATTTGACTTAAATCTGCTGAACTGCCTCCTTTTTTAGTAGGTGTTCCTACACAAATAAAAATAATATCAGACTGTATAATTGATTTTTTTAAATCTGTTGAAAATCTTAATCTTTTATTTTTATAGTTTTTGATAACTAATTCTGATAAACCAGGTTCATAAATTGGGACCCTTCCTTTTTTAAGTGAACTTATTTTACTAAAATCTTTATCAACACAAATCACATCATTACCTAAGTCAGCAAAGCATACACCACTAACTAAGCCTACATATCCAGTTCCGATCATACATAATTTCATGACTTTGATATCTCCAAACCTGATTTAATATAACCATTCATACTTCCACAATCTAAATATTTTCCTGAAAAATTATGTGCAATGAATTTGTTATTTTCATTAATTAAAGCTTGAATTGCATCAGTAATATGAATTTCTCCACCTTTACCAGGTTTTAATTTATCTAATTTATAAAATATTTTTTTTGGTAAAATATATCTTCCTATTACAGCTTTATTGGATGGTGCATGTTTGATTGATGGTTTTTCAACAACATCTTTAATTAAAAAATTTTTTTTATTCAATTTTTTTCCCAACTTATATATACCCCATCTTGAAACATTTTTCTTATTTACATTCATACTGGCCATAACAGAAGATTTGTAACGATTATGAATATCAATCATAGATTTCGAGCAATTATTTTTTATAATAAGATCATCAGGTAATAGCATCAAAAAAAAATTATTCTTAATATATTTTTTTGTTTTTAAAACAGCATCACCTGTGCCCCTAGGTTTATTTTGATAAACAAATTTTATCATTTTTTTATATCTTAAAATCTTTTTATACTCTTTAATAATTTTGGGATCTTTTTTTTTCTTAATTATTTGTTTATAAAAATTATCACTATAGAAATAATTCTTAATCATTATTTTTTTTTGAGAGATAATAAAAATAACTTGCTTAATACCTGCTTCAATACATTCATCTAATATATATTCAATCCCAGGCTTTCCATTAATCGGTAAAAGTTCTTTGGCAAATACACTCGTTAAAGGCAATAATCTTGTACCTAAACCTGCCAACGGAATAATTGCTTGTTTAATCATTTAAATGTTTTACTTATTAAAATGTTTTATACAAATGAAAATTTTATTAAATAAAGATGATTTAAATGAGGCATTATATAATGTCAAGAATTTGGGCTTCGTTCCAACAATGGGAAGCCTCCATGATGGCCATATATCTTTAATAAAAAAATCATTAAAAAAATGCTCAAAAACTATAGTTAGTATTTTTGTAAACCCTAAACAATTTAATAATAAAAATGATTATAAAAGATATCCAAGAAATACAGATCTAGATTTACATAAACTAAAATCTTTAAAAGTAAATTTTGTTTATTTGCCAGATAAAAAGGAGATTTACAGTCAAAAAACTAAATTTAAATTTAAGCTCGCTAAAAAAGACAAGATACTTTGTGCTAAATTTAGAAAAGGACATTTTGAGGGAGTTATTGAGGTAATGGATCGTTTAACAAAAATAATTAATCCCAAAAAAATCTATATGGGTGAGAAAGATTTTCAACAACTATATTTAGTAAAAAATTTTATAGAAAATAAATATAAAATTAAAATAATTTCATGTAAAACAATTAGAAATCAAAATAATCTTGCTCTTTCATCTAGAAATATGCATTTAAAAAAAGCTGAATTAAATAAAGCAGAAAAAATATCACAAAATTTAATTCATTTTAAAAAAAAAGAATTAAAAAAAGGAAATATTAAAAAACAAATTTTATTAAAAAAAAAAGAATTAAAAAGATTATATAAAATATCAATCGATTATTTGGAATTAAGAAACAAGCTTAATCTTAAAATATCTAATAAATTAGAAAATTCTAAATTATTTTTTGCTTATTATCTTAATGATGTAAGATTAATAGATAATTTTTAATTTATAAAAAGTAAGCACCAACTCCTAAAAATGACACAAAACCAATCACATCAGTAATAGTTGTAACAAAGACACTAGATGCAATAGCAGGATCAATATTCAATTTTTTTAACGTAACGGGAACTAAAATACCAAATAAGCCAGCTACGATCATGGTTAGTATCATTGAAATAGAAATAATTAATGAAAGTTGAAAATCTTGAAACCATAATTGAACAATAAAAGAACTAATAATTGCAAAAATAATACCATTCAAAATTCCAATATTAAATTCTTTTAAAATATTTTGATTAAAATTATTTTTTGTTAAATCATTCGTAGCAAGAGTTCTTACAGTTACAGCTAATGTTTGCATTCCAGCGTTTCCTCCCATTGATGCAACTATTGGCATCAGAAAAGCTAAAACAACCATCTGTTCTATAGTCGCCCCAAATAAACTTATACAATAAGTAGCCAAAAATGCTGTGAAAAGATTTAATAACAACCAATTAAATCTTCTTTTTGTTTTTGTAATTACTCCATCTGTAATTTCTTCATCACCTACTCCTGCTAACCTTAATGCATCTTCTTCTGCTTCTTCTTTTAAAACTGTCAAAACATCATCTGAAGTAATCATTCCAACTAATTTGTTATTCTTATCTATCACACATGCTGAATTTAAATTGTAATTTTCAAATAAGTTACCAACTTCTTCCCTATCCATATCAACAGGAACTAAAAAAATTGTATCTTCCATAATTGATGACATTTTAGCTTCTCGCGCAGTTCTTAGCACTTTTGAGGATGGAACTATTCCAATTGGTTTAAAATTTTCATCAACAATATAAATTTCTAAAAACTGTTCTGGTAAATCTTTATTTTCTCTTAAATAATCTATTGTTTGTCCAACTGACCAATTACTAGGAATTGCAGTAAATTCTCTTTGCATAATCCTTGCGGCGCTATCTTCTGGATAACTAAGACCTTCTAATAATGCAAAACGATCTTTAGGGGGTAATGAACTTAAAATAGAGTTTTTATCTTTTTCATCAACATTTTCTAAAATTGCTATGGCATCATCTGATTCTAAATTTTTAAGAATTCTCACTATAGCTTCTGAAGAAAGGTATTTTATAATTTCAGATTTAACAGATTCATTTAATTCAACAAAAACTTCAGGATCTATTTTAAAATTATTTAATTTAATTAAATTTTCTCTATCGTTTAGGCTTAAATGCTCAATAATGTCTGCTGCATCGGCAGGATGCATTTCTTTAAACGAGTTTGTTATAAATAAAGCATCATTAGAAGCAATTTTATCTGTTACAACTTTGATATATTCTTTATTAAACTCAAAATTAACCTTTTTATCTTTAATTTTTTTAACTAAAGTCATAAAATTTCCTATTATTCAGTCGCAACTTTTAATACATAATGAAAAGAATACAATTTTTAAATGAATTTTGAGATTAAAAAGTCCAAAAATCCAATAAATTATAAGGATGCGATTGAATATATGGAAAAGCGTCTAATAGATTTAAATCAAAATAATTCAAGAAATTTGATATGGACTTTAGAACATGAGGATATCTATACAGCTGGAACAAGCTTTAAGGAAAATGAAATATTAAATAAATCAATAAAAGTTATTAAAACCAATAGAGGTGGAAAAATCACATATCATGGACCTGGGCAATTAATTTGTTATTTTGTTATTGATTTAAAAAAAAGAAAAAAAGATATAAGAAAGTTTGTTTCAATAATTGAAAAAACAATCATTGATACAATTAAATTTTATAATATAGAAACATTTGCTGATAAGAATAACATAGGTATTTGGTATAATGATAACTCAAATATAAAAAAAGTTGCAGCTATTGGTATCAGAGTTTCTAAATGGATTGCATATCATGGTTTTTCTATAAATATAAATAATGACTTAGAAAAATATAAATCAATAATACCTTGTGGAATCAAAGATAAAGGAATAACCAGTCTAAACATAATTAAAAATCAAAATTATAAAAAATTTGAAGATATATTAATTGAAAACTTTATATCAAATTTGGAAAATCAAGTCTTTTAACCTTCAATAACTTTTTAAAGTAATCTGGAAGTAAAGCTTTGTAAGTATATTTTTTTTGATTTATCATAAATTTTATTTGATATGAATGTAGCATTAAATCTTTGTTAATTCCTTTAGATGAGATAGACGATCTATATTTTTTATCACCATAAATTGAATGACCGATATTAAATAATTGTTTTCTCAGCTGGTGTTTCCTACCAGTTATAGGTCTCATTTCGACTAAACTTGAGTTAGAATTTTTATCTAAAACTTTAAAAATGGTTTTAGCATTTTCTATAATTTTTTTTCCATTATCAAAACGTATTAATTCATCATTTAATTCGCCAGAATTTTTTTCTAATTCTCCATTACATATTGCAAGATAAGTTTTATGTACTTTTCTTAATCTAAATAAAGATGTTAATAGCTGTGCAGATTGTCTATTTTTTGCCATTATAAATACCCCTGATGTATCTTTATCTAATCTATGAACAGAATAAGGTTTAGTTCCTTGAAAAATTTGGCTCTTTGAAAATATATCTATAAGATTTTTCTTAGACTTCGTTCCTCCTTGTACAGAAATACCTGCTTTTTTATTTAAAACAATAAAGTCATCGTTATTATCTATAATTAAATTCTCATTAGATTTTATTATTTCATTTGAAGGTGAATATTTTATTTTTTTTTGAATTATTTCTTCTTTAAAATTGAAATTAAAAAAATCTACCTGATCATTAGTTTTAATCTTAAATGAACTTTTAATTTTTTTTTTATTAATTTTGATTTTACCTGCCCTTAATGTTTTCTCGATTAAACTTTGAGGAATTTTTCCTATTTTTGATCTTAACCATCTATCAAAACGCATATTATTGCATTCTGAGCCAACGATTAGTCTCTTATTCATGATTTAAGATTATATTAAGCTGTAGCTACTTTTTTGTCTTCTTTTTTATCGGCTTCTTTAACTGGATCTTTTTTCTTTTTATCTATTCTTTTCGCTTCGACATCTCTATCAACAAATTCAATTATTGCCATAGGTGCATTATCACCATATCTAAAACCTGCTTTTATAATTCTAGTATAACCGCCACTTCTTTTTTCATATCTTTTTGATAAAGTTTTTTTTACTTTATTGGCTGATTTTATATCTTGTAATTGAGAAACTAGTATTTTTGTTGAGTGTAAAGAACCCTTTTTACCTAATGTTATGATTTTGTCAGCTTGAGGTTTTAAAAACTTTGCTTTAGGAAGCGTAGTTTTTATTTGCTCATACTTAATTAAAGAATTGAGCATATTTTTGAGTAAAGCTTTTCTATGCTCTGAAGTTCTATTCAACTTCTTATTAGCCATTCCATGTCTCATTATTAAATACTCTCCTCTAATTTCTTAGACATTTCAGCAATATTGTCTGGCGGCCAATTTGGAATTTCCATGCCTAAATATAAAGACATTCCTGTTAAAACTTCTTTAATTTCGTTTAAAGATTTTCTTCCAAAGTTTGGTGTTCTTAACATTTCACCTTCTGATTTTTGAACTAAATCACCAATATAAATGATGTTATCATTCTTAAGACAATTCATAGATCTTACAGAAAGTTCAAGTTCATCAACTTTTCTTAGTAAGTTTTTATTAAATTCAGGTTCTGTAGACACCTCTTTGACTGGTGCTTCAACTGGTTCATCAAAATTAATAAACATTTTTAATTGATCTTGAAAAATTCTTGCTGAATAAGCCACAGCATCTTCTGCAGAAATAGATCCGTTAGTTTCTACTTGCATAGTCAATTTGTCATAGTCTAATGCCTTACCTTCTCTAGCAGTTGATACTGAGTATGAAACTTTTTTTACAGGACTATATAAAGAGTCTATTGCAATTAATCCTAAAGGTGGTTCCTCTGGTTTATTAAGTTCTGCTGGAACATATCCTTTACCTGTGTTTATGTTCATCTCCATATGAAAATTTGTATTTTCATCTAAGTTACATATAACTAAATCAGGATTTAAAATTTCTACATCTGCAACTGTTGTAATATCTGATGCTTTTATTTCACCAGGTCCTTTTGCATCTAAAATTAATTTTTTTGTACCCTCTGAAGCACATTTGAGTGCTAAAGATTTAACATTCAAAACAATATCAGTAACATCTTCTCTCACACCTTTAATTGAAGTAAATTCATGTAATACACCATCAATTTGAATTGATGTTACGGCGGCTCCTCTTATTGAAGACAATAAAATTCTTCTTAGAGAATTACCTAAAGTAAGTCCATAACCCTTTTCTAAAGGTTCGGCAACAATAGTGGCTTGAGTAAGATCATCACTAATCTTGACATCTAATTTTGATGGTTTGATTAATGATTTCCAATTTTTTACATTTACATTTTCAGTTTCCATTAAACTCTCCTTTTCTTGGGTGGTCTAGTTCCATTGTGTGGCATTGGTGTTGTATCTTTTATTGATAAAATTTTAAAACCTCTTGCTTGTAGTGCTCTTAATGCTGTTTCTCTTCCAGAGCCAGGACCTTTAACTTCAACAGACAAAGTTTTCATTCCAAATTCCAAAGCTTTAGATGCAGCAGCATCTGCAGCTATTTGAGCTGCGTAAGGAGTAGATTTTCTTGAACCCTTAAATCCTTTTTGACCAGCTGATGCCCAAGATATAACATTGCCATTTGTATCTGCAATTGAAATAATTGTATTGTTAAAAGTTGATTGAACGTAAGCAATACCGTTTAAAATATTCTTTTTAACTTTCTTTTTTTTTGAATATGAACTTTTAATTACTTTTTTGGAAGTTTTTTCTATTTTTTGATCTTTTGAATCTGTTTTTTCGACTTTAGCCATATTATTTTTTTAGTGGTGTTAATTTTTTACCTGCAATTGCAATAGCTTTACCTTTTCTTGTTCTTGCATTGCATCTTGTTCTTTGACCTCTTACTGGTAATTTTTTTCTATGTCTTGATCCTCTATAACATGCAAGATCGATTAATCTTTTTATACTTAACGAATAATCTCTTCTTAGATCACCTTCAACCTTGAAATTTTGGTCAATATATTCTCTTATCTTTAGTATTTCTTCATCAGTAAGTTGATTTACTCTTTTTTCTTTTGGAATTTCTAGAGAAGAACAGATTTGTTTAGAAAATTTATTTCCTATTCCATAAATATAAGTAAGTCCGATATGAACAAGTTTATTTTGTGGAATGTTTATACCTGCAATACGAGCCATAAATTTTGTGATAAATTTAGCCTTTTATATAAGAAGATCTTTCAAAGTCAACGCATTAAAAATTCAGAAAAGTATCTATTTTAGCGCTTATTTGATCAATTTTAAGTGTTCCATCAACTTCATGAAAATTTGGTTTTTTAGAATAGTAATCCAACACAGGTCTTGTTGTGTCCATGTAAGTGTCATATCTATTTGCTAAAGTTTCTAAGTTATCATCTGATCTTTTTTCTATGATTTTTCGTTTTTCAATTCTTTTTATTAACGTATCTTTATTGACATTGAGAAAAATAACCAAGTCTATTTTTTGTTCTGAACCACTTAGTAATAAGTCTAAATTTTTTGCCTGGCTTATTGATCTTGGGTAACCATCAAATATCAAATTTTCTTTTTTTTGTGGATCAAGAACGATATCTTTAATTAATTCGTTTACTATATCGTCGCTCACAAATTTTCCATCATTCATTTCATTGACTATTTTTTTTCCTATATCTGATTTTTTTTTTATTTCATTTCTCAATAAGTCACCTGTCGAAACATGAAATAATTTAAATTTTTCAACTAGATACTTAGCTTGAGTTCCTTTGCCTGCTCCCGGGGGACCAAATAGGATTATATTCACTTATTATCTTCCAAATTTTGTTTTTTTAATAAGTTGCTCATATTGAGAACTCATTAATCTTGTTTGAATTTGAGTAACCGTATCAATAGCAACAACCACGACAATTAAAATTGAAGTACCACCTAAATAAAATGGTATAGGGTAATTTGCTATTAAGAACTCAGGCATTAAACAGACTAATGTCAAATACAATGCTCCAATTGTAGTTAATTTTGTTAAAATATTTTCAATATATAAAGCAGTACTCTCACCTGGTCTAATACCTGGAATAAAACCACCATATTTTCTTAAATTATCTGCTGTTTCATTTGGATTAAACGTTATTGAGGTATAAAAAAATGTAAAGAAAATTATTCCAGATGCATATAATAGCATATACAAAGGTTGCCCTTGGGTAAAATAAGAACTTAAATTTAAAAAAGTTTCACTCTCAGATAAATTGAAGTTTGAAAAGGTTACAGGTAATAATAATAATGCAGATGCGAAAATTGCAGGTATCACTCCTGCTTGATTAATTTTAAGAGGTAAATGTGAAGACTCACCACCATACATTTTATTTCCCATTTGTCTTTTAGGGTAATTAATTAATATTTTTCTTAAAGCTCGTTCCATAAAAACAATGAATAAAATTGTTAGAATTAGTAAAATGAAAATTGCTAAAATCATTAATGTAGAAACTGCTCCAGTTCTTCCTAATTCAAAAGTTGTTACTAGAGCTCTAGGTATTTCAGCCACTATACCAGCAAAAATTATAAGTGATATACCATTTCCTATGCCTCTTTGAGTAATTTGTTCACCAAGCCACATTAAAAAAATTGTACCTGCAACTATTGTTGTTACAGTTGAAATCTTAAAAAAAATTCCAGGGTTAATTACTAAATTAGCAGATGACTCAAGTCCAACTGCTAGACCATATCCTTGAACCGTTGCAAGTAAAACTGTTCCATATCTAGTAATCTGTGTAATTTTAGATCTTCCAGTTTCACCTTGGGATTTTAAATTTTTAAAATAATCTGAAACACCAGTTAAAAGTTGAACAATAATTGATGAAGAAATATATGGCATTATTCCTAACGCAAAGATAGCCATACGACTAACTGCACCTCCAGCAAATACATTAAACATTCCTAGCAATCCTTTTTGATTTCCTTCCATCATTACTTTCAATTGTTCAGGATCAATGCCAGGCAACGGTACAAAAGTACCAAATCTATAAACTGCAAGTATAGCAATAGTAAATATTATTCTATTTCTTAAATCATTACTTGATGATGAGGCGCTCATTATAATAGTAATTATTTTTTTATTTGAATAGATCCACCAATTTTTTCAAGCTTTTCAATTGCTGATTTTGATGCAAGATCTGCTTCAACGTTAATTTTCTCTTTTATATTTCCAGAACCTAAAATCTTTAATTTAATTGAATTCTTATTGATCAGTTTTAGTTTTTTTAATAATTCAGTATTTATTAAATCACTACTTTTAATATTTTTTTTATCAATATAAGATTGAATTTTATTTAAATTAAGTATTGCAATATTTTTTTTACCTATTGGATTAAAACCTCTTTTAGGAAGTCTTCTATATAGTGGCATTTGACCTCCTTCAAAACTTTTTATAGCAACTCCAGATCTTGACTTCTGTCCTTTAACACCTCTCCCAGAAGTTTTACCTTTTCCAGAGCCAATACCACGTCCGACTCTAATTTTTGTTTTTTTAATTTTTGTTCTGTTATTTAATGTAATCATTATCCTCTTTTTTCAACTATCTCAGAAATTTTTTTATTTCTTATAGTCGATATTTGTTTTGGTGAATTTTGTTTTAATAACGCTTTCATTGTTGCTCTAATAACATTATGAGCATTAGAAGTACCCATTGATTTAGCTACTATATCTTTAACACCTAGCACCTCACAAACAGCTCGAACTGGACCTCCAGCGATTATTCCTGTTCCTTTAGATGCGGCCCTTAAAACTATTCTTCCTGAACCATCTTTTGCTTTTACATCATGATGTATTGTTCTTCCTTCTCTCAAAGGAATATGAATTAATTTTCTTCTAGCCATTTCATTAGCTTTTTTAATTGCATCTGGTACTTGTTTAGCCTTTGCGTGAGCTACACCTATTCTCCCAGCTTGATTACCTACTACCACTAAAGCCGAGAATCCAAATCTTCTTCCGCCTTTAACAACTTTAGTTATACGGTTTATATGAACTAATTTTTCTAAAATATCGTCTGTTTTTTTTTCTTTATTTTCCATATTTAAAATTCCATTCCATTTTCTCGAAGAGTTTCTGCAAAAATTTTGATCCTACCATGATATTTGTATATACCTCTATCAAAGTAAATTTTTGTAATTTTTTTTTCTTGAGCTTTTTTTGCTAATTTTTCTGCAACTATTTTTGATAATTCAGACTTATTTTTTTTTGAACCTGATTTAATATCTTTTTCTATTGAAGAAGCTGATACGAGAGTAACACTTTTAGAGTCATCTATAATCTGTGCTGAAATATTTTTAGATGATCTTGAGATACTTAATCTGTATCTATCATTTGGAGCAACTTTTTTTAATTTGTTACTAACTCTAAATCTTTTTCTTATACTTGTAGTAATTTTCATTATTTTTTCTTTCCCTCTTTTTTCAATACATACTGACCTTTTTCTCTTACACCTTTTCCTTTATAAGGTTCAATTTTTCTTAATGTTTTAAGTTTGGATGCTATAGCTCCAACTTCTTGTTTGCTTGATCCTGAAATTTTAATTGTTGTTTGTTTTTCAACTGCTATCTTAATACTCTCTGGTATATCAAAATTAATATCATGACTATAACCTAATTGTAAGTTTAATTGTTTCCCTTTTAAAGCTGCTCTGTATCCCACTCCAACTAGCTCAAGAGTTTTTTCATAACCTTTACTTGATCCGATAACAGCATTATTTATTAAACTTCTTTTCATGCCCCATAATCTTTTTGTATTTTGATCAATTTTTTTTGGCTTTATAGATATTTCTTTTCCATCCTTAATATCTAAATTAAAAATTTCTAAATCAATATCTAAAGAACTTTTTCCTAAAGGGCCCTCTATATTTAAAATATTTCCTGCTAAAGCTACTTTGACTTTTTCAGGGATAGCAATATTAATTTTTCCAATTTTAGACATTAAAATACCTTACAAATTATTTCACCACCAACACGTTGTTTTCTTGCATCAATATCTGTCATTACTCCTTTTGGTGTAGATATTATTGCTATTCCTAATCCATTATTAATTTTGGGTAAACCTTCAGCACTTGAAAAAATTCTTCTCCCTGGTTTTGATACTCGCTCAAAAGTGCTTATGACTGGATTTCCAGAATGATATTTTAACTCTAAAGATAAAGATGATTTTTTATCATCTTTATTTATTTTAAAATCTTTAATAAAACCCTCATTTTTTAATATATCAGCGATTTTAACTTTAAAATTAGAAGAGGGTAATTCAACCTTTTTGTGATTTCTATCTTGAGCATTTTTAACTCTTGCTATCATATCTCCTATTGGGTCACTCAAACTCATATTTTCCTTTCTACCAACTTGATTTAACTAAACCTGGTATCTTTCCCTGCAAACCAAGTTGTCGTAATGCAATTCTTGATATTTTCAATTTTCTATAAACACCATGAGGTCTACCTGTTATTTCACATCTATTCATAACTCTATTTTTGGCAGAGTTTCTTGGTAATTTTGATAACTTTTGCTGTGCTTTAAATCTTTCTTCTAATGGAAGTTTTTTATTCATAATAATTTTTTTTAGTTTTTGTCTTTTTTTATAAAATCTGTTTGAAAGTTTAATTCTTCGATTATTTTTATTTATTGAACTTAATTTAGCCATTGTTAATTATCTCCTTTTTTAATAAATGGAAAATTTAATTTTTCTAATAAAGCAAAGCTATGCTCTTTGCTTTTAGAGGAAATTACAATGATTATATCCAAGCCTCTCACTTTATCTGCTCTATCAAAACTTACTTCTGGAAAAATAATATGTTCTTTAACACCAAATGTATAATTTCCAAACTTATCAAAACCATTTGCAGACAAACCTCTAAAATCTTTAATTCTTGGTAAGGCTATATTAACCAATCTGTCTAGAAACTCATACATCTTATCTTTTCTTAATGTTACCTTTAAACCTGCGTTGGTTCCTTTTCTTGTTTTAAAGTTTGCGACAGATTTTTTGAATTTTGTTGTAACAGGTTTTTGACCAGTAATTTTAGCTAAATCTTCTTCACAAGATTTAAAAATTTTTGAATCATTACCATCTAATCCCAATCCCATATTTAATACAATTTTTTCAATTTTTGGGCCCATATATAAATTCTTAAATCCAAATTGTGACTTTAAGGCTGGTTGGATTTCTTTATAATAAAGATCTTTTAATCTAGGTGTCATTATTTCTTAGCTCCAGCTTTTTTATTTTTAATATTTTCATCTATCAATCTTAAATTTGATAAATGTATAAAGTTTTCCTTTGAAACAATTCCACCTTTTTTTTCTTTAGTAGTTTTAACATGTTTTTTTACCATATTGATCTCTTTAACCTTTGCTCTATTATTAGATCTATCAATTTCAATTACTTCACCTTCTTTTTTTTTATCTTTACCAGTTAAAATTTTTACTTTTAATCCTTTTTTAATCATTACAATACCTCTGGAGCAAGTGAGATTATTTTCATTTGTCCTCTATTTCTTAATTCTCTTGTTACTGGGCCAAAAATTCTTGTACCAACAGGTTCGCCTTTATCATCTACTAAAACTGCAGCATTGTTATCAAATCTTACTTTTGATCCGTCATCTCTATGAATTCCTTTTTTTACTCTTACTACCACAGCTTTATGAACAGATCCTTTTTTAACTTTTCCTTTTGGAATAGCTTCTTTAACAGCTATTACAATTGTATCACCAATGCTGGCATATCTTCTTTTTGAACCTCCAAGAACTTTTATGCATTCTATTTTTTTAGCCCCTGTATTATCTGCAACCTGTAATTCTGTTTGAACCTGTATCATTATTATTGAGTCTCCATTACTTGAAATTTTTTATTTTTAGAAAAAGGTTTACTTTCAATTATAGAAACTTTATCTCCAGTTTTAAATTTATTATTTTCGTCGTGAACATTATATTTTTTTCTTACTCTAACTACTTTTTTAAGTAATGGATGTGAATATTTTCTTTCAACCATTACAGTTATAGTTTTGTTTGGTTTGTCGCTTACAACTACACCTGTTAAAATTTTTTTAGGCATTTATTTTTCCTTTAATTATTGTTTTTAATCTAGCAATATTTTTTTTGGTTTCATTAATTTTAGCAGGGTTTGTTATTTGAGAATTCACTTTTTGAAATCTAAAATTAAATAAATCTTTTTTAAATTTCTCTATGCTTTTTAAAGCTTCATCTTTTGATAATTTTTTAATTTCTTTTTTTTTCATTTAAGCAAATCTTTTAATTGTTTTAGTTTTTATTGGTAATTTTGCAGATGCTTTATATAAAGCTTCTTTTGCAATTTGTTCAGAAACTCCATCAACTTCAAATAAAATTCTACCTGGTTTAACCCTGCAAGCATAATATTCTGGTGAGCCCTTGCCTTTTCCCATCCGAACTTCAATAGGTTTTTTTGAAACAGGAATATTTGGAAAAATTCTTGTCCACACTCTTCCTTGTCTTTTCATATGTCTAGTTAATGCAACTCTTGCAGCTTCGATTTGTTTTCCCGTAACTCTCTCAGGTGTCAAAGCCTTTAAAGCATAAGCTCCATAATTTATAAAATTTGCTCTTGAGGCAGTTCCATGAATTCTACCTTTGTGAGCTTTTCTCCATTTAGTTCTTACAGGTTGTAACATGTTATTCTTTTCCCTCTTTCGCTACTACTTTATTTGTTTCTTGACTAAATTCTTTTGCGAATACTTCGCCTTTATATATCCAAACTTTGATACCTATAATCCCATAAGTTGTTAAAGCTTCTGCTTCTGCATAATCGATGTCAGCTCTTAAAGTATGCGAAGGAATACTACCGTCTCTCAACCACTCAGTTCTAGCTATTTCATTTCCTCCTAATCTACCACTAATTGAAACTTTTATTCCTTTTGCTCCAAGTCTTAAACAAGATTGCATAGCTCTTTTCATTGCTCTTCTATATGAAATTCTTTTTACAAGTTGCTGAGCGATATTTTCTGCAACTAAGTATGCATTTGTCTCTGGTTTTTTTACTTCTTTAATATTTAATGTTACTTCATTTGAAGTAAACTTTGATAAATTATTTTTTATTTTATCTATATCGCTACCTTTTTTACCAATAACAAAACCTGGTCGTGAGGTATAAATTGTTACATAACATTTGTTTGAAGTTCTTTCGATCATTACTTTAGAAACTCCAGAGTTAATAACGTTTTTTTTGATATATTGTCTAATTTTAAAATCTTCGATTAAGTAATTACCAAAATCCTTTTTTTTAGCATACCAAACAGAGTCCCAACCTCTATTAACACCTAATCTAAAACCTACTGGATTAACTTTTTGTCCCATGACTCTCCACTTTTTTTGTTTCTGATAAAATTATAGTTACACTTGAATAAGGCTTCAATATTGGAGCAGCTCTACCTTTTGCTCTAGGTCTAAACCTTTTCATCGTAATTTTTTTTCCACAGTATGCTTCTTTTACAAATAATTTATCTATATCGTATTGAAAATTATTTTCAGCATTAGCTACTGCTGAATTTAGTGTTTTTCTAATATCTTTAGTAATTCTTTTTTCAGAAAATTGTAAATCTTTAATAGCTACATCAACTTTTTTACCAACGATACCTTTCAGGATCGGATTAAGTTTTCTCACACTTGATCTAATATTGTTGTTAATCGATTTAACAATATTTGTTTTTGATTTATCTATTTTCTTTTTTTTGCTCATTTTTATTTCTTAACCTCTGCTTCTGCTGGTTTAGCTTTTTTATCAGCTGGCGTATGTCCAAAAAAAGTTCTTGTTGGTGCAAACTCACCTAATTTATGACCAACCATATCTTCTGATATTGTGATTGGTATAAATTTTTTACCATTGTAAATCAAAAAACTAACACCAACAAAATCTGGAATGATTGTTGATTTTCTCGACCATGTCTTAATGGGTATTTTTTTTGGGTCAGTTTTATATTTATCAACTTTTTTCATCAAACTTTCCTCAACAAAAGGTCCTTTCCAAACTGCTCTGGCCATTATTTTGTATCCTTCCTCTTGTTTCTTCTTTTTATAATAAATTTGTCAGTTCTTTTATTATCTCTAGTCTTCAAACCTTTTGCTGACTGACCAGTAGGAGAAACAGGATGTCTTCCTCCAGCGGTTTTACCTTCTCCACCACCATGAGGGTGATCTACTGGGTTTTTAACAACACCTCTTGTATGCGGTCTTCTGCCTAACCATCTTGATCTACCTGCTTTACCAATTTTAATATTTTTTTGATCCGGATTACTCAAAACACCAATAGTTGCAAGAGATCTTGAATCAATTTTTCTTACCTCTCCTGATGCAAGTTTTATAAGACTGTAATTACCATCTAATCCACTTATAGTGACTGACGTTCCTGCAGATCTAGCAATTTTTCCTCCAGCACCTGGTTGAATTTCAACATTGTGTATATCTATTCCTACAGGGATATCTCTTAATGGCATACAGTTACCAATCTTAATTTCTTTTTTTTCCCCATTTTCAATCTTATCTCCAGTTTTAATTTTTTGAGGAGCTAAATAGTATGAGTGAGAATTATCATCAAATTTCACTAACATTATGTAGCATGATCTATTTGGATCATACTCAATTCTTTCAACCGTTGCCGGTATATCAAATTTTTTTCTGTAAAAATCAACATGTCTATACATTTTTTTGTGTCCACCAGCTCTATTCACTGAAGTTATGTGGCCATTGTTATTTCTACCTTTCATTGAATTTTTTGGAGATACTAGAGATTTAAAAGGCTTACCTTTCCATAAACCAGTTCTATCGACTAAAATAGTTCCTCTGGTTGATTTTGTATAAGGTTTAAAAGTTTTTAAAGCCATATTAAATTCCTGTTGTTAGATCAATGCTTTGACCTTTTTTTAAAGTTATAATCGCTTTTTTGTAACCAGAAACTTTAACTTTTCTCCCACGAGTTAGTTTTGTTCTATTTTGTTTATTAATTATATTTATTTTGGTTACATTTACTTTGAATATTTTTTCTATATTAGTTTTTAGATTTTTTTTATTTGCTCCAAATGGGACTTTAAATACAACTTTATTTTGCTCTGATAAATTAGTAGATTTTTCAGTAACTATTGGAGATAAGATTTTATCGTAAAGGTTTATTTTAGTCATTAAGCATATCTCTTTTCTAATTCTTTTACAGAGGTTTCTGTAAAAACAATTTTTTTAAATTTTACAATATCGAAAGCGCTAAAATGATTTATGTCTGTAACTTTAATATTTGGAATATTTCTTATAGATTTTTCAACTTTATCTTTTGAAGATTTATCTAAAATTATTAAAGAATTTGAAATTTCAAATTTTTTGATAATTAAGTTCATTTCTTTTGTTTTTTTGATTGCAGTATTAAAGTCACTTAAAATTAATAAATTCTTATTTTTATTTTTTTCACTTATTAGAGAAGCAATACTGTTCTTTTTTTCACTTTTATTAAGTTTTCTTTTTTTATACGATAGTTCACCCTTAGGCCCGTGCGCTACACCACCACCAACAAAAATTGGGGCTTTTCTACTTGCGTGTCTTGCATTACCTGTTCCTTTTTGAGCATAAATTTTTGATGTTGGGCCCGAAACTTCATTTTGTTGTTTTGTTTTAGCATGCCTACCTTTGTAATTGGCATTAGTTTTATAGAGAACATTATTCACTAATTTAGTGTTTATTTTAGCTGAAAAAATTTTATCTAAAACCTCAATAGAACTTTTTTTACCATCTAAATTTAATTTATCTATTTTCATTATTTTTTCTTTTTCTCAGGGGTTTTTTTAGCTTGTTCTGCAGCTTTAATTTTTTCATCAATTGTAAGTTTATTAATATTTTTAACTGATCCTTTAACTAAAATTTCTGAGTTCTTTGATCCTGGTATTGAGCCTTTTAAGTATAAAAGGTCATTTTCTAAATCAGTTTTAATAATTTCTATATTTTGCATTGTTCTAAGTTTATCACCCATGTGACCTGCCATTTTTTTACCTTTAAAAACTTTACCTGGATCTTGTCTTTGACCAGTTGAGCCATGAGATCTGTGTGAAATTGAAACTCCATGAGTTGCTCTTAAACCTCCAAAGTTGTGTCTTTTCATAGCTCCTGCAAATCCTTTACCTATAGTTCTAGATCTTGTATCAACAAATTTAACATCTTTAAAAATTTCAAGACCAAATTCGTTACCTTCTTTGTAATTATCTGTATTCAAAACTCTATATTCCTTTAGTTTTTTTTTGGCTTCTGTGTTTTTTTTTGCGAAAAAACCTTTCATTGCTTTAGTTAATTTTGAACTCTTTATTTTCCCATATCCAAGTTGAACCGCTTTATATCCTCTTTTTTCTTGATCAATAACCTGGATGACTCTGGCTTTTTCCATTTTTAATACAGTCACAGGAACTAGTTGACCTGATTTATAAAATTCACGTGTCATACCAATTTTTTTTCCAATTAAAGCTATTTCACTCATAATCTAAATCTTTATCTCGACATCAACACCAGAAGCTAAATCTAATTTCATCAAAGCTTCTACTGTTTGAGGTGTTGGTTCTATTATATCTATTAATCTTTTATGGGTTCTAGACTCAAACTGTTCTCTACTTTTCTTATCAATGTGGGGTGATCTAAGTACTGTGTATCTCTCAACTCTTGTAGGTAAAGGTATTGGCCCTTTGATTGAAGCTCCAGTTCTTTTTACAGTATTAACTATTTCTTCTGTAGATGCATCTAAAATCTTATTGTCATATGCTCTAAGTTTAATTCTGATATTTTGTTTTTCCATCTGATTAACCAGCTACTTTCTTTGTTACTTCATCTTGAACATTTTGGGGCACTTTTGAGTAATGGTCAAAAAACATTGAATATTGTGCTCTACCTTGAGACATTGATCTTAAATTATTTATATAACCAAACATATTTGCTAAAGGAACCATTGCTGTAATAACTGTTGCATTACCTCTTTGTTCTTGAGTACTAATTTGTCCTCTTCTACTATTTAGATCACCAATTACATCACCCATGTAATCTTCAGGAGTAACGACTTCTACTCTCATTATTGGTTCTAAAAGTTTTAAACCACCTTGGGTACAAGCTTCTTTAAAACAAGCTCTACTTGCTAATTCAAAAGCTAAAACACTTGAGTCAACATCATGATGCAAACCATCAACTATAGTTACTTTATAATCAATTAAAGGAAAGCCAGCTAATATTCCACTATCCGAAACACTTTCTATTCCTTTTTCTACACCTGGAATAAATTCTTTTGGAATAGCGCCACCTTTAATGGCACTTTCAACATCTCTTCCTTTGCCAGGCTCTTGTGGCTCAACAAAAAGTTTAACTTTTGCAAATTGACCTGCTCCACCACTTTGTTTTTTATGTATATATTCAAATTCAGCAGATTTTTCTATTGTTTCTCTATACGCTACTTGTGGGGCTCCGACATTCGCTTCAACTTTAAATTCTCTTTTCATTCGATCTACAATTATATCTAAATGTAGTTCACCCATTCCTTTAATTATTGTTTGGCCAGACTCTTCATCTGAAGAAACTCTAAATGAAGGATCTTCTTTAGCAAGTCTAGCTAAAGCTTCACCCATTTTTTCTTGATCACCCTTTGTTTTTGGTTCTACTGCAATTTCAATTACTGGATCAGGAAATTCCATTGGCTCAAGTAAAACAGCATTTTCTTCATCACATAAAGTGTGTCCAGTTATAGTATTTTTTAAACCTGCTAAAGCGACTATATCACCTGCGTTAGCCTCTTTAATATCCTCTCTAGAATTAGCATGCATCAAAAGCATCCTTCCAACTCTTTCCTCTTTTTCTTTTGAAGAATTGTAAATTCCTGTGCCAGATTTAATCGTTCCAGAATAAACCCTTATAAATGTTAATGAACCCACAAATGGATCATTAGCAACTTTAAATGCTAGAGCTGAAAAAGGAGCTTTGTCATCAAATTTCATCTCCATTTCATCCTCTGATCCTACTTTTGTTCCTTGAATAGACCCAATATCCACTGGGCTAGGAAGGTAATTAACAACTGCATCTAATAAAGGTTGAACACCTTTATTTTTAAAAGCAGAACCTGTAAGAACTGGAACAAAATCAAAATTTAAAGTTCCCTTTCTTATACATTTAATTAGATCTTCTTCTTTAATCTCATCGCCATTTAGATAAGACTCCATTAATTTTTCATCTTGCTCAACAGCCATCTCAACTAACTCTGTTCTATATTTTTGAGAAATTTCTTTTAGATCATCAGGAATATCTTTATATTCCCATTCAGCACCAAGAGCTTCATTTTTCCAAACTTGAGCTTTCATTTTAACAAGATCAACTACTCCAGATAAAGAGGCTTCAATGCCAATAGGCACTTGAATTACTAGTGGTTTCGCGCCCAGTCTATCTTTAATCATCTCCACACATCTAAAGAAATCTGCTCCAGTTCTATCCAATTTATTTACAAAACAAATTCTTGGAACCTTATATTTATCTGCTTGTCTCCATACTGTTTCTGATTGGGGTTCAACACCTGCTACTCCATCAAAAACTGCAACAGCTCCATCTAAAACTTTTAAAGATCTTTCTACTTCAATTGTAAAATCTACGTGGCCAGGTGTGTCAATAATATTTATTCTATGATCTTGCCAGAAACAAGTTGTTGCTGCAGATGTAATTGTAATTCCTCTTTCTTGTTCTTGTTCCATCCAATCCATTGTTGCAGCTCCATCATGAACTTCTCCAATTTTATGACTCTTGCCTGTATAATATAAAATTCTTTCTGTGGTAGTTGTTTTACCTGCATCAATATGTGCCATGATCCCAATGTTTCTATATTTGTCTAATGTATGAGATCTAGCCATAATTTTTTACCATCTAAAATGTGCAAATGCTTTATTTGACTCAGCCATCTTATGCACATCCTCTTTTTTTTTCACAGCTGCACCTTTTTTTTCATATGCATCAAAAAGTTCATTAAATATTTTATCTGACATATGTTTGTCTTTTCTCTTTCTAGCAGAATCTACCAACCATCTTATTGCTAATGCTTGAGCTCTTTTACTTTTTACCTCAACTGGGACTTGGTAGGTTGCACCACCAACTCTTCTTGATCTAACCTCAACAGTTGGCTTAATATTGTTAATAGCTTCATTAAATATATTAATAGGTTCTTCTTTAGATTTAGTTTTAATTTTTTCTATAGCGTCATAAACTATTTTAGCAGCAACACCTCTTTTTCCATCATACATTATATTGTTAATTAACTTTGGAATTACAGTTGAGTTAAATTTAGGGTCAGGAATAATATTTTTTTTTGGTTGAGTTTTTTTTCGTGACATTTTATTTTCCTTTTTTAGTTCCGTATAATGATCTTCTTTTTTTTCTATTAGCCACCCCTTGCGTATCAAGGTTTCCTCTCAAAATATGGTAACGAACACCTGGTAAATCTTTTACTCTTCCACCTCTTATTAAAACTACCGAGTGCTCTTGTAAATTATGACCTTCACCAGGTATGTAAGCTGTTACTTCAAAACCATTAGATAGTCTTACTCTTGCAACTTTTCTAAGCGCAGAGTTTGGTTTTTTTGGTGTAGTGGTATAAACTTTTACACAAACACCTCTTTTCAAAGGTTGCTTTTGAAGAGCCGGAACTTTATTCCTTGTAATTTGTTTAACTCTTTTCTTTTTTAACAATTGATTAATTGTTGGCATAAATTTTATTTTTTATAATTAGTTTTTGAGTGAAATAACTGACAGGTTATTTATGGCAGCGTTTAGTTCCACATGAGAACTACATTCCAACCAAAAACATCGCCAAAATACTTAATAAATTGACTTTGTCAAACTAAAACTAATAATCAAAAGTGATTTTTTTATTGATTTACTTGGCTTTCTGAAGGTTCTATTTTTTCTTGTTCAGACAAAAATTTACTGTCATCCTCAAGGGCTTTTTTATTCCATTGGTTTTTGATATTACCAGTGCCAGCTGGGACTAATCTACCAACTATAACATTCTCTTTCAAGCCGTTTAACGGATCAACTTTACCTTTAATAGCAGCATCAGTTAATACTCTGGTAGTTTCTTGGAATGATGCAGCAGAAATAAAGGACTCAGTCTGAAGCGATGCCTTCGTTATACCCATCAACACTCTTTCTCCAACTGCTATATTTTTTCCTTCAGATTTTAATTTTTCATTAGTGTTTTCAAATTTTATTCTATCTACAATCTCACCAGGAAGATAAGTAGAGTCCCCTGCCGTTTTAACTTCAATCTTTTTAAGCATTTGTCGTAAAATTGTCTCTATATGTTTATCGTTAATGATCACACCTTGTAATCTATAAACTTCTTGAACTTGATTTACAAAATATTCAGTTAAATCTTTTATGCCCATTATTCTTAATATGTCATGAGGTAGTGGTTGGCCGTCTAATAAATACTCACCTTTTTTAATTTTTTCACCTTGATTAAAATTAATATGTTTGCCCTTAGGTATTAGATAATTTGAAGGTTCAGCACCATCTTCTGGAACTATAGAAACTCTTTGCTTTCCTCTTACTTCTTTACCAAATACTACCTGACCATCATTTTCAGCTATAATTGCACTATCTTTAGCTTTTCTTGCTTCAAATAATTCAGCAACTCTTGGTAAACCTCCTGTAATATCTTTAGTTTTAGTCGTTTCTTTAGGTAACCTTGCAATTACATCTCCAGCAGAAACTTTTTGCCCATCTTTTACAGACAAGATTGAATCTGGAACTAAATAATATCTGGCTTCATTGTCGTCTGCTTTTTTTATAACATTACCTTTTTCATCCCTAAGTGTTATTCTAGGTTTTAAATCAGAACTTTTAGATTGAGATCTCCAATCAACAACTGATTTGGATGATATGCCTGTTGCATCATCTGTTGTTTCTTGAATAGAAACTCCGTCTATTAAATCAACATAACTGGCTATTCCACTTTTCTCTGCAATAACAGGTGTTGTGTAAGGATCCCATTCACAAATTTTAGTATTATTTTTAACTTTATCCCCATTTTTAAAGAATAATTTTGATCCATAAGCAACCTTATAAACTGCTATTTGAACACCATTATCATCCTCTATAGACAACTGTGTGTTTCTTCCCATAACAATCAAGTTTTTCTTAGAGTCTTCTAAAATATTTGAATTAATAATTTTTAAAGTACCTTCATTTTTAGTAACAATTTGAGAATCTTGTTTTACAGAAGCGGTTCCTCCAACGTGAAAGGTTCTCATTGTAAGTTGTGTACCAGGTTCACCAATGGATTGTGCTGAAATCATTCCAATTGCCTCACCAACATGTACCATTTTTCCCCTAGACAAATCTCTACCATAAGAAGTTGCACAAACTCCTTCTTTAGATCCGCATGTCATTACTGAGTAAACTTTTACAGATTTAATACCAGCAGCATCGATTTTATCACATCCAGATTCATCAATCATTGTTAATTTTTTAATTATTATTTCACCTGTAATAGGATGTTTTACATCATCAAAAGTAACTCTTCCTAAAGCTCTTTCAGATAAACTTACTACAACATTTCCTCCCTCTAAAATTTCAGAAAGTTCAATAAAACCTGGGTTCTTACAATCACACTCTTTTTTAGTCACTGTCAAATCTTGTGCAACATCGCACAATCTTCTAGTTAAGTATCCTGAGCTAGCAGTTTTTAAAGCTGTATCAGCTAAACCTTTTCTAGCACCGTGTGTAGAGTTAAAATATTCAAGAGCAGTTAATCCTTCTTTAAAATTAGATGTAATTGGACTTTCAATAATTTCACCAGATGGTTTAGCTATAAGACCTCTCATACCTGCTAATTGTTTCATTTGAGCTGCTGAACCTCTGGCTCCACTGTCTGCCATCATGAATACTGAGTTTATTTTTAATCCTTCAGAAGTTTTTTCAGTAGCTGAAATTCCTTTCATCATTTCTCCTGCAACTCTATCTGTGCATTTTGACCAGGCATCTACAACTTTATTATACTTTTCACCTCTTGTAATTAAACCTTCTGCATATTGAGTTTCATAATCAGCAATTAGCTTTTTTGTATCCTCAATTAATTTGTTTTTACTTTCAGGTATAACTAAATCATCTTTACCAAAGGAAATACCCGCTTTAAAAGCATGTTTAAAACCAAGATCTTTCAATTTATCACAAAAAATAACAGTAGTTTTTTGACCACAAAATCTAAAAACTATATCAATTATTTCAGATACAGTTTTCTTAGGCAATAATCTGTCAATTAATGAAAACTTAATATTTGAATTTTTAGGAAGTAAATTAGCTAACAAAAATCTTCCTGCTGTAGAAGTGTATTTTTCAAATTTCTTATTTCCTTTTTCATCTACAGTTTCAAATCTAGAAATAATAGTGCTATGAACTTTTATTTGACCAGAGGATAAAGCAAATTCTATTTGATCAGAGTCTAAAAAATATCCTAATGGTTTGTCGTTGACAGACTCTTGGGACAAATAATATATTCCCAAAATCATATCTTGACTTGGAACTATAATAGGTTTTCCATTAGAAGGTGATAAAATATTATTTGTAGATAGCATTAATATTCTAGCTTCTAATTGAGCCTCTAAGCTGAGCGGTACATGAACTGCCATTTGATCACCATCAAAGTCGGCATTGAATGCAGCACAGGTCAATGGATGTAATTCAATAGCATCACCTTCTATTAACTTTGGTTCAAAAGCCTGTACACCTAATCTATGTAAAGTTGGAGCTCTATTTAGTAAAACTGGATGTTCTCTAACAATTAGCTCAAGTGCATCCCATACAGCATTAGTTTCTTTTTCAACTAGTTTTTTTGCTTGTTTGATTGTTGATGCTAAGCCTAATTTGTTTAATCTAGCGTATAAAAAAGGTTTAAATAATTCTAGTGCCATTTTCTTTGGTAGTCCACACTCATGTAATTTTAAATCTGGACCAACAACAATTACTGATCTTCCAGAATAATCTACTCTTTTTCCTAAAAGATTTTGTCTAAATCTACCTTGTTTACCTTTTAGCATCTCAGCTAAAGATTTAAGTGGTCTTTTGCCTGTTCCAGTAATTACTCTTCCACGTCTCCCATTATCAAATAATGCATCAACTGACTCTTGAAGCATTCTTTTTTCATTTCTTACAATTATATCTGGAGCTTTTAAATCCATTAATCTTTTTAATCTGTTATTTCTATTTATAACTCTTCTATAAAGATCATTTAAATCTGAAGTAGCAAATCTACCACCGTCTAAAGGAACTAATGGTCTTAATTCAGGTGGTATTACAGGGACAACTGTCATTATCATCCATTCAGGTTTTTGACCTGTCTCAATAAATGACTCAATTAATTTTAAACGTTTTATTGCTCTTTCTTCATTAACTTTAGATTTTGTTTCTTTAATATAATTTACTAAATTTTTTCTCTCCAATTCTAAATCTAAATTTTTAAGCATTTCAAGAACAGCTTCTGCACCTATACCTGCAGTAAATGACTCTTCACCAAATTCATCTTGATATTTTACTAGCTCTTCTTCATTTAAAAGTTGATTTTTTTGTAGACCAGTTAATCCAGGTTCAATAACAATAAAATTTTCAAAATAAAGAACTCTCTCTACTTCCTTAAGTTTCATATCTACAGCTAATGCAATTCTGCTCGGAAGAGATTTTAAAAACCAAATATGTGCAACAGGTGTAGCTAGATTTATGTGCCCCATTCTTTCTCTACGAACATTTGATTTTGTTACTTCAACACCACACTTTTCACAAATAATGCCCCTAAATTTCATTCTTTTATATTTTCCACATAAGCACTCATAATCTTTAATTGGACCAAAAATTCTTGCACAAAAAAGACCATCCTTTTCAGGTCTAAAAGTTCTATAGTTTATTGTCTCAGGTTTTTTAATTTCACCATATGTCCAAGATTTAATTTTTTCAGGACTTGCCA
Source organism: uncultured Pelagibacteraceae bacterium (assembly GCA_902555945.1). GTDB lineage: Bacteria > Pseudomonadota > Alphaproteobacteria > Pelagibacterales > Pelagibacteraceae > Pelagibacter. The sequence goes on along the minus strand of CACDUS010000002.1, from coordinate 71,221 downwards.
ATGATATTTTAATACTATTAAAGTTTTGTGCTTCTGAAATTTCAGAACTCTTAAATAAATCTGTTAATTCTTTTTTCATTATTAATTTAGCTCCACATTTAATGCCAAAGATCTAATTTCTTTTACAAGAACGTTAAATGACTCAGGAATACCTGATTCAAAATTTTCTTCACCTTTAACTATTGTTTCATAAACCTTGACTCTTCCTGCAACATCATCTGATTTAACTGTTAAAATTTCTTGTAATGTATATGAGGCACCATATGCTTCTAAGGCCCATACTTCCATTTCACCAAATCTTTGACCACCAAGTTGTGCTTTACCACCCAACGGCTGTTGAGTTACCAAACTGTAAGGACCTGTTGATCTAGCGTGTATCTTATCTTCCACCAAATGATGAAGTTTAAGCATATAAATTATACCAACTGTTACTGGTCTATCGAATTTTTCTCCAGTTCTTCCATCCCATAAATATGTTTGACCAGAACCAGGAAGTTTTGCAAGTTCCAACATTTCTGTAACATTTTTTTCTTTAGCGCCATCAAAAACTGGGGTTGAAATAGCTATTCCATTTTGTAGGTTTTCACATAAATCAATAAATTCTGTTTTAGTCAGCTTTTCTACTTTATCGTTATATATTTCCTCTCCATAAACAGATTTTAAAAAATTTGCAATTTTTTCAGTTTTTTCTATTTTTTTGTTGTTTTCATTAACTAAATTTTTAACCTGCTCTCCAAATTCTTTACATGCCCAGCCTAAATGTGTTTCTAAAATTTGACCTACATTCATCCTGCTTGGAACCCCTAAAGGATTAAGAACTATATCAACTGGCCTACCATCTTCTCTGTATGGCATATCTTCCACCGGAACAATTTTACTTACCACACCTTTGTTTCCATGACGACCTGACATTTTATCACCAGGTCTTAATCTTCTTTTAATTGCAACAAAAACTTTTACCATTTTCATTACACTAGGTAATAAATCATCTCCACTTCTAATCTTTAAAACTTTGTCTTCAAATCTTTCCACAATATCCTGTTTTGCTTTATTGTATTGATCTTTTAATTGTAATAATGAACTATCATCTTTATCTTTTCCGGTTGAAATTTTAAATACGTCGTTAATACTTAAGGTGTTAATCTTATCAAAATCTAATTTACTACCTGAATCTAGGTCTTTTAATTTTTTATTTAAAGATGAACCTGATAGAATTTCTGAAGCTCTTTGCTTAATGCTTCTTTCTAAAATTTCTTCTTCAACTAATTTATCTTGTTGAACTTGTTCAATTTCTGCTCTTTCAATAGTTATAGAACGCTCATCTTTTTCTATACCATGTCTATTGAATACTCGCACATCAACAACTGTACCACTACTACCTCTAGACATCCTTAATGACGTATCCGTTACATCAATTGCTTTTTCACCGAAAATAGATCTTAATAATTTTTCTTCAGGTCCTGATGCTGAATCTCCTTTAGGTGTAACTTTTCCAACTAATATATCTCCAGCGTTAACTTCAGCTCCAATATAAACTATTCCTGACTCATCTAAATTTTTTAAAGCATCTTCATTTACATTTGGAATATCTCTTGTAATTTCCTCTTCTCCAAGTTTAGTATCTCTTGCCATTATCTCATATTCAACTATGTGTACTGATGTGAAAACATCGTCAGTTACACATCTTTCAGATATGAGAATTGAATCCTCAAAGTTATAACCTTGCCAAGGCATGAATGCTACTGTAACATTTTTTCCAAGCGCTAATTCACCAAGTTTTGTAGATGGACCATCAGCTATAATGTCTCCATATTTAACCTTATCTCCTACTCTTACTAATGGTCTCTGATTAATACATGTATTTTGGTTAGATCTTTTAAATTTTTGCAAGTTGTATATATCAACCCCTGATTTTGTTAAATCTGTCTCCTCTGTAACCTTAATTACAATTCTTTTTCCGTCAATTTTATCAACTACACCATCTCTTTTAGCTACAATGGTAACACCGGAATCCAAAGCTACATCACTTTCTATCCCTGTACCAACTAATGGTGCCTCTGGTTTTAACAAAGGCACTGCCTGTCTCATCATATTAGATCCCATTAAAGCTCTGTTAGCATCATCATTTTCTAAAAAAGGAATTAAAGAAGCTGCAACTGAAACCAATTGTTTTGGAGAGACATCTATATAATCTATTGTTTCTGGTTTTGATAATAAAAAATTTAAATTTTGTCTACATGAGACTAGTTCCTCTATAATTTTTCCATTTTTATCTATTTTTGTATTAGCTTGAGCAATATTAAATTTTGTTTCTTCCATTGCTGATAAATATTCCACTTTATCTTGAACAACTCCGTCTTTAACTCTTTTGTAAGGACTCTCTATAAATCCGTATTTGTTAATTTTTGCATAAGTAGACAAACTATTAATTAGTCCAATATTAGGTCCTTCAGGAGTTTCTATCGGACAAATTCTTCCATAGTGAGTTGGATGCACGTCTCTAACTTCAAATCCTGCTCTTTCTCTGGTTAATCCACCTGGACCTAGCGCTGAAACTCTTCTTTTATGAGTAATCTCAGATAAAGGATTTGTTTGGTCCATAAACTGAGATAATTGTGAACTAGCAAAAAAATCTTTTAAAGAAACTGTTAATGGTTTTGCGTTAATCAAATCCTGTGGCATTACTGACTCAACGTCCAGAGTAGTCATCTTTTCCTTAATTGCTCTTTCCATCCTGTAAACTCCTATACGAGCTTGATTTTCTACTAATTCACCTACTGATCTGACTCGTCTGTTGCCGAGATGGTCAATATCATCTACATCATCTTTACCATCTCTTAATTCAAGCATTTTATGGATTATTGAAATAATATCGTCATTTCTTAAAATAGTTATTTTATCAGAACACTCTAAACCTAATCTCGAATTCATTTTTACTCTTCCCACATCAGATAAATCATATCTGTCAGAGCTGAAAAATAAATTGTTGAAAATTTGAGTTGCAATTTCTATTGTTGGAGGTTCTCCAGGTCTCAACATTTTATAAATTTCTGTTATTGCCTCATCTTTATTATTATTTTTATCATTTAAAATAGTTGTTAGTAAATATGGTCCTTTGTTAATTGAATTTGTAATAGAAATTTGTAATGAATAAATTCCTGCCTCTAAAATCTTATTAAGAATTGTCTCATTAAGCTCTGTTCCAATATCAAATTTACCATCATCTTCATCACTTACTTTGATATCTTTATGAAGAAATTTTCCAAACAAAGACTCTTGAGAAATTAAAATATCTTTCAATCCATCATTAGAAAGTTTTTTTGCATTAAGATAGTTTATTTTTTCTCCAAGTTTAATTACAACTTTTCCACTTTTTGCATCGATAACTTCTTCTGAAAAATTCTTTGCTTTATAATTTTCAGGATTAAATTTAGTTTTCCATTTTTTAGTTTTTGAATCAAAATTAAAAGTCTCACTTTCATAAAACTCATTTGCTATTTCTTGTTTGCTATATCCTAGTGCTAATAATAATGTTGTGGCTAAAATTTTCTTTTTTCTATCAATTTTAAAATATAAAAGATCTTTTACATCATATTCAAAATCTAGCCATGAACCTCTATTAGGGATTACTCTACAATTAAATAACAGTTTACCACTTGCATGAGTTTTTCCTTTATCATGATCAAAAAAAACACCCGGACTTCTGTGCATTTGGTTAACAACAACTCTTTGAACTCCATTAGTTATGAAAGTACCACTATTTGTCATCATAGGAACTTCTCCCATGTAAACTTCTTGTTCTTTGGCAGAAAGAATGTCTTTTGTATTATCTTCTTGATTTATTTCATAAACAACTAATCTTAATGTGCATTTTAGAGCAGAAGAATACGTTAAACCTCTTGTTATACATTCTTCGACATCAAATTTTGGTTTTTCTAACCTATAAGAAATATATTCTAATGTTGCTTTATCATTTAGATCTTCGATTGGAAAAATACTTTTAAATACTCTATCAAAACCTTTGGTTAAGTCACCAGCTTCTTTATTAAAATGAGTTAACTCTTTATAAGAGTTTTTTTGAACTTCAATTAAATTTGGTATTGATAAGCTCTCTTTTAATTTACCAAAACTTTTTCTAATGTTCTTTTTTTCAGTAAAAGATATTTGCATCTATTTTAAATAATACTGACTAAATTAATAATCAGTATTTAAATTAATCCTTATTTATTTACTTAAGTTCTACTTTTGCACCAGCAGCTTCTAGCTTGGCTTTAATTTCCTCAGCTTCTTTTTTTGGTACACCTGTCTTAACTTCCTTTGGCGCACCTTCAACTAAATCTTTGGCTTCTTTAAGACCTAGTGATGTTGCTGCTCTTACTTCTTTTATAACATTTATTTTTTTATCACCTGCAGAAACTAACATGATTGTAAAATCATCTTTATCCTCTGCTGCTGCTGCACCTCCAGCTGCTGCTGGGGCTGCTGCTGCCATTGGGGTTACTCCCCATTTCTCTTCTAGTTGTTTAGAAAGATCTGCTGCTTCTGCGACAGTCAAACTTGATAAATCTTCAATTATTTTATTTAGGTCAGGCATATACTACTCTTTAGGTTGTTTTTTCAGAATTTTCTGGGGGTAAACTACTCATTTTTTCCGAACGTGCAAGCAAAATACTTACTAATTTTGATGCAGATGCGTTCAAAATACCCACAATATTGGCTCTAGCCTCATCTAGAGTTGGTAAATTAGCTACATTCATAACTCCAGCTTGATCTAGAATCTCATTATCCATCATTCCGCCAATTAGTTTAAGATTTTCATTATCTTTGGCAAATTTAGATAAAATTCTCGCTGACATTATAGCATCTTCACCAAATGCTACAGCTGTAGGGCCTGTAAATAAATTTGATAAATCTTTGCACTTAGTTTTCTCAAGAGCAAGTTTTGTAATCCTATTTTTAGTTATTTTAAAAATTATACCGTGCTCTCTCATTTTAGATCTTAATTCATCTAATTGTGGCATTGTTAATCCTTGATAATGCGTGACCATTATCGCCTTACTATTTTCAAAATTACTTGTCATCTCAGTAATATAATTTTTTTTTTGATCTTTGTTCATCATAATTTTAAATCACCTTACCTAATTTTAATTTATAAGATACACCCATAGTTGAAGTAATAAATGAAGATTTAATTAAATCACCCTTAACAGTATTATTTGATTTCTCTTTCTCTAATGTTTCTAAAATAGCATTAAAGTTTTTTAATAATTTTTCATCACTGAATGATTTTTTTCCAATACTTACTCCTATATTTCCGTCTTTATCATTTCTAATTTCAACTTGACCAGACTTAGCATCAGAAATTGCCGATTTTAAATTTTCAGTTACAGAGCCTAATTTTGGATTTGGCATCAATCCTTTTGGCCCAAGAACTTTTCCAAGTTTAGATAATTTTATCATCATACCAGGAGTGCAAATTAATTTTTCAAAATTCAATTCACCATTTTTGATTTTTTCAATAAATTCATCACCACCTACAATATCAGCTCCAGCTGATTTAGCTTCTTCCACCTTAGACTCTTCACATACAACAGCAACTTTAACTTTTTTTCCTGTTCCACCTGGAAGATTAACTGCTGTTCTAATATTTATCTCACTTTTTTTTTGCTTATTGTTTATTTGAAAATTTAAATCAACAGATTCATCAAACTTAGTAGTACAATTTTTTTTAACATCAGTAAGTAACTTATCTATAGACTCAGCTGGTAAATTCGAAGCATTTTCAGGTAACTTTTTAAATCGTTTTGAAGTCATTATTCTTTTACCTCAATTCCCATTGATCTAGCTGAACCAGCTATAATTTTAACTGCTTGTTCTAAATCTATTGCATTTAAATCATTCATTTTTTGTTTAGCAATTTCTTCTGCTTGTTTTTTTGTTATTGAGGCAACGATGTTTCTTCCAGGCTCTTTGGATCCACTTTTTAATTTTGCAGCTTCTCTAATAAAGAATGAAGCAGGCGGTGATTTAATTTTAAAATCAAATTTTTTATCTTTATAGACAGTAATTTCAACTGGAACAGGTTTTCCTGCCATTGATTTTGTTTTATCATTAAAAGCTTTACAAAACTCCATTATGTTTACACCACGCTGACCTAAAGCTGGACCAACTGGAGGTGCTGGATTAGCTTGCCCTCCTTTAATTTGCAATTTTATAAATCCACTAATTTCTTTTTTTGCTGCCATTATATTAACTTACTTTCTCAACTTGATTATATTCCAAATCAACTGGTGTTGGGCGACCAAATATAGAAACTGACACCTTAAGTCTAGACTTTTCTTCATCAATTTCTTCAACCATTCCACTAAATGATGCAAAAGGTCCATCAACTACTTGGATTTTTTCTCCAACGCTGTACTCTATACCAGATTTTGGCTGTGCAACACCATCTTTTATTTGTCCCAAAATCTTCTCAATTTCTTTATCAGAAACAGGAACCGGCATGCCTTTAGTTCCCAAAAAACCGCTTACTCTCTTTATATTTTTAATCATATGATAAATAGCATTATCCATTTCACTTTTGATTAGTACGTAACCAGGAAAGTATTTCTTTTTCTTTTGAATTCTTTTGCCTCTTTTTACCTCAGTTACGTCATGAGTTGGTACGATAATTTCTTCAAATTTATCTGAAATTTTAGCTTTATCAGCCTCTTCTTTAATCAAACTTGCTACTTTATTTTCAAAGCTTGAATGAGATTGAACAATATACCAATTTTTCATTTAGATGCTCACTTTGAGTAATATTTCTAAAAAAAATTTCAAAACTTGATCTAAAAGAAGAAAAAAAAGTGACATAACTACTGCCATAGCAAAAACCATCAAAGCGCCTTGAAGAGTCTCTTTTCCAGTGGGCCATGTAACTTTAAATGCCTCTTGTTTAACTTCTTGTATAAATTTAATTGGGTTTTTCATTTTTAATTTTTTCACTTAATTGGCAGGAGCGGAGGGACTCGAACCCTCAGCCTCCGGTTTTGGAGACCGGCGCTCTACCAATTGAGCTACACTCCTATATAGAGCTTACTCTATAATTTTTGTTACTACTCCAGCTCCAACAGTTCTACCACCTTCACGAATAGCAAAATTTAATTTTTCTGACATCGCGATTGGTGTAATTAATTTAACTGTAAACTTAGCATCATCACCTGGCATAACCATCTCCGTACCTGCCGGTAATTCTACTTCGCCAGTTACATCTGTTGTTCTGAAATAAAACTGAGGTCTATACTTAGTAAAAAAAGGAGTGTGTCTTCCACCCTCTTCTTTTTTTAATACATATGCTTGTGCTTCAAATTTAGTATGTGGTGTAACAGAGCCTGGTTTACAAAGAACTTGGCCTCTTTCAATATCAGTTCTTTCCACACCTCTTAAAAGCACTCCTACGTTATCACCAGCTTCACCTGAGTCTAGAAGTTTTCTAAACATTTCAACGCCAGTACAAACTGATTTTTTAGTTTCTCTTATTCCAACTATTTCAAGTTCATCACCCGTTTTAAGCACACCGGACTCTACTCTTCCAGTTGCAACAGTACCTCTTCCTGAAATTGAGAAAACATCCTCAACAGGCATCAAAAAGTCTTTATCTTTTGGTCTGTCAGGTTGTGGAATAAATTCATCAACATTCTTCATTAATTCTAAAATTGAATTTTTTCCAATTTCATCATCTCTGCCCTCAACAGCGGCCAATGCAGAACCTTTAGCAATTGGAGTTTTGTCTCCAGGGAATTTATATGAAGTTAATAACTCTTTAATCTCTTCCTCAACTAGATCAATCATTTCTTTATCATCTACTTGGTCTACTTTATTTAAGTAAACACAAATTGCAGGAACACCTACTTGTCTTGCTAAAAGAATATGCTCTCTAGTTTGTGGCATAGGACCATCAGCAGCATTAACAACTAATATTGCACCATCCATTTGTGCAGCACCAGTAATCATATTTTTTACATAGTCAGCGTGACCTGGACAGTCTACGTGTGCGTAGTGTCTTTTTTCTGTTTCATACTCAACATGCGCAGTAGAAATTGTTATTCCTCTTTCTTTTTCCTCTGGAGCTTTATCAATTTGATCATAAGCTACTGCTTTAGCTCCACCAGTTTCTGACAAAACTTTAGTTATAGCTGCAGTTAAAGTTGTTTTACCATGGTCGACATGGCCAATTGTACCAATGTTACAATGTGGTTTATTTCTTACAAATTTTTCTTTTGACATTACTTTTTATCCTCACTTTTTATTTTTATAATCTTATTTTCTTGGAGCGGGTAAAGGGAATCGAACCCTTACATCCAGCTTGGAAGGCTAGCGTTCTACCATTGAACTACACCCGCACAACCCCAAGAGTAACACTCCAGTGTTATTTACAGTTTTACTGAATGGTGGAGGGGGAAAGATTCGAACTTTCGAAGACCGAAGTCAACGGGTTTACAGCCCGCCCCATTTGACCGCTCTGGAACCCCTCCCTTAGGGGAAGTGTCCCCTTGTTCAATAAAGCTTCAAACAACATGCGTTTTATATATTTTATTTACCTAAATGCAACACGTGTTTTAATGAGAAAATATTGAAAAAAACGTGTAAAATAGTGGAAATTTTATGAATAAATCATCTTTTTTCATCATTGGTCAACATGCTGTAATGGAAGCTCTTAAAAATCCAAAAAGAAAGGTTTTAAGAGTGTTTCTAACGGAAGAAAGTAAAAAAAATATCCACAGAAAAAATCCAAATAAAAATTTATTAAATGATGTAAAAGTATATTTCAAAACTAAAAAAGAGTTAGACAAATACAGTACTAAAGAAAATTTACTCCACCAAGGTTATGTTGCTGAAATAGAGCACCTCGAAAAGCCAATCCTGAAAGAATTTATAAAAGAAAAAATCGACATAACACTAGTTTGTTTAGATGGTGTAACAGATCCTAGAAATATAGGATCCTTAATTAGAAGTGCAGCTTCATTTGATATTGATGGCATTTTGATTAAAGAAAGAAATTTTCCTAGTGAAAGTAAACTTATGTATAAAGCTGCAAGTGGAGCTATTGAGTATATGAATATATTTCAGGTATCAAATATCAATTCAACTTTGAAAAACTTAAAAGATAAAAATTTCTGGGTATATGGTTTTGATGGAAATGGAAAAAAGAATTTTACTAATGTAGAATGGAAAGGAAATAATATCCTTGTATTTGGATCTGAAGGTTTTGGTATGCATCAACACACTTCCAAATATGCAGATTTTTTAGTTAAAATAGATATAAGCGAGAGAGTAGAAAGCTTAAACATATCTAATAGTGCAGCAATTGTATTTCATCATTTAAGTTATCTAAAAAAAAAGAGTTAATTATTTGATAAATACTTAATAATTATTGCGCATGCCCTTGTAGCTCAGCTGGTAGAGCAATTGATTTGTAATCAAAAGACTTCATCTTCAACGCATTTAACATCAAGTAAACACTAGCATAATTTGAACAAAAAAGATCCGATATTTTTAATACCTATTAGAAACCGATAGATTCACAAATTATAATTCTTTTTAGAAATATTTTTCAAAGCAATTGAAATAGAATAGTTTAATTTTTATTTTTAAAGACTGTAAATATCTGTATTTTTTTTTGATTAATTAAAATTAATTAAAAACTTTTCAATAACTTTGACTGCTATTTGCATATCCTTCTCGATAGTAAATTCTTTTGGATTATGACTTAAACCTTTTTGACTTCTTACAAAAAGCATTGAAATAGGACATAAGTCAGACATTGCTGATGCATCATGTGTTGCTCCTGACATCAATACAAACGGATTTAGTTTTAAATTTTGAAATGATTTTTTAAGTTTACTCATCATTTTCTTATCACAACTAACAGCACCTTGGTCATAAGTTTTGTTTAAATTAAATTTAAGACCTCTTTTCTTACAAATTAGCTGAATTTTTTTGGAAATCTCTTTTTCAACTTTTTTTCTTTTTTTATCATCGACACTTCTACATTCTACAAATGATAAAGATTTTGCTGGAATAGCGTTTACACTATTCGGTTTATTCTCAATTGATGCCATTGTTGCTAAAAAGTTTTTATTTTTTTTTGCTAAATTTTCTACAGCGTTTATAACTTCTGCAGTTGCTGCTAATGAATCTTTTCTAAGATGCATTGGAGTGGTACCTGCATGAGAAGCATAACCTTCGATTTCAAGTTTAAATCTAGATATTCCAGAAATACCATTCACTATTCCAACTGCTAAGTTTTTACTTTCTAAAACTGGTCCTTGTTCAATATGAACTTCAAAAAAACCTAATAAATCTTTTTTGTTTCTTTTTAATGAACTAATTTTTAATGGATTGCATCCAAAACTTTTTAAAGCTTGTCCAATAGAAATATTATTTTTATCTTTAAGTTTTAAATCTTTTTTGTTAAATGTTCCTGCTAATGATCTTGGTCCCATCAACGCTGTTGGAAATCTAACACCTTCTTCATCTGCAAAAGCTAAAATTTCTACATTATAAGGAAGAATAATTTTTTTTTTCTTTAATACTTTTAAAGCTAAAATTGGAAGTATCACGCCCATGATACCATCATATCTTCCAGAGTTGTAACCACTATCTTGATGTGAACCTATCAATAAAGTTTTAGCATCTTTTTTAGGACTGACGTATTTACCAATTAAAGTTCCTGCTGCATCTAAACTAATTTTTAATCCCGCATCACTCATCCATTGCTTTAAAAGATTGTTTGCAGAATAATGTTCTTTAGTAAAAGGTAACCTGGTCACCCCTTCTGCAGGTTTTGAGCACTTTGCAATTTTTTCTATGTAATTTTGTATAATCATTTATTTAGTTGGAAGTTTTTTTAACCACGCTTTATATTTTTTTTTATTAGTCATTTTTAAAATTTGTTCTAGTTTTAATAATGGATTTGTATCATAGTCTACTCTTATATTTAATAGTGGATTGTTTTTTTTAAAAACTAATAATGCAGCGGACATTAAACCTCTCTTATCACTGCCAAACTTTTTACCTATTTTAAGCGCTTCTAGAAGTGTATTTGCTAGTGGCTCATCTTTTAATTTAAAATTATCTACAATTTTATCTATTACCTTATCATTCTTTAGCATATTTCCACTTACAACCAAATTAGGCAAAACTACATGATTACAATAATTAATATTTTTTTTTCCTGAAAATGAAAATCCGTTACCTGATAAGTTTAAGCAAGAAACTTGTCTAAAATGTTTATTCTTATCATTTTTAATCACTTTATTTGTCGCTGTAATTGGTGAAAATCTATTCAAATTGTTTAGAATACTCTCTCCCCATATTGTACTAGGATAAAATCCTTGAGAAGCTGTAACACCCTTTTTTATATCTCCTCTTAAAACCCATCCTCCAACACAAAGATTTCCTGTTGCTGCCGCTCCTCCTATTTCTCCAGTTTTTGGATTTCTCGCTAAAATTGAAAATGTCATATAATCAATAATCTACTACAAATTTTTTCTAATTTTTATAGTTTTTTAATCAGTAAAAACCAAAACAATCAAATCTTTAATTGAACTAAAATTTATCAATTGTTACCATTTCTAATAATAAATATAAAACAGAGAGAGGGTATAATGTTAAAATACAGAGAACATGTTAAAAAGTTAAGAAAACTTTTTATTAGTCTTTTATCATTAATATTCATAACTGGTTTTGCTGTAACAGCTAACGCTAAAACTTTAGTTGTTGGTCAAATAGCTGAACCTAAATCTTTAGATCCAAGTACAGTTACGGCTGTAAATGACTTTAGAATAGTTATGAATATCTATGATGGACTTGTAAGATATACAGACGGAAAATTAGAAGTCGAACCAGCTCTAGCAAAAAGTTGGGACATTAGTAGCGACGGAACAGTTTATACATTCAATTTAAGATCAGGAATTAAGTTTCATGATGGATCAGACTTTAATGCTGATGCTGTGAAGTTTAACTTTGATAGAATGTTAAACAAAGATCATCCTTATCACAATACAGGACCTTTCCCGCTATCTTTCTTTTTTTCAGCAATCAAATCAGTTGATGTAGTAAATGCTAATACTGTTAAGTTTACATTGAATGAGCCTTACGCTCCTTTTTTATCTAACTTAGCGTATCCAACAGGTTTAATTGTTTCACCAGCAAGTGTTAAAAAACACGGAAAAGATTTTGGAAGAAATCCTTCTGGTACTGGTGCATTCAAATTTAATGAATGGAAATCAAATGAAAGAGTTGTTGTAGACAAAAATTCTGGTTATTGGGATGGAAAAGCTGGAACAGACGCAGTTGTTTTTAGACCTATAACTGATGCTAACACTAGAGTTGCTGAAATGCTTTCAGGTGGAATTGACATGATGGTTGAAGTTCCTCCTGCATCATTAAGTAAATTTAGTGGAAGTAAATTTAGCGTAGTTGAACAAGCTGGACCTCACGTTTGGTTCTTGATCTTAAATGCAAAAGAAGGTCCTTTTGCTAATAAGAAAGTAAGACAAGCTGCTAACTATGCAATTAACAAACAAGCAATTGTAAATGACGTGTTAGAAGGAACAGCTGCGATAGCTGCTGGACCAACACCTCCTGCATTTGCTTGGGCGTATAACAATAGTTTACAACCATATCCTTATGACCCTGCTAAAGCTAAAGCTTTAATTAAAGAAGCAGGTGTTGAGGGTGCAAAACTTACTTTCTATGTTACTGAAGGTGGTTCTGGAATGTTAGATCCTGTTGCAATGGGAACTGCAATACAAGCAGATCTTAAAGCTGTAGGTTTTGATGTTGAAATCAAAACTTTTGAATGGAACTCGTTCTTAGGTGAAGTAAACCCAGGTTTAGAAGGAAAAGCAGACATGGCAGAAATGGCATGGATGACCAACGATCCTGATACACTTCCTTTCTTGGCACTTAGAACAGAATCTTGGCCAGATAAAGGAGGATTTAACTCTGGATATTATTCAAACCCTGAAGTTGATGAACTTTTAAATAAAGCAAGATCATCTACTAACCAAAAGGAAAGAGCAAAATTGTATAAAAAGATGCAAGAAATTGTTCAAGAAGATGCTCCATGGGTATTTGTTGCTAACTGGAAACAAAACGCAGTTACTAGCAACAAAGTGAGTAATTTTTCACTTCAACCTTCATTCTTGCTTTTATTAAAAGACGTTAAGAAAAAATAAAAAAGTTAAGAATTATAATAGTTGCCCTAGGCTTAAAAAAGCCTAGGGTATTATTATGAATTATTTCATTCAAAGATTACTATCTGCAATTCCAGTACTTTTGGGTATTACAATTATAGTTTTTTTTATTATTTCACTTATTCCTGGTGATCCTGCAACAGCAATACTTGGTTCATATGCAACACCTGAAAATGTAAAACTTCTTAATGAACAACTTGGTTTAGATAAGGGATTAATTCAAAGATATTTCATTTGGCTCGGCAATTTAGTTCAAGGTGATCTTGGAAGATCGTTTGCTCTTAATCGTCCTGTATTAGATGAAATTTTAGAAAGATTTAATGCTACATTAATTTTATCAGGAACTGCTTTTATTTTATGTTCTGTTGTAGGGGTTTTAATTGGAACAATCTCTGCATTTAAACAATACACCATTACAGATAAGATAATCACTTTTACTGTTTTAACTGGAATTTCATTGCCATCATTTTTTTTAGGAATGATGATGATTTTATTATTTGCAGTTAATCTTCAATGGCTCCCTGTATCAGGAATGTATGCAATTTATGGTGGAGGTGATTTTTTAGATCTAATTCATCATTTAATCATGCCTGCAATAGCACTGGCATTAGTTGCAACTGGGGTAGTTGCAAGAATAACTAGAAACTCTGTTTTAGAAATACTTAGACAAGATTATATTAGAACAGCAAGAGCTAAAGGAGTTAGAGAAGGAAATGTACTTTTCAAACATGTTTTAAGAATTGCAATTGTCACTATTCTTCCAATTTTAGGTTTACAAGCTGGATTTGTTTTATCTGGATCTGTTTTTATTGAAATTGTTTTTCAATGGCCGGGTGTTGGAAGGATGTTGGTCGATGCAATTTTAAAAAGAGATATTTTACTTGTTCAAGGTGGCGTCATGTTTGTTGCTGCTTGTTATGTATTATTCAATATCGCAGTTGATTTGTTACAAAGATATTTAGATCCAAGGATTAAATGATTAATTTTTTAAAATTAATTTCAAGAAATAAACTTGCTTTATTTGGCGGGATTTTATTAGTAATTATTTTTGTAGTTTCATTTTTAAGCCCTTTGTTGCCATTAAAAGATCCTGATGTCATTAAAACTAGTGACAGATTTCTTTTACCTTTTTCAGAAGGATATTTGCTGGGTACAGACCACTTAGGTAGAGACTTGTTATCAAGATTATTATGGGGAACTAGATTAAGTTTATTGGTTGGAATATCAGCAGCTTTGATTTCTGCAACCATTGGATCAATACTTGGAACTATTGCTGGGTTTTATGGAAATAAAACTGACAACGTTATTATGCGTATCATAGATGTATTGATGGCATTTCCTTATATTTTGTTAGCACTTGCAATAGTTGCCGTTTTAGGACCAGGTCTTTTCAATGCTATGATTGCAGTTGCTTTAGTTAACATTCCTTTTTTTGCAAGAAACATCAGAGGTGTCACTGTCACGATTGCTAACAAAGAATTCATTGATGCTGCAAGATTATCTGGGATGAGTAATTTTAAAATTATTATTTATGAAATTTTTCCAAATATTCTTCCAGTAATAGTTGTTACAATTTCAACAACTGTTGGCTGGATGATATTAGAGACAGCTGGTCTATCTTTTTTAGGTTTAGGATCACAACCTCCACAAGCTGATTTAGGTTCAATGCTTGGTGAAGGAAGAAGTTCACTAATTGTAAATCCTCATACATCATATGTACCTGGGGCTATGATTTTTTTAATTGTTATTGGAGTTAATTTATTTGGTGATGGTATTAGAGATGCGTTAGATCCAAGATTAAGTAAGGGAGAATTAGTTAAACCTCAGCCTGTTACACAAATTAAATTAAATAAAAATGTCAAAAATAACAGCAATTCTTTTTTATCAGTACAAAATTTAACTACAGCTTTTGAATTTGATAACAAATTACACCTAGCATCTAAAGATGTTTCGTTTGATATTAAAAAAGGTGAATGTTTAGGATTAATTGGTGAAAGTGGTTCAGGAAAATCGGTAACTGCATTATCAGTTACTTGTCTTGTTGCCTCTCCTCCAGGAGTAATTGTTGATGGATCAGTAAAATTTCAAGGTGATGATATTTTAAAAATGAACTATGAACAAATTAGAGAGTTAAGAGGAAATAAAATTTCATATATCTTCCAAGATCCTCTTTCTACCCTACATCCATTGATTAAGATTGGAAAACAGCTTGAAGAAGCATTTATTGAACACAATCATCAAAAAAATAAAGAAGCCACGTTTAAAGGGAAAGAGTTATTAAAGCTAGTTCAAATTCCTAACATTGAAAATGTATGGAATTCATATCCTCATGAACTATCTGGTGGGATGAGACAAAGAATTTCAATTGCAATGGCATTAACTAATGATCCAGAATTAATTATTGCAGATGAACCAACAACTGCTTTAGATGTAACAGTCCAAGCTCAAATATTATTATTACTGGATACCTTAAGGAAAGAAAGAGGGTTATCAGTTTTATTTATTTCACATGATTTTGGAGTTGTTTCACAAATTTGTGATCGGGTAATTGTAATGTATGGAGGCCAAATCGTTGAGGAAGGTAAAACAGAAAATATAATGAGCAAACCAAGGCATCCTTATACAAGTCAGTTGATGAAATGTGTTCCCCATATTGGATTTGGTAAGAGAGAGCTTCCAACGATATCAGGTAGTCCTCCATCAATTACATATAAGAAAGAAATTGGATGTTCATTTTCTAGTCGATGTTTAATTAAAAAAGATAACTGCCTAAATGAAGATATCAAAATAGTTCAGAAAGGAGATAGTGAGGTTAGGTGTTTATATCCTCATGAATAATACAATGGACATTTTATCTGCATACAATCTCTCAAAATTTTATTCAAAAAATAAAGGGTTATTTAATAAACAATCAATAAATTTAAGAGCCGTGAACAATATTAATATTAATTTAAAATCGAAAGAATCGCTCGGGATTGTCGGAGAGTCTGGCTGTGGTAAATCAACATTAGCAAAAATGTTAGCAGGATTAGTTACACCTTCTTCTGGTGAGGTAAAGATAGAAGAAAAAGACATAAATAATTATAAAAAGCATGAATTGCCTAATCATATACAATACATGTTCCAAGACCCAATCAGTAGTCTCAATCCAAGAAAAACAATCTATCAATCTTTAGCAGCACCATTAAAATATCTTAGAAAGCTCGATGAAAAAGAGATTGAAAAAGAGATTAAAACCATAATTAAAGAAGTTAATTTAAAAGAAGAATTTTTAAATCGTTTCCCGCATGAATTTTCAGGAGGTCAAGCTCAAAGAATTGGTATTGCAAGAGTATTACTTTCAAAAGCTAAAATTATAATTTTAGATGAACCAGTTTCTGCTCTAGATGTTTCGATTCAATCACAAATATTAAATCTATTGAACGATTTACAAAAAAAATTTGAATTATCTTACATTGTAATTAGTCATGATCTTGCAGTAATAGAAGCCATTTGTGACAGAGTAATGGTTATGTATTTTGGAGATATAGTTGAAAAATCTGATGCTAAAGAATTATTTCAAAAACCTTATCACCCATACACAAATTTACTTTTAAAAAGTGTGCCAAAAATCAATCAAAAAATGGAAATTAAAAATTTATTTGAAACAGAGTTACCTGATCCAATTAATCCACCTAAAGGATGCTCATTTTATACTAGGTGTGAAAATAAAACTGAAAAATGTAAAGATTCTAATCCTACAGAAACCATTAATGATAATAGAAAATATAAATGTTTTTTTCCTAACATTTAATCGTAGATAATAAGTTAAAATTTTTAAATTTATAAATCAAATACTCATACCTATAGCCAAACCGATAGATTAATAAAAAGTCTAATCAATTAGCTTAAAATATAAAAAGGTGAATAAAGAAATAACTTCTATTGCTACCCAAAGCTCAATCATTCTCTATTTAATTCCTCTGGTTCTAAAAATTGATCTAAGGAAGATACAGAGTTTTGATTATCAATAATCTCTCTTTCTAACTTTTCAATTTTATTATTTGATTTGTTTAAAAAATATTGAAAAATTAGATATCCAACAGCTAAGCAAATAATTAGAATATTTTTTACTACAAAAGATATTCCAATTAGGTAGTTATCATCATTAATTTCTAAATATCTTAAATATTCATTATGAAGATAAAAGATTGAACTAATGGCTAATAATAAAAATAACAAACCATAAATTTTAGGTTTAAGCCACAAGTAAACTCTTCCATAAATAAATTGTTTTACAAAAAACTTAACCATTAGATATATGTTATCCCAAACATTGCAGCAGCGGCCACTAAAACACTCTTCAAGCTTGCACCTTTAATTATTCTTTTTTCCTCTTTTAGAATGAATCCTCTAAGCTCCTCTTTTGTGTAATCCGAAATATTTTTTTGTTGGTAAGTAATATTTTCTTTGACCTGTTCGATAGCTTGTTTTCTTATAAATTTTTTAGAGCTATCTTTGACATTAGAGATCATATTAGAAATCATATCTATCTCCCTCCCATTCACAAAAGCAAGATCCACAACTGCATACTATTCCTTTGCAATCATTACACTCTTCATATTGTTGTGAATTGATATCCTGTTTACAATTAAAACAATGTGTCTGTCTTAGATATTTGTATGTTTTGATCCCTTTTTTTTCTTCAATCATATTTCCTCCTTTAATTAAGATACTTTCTTAATTTTTGACTTGAAATCTCAATGTATCTAAACCACTCATTTATATAGTTTCGTTTATTGCCTCTTTCTCTTTCAACCTGCTTAATTGCAAAGTCAGTAGCATCATTGATGATTTTCAATTGATTTTTAATAGTCATTTTTTTCTTCATAAATTGAAAATAATTATTTAAAGAAATTTTGAAAGATATAAGACGTTCGGTGAAACTTCGCCGAATAATAAAATTATCTAACTACAGAATAGATGTCCCAAACTTGTTTATTTTTCCAAAGCAATTTTCCTTCAGAAACACTCATTTTAATAAAAAATTTTTGATCGAATTCTTTGTTTTTAATATAAGAACAGGCTGACTTGTAATATTCGCTAACTTCTCTTCTTACCTTGTCCTTATTTTCAGAGTCTTTAAAATTTTTACCCATAATGTTTTCCCTTATCGACCAATACTCCTCCTCAAGAACAATTTTTTCAATAGTTTCCTTCTTGGATTCAACTGGATGAAATATTTTTTTATTGTCTATTTCTACACAAAATAAAGCCTTTCCTTTATTTTCTTTGTAGTGGAGTTTTATATTTTCAAATTTGTATTTCTTCCTTCTGGAATGAATATTTTCTAAATCCTCTTTTGATTTAATTTGTTTTGAAAAAGATAAATGTTTAATTCCTTTTTTTCCCTCAAATCTAAAAATTGGTAGTTTATTTTTAATCAATAATTTTTCAAAAGCATCTACTGCGGCCTGGTATCTATATAATCCATAAAAATACATTCTTTCTCTTTTCCAATACGTATCTGGTCTGATTTTTCTATTACTTCGATCTATTTTAAATTTTTCAAAAGTGGAAAATAAAAATCCACATTTGCAATATCTATCTCTTCTAACTGTATTTGTTTTTTTCAAGAAAACATCCTTAATTATGGATGTCATTTCTTTTTTACATGATGGACATAACATTCGAATTAAGATTACCAAAATCTGAAGCATGAGTCTAAATTTTTAAATTATTAGATCAAATCCTTATACCGACGAGAAACCGACAGCCACACCGACAGATTGGTCACAAATGGTCTACAACAAGCTACAAAGTTACGAATTAGAGAATTACCTTTTAATGACCAATTCTTTTTAGTGTTGATTTAATTGACTTTTAACATTAAAAACTTCGTTGATACGAATGCCCTTGTAGCTCAGCTGGTAGAGCAATTGATTTGTAATCAATAGGTCCGCGGTTCGAATCCGTGCGGGGGCACCATAACAATGGAACTATACATAAATATTTTTATTTATATTTTTTTATTTACTTTTTTTTCCTTAAGCATTTTTGGTTATGGCTATCAATTTAAGAAAATTTTAATCAATGATAAAGAGGAAAGTATTGGTGAGTATGGATTATTTGGGTTTATATTTTTATATCTAATTTCAGTAATTTTTCATTTCTTCATAAGCCTAAATTTAAATCTCACTTTAACAATATTAATCTTAGGATTTATTTTATCAATAATATCTTTCAAAAAAATTCAGCTAATTCACTACCCAAAAAAAATTCTAGTACCATTAATATTGTTATTTTTAATTTTAGGAGCTTCTAACAATCCTCATGATGATGTTTATCTATATCAATTGCCTTATATAAGCTATATCCAAAATGAAAAATTAGTATTTGGTTTAGTGAATGTTAATGAATTTACAGCCTACTCAAATTCTTTTTACGATATCATGAGTTTGTTTAAATTTCCTCTTATAAACAATCAATCAATTTATTTGATACCTACAATTTTCTTTATGTTTTTTTGTATATTTTTAACAGAAAAATTAAATCAAAACTCAAAAATTTTAAACTTATTTATTTACAGTATACTAATTTTATCATTGTTAAAATTTACTAGGTCAAAAGAATTTGGTACTGATATTCCAGTAATTGCTATAATTTTTTTAATTCAATTTTATGTATTAAAATTTTTTGAAAATAAAGATTATAATTTGATTAATAAGATAATTATATTCCTTACATTTTCTTTTTTTTTAAAGGCTTATTCAGTTTTAGCAGCTCTATATTTAATGGTTTTTTTTAAAAATATTAAAGAATTTTTCCAATCAAATCATAAATATATAAATTCTTTTGTTTTAGTATTCATAATTATAATTGTATCTTCTTTTAAGAATATAGCTCATAGCGGCTGTGTAGCTTATCCAATTAAAATTACATGCTTTGATAAACATATTTTGAGTTGGGCAAATGGACATGAAGTTGTAGATTTAAGAAATAAAGGATTAGTTGCTGGATCCAAAGGTATAAAAGCTTTTATTAGAAACAATGAAAGATCTGAAAGCATAATTTCAGCAGATGAATATTTAAAAGAATTTAAATATTCATATCATTTAAATGTTATCAAGGATCCAGATTTTGAGAGGCTTTTAGTTGTAGTTTTAATATTTTTAATATTTATTTTTATTTCTTTGATAAATAAATTTAGAAAAATAATTCCTAATGCAGAAAAACTTAATTTATTAAGATTAAATCTTTTTCAATTTATAATCTTTATTGTTCCAATGATTTTGTGGTGGATACTTATACCTATCTCTAAATATGGAGGTTATGCTTATTTATTATTTGGTATTTTCTCTTTTTGTATTTATTTCAAATTATTAACATTTATGAGTTTTAAACAATTAAATGTTATCATGGTCATATGTATCATTTATTTTTTTGGAAAAAATATTGATAGGATTAATAGTGAATATAATAGTCTAGAATATTCAAAACAAAGTTACCCTTTACCAACATACAAATATCAAAATTTTGAAATAGAAAGATTGAATAATAAGATATTTAGAGTGACAGAAAATTTAAAAAGATGTGGGGACATTAAATTCCCATGTTTAGAAAGATCTCACTTTAATGCAATTAAAGATGTAAAAATTATAAATGGTTATTTGTTTTTTGAGGGAATTAAAGAAAAGCAAATTGAAAGTATTAAGATTGAGCAAAACTGGGCCTACAATACAAATAATTTCTAATAGTTTTTTATCTACTAATTTTTTTTAAAAACTATTAATTAACAAGGTTTTTTAAAAAGCTAATATATAATTTTAAATATAAATATTTTTTTGAAATTATTTTCTTTTAGTTCTTTATTAGAAACTGGTCCTTTTCCATACCATCCAACATAATATTTAAAACTATCAAGATAATAAATTTTTTGATTAGAAATTTTACTGGATATTAGTTTAACAGGATTATTTTCATAACCCATCTGATGTATTCTCTTTATATTTTTTGAAAAATTAAAAACAAGTATAATTATAATAATTGAAGTAAAAATTTTTTTATGAATTTTTAACTCAAATTTATTTATTAAGTAAAAAATTGAGAGCAACAATAAAATGACAAAAATATGATGATTCATTCTAATATTTGGATTTTTCAAAAAAAATATTGAGACAGAAAAAAATAAAATTATGAATAAAATTATAAATATATTCTTACTAATAAAATTTTTTTTAATCAAAGTAATTGATTTAGAAAAAGATAAATAAGTTAAAATAAATGTTAAAAAAATTGTAGCTAAAAATTCAATAATTTCTACTTTATGCCTTACAATCCATGTATTAAACCAATTAAAATTTTTAATGTAATCATTATTACTCAATAATCCCTCATATGAAGGAAAACTCTTATTAAATACTTCATTAGAGAAAACAAATTCTTTAACTAATTGTGGATTGTGCCAAGGAATAAAGTCAAAGCAACTTAAAACTAAAGGATAAACTAGACAACCACTTATCAAAATATTTTTGATTAAATAGATAATTAATATGAAAAAAATCAGATAATATTTGTTATCAAAAAATCTAAAATTTAATTTTTTAAAATAACAAATATACAATGGTATAAATAATAAGAATAAAAAAATAACTTTAATATAAATGATACCTATTAGAACTAAGCAAAAGATAAAAAAATGCCAATTTAGATGATCATTTTTTATTTCATTGATATATTTGAAATAATAATAAATTAAAAAATAAAATATAAGAAATAATGGTCTATCAATTCCAAACTCTTTTAATCTGGTGTATTTTATCAATACAAAAATAAATAATGAAAATAAAATTGGTAAATATTTTTTTTTTTCGTGAAGCTTATTAAATAATTCTGAGAGAAAAATACTTAAAAATATAAAAAATATTAATCCATTAGTTATATGAATATCTTGAAGTCTAGTGCTATCAAAATTCAAATATGATTGTCCAATAAGCCAAATTGATGAGGTGCCATATAATGGATGCAAAGAGCCAAGACCCCAAATTAAATTTGAAGTATCAGCATTTAATATAGAACTATAATGATAATGATTTAAATCATCTGAAAAATTACTAGAATAAATGTTAGCAATTGAAATAAAAAAAATAATTACAAATATAAATAAATCATTTTTTGAAATATCTAATTCAATTTTCTTATTCTTAAATAGTAACAAACATATCAAAATTATATTAAAATAAATCGTATAATTGTTAAGTGGAATAAGAATATTTAAAATTTGAGCTAAAAATAAAGTAATTATTAATCCAATAAATGAAATTTCAAAAAAATTATTTTTTATTATTTTATTATTGAATTGTTTAGAAAAAAAAAGACCGTTGTAATAAACAACAAATAAAAACAAAAAAAAATGTGAAATTATTGTTATCAACTATTTTTTAATTAAGTTATATAAAACAATACACCTTAAAGCGCTAAATCCATCTTTCCAAGTAATTTTCTTTCCGTCACTATATTTTCTGCCAAAATAACTAATTCCTACCTCATATATTCTAATATTTTTTTTTGCAATTTTAGCAGTAATTTCTGGTTCAAAGCCAAACCTATTTTCTTCCAATTGAATATCTTTTAGCACACTAGATCTAAATACTTTGTAACCAACTTCCATATCTGTCAAATTTAAATTTGAAAACATATTTGATAGAATTGTTAAAAATTTATTACCAACAGAATGCCAAAAATACAAAACTCTTTTCTCATTTGATCCTATGAATCTAGAGCCATAAACAACATCTGCAACATTATTAATAATTGGGTTTAGTAACTTACTGTAATCTGATGGATCGTATTCTAAATCAGCATCTTGAATTAAAATACAATCACCTGAAGCAACCTCTATTCCTTTTTTAATTGAGTAACCTTTTCCATAATTTTTATCATTCAAAATTATTTTATTAACATCATTTTTAAGTTCATTTTGTAGAATTTCTCTAGTTTTATCTTGAGAACTATCATCAACAACGATTATTTCTTTATCTATATTAGATTGAGAGTTTATTTTATTAATAATTTCTTTAATTGTTGATTGTTCATTATAACAAGGAATTATTATACTTAATTTCATAATTTTATCCTAACAAAGCCCTATTAAGATATTTTTTATCTAATTTACAATCTTTGTATCCTTTTTTTACTATATTTAAATATCTTTCAGTTGGGAAGGCAAAAACAGATTTTTTAACCATAGTGTAAGTCATAACTTTTTTTCCATAGTAATTAAAATAAAATTTTTTATATAAAATTGGGAAATCTTCATAGATATCAAGTTTTTTTTCATCGCTTCTTGATATTTCAAATAATCCTCCTGGAACAATTGAGTTTTTTTTAGGTTCGATGTCAGCTGCTCTATATTTGCTTCTAAAAGTTAATCTAAAATTTTTTAAATTAATCTTTTTAATAAAAATGCTATCTTTACATCTTCTTTTCATTTGAAAATGATGAAGATTACTTCCATATGCAAAATAAAGCATTTATCTATCTACAACTTCAATTTTTTTTTTATTAACGAATTCTAAAATTTGTGAATTGCAAGCTTCAATTTTAGATTTATTTTCAGAACGTAAAACAATTGAAACACCCAATTTACCAGCATGAAAAAAAGGGTAACTTCCTATTTCAACATCTTTATTTTGGTTTTGAACTTTAGTTAAAGAGTTTGCTATCTCGCTTTCAACTGTTCTCAAACTTATTGTATGGCTTAAAATAGGATCACCCCCGACTATTCTATTTTTTAACCCACCTAACATTGATTTTAAGATAGAGGGAACTCCTGGTAGGCAAAATACATTTTCAACATTAAATCCAGGTGCTCCACTTGTTGGATTTAAAATGAGTTCAGCATTTTCTGGCATCCATACCATTTTTTGTCTTCCTTCATTAAATTCACCAGGGTTATAGTATGCCTCTAAAATCTTAAATGCTTCTTTGTGTATCTCATATTTTAAACCAAAAGCTTTTGAAACAGACGCTGCTGTTATATCATCATGAGTGGGACCAATACCTCCAGTTGTAAAAACATAATTGTTTTCCTTTCTAAGAATATTGAGTGTATCTACAATTTTTTTTTCATCATCAGGAACTACTCTTACTTCATTTACTTTAACTCCAATTGAATTGAGCCAATTTGCTAAAGTACTTGTGTTAGTATCTTGAGTTCTTCCTGAAAGAATTTCATTTCCAATAATTAATATTGCAGCATTAACTTTTGTTTTTTTGCTCATTTTGTATATATATTTTGAATATGGAATTTACCAAGTCTTTAATAAAAGGCAAATTAATCAAAAGATATAAACGTTTTTTTGTTGATATTAAATTAAATAAAGAAATTGTAACAGCACATTGTCCTAATACAGGTTCTATGAAAGGTCTTCTAGATGAGGGCAACGAGGTTTTTTTACTTAAACACGATGACCCAAAAAGAAAATTAAAATATGGATTAGAAATAATCAAAACTAGAAAAAATTTAGTTGGAGTTAATACCCACATGGCAAATAAAATTGTAAATCATGGATTAATTAATAATCTAATAAAGGAGTTAGAAGACAACGATATTATTAGTCCAGAAGTATTTTTTAATAAAGAAACAAGATTTGATTTTTTGATAGAAAAAGGAAAACAAAAAAGTTTTATAGAAGTTAAAAATGTTACTCTATTTAGAGAAGATAAAACTGCTGAATTTCCAGATGCAATTACATCTAGAGGTTCAAAACATTTACTTACCCTTATTGATGCCATAAAAAAAGGTTATAAAAGTTACTTAATTTTTTTAGTTCAGATCCAAAAGATGGAATATTTCAAAATAGCTAAAGATATAGATGCTGAATATTATAAGAATTATTTGATTGCAAAAAAAGCAGGTGTTAATTTTTTGGCTTATAGATGTAATATAAGTACAAAAAAAATATATATTGATAAAAAAATAAAAATTTTAGATGAGTGATTATTTAGAAAAGTTTGAGAAAATGAGAATTGCAGGAAATTTAGCTGCAAAAACTTTAGATATGCTTACTGGTAACATTAAAGAAGGTATTTCAACTGCACATATTGATAAACTTGGATATGAATTTATTAGAGACAATGGTGGATATTCTGCTCCGCTCTTTTACAGGGGATTTAAAAAATCGTTATGTACATCTCTTAATCATGTTGTTTGTCATGGGATACCAACCGAAGATAGAGTTTTAGTAGAGGGTGATGCTATTAATGTTGATGTTACAGCTATTGTAGATAAACATTACGGTGACACCAGTAGAATGTTCTGTATTGGTAAAACCTCTGTAAAATTAAATAATTTAATTGACGCTACACATGAATCAATGATGAGGGCAATCAAAATTTTAAAACCTGGAATTAAACTTGGAGATATAGGTTATGAAATTCAATCTTATGTTGAGGAAAAAGGTTTTTCAGTGGTCAGAGATTTTTGTGGTCATGGCATTAGCACAACATTTCACGAGCCTCCAAATATTTTACATTATGGATCTAAAAATACTGGAATGGAATTAAAACCTGGAATGACTTTTACAATCGAACCGATGATTAACGCCGGGAAATTCGCTGTTAAAATGCTCAATGATGGTTGGACAGCTGTAACTAAAGACAAATCTCTTTCAGCACAATTCGAACACACAGTAGGAATTACAGAAAATGGTTATGAAATCTTTACAGAATCTGCTAAAGGTTATTCAAAACCTCCGTATTTATAATTAATGATAAAAAGATATTCGAGAAAAGAACTTACTGATATTTGGTCAGAAGAAAATAAATATAGAATTTGGCTAGATGTAGAAATTGCTGCTGCACAGGCGATGGAAAAATTTGGTCAAATACCAAAAGGCGTTTCATCTACTGTACGAAAAAAAGCAAGAATAAACGTTAAAAGAATTCATCAAATTGAAAGTCAAGTTAAACATGATGTAATTGCTTTTCTAACATCTGTTACGGAAAAGGCAGGTATCAAAGCAAGATATCTTCATCAAGGTATGACATCTTCTGACGTACTAGATACAAGTTTTAATATTCAGCTTATTCAATCTGGAAAAATACTTTTAAAAGACCTAGATCAAATTCTTAAAGTTTTAAAAAAACAAGCAAAAAAATATAAATTTACTCCTTGTATGGGCAGAAGCCATGGAATTCATGCAGAGCCTATTACTTTTGGTTTAAAATTAGCATCTTTTTATGAAGAGTTTAAAAGAAATAAAATAAGATTAATAAATGCAATTCACGAAGTATCTACTTGCGCCATATCCGGCGCTGTCGGAACTTTTGCAAATATAAATCCAAATGTTGAAAAATATGTTGCTCAAAAACTTGGTTTAAAAGTTGAACCTATTTCAACTCAAGTTATTCCAAGAGATCGTCATGCTTTTTATTTCTCAGTTTTAGGAATTATTGCTGGATCAATTGAAAGAGTTGCTACAGAAATCAGACATTTACAAAGAACTGAGGTTTATGAATTACAAGAATATTTTTCAAAAAATCAAAAAGGCTCCTCTGCAATGCCACACAAAAAAAATCCAATTTTAAGTGAAAATTTAACAGGACTAGCTAGAATGGTTAGAAGCACTGTAACCCCTGCCCTAGAAAATATTGCATTATGGCATGAAAGAGATATTTCACATTCAAGTGTGGAGAGAAACATAGGTCCTGATGCTAACATTACTCTTGATTTTGCTTTAGTTAGACTAACAAATATTCTGGATAATATGATTGTTTATCCAAAAAAAATGATTGAAAATTTAAAATTAACTAAAGGATTAATCTTTTCACAAGAACTTATGCTTGAGTTAACAAAAACAGGCCTCAGTAGAGAAAAATCATATAAAATGGTTCAAACATACGCCAAAAAATGTTTTGCTGAAAACTTAGATTTGTTTAATGTCATACAATCAGATAAATATATAATGAGTAAAATTTCATCAAAAAAATTAAGATCTATATTTGATTATTCTAAACATTTTAAAAATGTAAATTTCATTTTTAGGAGAGTTTTTAAATAATGAAAAAAGGGAAAAAACTTTACGAGGGTAAGGCAAAAATTATCTACGCCACGTCTGAAAAAGGATTAGTAATTCAATATTTTAAAGATGATGCAACTGCATTTAATAATCAAAAAAAAAGCATTATTGAAGGAAAAGGTGTTTTAAATAACCGTATCTCTGAACACATTCTTTCAAATTTATCTCAAATTGGAATTGAAAATCATTTAATAAAACGACTTAATATGAGAGAGCAGGTTATTAAATTAGTGGAAATCATTCCGATCGAATTTGTTGTTAGAAATATAGCTACTGGATCAATTACTAAAAGATTAGGAATTGAAGATGGTACAGTTTTAAAAGAACCTCTAATTGAATACTGTTTAAAGAATGATGATTTAGGTGATCCATTAATTGCAGAAGAACACATATATTCATTTGATTGGGCAACAAAAGAAGAGATTAACAAAATAAAAAAAATGATATTAAGAATAAATGATTTTATGATCGGAATGTTTAGAGGTATCGGTATTAAATTGATAGATTTTAAACTCGAATTCGGTAGATTAAAAAATAATGGAAAAAATGAAGTTATTTTAGCTGATGAAATCAGTCCAGATACATGTAGATTGTGGGATGCCCTTACTGACAAAAAGCTTGATAAAGATAGATTTAGAAAAGATTTAGGGGATTTAATTCCAGCTTATACAGAGGTTGCTAAAAGATTAGGTATTCTCCATGAACAATCCAATGTATCAGCAGTAAATGTAACAAAATTATCGTCTGTAAAAAAAAAGAGTAAATGAAAATTTCAGCGATAATTACATTAAAGAAAGACGTATTGGATCCTCAAGGTAAAGTTATTCACCAAGCTTTAGATGGGATGGGTTTCAATAGTATAAATGAAGTTAGACAAGGAAAGTATTTTGAAATAGATGTTGATGAAAATGACCCAAAAAAAGCTAGAGAGATTGTTGAAAACATGTGCTCAAAACTTTTAGCAAATTTAGTTATTGAAAATTTTAAAATTATTGAGACACAATAATTGATGAAATCATCTGTAATAACCTTTCCTGGTTCAAATTGTGATAGAGACATGGATGTTGCTCTTAAAAAATTTGGATTCAAAAATGAGATGGTTTGGCATAATGACAATGAGTTACCAAAAAGTGATCTAATTGTTTTGCCTGGTGGTTTTTCTTATGGCGATTATCTTCGTTGTGGAAGCATGGCTTCCAAATCAAAAATAATGCAATCTGTAATAAATTTTGCAAAATCTGGTGGTCTGGTTATGGGTATCTGTAATGGTTTTCAAATATTAGTTGAGGCAGGTTTGGTGCCAGGGGTATTATTAAGAAATAAATATTTAGAATTTATTTGTAAAAATGTTTTTGTAAAATCAGATAATAAAGAAAATATTTATTTTAAAAATCTAAATAAAGAAGTTTTAGAATTTCATATAGCTCATAATGAAGGAAATTTTTTCTGTACTCCAGATCAATTAAAAGAAATTGAAGATAATAATCAAATAGCAATTTATTATTGTAATAAAGAAGGACAAATTGAAGATCAATATAATCCTAATGGTTCACTTAAGAATATTGCTGGTATATTTAACAAAGAAAAGAATGTTTTAGGTATGATGCCACATCCAGAAAGAATGATTGATCAAAGTTTATCTGGGGAAGATGGTTCTTTATTTTTTAAAAACTTAATTAATAATATCAAATAATGCTAGTAAATGAAAAAGTAGCAATAGATCATGGGCTTAAAGCTGATGAATACAAAAAAATTTGCGACCTCCTAAAAAGAACTCCAAATATTACTGAGCTTGGAATTTTTTCAGCTATGTGGAATGAACATTGTTCTTATAAATCCTCAAGATTACATTTAAAAAAATTACCGATAAAAGGAAAAAAAGTTATTCAGGGACCTGGAGAAAATGCTGGGGTAATAGATATTGATGATGGCGATGCGATAGTTTTTAAAATAGAAAGTCACAATCATCCATCATTTATCGAACCATATCAAGGTGCAGCTACTGGTGTTGGTGGAATTATGAGAGATGTATTTACAATGGGAGCAAGACCAATTGCTAATTTAAATTCGATACATTTTGGGTCCCCACAACATAAAAAAACAAAAAATTTATTAAGAGGAGTTGTTCACGGTATTGGTGGCTATGGAAATTGTATGGGGGTACCAACTATTGCAGGACAAACATCTTTTGATAGCTCGTATAATGGAAATATTTTAGTTAATACAATGACATTAGGTTTGGTTAAAAAGAATAAAATTTTTTACTCTAAAGCTGCAGGATTAAATAAACCTGTAATTTATGTGGGATCTAAAACAGGTAGAGATGGAATTCATGGTGCGAGCATGGCCTCAGCTAGCTTTGATGAAAAAATTGAAGAGAAAAAACCAACAGTCCAAGTGGGTGATCCTTTTACGGAAAAACTTCTACTTGAAGCATGTTTAGAGTTGATGTCAGGAGACTCGATCATAGCCATTCAAGATATGGGAGCTGCAGGACTTACTTCTTCTAGTATAGAAATGGCATCAAAAGGAAATTTAGGAATTGAAATTAACCTAAATAAAGTTCCATGCAGAGAGACAAAAATGACTCCATACGAAATCATGCTTTCAGAAAGTCAAGAAAGAATGTTGATTGTTTTAGAAAATGGAAAAGAAGATTATGCAAAAAAAATTTTTGATAAATGGAATTTAGATTTTGCAGTAATTGGCAAAACTACAGACTCAAAAAATATAGAATTATTTTTTAATAATGAGCAAGTAGCTAACATACCAGTGAATACTTTAGTCGAAAATTCACCAATGTATGATCGAAAATGGAAAAAATCAAAATTGCCAAAAAAAAATAAAATAAAAAAAGATGTTTTAAATAAATTAAAAATTAAAGATATTTTAAAAAAGATTTTATCAAACCACAACATCTGCAGTAAAGAATGGATTTGGCAACAATACGATCACACTGTTATGGGAGACACTATTCAAAAGCCAGGTGGTGACTCTGGTGTCGTTAGAGTGCATGGTACAGATAAAGCAGTAGCGGCAACAGTAGATTCTTCAGCGGTATATTGTTGGGCTCATCCACTCACTGGAGGTAAACAAGTTGTAGCTGAAAGTTGGAGAAATTTAATTTCAGTTGGCGCAACTCCTATAGCAATCACAAATTGTTTAAATTTTGGGAGTCCTGAGAATGAAGAAAATATGGGTGAATTTGTGGAATGTGTTCAAGGAATTGGTGAAGCAAGCAAATATCTAAATTTTCCAGTAGTTTCTGGAAATGTATCTTTTTACAATCAAACAAAAGAAATAGGAATTAAACCCACTCCTTCAATTGGTGGCGTGGGTTTAATTAAAAATTATAAAAAGATGATCACTATGGATTTAAAAGAAATTAATAATTTAGTTTTAATAATTGGTAAAACTGAAGGACATATCGATCAGAGTTTGTTTGCAAGAACAATTTTAGATGAAAAAAATGGTCCACCGCCTGAAATAAATTTATTTAATGAAAAAAATAATGGTGAGTCGCTGCTAAATTTAATTGAAAAAGATTATATTAAAAGTGCACATGATATTTCTCTAGGTGGTCTAATTACTGCAATAAGTAAAATGTGTATAAAAGGTGATAAAGGAATAAAATTAAAAAAACCAAAAAATTTAATTAATGATATAGAATATCTTTTTGCTGAAGACCAAGGTAGATACTTAATTGAAGTTAACCCTCAAGACTTAAAAAATGTCAGTAAAATTTTAGATAAAAACTCAGTATTTCATGAAGAATTAGGGGTAATAATCGATAAAGAAATAATTATTAATGAAAAGACAAAACTTACAATTGACGAATTAAGATCTTATAATACAAATTGGTTAAAAGATTTTATGGATGCATAATGGCAATGGATTTAAAAGAAATTGAGAAGTATATTAAAGAAGCTATGCCTGATGCTGTAATTGAAATTCAAGATTTAGCAGGAGATGGAAATCATTATTCTGCAACAGTTACATCCTCACAATTTTCTGGAAAAAGTAAAATTGAACAGCACAAAATGGTCTATAATTCTTTAAAGGGAAAAATGGGAAATGAACTTCACGCTTTAGCAATAAAAACAAAGGAACAATAATGGATGATCAAACTAAAAATTTAATTCAAAATCACATTGATGAGAATGATGTATGTCTATTTATGAAAGGAACTCCAGATGCTCCACAGTGTGGATTTTCTATGGCAGTTTCAAATATGCTTAAAATTTTAGAGGTAAATTTTAAAGGAATAAATGTTTTAGAAAATCAATCTCTTCGTGAAGGTATAAAAATATTTAGTGACTGGCCAACAATCCCTCAACTTTATATAAAAAAAGAATTTGTAGGTGGTTGTGACATCGTAAAAGAAATGTATGAAAGTGGTGAGCTTAAAAAAGTTTTTGACGATAAAGAAATAAGTTACAAAAAATAAATATTATCTAGAATAATATTCAATTACAAGATTTGGCTCCATAACTATTGGATAAGGAACTTCTTCAAATTTAGGAATTCTTATAAATTTAAATTTTTTATTTTTTTCATCCATTTGAATATATTCTGGAGTTTCTCTTTCTTTATTTGCAAGAGCAATATCAATTATTGCTAATTGCTTTGATTTATCTCTAATTTCGATTGTGTCTTCCTCTTTAACAGAATAGCTAGCTATATTAACTTTTTTTCCATTTACTTTAACGTGCCCGTGATTGATTAATTGTCTTGCTGAAAATATAGTTGTGGCAAATTTTGCTCTATAAATAACAGCATCAAGTCTTCTTTCTAATAATCCAATTAAATTTTCACTTGTATCACCTTTAAGCATACTTGCTTTTTTGTAAATATTTCTAAATTGTCTTTCATTGATATTTCCATAGTATGCTTTTAATTTTTGTTTTGCTTGTAATTGAATTCCGTAATCTGATGGTTTTGAAGTTTTTGATTGACCATGTTGACCTGGACCATATGCTCTTGTGTTAAAAGGACTTTTGGGTCTTCCCCAAAGGTTTACCCTAAGTCTTCTGTCTACTTTATGTTTAGAGTTTAATCTTTTTGTCATTTAATAGAGGGCTTTATAAACTTACTCCTTATTTTGTCAATCAACGTTTTTTCCCTAAACCTGCGAATACACCTGATAATATACGTGTTTCTTTACTAGATAAGTCCATTTTATAAAAAATATTTCTTAGGTTCTCAAGCATTTTTGGTCTCTTTTCTTTAGGCCTAAAAAAATTTATTTCATCTAAATTTCTAATACAAAGACTTAACATTGATTGAATTTCTATTTTACTAGCTGGCTTAACTTTCTTTGATTTTTCATATGGCACATTGTTTAATTTTATGACGCTAGCAACAAATTGAGCAATAATTATTAAACTATGAGATAAATTAAGAGATTTAAAATCAGGGTTTGTAGGGATTTGTAGACTATAATTAGCATAACTAATCTCATCATTTGATAAACCTGATGCCTCTGATCCAAATAAAAAAGCAATCTTTTTTTTAAAATTTATCTT
The DNA here is from genome assembly GCA_902555945.1 of uncultured Pelagibacteraceae bacterium. GTDB lineage: Bacteria > Pseudomonadota > Alphaproteobacteria > Pelagibacterales > Pelagibacteraceae > Pelagibacter. The sequence continues at coordinate 38,392 of CACDUS010000002.1, read as the reverse complement.
TTTTAAGTCTTCTAAATTAATATGTTTAATATTTTTATTTCTAAATCTCGCTGAAGTAGCAATAACTATATCAATTTTGCTTATAGCTTTCTCTAAAGTGTCATAATTTTTACTTTGCCTGATAATATCTTTAGCTCCAACAGATGTAGCTAAAATTTTATCATTTGGAAAAATTGGTTTTGGATTAATCAACACTAATTTCTTGAAATTAAAGTTTTTTATTGCTCTTGCACACGCACCAATATTTTCTGATAGTTGAGGCTTATTTAGAATAAAAGAAATATTGTTTTTACTCATTATTTACTTGCAGGGGCATTATCTTTAAACAGTTTATAATCTAAACTATCAATCAATGCTTTAAATGAAGCATCAATTATGTTTGTAGATACGCCAATAGTAAACCAATTTTTTCCTTTGGAGTCTGTGCTTTCGATTGATACTCTAGTAACAGCTTCTGTACCCGTATTTAAAATTCTCACTTTATAATCTACTAATTTTAAATCTTTCAAATACTTTGAGTATTTTGCCAGTCGATCAACATTTTGTCTAATTGCATTATCTAAAGCATTTACTGGTCCATTACCCTGTCCTTCACAAATAATCTTTTCACCATCAACTTCTAATTGAGCTTTTGCAGATGAAACTATGTCGCCTGATTTATTCTTTTTTACTGATACATCATATTCATTAATTGATATATATCTTGGAATTTCACCAATAATTCTTCTAGCTAATAACTCAAATGATGCATCAGCGCCGTCATAACTATAACCGATGAACTCTCTATCTTTTACTTCATCTAATAATTTTTTAATTTTTGGATCATTTTCCTCAATATCAATTTTGATACTTTTTAATCTTGAAATAATGTTTGATTTACCCGATTGATCAGAAACAACAATATTTCTCGTATTGCCTACTTCTTCAGGATTTATATGTTCATAAGTCTTTGGATCTTTTTGAACAGCTGATACATGTAATCCTCCCTTATGAGAAAAAGCTGCGGCTCCTACATAAGGTAAGTGTTGATTAGGTTTTTTGTTTAAAATTTCATCTAACAATCTTGAACATTCAGTTAAATTTTTAATATTTTTACCATTTATTCCTATTTCAAATTGAGATGTAAAATCTTTTTTTAAAAAAAATGTTGGTATCAATGACATCAAATTTGCATTACCACATCTTTCACCTAATCCATTTATAGTACCTTGAATTTGGCGTACACCAGACAATACTGCAGCTAGAGAATTGGCAACAGCATTACCTGTATCATTATGTGCATGAATACCTAAATTTTTTCCTGGTATTACTTTCGTTACTTCAGATACAATTTTAGAAATCTCATGTGGAAGTGTTCCTCCATTTGTATCGCATAAAACAATCCATCTTGCTCCTTGATCAAAAGCAGTTTTGATACAAGAAAGTGCATATTTCGGATTTGATTTATAACCATCAAAAAAATGCTCTGCATCAAACATAAATTCTTTTTTTGCTTTAACAAAATGCTTAGTACTTTCACCAATGTTTTCTAAATTTTCTTCATTCGTAATTCCTAATGCAACATCAACGTGAAAATCCCATGATTTTCCAACCAGACACACTGCAGGAGAATTAGAATTCATTAATGCAGATAATCCTGTATCATTTTCAGCACTTCGACCAGATCTTTTTGTCATTCCAAAACATGTAAGTTTAGAATTTTTGAAATTATGTTTTTTTTGAAAAAACTCAGTATCAGTTGGATTAGCACCAGGCCATCCACCCTCAATATAATCAACACCAAGATTATCTAGAGCAGATGCAATTTTTTCCTTATCCTCAATAGAAAAGTCCACGCCTTGTGTTTGAGCACCATCTCTAAGTGTTGTATCAAAAATATATAATCGCTCTTTACTCATTTAAATTTCCAGAGTGTTTTACCATCTTTGTCTTCTATTAAAACACCTTTATTAAAAAGCTCATCTCTAATTCTGTCAGCTTCTTTATAATCTTTATTTGCCCTAGCTTTATTTCTTAAATCTATTTTATTATGAATTTCAGTTTCACTTATTGCAGCTTTATCTTTCTTATATTTTTCCCATTGTTTGTTATCTTCATTAAATAAGCCTATAAACTTACAGGCTGATATAAATAATTCTTTGCCATCGCCCTTGCTTGCTTTCTCATAAAGTTGATGCAAGTTTGCAATATATCCTGGTGTATTTAAATCTTCATATAAAGGTTTTAAAACTTCATTCGTTATTTGAACAAGCTTAATCTCTGAAGAATAAATACGATACCATTTATCTAAAGTATTCTGACAGTCATTTATTAATTTATCATTCCAATCTAATGGTTGTCTATAATGTGCGCTCATTAATGCTAATCTAATTACTTGACCACTAAACTTGTTTCTAAAATCTTTAATCTTCAAAATATTTCCTTGAGACTTTGCCATTTTTTCATTGGACATTGTAATAAATGCATTATGAACCCAATAGTTTGCAAAAACTTTTGAGTCATTTGCACACCTAGATTGAGCTATTTCATTCTCATGATGGGGAAAAATTAAATCAATACCTCCACCATGAATATCAAATTCATTTCCTAAAAATTTTTTTGACATTGCAGAACATTCTAAATGCCATCCTGGTCTACCTTTCCCCCATGGAGAGTCCCATGAAGGTTCATTTTTATCCGATGGTTTCCATAAAACAAAATCCTCTGAATTTTTTTTGTTATCACTAACTTCTATTCTCGATCCAGCTATTAAATCCTCTAACTTCTTATTAGATAATTTTCCATAATCAGAAAATTTTTTTACTTCAAAATAAACATGTTTATTATTTTCATACGCAAAACCCTTTTTGATTAAATGATTTATCATTTCAACCATTAAATCAATATGATCTGTAGCTTTCGGTTGATAAGTAGGATCTTCACAATTTAAAAACTTACAGTCTTCAAAAAAGGTAGATGTTACTTTTTCTGTCAATTCTTTTGTAGATATTTTTTGATCTTGTGAAGATTTTATTATTTTATCATCAATATCAGTAATATTTCTTACATAGGTAACATTTGAAAAATTATTTTTAAGCAATTTAAAAAGAATATCAAAAATAACTAATGGTCTAGCATTTCCTATATGAGGATCATCATAAACAGTTGGTCCACAAACATACATTCCAATATTTTTGTTATCTTTTGGAACAAATTGTTCTTTTTTATTAGTTAAATTATTTGTTAAAAAAATATCCATATAAATTGATTAAGAAATATACCTTATTTAGTGATTTGTTAATCTAATTGATTAACTAGGAATTTTGCACACTGGAATTGGCTCCATTTTATGCAAATTTTGTTTTCTAATTTTTTCGTACTCTACTTTATGAGGTGAATCGGGATTTACCATTGCGTCTTCTAAATCTTGATATTTAAAACCTAATTGCCCTTCATCAGTTCTTCCATCATCCCAAAGACCATCAGTTGGTGGAGCATCAATTATTTCTTTTAAAATACCTAATTCTTTTCCAAGTTCCCAAACCTGGGTTTTGTTACAATCTGCTATAGGTGAGATATCCACACCACCATCACCATATTTTGTATAAAAACCAACACCAAAATCTTCAACTTTATTTCCAGTCCCAACTACTATTCCTTTGTTGGCTGCTGCGACTTGATACAAAGTCGCCATTCTTAATCTTGCTCTAGAATTTGCAAATCCATGTTCATTATCAAATTTATTAAGTGTGGAAGAAAATGATTCAAATAATTTGTCTAAACTTATTGTATGAGCTTCCACATTATTAAATTTTTTTATTAACCAATCTTGATGCTTTAAACTTAAATCATGCTGATTTTCTTTTTGTTTAATTGGCATAGATAAAACGATTGTTTTTATACCTGTCATTGCACTTAATGTACTTGATACTGAAGAGTCAATTCCTCCAGATATACCAATGACTAAAGATTTTGCTTTAGTAGGCATTTGATCAACATATGATTTGATCCAATTCGATATATATTTTACTTTTTCTGAAGGACTCATACTTTATATTTAATCACCTAATGCTAGAAAACAATGGCTTAAGATGCCGCTTGAATATCATTTTTAGAATAGCTGCTATTCTTTTTTATCTCATCTGAAATTAAAAATGCTAGCTCAAGAGCTTGATCTGAATTTAATCGAGGATCACAATGTGTATGATATCTACTTGATAAATCCGCATCAGATATTTTTCTTGCTCCTCCTGTACATTCAGTAACATCTTGTCCAGTCATTTCAACATGTAAACCTCCAGCATATGAGCCTTCAGCTTGATGAACAGCAAAAACATTTTTTACTTCACTAACAACATCATTAAATGGTCTTGTTTTAAATCCAGTTGTTGATTTAATTGTGTTTCCATGCATTGGATCGCATGACCAAACAACATTTAAACCTTCTTTTTTAATTCCTCTAATTAACTTTGGTAAAAATTTTTCTACATTTTTATAACCAAATCTAGAAATTAAGGTTATTTTACCTTTTTCATTTTTTGGGTTTAATACTTCACAAATTTTTGCAATTTCATCAGGCTTTGATGTTGGACCACATTTAATTCCAATTGGATTTTCAATTCCTCTACAAAATTCAACATGTCCACCATCTAATTGTCTTGTTCTATCTCCAATCCAGACAAAATGAGCTGAAGTATCATGATTTTCACCTGTTGTAGAATCTGTTCTAGTCATTGCTTCTTCAAAAGGTAATAATAATGCTTCATGCGATGTCCAGAAATTTACTGTGTATAATCTATTGTTGAAGTCTGAAGTTATTCCGCATGCTTCCATAAATGCTAAAGCATCTGCTATTTTATCTTCTAATTCTTTAAACTTTTTAGCTTGAGGACTTTTCTTAATATAATCTAAATTCCATAAATGAACTTTATTTAAATCTGCAAAACCACCTTTAGAAAATGCTCTTAAAATATTTAAAGTTGAAGCTGATTGTGAGTAAGCTTTAAATAATCTTTTTGGATCAGGTTTTCTTGCTTTATCTGTAAAATCAATTGCATTAATATTATCACCTAAGTAACTTGGTAATTCTTTATCACCTTGTTTCTCTGTAGGTGCACTTCTTGGTTTTGAAAACTGTCCAGCTATTCTTCCAAGTTTAACAACTGGTAAGGAAGCTGAGTAAGTTAATACTAATGACATCTGTAGTATAACTTTAAATGTGTCTCTTATATTATCTGGGTGAAATTCTGCAAAACTTTCTGCACAATCCCCTCCTTGCAATAAAAAAGCTTTTCCATCAACAACATCTGCAAGCTGTTGTTTTAAATGTCTTGTTTCACCAGCAAAAACAAGAGGTGGAAAAGTTTTAATTTTATTTAAAACTTGATCTAACTCTTTTTTATCCGGATATTCCGGAATATGTTTTACTGGATATTTTCTCCAGCTATTTATTTTCCAATTTTTCATATTCAACTCAGAATTGTTGTATCAGAGTTTTGCGATTATTCAACGGTTACAGATTTAGCTAAATTTCTTGGCTTATCTATATCATAACCTTTTTTTAGTGCTGAATAATAAGCTAATTTTTGCAAAGGAACTGTTAATAGAAATGGAAGAAGATCTTCATTAGTGCTCTCAACTTCTATTTTTTCCCAAATATTTTCTGAAACTACTTCATCTTTGCTTTTATTTGTGATTAGTAAAACTTTTGCTCCTCTCGCGATTACTTCCTGCATGTTAGAAATTGTTTTTTTATAATAATTATCTCTTGGAGCTAAAACTACCACAGGCATTCCTTCTTCTATTAATGCTAATGGTCCATGTTTCATTTCGCCAGCAGGATATCCTTCTGCATGCACATATGATAATTCTTTTAATTTTAATGCACCTTCAAGTGCAATAGGATAAGAAAAACCTCTCCCTAAAAACATAGATCCTTTAGCCTCATTAAAAGTGCCAGAAATTGTTTGTATTTTATTATCTATTAATAGTGTTTGCTCTACTAATTTAGGTAATTCTTTAAGATCTTTGAGCTTTTTCTCAAAAGTTTTTTTATCAATATCTTTTCTCAATAATCCAATTTTTAATGCTAAAATGTATAAAATTAAAATTTGACCTAGGAAAGCCTTGGTAGAAGCTACACCTATTTCAGTTCCACAATGAATTGGCAAAACAAACTGAGAATCCCTTGCAATTGAGCTTTCAATAACATTTACAACTGCACAAGTTTTCATTTTATTTTGATTACACAAGTCTAAAGCAGCATAAGTGTCTGCAGTTTCTCCAGATTGGGATACAAATACATATAAAGTATCTTTTTTAAATCTATTTTTTCTGTATCTAAATTCTGATGCTATATCTACATTTACATCTAAAGATGATAATTCTTCAAACCAATATTTAGCCATCAAGCATGAATGATATGCTGTTCCACAACCGATTAAAGTTACAGATGAAATTTCTTCAATTTTCCACGGGAAATTATAAATATTTATATTGTTATTAGATGTATCTAAATATTCATTGATTCCATTTTTAAGAGTAATGGGTTGTTCCTCTATTTCTTTTGCCATGAAATGTTTATAATCACCTTTGTCATATTTTTCTTCAGAAGAAGACAATTCTAAAACTTTTTTATTTATCTTAACTCCATCTTCATTAAAAAACTCTACGTGATCTTTTTTAATTATACAGAATTCACCATCATTTAAATAAGTAATTTTATTAGTCATTGATTTGAGAGCATAAGAATCTGATCCTAAATAATTTTCATTTGGACCATAACCAACTGCTAGAGGAGAGCCTCTTCTGGCTCCAACAATTAAATCTGGTTGATCTTTAAATATAATTCCAAGCGCAAAACTTCCATGTAAAGATTTTAAAGTTTTTTTAATTGAATTAACGATATTTTCTGTTTTTAAGTTTTCTGTGATCAAATGAACTATCACTTCTGTATCTGTTTGTGATTTAAATTTATGACCTTTGCCCACTAAAAATTTTTTTAATAAAGTTGAATTTTCAATTATTCCATTATGAACTACAGAAACATTTTGTGATGAGTGTGGATGCGCATTAATACTATTTGGCAATCCATGAGTTGCCCATCTAACATGACCAATTCCAATAGTGCCTTGCATATTTTGAACTAAAGAATTTTTTTCAAGATTATCTACTCTGCCCTCAGATTTAACTTCATTAATCAATCCACTTGAAAGAGTTGCTATACCTGCAGAGTCATATCCTCTGTACTCTAATTTTTTTAAAGAGTTAACTATTGTTGCTGATACAGGTTTATTGCTATTTATTCCAATTATACCACACATAACTATTTTAATTTTCTTTTATAATTTTTAATTTCAGTTTGTGAACTTCTTGTAAGGGCTAAAGATTTTTTTCTTACATTTTTTGTAATAACAGAACCAGCACCAATCACACTATCTTCTTGAATAGTTAAGGGAGCTACTAAAGATGAATTTGAACCTATAAAAACATTGTCCTTAATTTTAGTTTTACTTTTTTTAACTCCATCATAATTACAAGTAATAGTACCTGCTCCAACATTTACAGATTTTCCAACAGATGTATCTCCAATGTAAGTTAAATGATTTACTTTAGATTTTTTTCCTAGAATACTTTTTTTTATTTCTACAAAGTTACCAACTTTAGACCCCTCTTTTAAAATGGTTCCAGGTCTTATTCGAGCATAAGGTCCTATATCAACTTTATTTTCAACTTTACAATTTTCTAAGTGAGAAAAAGATTTTATAGTTACATTATTTCCTATTTTTACTTTTGTTCCGAAAACGACATAAGGTTCTATTGTTACATTCTTTCCAATTTTAGTATCATTTGAAAAATAAATTGTCTCAGGTCCAATCATTTTAACACCTAATTTAGAAAATTTAATTCTTAGGTTATTTTGAAGTTTTTGCAAATTTAACTGTTTCATCTATGAAATTCTTTATATTAAGTATATATAATTCTTAATTCACAAAATATTTCTTAAAAATACTTTTGATTATGAAACAAAATTTTACAATTCTATTTGATTTAGATGGCACTTTGGTAGATACCGCACCAGACTTGATGCACGCTCATAATCATGTAATGAAAAAATATGGTTACCCAACAAAATCAACTGATGAAATTAGAAACCTAGTTGGTCAGGGTGCAGGAGCTATGCTTGGACGTTCGATATGGGGTCAGGCTAAAAAAGAGTTTGGAAAAGTAGAAAATGATAAGATTAAAAAAGAAATGGTAAAAGATTTTGTAGAATTCTATGGAAAAAATATTGTTAATGAAAGTACTCTTATAAAAGGAGTGAAAGACTTTTTAATTTGGTCAAAGAAAAATAATATTTCAATGGCAGTTTGTACAAACAAACAAGAACATTTGGCAATCGACCTTTTAAAAAAAATTGGCATATATGATTTTTTTGAATATGTAGCTGGTCATAATACTTTTGATTATTGTAAACCTGACCCAAGACACCTAACATCTGTTGTGGAAATATTAGATGGAGATTTAAAAAAAACACTAATGATTGGTGATAGTGAGACTGATGCTAATGCGGCCAAAAATGCTGGCATACCAGTTATTTTGCTTGAGGATGGATATACCGAAAAAAATACAACCGAAATTTATCATAATCACCTTGTAAAAGACTTCATAGGTATTGAAAAAATAGTATCAAAATATCTTTAATATTGATTATTTTTTTTTAACTATTAAAAACAATTTCGTTAATTAGGAGTTATTTTGATAGTTCATAATGTAAAAGTTTTTCCATCTAAAAAACATTTGCCTAAAAAGAATCAACTTGCATGGAAAATTGCGGAAATTGCAAGTGACAAAGCAAAATTAAATAAAGATGCTATTGAAATGGTTATTAATAGAATTATTGATAATGCTTCAGTTGCAATTGCATCCCTTAATAGAAGGCCAGTGATTTCATCAAGGGAGATGGCATTAAAACATTCAAGAAAAAATGGTGCCACATTATTTGGAGTAGACAGTAAGTTAAAATTTGATTGTGAATGGGTAGCTTGGTCTAATGGAACTGCTGTTAGAGAATTAGATTTTCATGATACTTTTTTAGCTGCTGATTATAGTCATCCAGGAGATAACATTCCTCCCCTAATTAGTGTAGCTCAACAAAATAAAAAAAGTGGTCTTGATCTTTTAAGAGGAATTATAACTGCCTATGAAGTTCAGGTTAATTTAGTTAAAGGAATTTGTTTACATAAACATAAGGTCGATCATATAGCTCATTTAGGTCCAAGTGTTGCAGCAGGAATAGGTTCAATGTTAAGACTAAATACTGAAACAATTTATCAAGCAGTACAACAGGCTCTTCATACAACAATTTCTACGAGACAATCTAGAAAAGGTGAAATATCAAGTTGGAAAGCTTATGCTCCTGCACATGCTGGAAAGCTAGCAATAGAGGCTGTCGATAGAGTTATGCGTGGTGAAGGTGCTCCAAGTCCAATTTATGAAGGTGAAGATAGTGTAGTAGCAAGAATTCTCGATGGCAAAAACGCATTTTATAAAGTTCCTCTACCAAAAAAAAATGAGTCAAAAAAAGCAATACTTGAAACTTATACAAAAGAATATTCAGCTGAATACCAATCACAAGCATTAATTGATCTAGCAAAAAAACTAAAAAAGAAAATTAAAAATTTGGGTCAAATAAAAAAAATAGATATTTATACTAGTCATCACACTCACTATGTAATCGGTACTGGTGCAAATGATCCTCAAAAAATGGATCCTAATGCAAGTAGAGAAACTTTAGATCACTCAATAATGTATATATTTGCCGTCGCCCTAGAGGATGGTACTTGGCATCATGTAAAATCTTATACAAAAGCTAGAGCTAAAAGAAAAAGTACAATTAAGATTTGGAGATCAATAAAAACTCATGAAGATAAAAAATGGACAAAACGATATCATGATCCAGACCCTAAAAAGAAAGCATTTGGTGCAAAAGTAATAATTACTCTCAAAAATGGTAAAAGAATAAGTGAAGAACAGGGAGTTGCTGATGCTCATCCTTATGGAACACGCCCTTTTAAGAGAAAAAACTATATCAATAAGTTTTTAACTTTAACTGAAAATATATTAAGTGAAAAAGAAAGTAATAGGTTTTTGAAGACAGTTCAAAATTTAAAAAAATTAAAATCAGGTCAACTAAATAAATTAAATATAGAAGTAAAAAAAAATAAACTTAAAAGAAATTTAAAAAAAGGAATTTTTTAATGCATTTTATTGAAAAGGAACCAATTCAAAAAAGAGAAGATTTTGTTAATAAATTAAAATCAAACAAAATCTTAAGAGTTCCTGGTGCCTATAATCCTCTAACAGCAAAATTAATTGAAGAAATTGGGTATGATGCTGTTTATGTTTCAGGCGGAGTTATGGCAAATGATCTTGGGTTTCCTGATATTGGTTTAACAACATTACAAGATGTAAGTACTCGATCATATTTAATTTCAAGAGTAACTAATCTTCCAACGATTGTTGATATAGATACTGGATTTAAATCTTGTAAAGAAACAATTGAAACTTTTGAAGAGTTTGGAATTTCCTCAGTTCATTTAGAGGATCAAATTGAAAGAAAACGATGTGGTCACCTTGATAATAAAGAACTAATTTCAACTGATGCAATGGTTAAAAAAATTAAAGAATGCGTAGCTGCAAAAAAAGATGAAAATTTTAAGATTATTGCAAGATCTGATGCAAAAAGTGTAGAAGGAATTGATAAGATGATTGAAAGATGTAAAGCATACATTGATGCAGGTGCTGAGATTATTTTTCCAGAGGCACTACATGATGAAAAAGATTTTGAAAAAGTAAGGAAAAAACTCTCATGTTATTTACTTGCTAATATGACAGAATTTGGAAAAACTAAGCTATTCAATTATAAAGAGTTAGAGCAATTTGGTTACAATATAGTTATTTATCCTGTTACAACTCAAAGGTTAGCAATGAAAAATGTAGAGGATGGATTAAGAGACATTTATGCAAATGGACATCAAAATAACATTATTGATAAAATGCAAACTAGAAAAAGATTATATGAGTTAGTTGATTACGAAAAATATAACAGTTTAGATGAGAAAATTTTTAATTTTAGTACTGAAGGACATGAGTAATGAGTGATGAAATAAAAAAAGGTTTACTTGGAATAGTCGTTGATGAAACTGAAGTTTCAAAGGTGATGCCAGAAATAAATTCTCTAACTTATAGAGGTTATGCGGCTCAAGACTTGTGTGAATATTGTAGATTTGAAGAAGTAGCTTATCTTATTTTAAATAAAGATTTACCTAATTCTATTCAACTTAAGAAATTTGAAAAAGAAGAAAGAGCAAATAGAGAGTTATCAAAAAATTTATATGAGATAATTAAACATATGCCTAAGAAATCTCATCCAATGGATGTTGCTAGAACAGCTGTAAGCGTGATGGGTTTAGAAGATAAAGAAACTCCAGACTCTTCTCCAGAGGCTAATATGAGAAAAGCGCTTAGAATTTTCGCAAAAACACCAACTGCTTTAGCTGCTTTTTATAGGATTAGAAAAGGTAAAAAATTAATTAAACCCAAAAAAGATTTAACTTTTGCTGAAAATTTTTTTTATATGTGTTTTGGAAAAGTACCTCAAAAAGAAATTGTAAAAGCATTTGATGTATCTTTAATTTTATATGCTGAACATAGTTTCAATGTTTCAACATTCACTGCAAGAACTATAACAAGTAGTTTATCTGATATTCATGGAGCTATAACTGGTGCTATTGCAAGTTTAAAAGGTCCATTGCACGGAGGAGCAAATGAAGAAGTTATGCATATGATGAATAAAATAAAAAAACCAGAAAATGCACTTAAATGGATAAATAATGCATTAAATAACAAAGAAGTGGTAATGGGTTTTGGACATAGAGTTTATAAATCTGGAGACTCGAGAGTTCCAACTATGAGAGAATATTTTGCTAAAGTAGCTAAAGTTAAAAAAGATAAAAAGTTTGAAAAAATTTACGATATTGTTGAAAAAGTTATGATTGAAAGAAAAAATATTCATCCAAATGTGGATTACCCTACTGGACCAACATATCACTTAATGGGTTTTGATACAGACTTCTTTACGCCAATATTTGTTATTTCAAGGATAACTGGTTGGTCTGCGCACATTATGGAGCAGCATGCTGCAAATAAATTAATTAGACCTTTAGCTAGTTATAAAGGTAACAAACATAGAAAAGTTTTAGAATTAAATCAAAGGTAATTAATTAACTAAAAGCTTCAGCCCAAGTTCCCTGTGTAGATGCTTTAGAATATTCAGTTGCACGACCTTCGAAGAAGTTCATATGCTCAACAGCATTTAACATTGTATCTAACCAGCCAAGAGGATTTTTTTCAACCTTGTAAATTGGTTCTAAACCAAGTTGATCTAATCTTCTATTAGCAATGAATCTAATATAATCTTTTACTTCTTGTGCTGTTAAACCTTCCATTGGTCCCATTTCAAAAGCTAAATCAATGAAAGCATCTTCATGTTCAACAATTATTCTGCATGCTTCATAAAGTTCTTTTTTTAGTTTGGGTGTCCATATTTCAGGATTCTCTTTTATGAATTCTCTAAAAATTCTTATCATTGAATTGCAATGAAGTGTTTCGTCTCTAACTGACCAAGTAACAATTTGACCCATACCTTTCATTTTGTTGTGTCTTGGAAAATTTAAAAGAATTGCAAAACTTGCAAACAATTGTAATCCTTCAGTAAACGCACTAAACACTGCAACTGTTTTTGCAATATCTTCTTTAGAATTTACATTAAAACCTTGCATGTAGTCATACTTATCCTTCATTTCTTTATATTTCATGAAAGCAGAATATTCAGACTCTGGCATTCCAATAGTATCTAATAAATGAGAATAAGCAGCAACATGAACTGTTTCCATTGCAGCAAAAGCAGTCATCATCATCAAAACTTCAGTAGGTTTAAAAACAGTTGTGTAATGTCTTAAATAACAATTGTTAACTTCAACATCTGCTTGAGTAAAAAACCTAAATATTTGTGTTAATAAATTTTTTTCAGGCTGTGATAGATTTTTTTGCCAATCTCTAACATCGTCACCAAGTGGAACTTCTTCTGGTAGCCAGTGAATTCTTTGTTGTGTTAACCAGGCATCATAACACCATGGATATCTGAATGGTTTATAGACCGGATTTTCAGTTAATAATCCCATTTTTTTTGGTTGTATTATTTCTTTTTTTTCTACCTTTATTTTTTCTGCTACTGACATGATAAACATTCCTCGTATTCTGGTTGGTCGTTTGATTGTTGATTTTTTGATTTATATACATTAGCTGTGATATCAGTTGATTTTGCATCATTGATATTTTCAGCTCTTTGAATTGATTTTGATCTACAATAATAAAGGCTTTTTAAACCTTTTTTCCAAGCATCAAAATGAATTTTGTGTAATTCTTTCTTATGAACGTCTGCTGGCAAGAATAAATTAATTGATTGAGCTTGAGAAATGAAAGGAGTTCTATCTCCACTTAAATCAATAATCCAATGTTGATTTAATTCAAAAGCAGTTTTGAAAACATCTTTTTCTAAATCTGTTAAAAAATCTAAATGTGAAACTGAACCTTGATTAGTTGTAATAGTAGACCAAGTTTCATTATCATTTTTACCATGACTTTCTAAAATTTCTTCTAAATATCTATTTCTAACATTAAATGATCCAGATAAAGTTTTATGTGTATAGCTATTAGCCGCTATTGGCTCAACACCTGGTGAGGCACCACCACAAATAATTGAAATAGACGCTGTTGGAGCTATTGCAGTTTTATTTGAAAATCTTTCTTTGAAACCATACTCTTCAGCATCAGGACATGATCCTCTTTCATCCGCTAAATCTTTTGAAGCTTGATTAACTTTTTCATGAATATTTTTAAATATTTTTTTATTCCAAGCTTTAGCCATCACTGACTCAAGTGGAATTCTATTTTTTTGTAGAAAAGAATGAAAGCCCATTACTCCTAAACCAACACTTCTTTCTCTTTCAGCTGAATATTTGGCATCTTTGAATTGTTCTGGAGCTTTATTGATAAAATCAGACAAGACATTGTCAAGAAATCTCATTACATCATTAATCATATTTGGATCATCTTTCCACTCATCATATTTTTCAATGTTTAAAGAAGATAAACAACAAACAGCTGTTCTGTCTCTACCATCTTTATCAATTCCTGTAGGTAAAGTTATTTCGCTACATAAATTAGAAGTTTTAACTGTAAGGTTTGCTAATTTATGATGCTGTGGAATTTGTCTATTAACTGTATCGATATAAATTATATAAGGTTCTCCTGTTTCAATTCTTGCAGTTAATAATCTAATCCATAAATTTCTTGCTGATATAGTTTGTTGAATTGATCCGTCTACAGGACTTTTTAAAGCCCATTGTTCATCAGTTTCAACTGCACGCATAAATGCATCTGAAACTAAAACACCGTGATGTAAATTTAAAGCTTTTCTATTTGGATCACCACCAGTTGGTCTTCTCATTTCAATAAACTCTTCAATTTCTGGATGATCTATTGGAAGATAACATGCAGCTGAACCTCTTCTTAAAGAACCTTGGCTTATTGCCATAGTTAATGAATCCATAACTTTGATGAAAGGAATTATCCCTGAAGTTTTTCCAACTCTACCAATTTTTTCACCAATCGATCTTAAATTACCCCAGTAACTTCCAATACCACCACCTTTAGCAGCTAACCAAACATTCTCACTCCAAAGATCTAAGATACCTCCTAAACTATCAGATGCTTCGTTTAGAAAACATGAAATCGGCAATCCTCTTTTTGTTCCACCATTAGATAATACTGGTGTTGCTGGCATGAACCAGAGATTACTTATATAATTGTAAATTCTTTGTGCATGCAAATTGTCATCAGCATATGTGCTTGCCACTCTTGCAAACAAATCTTGAAAGGATTCATTATGACCTAAATATCTGTCTTTTAAAGTTGCTTTACCAAAATCAGTTAAATTTGAATCCCTAGATCTATCAATCTTAATGATAATACCTTTGTCGTTTTGAAAAAGCTCGGTTTCATTGTTTAATGAGAAAAGGTCAGGTCTATTATTTTTTGAAACTTCATTAACCTCAGGGCTATATTCGGAGACAGCTTTCTTGAGGGCTTGAGATAGAATCTTATTCATAATTTAGTATTATATTTTGTTATTTTTACGAAAACAACTACATGTTGTATGCGCTTTTATTTAATATACTATATAATCAGTAAATCAACAGAACATTTATAGAACAGTGGTAAAATAATTCAACTATAAAATTGAAAAAAAGGTAAGTAATTAACAGCATGAATCAATCATTAAAAATAGACCCCTATGGTTTTAGAGAATATGACGCACGATGGGTTTATGGAAAAGATATTAATGCTGAGGGAATCATAAACCTTGGAAAAGGTTTTGGAACACAAATTATTAAACACACACAAAAAAAGAACCCGAGAGTAATTGTTGGACAAGATTATAGATCTTATAGTGAAGAAATTAAAGTTGCTCTAAAAAAAGGACTAATTTCTACAGGATGCTTTGTAGAAGATATAGGATTATCCCTGTCTCCAATGGTCTACTACGCTCAATTTGATCTTGATAGTGATGCGGTAGCAATGGTCACCGCAAGTCATAATGAAAATGGATGGACTGGTGTAAAAATGGGTATTAAAAAGGGTTTAACTCATGCACCAGAAGAGATGAGTGAATTAAAAGAAATTACTTTAAATCAAAAATTTATAATTAATGAGGGAAATGAAAAAAAAATAAACAATTATCAAAATACTTATAAAGAAAATTTAATTAAAAAAAATAAAATTCATAAAAACATTAAGGTAGTTGTGGCTTGCGGTAATGGAACTGCTGGAATATTTGCACCAGATATTTTAAGAAAAATCGGATGTGATGTCATAGAACTGGATTGTAATCTTGATTGGACATTTCCTAAATATAACCCAAATCCTGAAGATTTAGAAATGTTACATGAAATATCTAAAGCAGTAAAAGAAAATAATGCAGATGTGGGTTTTGGGTTTGATGGTGATGGTGATCGAGTTGGAGTAATTGACGATAATGGCAATGAAATTTTCTCTGATAAAATTGGTTTATTAATTGCGAGAAATTTATCTGTTTCTCACAAAAATTCAAAATTTATAGTAGATGTAAAATCAACTGGGCTTTATGCCAATGATAAAATTTTAAAAAAAAATCAATGTGAAACAATTTATTGGAAAACTGGACATTCTCACATTAAAAGAAAAGTTCATGATGAAAAAGCATTAGCTGGATTTGAAAAAAGTGGACATTTTTTCTTTAATGAACCACTAGGATATGGGTATGATGATGGAATAAATTCTGCAATTCAAATTTGTCATTTACTAGACAAACAAAATAAAAAAATAAGTGGTATAGTAGATGAACTTCCAAAAACATTTCAATCACCTACCATGGCACCTTTTTGCAAAGATCAAGAAAAATATAAAGTGGTTGAAGAAATCACTAATCAATTAAAAAAAATTAAAGATGAAAAAAATAAAATAGATAATCAAGAAATAAAAGAAATATTAACTGTTAATGGAATAAGATTTTCTTTTGAAGATGGTTCTTGGGGTTTGATAAGAGCATCATCAAATAAACCATCATTAGTTATCGTAACTGAAAGTCCTACATCAGAAGAAAGAAAAGTAAAAATATTTAGGTTTATTGATGAAATGCTTCAAAAAACTGGAAAAATTGGAGATTACGACCAAAAGATATAATCAACTGTCCTTTTTATTTTCATTATCATTTAAATCATTTTCTTGATTTTTGTTTTCTGATACTTCCAAAATATTTTCATCAGTTAATTGATCACTATAAAACTTTTTAATCATTGCTTCTTCTTTTAACTTTTGTTCTTGATCAAACTTATCTTCCCATTCTTTGATTCTTCGGTTTTCCTCTCTTATTCTCTCTTCTTCTTCCTGCTTATGTTTTAAAGCTATCGCTTTTTCCTCTTCAATTTTTCTTTGTTTTTCCTCTTCTTTTCTTAACTCTTCAGCTTTTTCTCTTTGTTCTTTTTCTTTTAATAATCTTTCATTTTCTGCTTCTTTAAGTTTTTCTTCTTTTAATCTTAACTCTTCTTCTTTTGCTCTTTGTTCAGCTTGTTCTTTGAGTAATTGTCTCTCTATCTCTTGTTGTCTTTCTAATTCAAGTTGTCTAAGCCTATTTTCAGTTTCTCTTAATTTTTCTTCTTCATATTTCAATTTTCTAGCTGCCTCTCTAATTTTTTGCTCTTCATCTAACCTTTTTTGTCTTTCTATTTCCTTAAGTTTATTATTTTCTTGTCTAATCCTCTCTTTTTCTTCTCTAATTTTTTGATTTTCTATTTCTTTTGCTTTTAAAGCCTCTTGTTTAATCTTAATTTTTTCCTCTCGAACTCTTTGTCTTTCAAGCATTTTTAATCTCAACTCTTCCTCTTTAAGTCTTCTTGCATCCTCTCTAATTTTTCTGCTTTCTTCATCTTTAATCTTTTGTTGTTCAATTTTAATTCTTTTAGCCTCAATTTTTCTTCTTTTTTCTTCGTTTTTCCTTACTTGTTTTTCATTCTCAATAATTAATTTTTTTTGGGCTAATATTTGGCGCTTTTCTTCCCTAATTTTATTTAACTTCTCTTTTTGAGCTTGTTTCTTTTGTTTTTGTTCTTCTCTTTTTTCCTCAAGTTTTCTTTTCTTTTCTAATATCTTTTTATTTTTTTCTCTTTCAATTTTAAGATTTGTATAAAAATTACTTAATTTATTTTTTGTATCGTCAATTAAATTTGAGGGATTAAGTTTATTTACATTTAAATTTTTTAAAACCAGAGATTGAAATTTTTTTAATCCTAAATTTTTTTTTATTTTAATCTTTTTAGTTTTCATTAATCTTAAAAGTAACAACTTTGAACAATTTTAAAAATATTTGAAGTGTTTATATTGAGTTTAAAAAAATTAAATTTAAATCAAATATCGAAGTAAATTGAAAAAAATTTTTATTTTCAATTTTTACGTGTATAAAAAAATACGCTAATTACAAAAGAATCATATATCAGCTTAATCAGTAATGAATAAAAAAATATTATTTCTAACTTTATTTTTTCTTTCAAGTTGTTCTGCTCCTGGCACAGCTTTATTAGGACCTATATTTACTGGAGCCAAAACTGGAAGCGTTTATCAAGCTTCTTTATCATATAGTACAAACCAAATTATTGAAAAAGTAAAATTAAAAGAAAATTTTAAAATTTTCGATAAGAAAGAATTAAATAAAAATTCTATTTTTCTAGATATTCCTTATGTCGATAAAGATCCAATTATCCTTTTATCATACAAAGTAAATAAAATTGAAACATCTGAAGTTTATGAACCAGAACCATTGCCTTAAATCTACTAAGTTAATAAGTTTAATTTTCAATTATTACGAGATTATTTTTTAGCATCGAATCAATTATAAATTTTATTAAGGGTGGTAGAGGGAGACTGAAGCCGCCCTTTTTTTTTATAAGCCAGAATATCTAAAAACAAATATAGTTCCAATAACGTATAAAAAAATTCCGAAAAATACTTGAAGTTTAGTTTTATCAATTTTGTGTGCTAAGTTTGCTCCAACTTTTGCCATAAACATTGTAATTGGAATAAAAATCAAAAATGCTGGTATATTTATAAATCCCAAACTCAAAGGAAGTTTAGCATTTAAAACTATTCCTGAGTACCAAAAGCCTATTGCTCCACATAAAGCTATAATAAAACCTATTGTTGCAGCACTACCTATTGCTTTTTTGATTGGATATCCAAAATATTTTAATATTGGTACATTCATTACTGCACCTCCAATACCCATTGGTGCTGAAATAAAGCCTGAAATTAAACCAAAAAGAATACGAAAGTGTAGTTTAAATTTATTCCTATTTATTTTTTGTTGATTTGAATTAATTAACAAATATGTGCCAAGAAAAAATACTACCACTGTAAAGAAAACTACTAATAGCTTTGTTTTTGCCAATGCTGCGAAAGTTGTTCCAAGTAAAACTCCAATAATTACAAATAGGCCATAAGTTTTGACTATACTTGGATCTACTGACCCATGTTTGTTGTGAGTGTAAACAGAAACCATTGAAGTTGGAATAATAATTGCAAATGAAGTTCCAACAGCTAAATGCATCAAATAGTTTTTATCTACTCCTAATGCTTCAAATATAAAAAAAAGAAATGGTACCGTGATTAATCCACCTCCTATACCAAATAAACCTGCAAAAAAACCTACAGGAAAAGCTGTTGCTATCATTAAAAAGATATAAATAGAATATTGATTTGATAGAATTGTATTAAGCAGATTCACCCACAGTTCTGTCAATATTGTTATATTTTACTTTATCCATTATATGATCTATTTTTTGAACATCTGCATTTCGAACACACATATTTTCACTCAAATATCTTTTCCAATGACTTGAGCCCGTTTGTCCATGAAAAAGTCCCAAAGTATGTCTCATAATTTGATTTAATCTTGTTCCTTTTTTTAGTTCATCTTTTACATATGGTATCAATTTTTCAATCACCTCTTGTCTACTAGGTATATTTTCGTTTTTAAAAATTTCTCTTTCAATATCGGCTAATAAATAAGGTGTATGATATGCTGCTCTTCCAATCATAACACCATCTACTTTATTTAAATGAGTGCTAATTTCCTCTGTAGAAGAAATACCACCATTAATAATTATTTCTTCATTTGGAAAATCTTTTTTAAGATTATATACATAATCATATTTTAAAGGTGGTATATTTAAATTTTGCTTTGGAGTAAATTTTCCTAACATTGCTTTTCTAGCATGTATTATAAAAGTTTTAATTCCAGTTAATTTTAGGATGCTTATAAATTTATAAAAATTTTCATAGTCCTCTACATTGTCATATCCAATTCTAGTCTTAATTGTTACAGGAAGATTTGTAACAGCTTGCATCTTGCTTAAACAATCCGCAACTAAGTTTGGCTCTTTCATTAAACAAGCACCAAATTTATTTTTTTCAACTTTTCTACTTGGACAGCCTAAATTCAAATTTATTTCATCATAACCAAAGTCTTCGCCAATTTTTGTTGCTTCTGCTAATAATTTTGGAGATGATCCACCGATTTGTAATGCAACTGGTTTTTCATTTACGTTAAATTCCAATAATTTTTTTTTATCACCTCTACTGATTGCCTCATCAACGATCATCTCAGTATATAAAAGAATATTTTTTGAAATTAATCTTAAAAAATATCTTTCATGACGATCTGTGCAATCCATCATAGGAGCAACTGATACTTTCCTATTCATGATTTGACTTTATATTATTTTATTATGTATTTGAAGTATCTGAATCTGGGGTTTCATCATTTGCTTCTGTATTTTCACTTTCAGAAACTTCATCTAATGAAACATCTGCTTGATCACCTTGAGTTTCTTCCTCTAGAGAATTAGCTACATCTGTTTGACTTGTTTGTGATAGTTCAGCTAAATCTTCTTTTGAAACTTGAATTTTTTCTGGAGATTTTCTTGCTCTCTTAGAAGGTAGTATTGGAGTTCCACTTTTTGAAATCTCACCTTTGTATAAGTTTTCAAAATCATCACCTATATCTTCATCAGCCTCAGCACTATCATCAACTTGTTCCACATGTTTTCTTAACTTGTAAACTGCACTTTCAGTTAAATCTTGAACTTTAATATTTTCGTCTGCAATTTCTCTCAATGCAATCACAGTATTCTTGTCGTTGTCTCTATCTAAAGTTGGTTCTATACCTGAGTTTAGTTGAGTCGCTCTCTCTTTAGCAACTAAGACTAATTCGTAAGGACTATCTACTTTATCTATGCAATCTTCTACAGTAACTCTTGCCATGCGCAGTATCTATACAGTGAACAAAAAAAAATCAAGCAGATTTTCTAAATATATTCTGGATTTAGCTTCTTTTTTACAAGAAATAATAAGATCAAGGAGATCAAAATATAAATAAATGAAACCATGGCTATTTGCTCTATGGAAAAACCTCTGTCTATCAAAAAACCAAATAAAGCTGTACCAAAAGCAGTGGAAAAAACCATCAACGCAGTGGTTAATGCTTTAATTGACCCAATAAATTTTACACCATAAATTTCAGCCCATGTTGATGAGCCTAAAACATTGGCTAGACCATTAGAGATACCTATTAACCCTAGAAAAACAAAAGAAGTAATTGGATTATCAAAGTAAAATAAAACTAAAGTAGAAATCAATAAAGGTATATTCATAAAGATTAAAAGTTTTCTGCTAGTAAATTTATCAATTAAGAATCCAGATCCTAATAAAGTAACCACTGACAATATTGAATAAACCATAAATGATTGAGCAATAACAAAAGAGCCCCATTCTTTTGCTTCAGTAATAAAAGATTGGTAAACAAAAACACCAGTTGCAATCCATGGCATTGCTAACATATTTAAACATACAATATAAAATCTATAATCTTTGATAACTTCAAGTCTTTTCCATTGTTTAATTTCTTTGATTTCAGAATCTTTGGAATCGACTTGTTCTCTAGTATTAAAATCTAATTTTTTAATTAAAAAAAATGAAGCTAACGGTAAAAAAAACAATATAAAGATAGAAATAAAAACCCAAATATTCTGCCAAGCAGTAATTGTAAGTAGATAAACAGTCAGCACAGGTAAAATAAATTCTGCTGTTGAAAGACCAAACCATCCAGCACTAAGAGCTTTACCCCTTGATATTGTAAAGTATCTTGTAATAGTCGTTGTTGCTGTATGAGACATTAATCCTTGCCCAGAAAATCTCATTAAAAAAACAGCTATAAATAAAAAAGCTATTGATGAAATCTTTGAAAAGAAAAAACAAGAAAATGATAGGAGCAATGTTACATAAAAAGCAAATTTAAAGATGTTGATATCATCAATTTTTTTTCCAACCCAAATTAAAAGAAAACTACTTAGTAATGTAGCTGAAGCATAAATTGAGCCAAATTGTCCATGAGTGATAGAAAGTGTTTCTCTAATGCTAGAATTAAATAAACCTAAAAAAAAACTCTGTCCAAAACTAGAAAAAAATGTAAAAATAAATCCAAATATAATTACTTTTAAACTTAAACTATTAAACATAAAAAATTATGAGTTGTAATGTTGCTTTCATAGGTCTTGGTGTCATGGGTTATCCAATGGCTGGTTATATATCAAAAGGTGGTCACAATGTAACTGTTTTTAACAGAACAAAATCTAAAGCAGAAAAATGGATTAAAGAATACAAAGGTAAAATGGCAGAGACTCCAGCGGAAGCCTCAAAAGATGCAGAGTATGTATTTACATGTGTTGGAAACGACAATGACTTAAGAGAAGTTACTTTTGGTGATAATGGTGCATTTAAAACTATTAAAAAAGGTGCAATCTATATTGATAACACCACAGCATCAGCAACAATTGCTAGAGAAATTTATGAACATGCTAAGAAAAATGGATTTGGTGCATTAGATGCTCCGGTATCTGGTGGACAGGCTGGTGCAGAAAATGGTGCACTTACAGTTATGATTGGGGGTGATCAAGCTGACTTTGATAAAGCGAAAGATAAAATTGATTGCTACAGCAAAAAAATGAAGCTCCTTGGTAAAGCTGGATGTGGACAATTAGCTAAGATGGTTAATCAAATTTGTATAGCAGGACTTGTTCAAGGATTGTCTGAAGGAATAAATTTTGGAATGAAAGCTGGATTAAACATGGAAGATGTAATTGAAGTTATTTCGAAAGGCGCTGCTCAATCTTGGCAAATGGAAAACAGATACAAAACAATGATTGATGATAAATTTGATTTTGGTTTTGCAGTTGATTGGATGAGAAAAGATTTAAAGATTGCAATGGATGAAGCTAAAAACAATGGTTCACTATTACCTGTAACAGAACTTGTTGATAAATTTTATGAAGAAGTTCAAGATTTGGGTGGAAATAGATGGGATACATCAAGTCTAATTAAAAGATTTAGAAAGTAATGTATGCAGCCGGCATACTATGAAAACCTAGAGGAGATTCAAAATAAGTATTGGTCTATGTTAGATGACGCAGTGACCAATAGAGGTTCACCGTTTAGAATTCCTGTCTTTATTTGTGCTCACCAAGATGAAGTAGATGGTAGAATTGTTGTTTTACGTAAATCAGATAGAGCAAACAATCTATTACAATTTCACACTGATTTAAGATCTCCAAAAGTGGATATTCTTAAAAAAAATAAGAATGCTTCTTTAGTTTTCTACGATAAAGAAGAAAAGATACAATTAAGAGTAAAAGTAGAATGTGAAGTTAATAATCAAAATTCTAGAACTGAAGAATCATGGAAAAAAACGCAGCATATAAGTAGACGTTGTTATTTAACTGATAGTCCTCCAGGAACTACATCAGAAAATCCTACTTCTGGGATGATATCTAAACTAGAAGATTTTGATTATACAATGGAACAAAGTGAAGAAGGTTATAAAAATTTTACTGTTATAAAATGTAAAATTAAATCTATTGAATGGCTTTATCTTGCAGCTAAAGGACATCGAAGAGCCAAATTCAATTTAGAAACTAATAAGAATGTTTGGTTAGTTCCCTAGTAAAAAAGATAATTAAT
Source organism: uncultured Pelagibacteraceae bacterium (assembly GCA_902555945.1). Classification (GTDB taxonomy): domain Bacteria; phylum Pseudomonadota; class Alphaproteobacteria; order Pelagibacterales; family Pelagibacteraceae; genus Pelagibacter. The sequence continues at coordinate 14,686 of CACDUS010000002.1, read as the reverse complement.
TAACAAGGTTCTAATACAAATTGTTCTGCGTTAATGTATTTTCTACATTTCGGTCTTTCAGATTGTCCATTTGATTTGTATGATGTATCTGGTTCCAATTGTGAATATATCAAACTATAATAGTCGTAGTGTCTATCTGTAGAGTGAGCAGTAATAATTCTGTTATTATCAAAATCTATTACTACTTGTTGGCCAGCAAAACCATCCATCATTAAAATTGGTCTATCTTCTAAACCAATAGCATCCCATAGAAACTGACCACCATAAGTTTGTGCAGCGTTATGGTTGCCATCATTATTTCTGTACTCAACACGTTGTCTATCAACTCTATTTTCATACATTGTTTTTAAATACTTTCCAACGCAAGTATCATTCTTCCAATGTTTCATCATCATGTTGGCAATTCTTACATAATCATATCTGTCAGCATAAAAAGAATATCTACCGTATTCACCTGATTTTCTATTACCAGTTTTATTTTTTTCTAAAGTCTTATGAAAATAAACTCTTTTAGCAACTTTAGCGTCTTCAACAAATACTTTGTGTAGTAATTTTTCCCAATTATCACCAGTTTTGTAAATAACATAGTTCATAATTACATTTGTTGTCATGGCACTATAATTAAAATACTTACCAGGTTCTAAACCATTTTTGCCTTTAAAGTATTTTTTCATAGCTTTTTTAATAGGTATAATGTTAATACTTTGTTTATCTTTCGTTATTCTGCTATCCCAAATACCAATCCTATCACCAATTATTTCGTCATCACCTGCTTGCATGTTAAGCAAGTTAATTAATTTTTGATTTTCATATAAAGTGCCAGCAACAGTTGGATAATCAATTCTATCAAAAACTGTATGATTAATATAACCACCACACATAGCATAACCTGTAACTAAAGATACTAGAGATTTACCAACTGAGTGTGAAGGATATGGTCCTCTGTATTTACTTTTTCTATTTTGATCAACTAAAATTTTGTTGTTTTCAAATAAGATGTAAGAAACTAAACCAGTTTTTTTATCTTTAAGTTGTTCTTCAACTAATTTAGATAAATCGTTAGTCTGTATTCTTCCGATACTGTTTCTGTAATTAACGAGGATTGTAGTTTGTAAATCAAACTCAAACTCATACGTATCATTTTCTTTATCACCGATTTTGTATTTATAACTACAATTAAAACAGTATTTTTCGTTAGCATGACCAGCAAAAGTAACGTTATTAGAATTTAGAAATAAAGATATAATAAAAATGGTAAAAAGAATTCTCATTATATAATTAAAAGATTGATTTAGAATATTTTTTCCAGTTATCTTGATAGTGTCGAGTATTTTCTGCTACAGCTTTCTTTTCTTCTTCTGTAACTTCTCTAGCAACTTTGCCAGGTGAACCTATTACTAATGAGTTATCTGGTATTTCTTTGTTCTCTGTGATTAAAGCTTTTGCACCTATGATACAATTCTTTCCAATCTTAGCATTGTTAAGAATTACTGCACCAATTCCAATTAAACTATTGTCCCCTATCGTACATCCATGAAGCATAACCATATGACCCACAGTTACATTCTTTCCAATTTTTAATGGATAGCCTGGATCAGTATGTAAAACACTACCATCTTGAATATTTGAACCTTCACCAACGTGAATATTTTCAATATCTCCTCTTAAGGTTGCATTAAACCAAACACTAGAATTCTTTTCTAAAGTAACATCACCTATTATAGTTGCATTTGGTGCTACCCAATTTTCGCCAGAGTTTTTTGGTTTTTTATCTTTTAAATCGTAAAACATAATTTATATATTATTACATTATGCCAATACAAACTCCAATATGTGATTTCGGCCAAAAGGCACATGACTTTAAGCTTAAATCAACTGATAACAAAATAATCTCTCTTGATGATGTAAAAGGTGAAAATGGAACTTTGATAATGTTTATCTGTAACCATTGTCCTTACGTTAAAGCAGTTACCAAAGACATTGTTGAGGATTGTAAAAAATTAAAAGATTTAGGTATTAACTCTGTTGCAATTTGTGCAAATGATGCTGAAAACTATCCAGAAGATTCATTTGATAACATGATTTTGTTTGCAAAAAAAAATCAGTTTGATTTTCCTTATTTAGTCGATGAAACACAAGAAATTGCTAAAACTTATAATGCGGTATGTACACCAGATTTCTTTGGTTATAATAAAGAATTAGAACTTCAGTACAGAGGTAGGTTAAGAGAACTTAAAAAGTTAATTCCAGTAAGAGAAGGTGAAAGTGATTTATTTAAAGCAATGAAACAAATTGCTGATACTGGTAAAGGGCCAGAGCAACAAACTCCAAGCGCTGGGTGCAGCATTAAGTGGAAAAATAATTAATGTATTTAATCGCAACAAGATCTTTCCCACCTGAATTAGGTGGTATGCAAAGTCTAATGTGGGGTCTTGCTAAAGAAATGTCCAAAAACTTTATGATTAAAGTTTTTGCGGACTATCAAGAAAATCATAAAGAATTTGATAAAGAAGTTAATTTTTCAATAGAAAGAGTTGGAGGTATTAAGTTTTTACGAAAAATAAGAAAAGCTCAATTAATAAATGAATTTTTGAAAGAAAATAAAGTTCAAGGAATAATTGCTGACCATTGGAAAAGTTTAGAATTAATTAAAACTATAAAAAAGAAATATTGTTTAATTCATGGAAAAGAAATCAACCATCCCAAAGGGAGCTTCCAAAATAAAAAAATAGTAAAAGTTTTAAATAATGTTGAAAAAGTAATTGCTAATTCAGAATATACAAAAAATTTAGCAATCAATATTGGCGTTGATCAAGCTAGGATAGTAGTGATTAATCCGGGGGTTAATCCAGCTAAAGAACTTAATAAAGAATCGTTAAATAAAGTAGAAAGTTTGCTAAAAATAAAAACACCACGGTTAATTACTGTTTCTCGATTTGATAAGAGAAAAAACCACGAAAAAGTATTAATGGCATTAAGAAATTTAAAACAAATATATCCTGATATTGTTTATATTTGTATTGGTTATGGGGAAGAAGAAGAAAATTTAAAAGAATTAGTTAAAGAACTTAATTTAGAAACTCAGGTTATGTTTTTCAAAGACATTGGCGATGATTTAAAGAATGCTTTAATAGCTAAATCAAATATTTTTGTCATGCCATCTATAATACATAAAACTTCTGTTGAAGGATTTGGAATAGCTTATGTAGAGGCAGCTCAATATGGTGTTGCATCTCTTGGAGGTAAAGATGGTGGTGCATCAGATGCAATCAGTCATGACAAAACAGGTTTAATTTGTGATGGAAACAATCTAGATGATATCTATTCATCATTGAACTCAATGATTGAAAACAAAAAATATCATATGCTTGGTAAAAATGCTAAAGAATATGTTTCTAAGTTTCAGTGGGAAAAAATTGTAGAAGAATACAAAAAAATTCTTAATTAAGATTTCTTTTTCGTTAAAGTTTTATAGATATGCCAAAGAACGATCAGTATTGTTGTAACCAATATACAAACAGTTAAGGTTCTGTCCCACAAAAATTCCCAAGATCCATTACTTAATAGCAATGATCTTCTCAAATTTTCCTCCATTAGTCCACCAAGCACGAAAGCTAATATTAATGGAGGCATTGGAAAATCATATAATCTCAAAAAAGTTGCAACAACTGCTATACCAATCATTAAATAAATATCAAAATTATTAAATGACATTACATAAATTCCTGTGATTGAAAAAAATAAAATTAATGGAATCAAATAATTTTTTGGAACTGCAAGAATTCTAGCGATATAAGGAATCAATGGGAGGTTAAGTATCAATAAGATAACCATTCCAATGTACATTGACATAATCACTGACCAAAAAATTTCAGGGTTGGTCATATATAGTCGTGGACCGGGCTGTATTCCAAATCCTAAAAGTGCTCCCAGCATAACGGCTGTAGTTCCACTTCCTGGGATACCTAAAGTTAACATTGGAACAAATGAACCAGAACATGCTGCATTGTTTGCTGTTTCAGGAGCAGACAATCCGTTTACACTACCCTTTCCAAACTTCTCTTTTTCTTCATCCTTAACTAAATTTCTTTCCATTCCATAAGCTAAGAATGATGCGATAGTTGCTCCAGCACCTGGCAAGACACCTATTAAAAAACCAATAACTGACGACCTTGGAATAGTTTTGTACATTTTTCCTCGTTCCTCTTTATTAATTTTTATTGAGCCTAATTCTGTCAATGAAACTTGCTTGGCAGCAGCTGTTGGATCATTTCTTTTTAAGATAATTGTCAACGCTTCACTCATTGCAAAAGTTGCCATCACCACAAGAACGAAGCTTATTCCATCTGTTAAATTCATGTTATTGAATGTAAATCTTGTAATATCTGATAAAGAATCTTGACCAACTGATGCTAACATTAAACCAAGTACTACCATCATCATTGCTTTCAAAAACTGCCCTTTTGATGAAAATGCTGCAATAGCTGTTAATCCTAAAATCATTAGGGCAAAATAATCGGGCGATCTAAATGATAAACTCACTTTAGATAAACTTGGTGCCATAAATAATAAATAAATTGCAGATAAGGTTCCTCCTGCAAATGAACTCCATGCTGCAATTGCTAAAGCTTTTCCAGCTTTACCTTGTTGAGCCATTGGATAACCATCAAATGATGTAGCAACTGTTCCTGGAACACCTGGTGCGTTTAATAAAATTGATGATGTTGAACCACCAAAAACAGCACCATAATAAACTCCTGCCATTAAAATTAATCCAGTAGCAGGATCAAAACCATAAGTAATAGGTATCATTAAAGCAATTGCAGTCATTGGGCCTAAGCCTGGTAGCATTCCAATAATTGTTCCGAAGAAACAACCAATCATTACCATAAAAATATTTTGAAATGTAAGAGCTGTTGTTAAACCAATTAGTATTCCTTCGATCATCCCATCACTCCAATATATTTTAAAAAAGGATCTCTTAAATAGATATCAAGAATTCCATGCAACAAATACATAAATGCTGCAACAAATGGAAATGATAATAAAAACATTAGTATCCATCTTCTTTCACCTAAAAAATAATAAGAAGCAAATAAAAACAAAGATGTCGTTAAAAAGTACCCAACTTTTAAAATTGTTGCTCCATATATAATTGCAATAAGAATTAATATTCCTGTTTTTTTATATTCTAAAGTTTTATGTTCAACTTTAATAGTATCTGGGTCTGGTAAAATTAATTTTAGACCAGAGAAAAATAAACCAGCATACCCTAAATAAATTGGAAATGTTCTGGCATTAAAAGGTGCATTTTCATCAAATGCGAAAACTTGGATTTGATAAGCTGTATATAAATAAAATGCTGAAAAAATAAAAAAGAGCAGTGATATAATTTTTGTAGTATTTATATTCACTGCTCTTTAAATTAATTAACCCAAAAGGATTAAATAACTCCTAGTTTTTTCATAAGAGCTGTCATTTCTTTAGTTTGAGTTTTTAAAAACTTAACAAACTTTTTGTCTGGGTTATAAATATTAACCCAAGCATTTCTTGCTCTTACTTCTTCCCATTCAGGAGTTTTTTGTACATCGCCTAGCATTTTAGCAATAGCTTTTTTGTCTTTATTGCTCATACCTGGAGGGCCAAAAAATCCTCTCCAGTTAACAAATTGTACATCATATCCTTGTTCTTTAAGTGTTGGTGCATCTGGTGCATCAGCAACTCTTTCAGGTGCAGTAATACCAATAATTCTTACTTGGTCTCTTGCTCCCATAAGTTCACCTAAACCTGTAGAAATAATCTGTGTTTCTCCAGATAAAAGTCCAGCTAATGCTTTACCACCTGCATCGTAAGGAATGTAAGCTACATCATTTGGATTTGCTCCAGCAGCTTGAAATGCTAAAGCACCAATCAAATGGTCCATACTTCCTCTAACAGAACCACCAGCCATTTTTATTGAACTAGGGTTTGCTTTGTATGCATCAACAACATCTTGGAAGTTTTTGTAAGGTGAGTCTTTTGCAACTGCGATTGCGCCGTAGTCACCAATTACTCCAGCAATAGGCACAACATCTTTATAAGATAAAGTTCCATTACCACTTACATAACCTTTGTGTCTTGTAATTGATCTTAAAACTAATGGTGTTGATTGTACTAAGATAGTATTTTCAGGCTTAGTATTAATCATGTAAGCTAATGCTTTACCACCACCACCACCTGACATATTTTCAAATGATGCGCTTTTTAAAAAGCCAGCTTTTGTTAAAGCTTCTCCAGTACCTCTAGCAGTTCCATCCCAACCACCACCAGCACCACCACCAATTACAAAGTGTAATTTTTCAATTGCAATTGAGTTTACTGTAGTCGTTGAAAATAAAAGAAGAGCTGAGAATAAAACTGAAAAAAAAGATTTTATTAGTTTCATTATTTCCTCTCGTTGTTATATTTAAAGTCTTGGATTAAACATATTTTATGTAAGCTAGTCAACAACCAAAGATAGAATGCATGTTAAAAGCGATTCACTTTGACCGAGAAAATCTAGGTCAATTATTTACAAAAAAATTCTTAATAGTAATTCTAATTTCTATTCCAAGTGCAATTGTAGCTGATTTTTTTAATATTCCTCTTGCTTGGATGATCGGTCCAATGATTGCAACGTCATTAATTGCTCTAAAGGGTTTTCAGGTTTTAATGCCAAAAATAGCTCTAAGCTCAATATTAATTATCTTAGGACTTCATATTGGAAATTACATTGATCAAAATCTTTTTAGTCAAATGGTTAATTGGATTTGGACAACTGTTATCATGTTTTTTTATATTGTTGTTAGTATCTTAATTGTTTCAAAATATTTACAAAAATTTTCAGCGTATAAAGAAAAAACATCTATATTTTCAGCTGCTCCAGGTGCCTTGGGCCCTTTAATGATTTTAGCTGAATATGAAAAATCAGATTTATCTCAAGTTGCAACTGCTCACTTAATAAGATTAATTATTATAATAACCCTGTTCCCTTTTATAATTGTAAGTCTCTATCCGGCTGAGGCTTTGGAATTAGAAAAATTTGATTATATGTCACAAAACCATTGGAATTTAGTTTTATTAATAATTGTTTCTTTAATATTCATATTCTTTTTTGATAAATTTAAAGTTCCAGCTGCGCTTCTTTCAGGAACGTTAGTTGCAAGTGGTGTCTTGCAAATATTTGATATTGCCTCTTACAAATTACCAGATGCCTCTATCAATTTTTGTTTATTAATTTTAGGAGCATCGGTTGGGTGTAGATTTGCTAATAAAACATTTAAAGAAGTGGCTAATAATTCTTTTCATGGATTAGTTGCAACTATACTTTTAGTTTTATTAGGCCTTGTAGCTGCTTATATTGCAACTTTTTTTGTTGATAATAATTTTTTAAGTTTGATTTTATCTTTCTGTCCTGGTGGAATTTATGAAGTAGCTGTTATCGCTATTGCTTTTGATTTGGAACCAGACTTTGTTGCTTTTCATCATATTATAAGATTATTATTTATATTATTCATAGTACCTGTCATTTTAAGATTGGTAGAAAAAACTAAGATAAAGAATTAGATAATCTCTCAAAAATTTTTTCAGCACTTAAGTTATTAAGGTCTGTAACCTCAATCGCTTTAAAATTTTCTCTTTCAATACTTACTTTATAAGCAGTTGTGTGCTTACCAAATAATGTAAGACCTTTGGCTCCTACATGAGCTGTAATGTGAGCTGGACCAGTATCATTAGCAACTACAAATGAACTTCCTTTGATTAAAGAAGTTAATTGAGATATATCCAGTGCTCTTCCGTTATCCAATAATGCTATTGAATTTATATCTTTTGCCTCATTTATTTCCGATGGGCCAGGAGCAGTTACAATTTTGTACTCATCACCGTATCTACCAGAAATCAATTCAATAAGTTTATTATAATGAGGCCATTTTTTTATAGTCAAATGTGGTGAACAAAAAGGAAATAATAAAATATATTTATCAAGTTTATAAAAATTTTTAATTTCACTTATGTCAGTCGCAGCCCAACTAAAGTCTGGCTTTAAAGTGTGTGAAGTATTTAAGTCAGATTCCTTTAGCTGATGGTTAAACCTTTCTAATACTGAAATTTTATCAAACTCTTCTTTATTTTGATCTGATGGTAGCGTTGTGACTGAACTTGACCAAACTATTTTATCAGCTTTTGGGAAAAGAATGTTCTTATAAAAATTAGTTCTAGATGAATTTTGAAGATCAAAAACTTTTGAGAAGTTGTGCTTCTTTAATTTTCGCATTAAAAGATATAGGTAAATTAAATTATATCTAGGCAATCTCTTATCCAAAATCACTTCATGAATAAAAGGATTTTTTTTAAATAAATCAAAGTAAGGTTTAGTTGTAAGCAGAAATATTTGATCATTTTTATGGTTTTCAGATATATCTTGAATTGCACCACTTGCTTGGGCTATATCTCCTAATGAACCGTGTTTTATAATTAAAATATTAGACATATTTATAACAAGATAGCACAGTATTAAATTTTATGAATAAAATTATAGTAGAGGTTTCAATTGGAGAACTTTTAGATAAAATTTCAATTTTAGAGATTAAACAGGAAAAAATAAAAGATCCTGAAAAGTTAAAATTTATCAACAACGAACACTCTATTCTTAAAGATCAATTAGAAAAAAATATTAAGTCTGACGACAAACTCAATAATCTTTATCAGTCGCTAAAAGAAATAAATGCTAAGCTTTGGGTTATTGAAGATGACAAAAGACAATGTGAAAAAGATAAGGATTTTGGAAAAAAATTTATTAAACTTTCAAGAGATGTCCATTTTTTGAATGATGATCGTGCGAAAATTAAATTAGATATTAATAATCATACAGGATCAGCAATCAAAGAAATTAAAGAGTACACTAATTATTAAATGGGACTTCATTTTTCAGAAGAAGAATTTAAATTAAGAAAATCTAAAGTTTTAAATTCAATGAAAAAGCAAAATATAGATGCTCTTTTAATGTTTAGACAAGAGTCAATGTATTGGTTAACAGGATACGACACCTTTGGATATGTTTTTTTCCAAACATTAATTTTGGATAAAAATGGAAACACAATATTACTAACTAGGGCTCCTGATTTAAGACAAGCACAAAATACTTCGAACATAGAAGATATTAGAATTTGGGTTGATAAAGATGGTTCAAACCCAACTGATGATCTTAAAGTTATTTTAGAAGAATTAAATCTAAAAGGAAAAAAATTGGGAGTTGAATATGAAGCATACGGTTTAACTGGACGTAATGCTTTAAGACTTAACAAATCTTTAGAAAACTATTGTGCTGTTGAAGATAAATCTGACTTAATTACACAGTTAAGAGTAGTTAAATCCAAAGAAGAAATTGTTTATGTAAAAAAAGCTGCAGAACTTGCTGATAAAGCTTTAGATGAAGTATGGAAACACGCTAAATCTGGTGTTAGTGAGTCTAAGATATTAGCTGAAATGAATAGAGTTATATTCGAAGGAGGTGGCGATTATCCTGCAAATGAATTTATTATTGGCTCAGGAAAAAATGCTCTTCTTTGTCGTTATCAAGCAGAAAAACAAATTTTAAATAATCAAGATCAATTAACTGTAGAATGGGCCGGAACTTACAGGCATTATCATTCAGCAATGTTCAGAACTATTCCTATAGGTAAAGCAGATCCTAAACATCATAAAATGCATGAAGCTTGTGTTGAAGCATTAAAGAACTGTGAAAATAAATTAATTCCAGGAAATAAGATTGGAGAAGTTTTCGATGCCCACGCAAAAACTTTTGATGATCTTGGTTTCAATAAAGCTAGAATGAATGCATGTGGTTATTCTTTGGGAACTACATTCTCTCCTAATTGGATGGATTGGCCAATGCTATATACAGGTAATCCATATACTATTGAACCTGGAAATGTTTTCTTTATGCACATGATATTGATGGACTCTGATAATGGTTTAGCAATGAATTTAGGGGAAACTTACTTGGTTACAGATAAAGGAAATGAAAGACTTGGTAAACAAAAACTAGATTTAGTTATACTTTAATTAAAACTGTATTTTTTTTCTAAAAATTTTATCAGATTGTGGATTATAAAAGTCATAAATAAATATATTCCGCCTGCAACAATAAATACCTCTATTGGTTTAAAAGTGGTTGAAATTATATATTTCGCAACACCAGTTAAATCCATAATAGTAACCGTGCTCGCTAGAGAGGTGCCTTTCATCATCAAAATAATTTCATTTCCATATGCTGGTAACGATTGTCTAATTGCTATTGGAATTTGAATTTTATAGAAAATAATCTTGCTAGATATACCTAGACTTTGACCAGCTTCAATTATACCAGGTTTAATTGTTTGAAAAGCTGATCTTAAAATTTCAGATGTGTAAGCACCAGTGTTTAATGCAAAAGCTATAATTGCACACCAATAAGGTTCTTTTAAAATTACCCATAAAAATGTTGATCTTAAATATTCAATTTGACCTAATCCAAAATAAATAATGAATATCTGTACTAGAAGTGGAGTACCTCTAAAAACGTATGAATATCCATATGCAAATTTATTTATAAAAACATTTTTATTTAATCTTAAAATTGCAAACAAAAGACCAATGAATAATCCGACAATTAAAGAAACTGACAGAAGTTTTAAAGTAATTACAGCAGCATTTAATAATTTTGGAAAACTATTGATCATTAATTCAAAATCCATCAATACCCCCTGCTATATTTAACTTCTAATTTATTGATTAATTTCATGCTTAAGAATGTTAGCAATAAATATAAAACTGCTGCAAAAGAATAAAAAAATAATGGATCTCTTGTAGATCCAGCGGCAATATAAGATTGTCTCATAATTTCGACTAAACCCGTAACTGAAATTAATGATGTATCTTTAAGTGTAATTTGCCAAACATTGCTTAAATTAGGAATTGCAAGTCTTAGCATTTGAGGAAGAATAATCTTATAAAACTGTTTAAATTTACTAAAACCTAAAACTTTTGCTGCCTCGAATTGTCCTTTATCAATTGATTGAATTGCTCCTCTAAAAACTTCTGTAGAATAAGCGCCAGAAATTATACCAATAGCAAATGAGCCGGTTACAAATGCATTTATTTCTATGTACTCATTGTAACCAAACATGGAGGCTACAAACATAATTGCTCCACTACCTCCAAAAAAGAATAAGTATATTACTAAAAGTTCAGGCACTCCTCTAATGACTGTTGTGTAAATATTTGCAATTAGATTAAGTGATTTAAATTTAGATAATTTTAATGGGGTAAAAATTGCAGCAAAACTAAAACCTATTAACATTGCTGTAATTGATACAGCTATTGTCATTAGGGTTGCACGAAATAACTCGTCACCCCAACCAGTATCTCCAAAAGCTAGAAGTTCCATACAGACTGGCGACTATACATGATAGTCGCCAAATCTAAAATTGAATTACATAGAAGCGTCGAAGCCGAACCACTTAGTAGCTATTCTACTAATATCTCCGTTCTTTCTCGCTTTATTAATTGCAGCGTTAAACTTTTTCAAAAGTTCAGTATCATCTTTTCTAATACCAACACCTACACCGTTTCCAAATGCACCACCTGAAAAAGTTGGTCCAGTTAAGACAACTGGTTTACCAGATTTTTCTGCATAATCACTAAATGCAACTGCAGCAGCTAATGCAGCATCACATCGTCCTGATGCTAAATCTAGATTAACTTCATCTTGTGTTTTGTAAGTTCTTACATTTACTTTTCCAACATCACCTGAGTCTAAAAAGTTTTGGTGAATTGTAGCTGTTTGAACACAAACAGTTTTACCTGCTAATGCTGCTGTAAGAGTTTTTAAAGCTTTTTTTGCAGCTGCGTTAGGTTTAGTTAAATTAATTCCAGCTGGAGTATCTAAACCTTCAAGACTAGAGCCTTTCATAACTGCTAAAGATGCAACTTCATCAGCATAACCTTGAGAAAAGCTAATTGCTTTTTGTCTTTCTGCAGTAATTGACATTCCTGCCATTATTGCATCGAATTTTCTCATAATTAGAGCTGGTATCATTCCATCCCAGTCTTGTTCTACGATCGTACATTGTTCACCAATGTATCTGCAAAGTGTCCAAGCTAACTCAACTTCAAATCCAATTAATTTACCAGATTCATCTTTTGAATTCCATGGAGGGTAAGCGCCTTCAGTTCCAATTCTTATTTTATCAGCATGAACATTGCCCATTACCAATAAAGAAAGTAAAACTGAAAAAATTGTTTTTTTAAATATATTCATCATTCTCTCCTTTAATAAAAAAATAGTATTTCATAAATTAGAGATATAAAAAAGAAAAAATTAATGATTTATTGAGGAAGAAAAATTCCAAGAACAATCAAAACTAGGCACATAAACCCTTGATAATTTGGTATTTCCAAAATGATGGTGAAAAACATTTAACCAGTTTTCAACTTGTTGGGGTTTTTTATCCTGACTACCTACTTGAGCAGTAATTACACCCTTGGGTTTTAAAATTCTAACAAGTGAATCCATATTTTTTGCAGCTAAATCTATACAAAACTGATCATCGTTTAGATCAACAAAAATATGATCATATGTATCTTCTTTAACTGATTTAATACTTTCAAATGCATCTCCCCACACACACTTAACAGAATTTTTTTCTGTAGCTTTTTTTCCTATGTCACCTAAGTGTTTATTACAAACTTCTACAACTTCAGGATCAAGTTCATACCAGTCAATAAAATTAAATTTTTTTGATATACATTCTCTTGCAACTCCACCATCTCCACCGCCAATAATAGCTGCTCTTTCATTTGATTTGTTTAGTTTCAATCCTGACCCTACAAAGGTTGAACTGTAAAGATGTTCATCAGTTGAAGCAACTTGAATTTCTCCATCTATAAATAATGATTTTCCAAATTGTTCTAAATCTAAAATTTCTATATGTTGACCAACTTTAGATTTAAAATCTTCTAAAACATCATTAACTACATAAGATTTTTGTAATCCAGGTGAGCTATAAATATCGTGGTAAAGAGATCTTGTGTCTCTATTAAACTCTTTTTTAACTATTCTTTTATGTTTAAACTCTTTTTTAACTATATCAATAGCAACAGAAGGGCTAATTTTTCCACAAGTAAAAAAATCAAAACTAATTATACCTTTTTCTGGAAAGGTATGAAAACTTATATGACTTTCAGCTAATAGAGCTAAAATTGTGAAACCTTGAGGTTCAAACTTATATTTAGATATATTTAATATTGTAACTTTTGCAGCTTTTGCAATTTCGTTAATTACTCTTTCATATACAAAGGGATCATATTCTTTATCAGTCCCAATGATATCTAAAGTGATGTGCTCCCCAACTTTTATCATAAAAATTATCCACTTTTATAATTTTTAACTTTTTCCAAGATTTTTTTCATTTCTGCAAAAGAAAGAATCTTGGGCTCTCCCATCTTTAAAGCAATAATATATTGTTGGCAAATATTTTCTACTTCTTGTGCAAGTTCAAAAGCTTTGGATAAATTTTCTCCAAATGCAACCTGACCGTGGTTTGACATAAGACATGCCTTTCTATCTTTTAAAGCTTTAACAATATTCATTGAAAGTTCGTGAGTACCAAAGGTTGCATATTCAGAACATCTTATATCTTCACCTCCAGCAAGAGCGATCATATAGTGAAAAGCAGGAATTGATTTTCCATGAGTCGAAACAGCTGAGGCATGAGGTGAGTGAGCGTGCACAATTGCTTTTGCTTGCCATTTATTCTTGTAAATATCTTGATGAAATCTCCACTCCGATGAAGGATTCTTGCCTGAATTAAACCAAGATAAAAAATCCTTTTCCTCCGTTAAGGATAAAAACACAATATCTTCAGGCTTCAGTGATTCATATTTTTTACCTGAGGGTGTAATAAAAAAACCTTCAATACCATCCTCTATTCCTCTAACTGATATATTTCCTGATCTTAATGGAGATAAGTTAGTAGTGTTAAGTTTAATTGAATATTCAATAACCTCTTCTCTTTCTTTTATATTTTTCATTTAAATAATTTCTTTAAACCCTCTGATGATGCTTCACAAATACCTTTTTCTGTAATCAATCCTGTCACATACTTTGCAGGTGTTACATCGAAAGCTAAATTCATAGCTTTACTTTTTTTTGGATATATTAATACTTTTATAATGTTTCCTTTTTCATCTAATCCTTCCATATGTGATAATTCCTCAGAATTTCTCTCCTCAATTGGAATATCTTTGTGATTTTTGATGTCCCAATCAATCGTGGAACTTGGTAACGCTACATAAAATGGAATATTGTTATCATATGCGGCTAATGCTTTTAAATAAGTTCCAACTTTATTACACACATCTCCATTTGCTAAAGTTCTATCTGTTCCAACAATACACATATCAACCTCACCTCTTTGCATTAAAATTCCACCAGTGTTATCAGCTATGATTGTGTTCTTAATTCCTTCTTCATTTAACTCATATGAAGTTAAGTTTGCACCTTGATTTCTTGGTCTTGTTTCATCGGCCCAGACATGAACTGGAATTCCTTTTTTATGTGCATGATAAATTGGTGAAGTTGCAGTACCCCAATTTATTGTTGCAAGCCAACCTGCATTGCAATGAG
>CACDUS010000001.1 GCA_902555945.1 uncultured Pelagibacteraceae bacterium | reverse complement strand
AATTCCAATCATTATAAAACCACTGAAAAATTCCATAAATATGTTTAAGATCAAAATCTTGAGTTGAAACTTGTGTTGCATATCGATTTGATAATAAAAAAACTACAATCAATATTAATATAGAAAAAACAAAACTTTTATTAATAAAAAACTTATATTTATTATTTAAAAAAATATTAATACAATTAGCTATTAATAAAAAAATCCCATTTTGTCTTGAAACTAACCCAAGAAAAACTGATGGAAGAGTAAAATAATTATTAAATTTTAAGCCAAATGAAAATAAATACAAAGATAAAATAAAGATACTATCATTTATCATTGTAGGAACTGCTATGAAATATCTAAAAATATAGGGATTTAAAATTAAAAGAGAAATTAAGATTATTGAAAAAAAAAAGTCTGTTTCCAATTTTTTCATTATTAAATAATGAAAAAAAATAATCAAAAATAATGAGATTAAAGTAAATACTCTAAAAGTAAAAAAAACTTCTAAATTAAAAATATTAGCAATAATTCCTATCAAATATGGAAAAAAAACTCTTTGAGCATGATGGTAGGGTATAAACTCAGAAGAGTAATTTGGAGAAGAATTAGCAATGGCCATATAACTAACACTGTCCAATTGATTTATTGAAACAATTTCGTTAAAATCGTAGTATTGATTTGTAAAGAAGACAAAAATTAAAAGCCACAGTATATAAACTAAATAAAACTTTTCTTGCTTATGAGACATGAAATTATCATTAAATGATTAATCTTATAAAAACAATTATAAAATCAAATAGGATATTTTTAGTTTTTGGAGAAAAAATATCAACTCATCTAGGTTTAAATTTTGAAAAAGAATATAAAATAGTATCGTATATAAAAAAACCAAAGATAATTGATATCGGCGCTCATTTAGGTGAGAGCATTAAAAATTTTAAAAAATTTACAAGTCAGTACAAAATTAATTCTTTTGAACCCAATCCAGAATTATTTCAAATAATAAAAAAAAAATTTAAAAATGATAAAAGAATAATCATTAAGAATTATGCTATATCTGATATAAGAATTAATTATCTATATATTCCAGTTTTGTATTCATTTCCAATGAGATTATGGGCATCTTATAAAGTAAACTTTCTTAGAAATAGATGGGAAAATTTCACAAGTATAAAATTTAAAAATATAAGAATTAAAAAAATTAAAGTTTCCTCAAGAAAATTAGATGAATTTAATTTTAAAACAAATTTAATTAAGATAGACACTGAAGGATCTGAATTAGAAGTTGTTAGATCTGGTATAAAAACAATAAAAAAAAATCTACCGATATTAATTATAGAATTCAGTCATAAAAATTATAAAAAAATTAAATTTTTACTTAAAAAACTCAATTACGAAAGTTATTTATTTTATAAATCTGAAAACTTATTGAAAAAAATTAACAATAAAGATTTAAAAAAAATTTATTCCTCAACAACATCAACGAATATTGTTTTTTATAACCATAAGTCTAGACATTTCAAAAAAAAATCTTCAATTAAAATAAATGATTAATTTTTTTTACTTTTCGCGTAATTAGTTATTCCTGTTCTAAGTTTTTCAATAATTTCATCTATATGTTTTTTCTCACAAATAAACATTGGTGCAATTATCAAACAATCACCTGTGGCTTTAAAATTTACTCCAGCTTCATAGCAATGTTTGAAACAAGTAAATCCTGCGACGCCTGGTTTTTTATCCATCTTAATATCTATTCCACCCATCATTCCATAACCTCTGATATTATCAACCACATCAATATCTTTTAAAGACATCAGTCCTTTTTGGAAATATGGCGCTAAATCTTTTGCTCTGTTAAAGATATCATCTTTTTCAAAAATATCTTGAACTGCTAAACCAGCAGCAACTGAAATTGGAATTCCTGAATAAGTATAACCATGAAATAATTCAATAGTTCCTTTTGGTGCACCATCCATTACTGCATCGTAAATTTCTTCTTTACATGCAACAACACCTAAAGGACTAATTCCATTTGTAGTGGCTTTTGCCATTGTCATTAAATCTGGAGTTACTCCATATTCTTGTGAAGCAAACGGCGAACCTGTTCTTCCCCATCCAGTGATCACTTCATCAAAAATTAAAAGTATTCCATGTTTGTCACAAATTTCTCTTAATCTTTGTAAATATCCTTTTGGTGGAACTAAAGTTCCAGTTGATCCAGCGATCGGTTCAACAATGCATGCTGCGATATTTTCTGCTCCAAAGTTTGTACAAATTCTCTCTAAATCTTCAGCAAGTTCTACACCAGTCTCTGGTTGACCACTTACAAATTTATGCTCAGGTAAATGAGTGTGTCTCATATGAACTACACCCGGCATTAAAACACTAGCGAAAGTTTTAACATTATTTACCATGCCTCCTACTGAAGTAGCTCCAATGTTCATTCCATGATAACCCCTTTCTCTTCCAACAAATCTGAATCTTTGGCTATCACCTCTTGCTCTATGATATGCAATTGAAATTTTAATTGCTGTTTCAACAGCAGTTGAGCCACAAATAGTATAAAAAATTCTATTTAAGTTTCCTGGAGTATGTTTAGAAATTCTCGTAGCTAATTCAAATGATCCACCATACCCTTGTTGGAAAGGTTGACAATAATCCAAAGTCTTTAATTGATTTGATATTGCATCAATAATTTCCTGTCTACCATGTCCTAATGGATTACAGAACAATCCTGAGCTTGCATCAATTTGTGTTTGACCTTGGTGGTTCTTTAAATAAACACCTTTTGCTTCTACTATTAATCTTGGGTTCTCTTTAAAATCCTTGTTGGATGTAAATGGCATCCAGTGTTCATTTAATGAATTTGGTACTGAAGTTCTTTTTTCTGAGCTCATATTTTTTTTATTTTTAAATTATTTATGATTAAAGATTCTTTAGACTAATTAAGTCGATTAAACCACCAAAATAATGTTACAACTAATAGTTGTGTTTAAATTGAACGTTTTTTTGTTTTACAACCACACCAAATTAATCTTAAACTTGGAACATATAAATAATCAACGAAGAGGAATAAATGAAAAAAATAATTAGTTTTATTCTTGGATGTTTTGTAGCTCTTAACCTTTCAGTTTCAGTTGCTAATTCTGCAGCTAACGAAGTAAGAGTTGCTTATTTCTTAGAATGGCCAAGTCCAAATCTTGAAGATATGATGAAAAAGAACTTTGCTAAAGCATTAGGAGTTCCAGTTAAATGGACAAACTTCACTAACGGTGGAGCAATGACTGATGCAATGTTAGCAGGTGATATTGATATATCTTACTCTCAAGGTTTAGTTCCTTTTATTAACGCTGTAAAATCTAAAGCACCTATCAAACTTGTTGATATTGCAATGGAATACGGAATGGGTGGTACAACTTGTGTAACATCTAATGCTTCTGGTATTACAAAAGCAAACGCAACTGAATTAGAAGGTAAAAAAGTTGCTGTTCCACTAGGAACAATGGCTGAGTATGTTTTTGATGAAAGTATGAAAGTTGTTGGAGCTGACAGAAAAAAAATGGATATCATTCAAATGGATCCTGAAGAAGGAGCTGCTGCATTAGTAAGCGGCGATGTTGTAATGGCATGTTTATTTGGTGGTAACTCTATTAAAGCTGCAACTGCAGTTGGATCTAGATTACTTACAGTTCAAGAAGCTAGAGATGCTGGTATCTTAGGAATAGATATCACTTCAGTAACTACTAAGTTTATGAAGGAAAATCCTGGCATGTTAAGAACTTTCATTGAAGTAACTCATGAAGCTAATGCAAGATATAGAGCTGGAAAAAGCGATATGAACGTAATGGCTAAAGCTTCTGAAATGAAAGTTGGAGACATGAAAGAAACTTTAGGTGGCTTTAAATTCTTAACTCCAGAAGAAACAAAACAATCTATGGAGAGCGGAAATCTTGATGCATTCTTAAAAGGAATGGGAACACCAAGAGGAAACGTAGACACTAGTTTCTTACCTTTATAATTTAAAGGAAGATAAAAATTTAAATAGGCGCCAATTTAAATAAATTGGTGCCTATTTTTTTATTAAAAATTCTAATATAAAGTTTTTATGAGTGATTTAGTTTCTCAAAATCTAAATATGATTTTTAAAACTCCAAAAGGAGAAACTGTTCATGCCTTAAAAGATTTAAATTTTACTCTTAAAAAAGGTGAACTTCTAACTGTTCTTGGACCTTCAGGTTGCGGAAAAACTACTCTACTAAATATTACTGCAGGTTTTATCAGACCAACCTCTGGAACTATTACTTTAAATAATAAAGAAATAGATGGACCTGGAGTTGAAAGAGGAATGGTTTTTCAACAAGGAGCTTTATTTGAATGGTTAACAGTAGCTGAAAATGTCAACTTTGGGTTAAGAATGAAAAAAGAGAATCCAATTGAAACACAAAAAAAAGTTGATGAATGGTTAGAAATTGTTGGTCTAAAAGGATTTGGCAATACACCAACTTATCAATTATCCGGTGGAATGCAGCAAAGAGTAGCTCTTGCAAGATGTTTGATCAATGATCCAGATTTAATTTTAATGGATGAGCCATTAGGAGCACTTGATGCTTTAACTAGAGAAAAAATGCAGTCACTAGTTTTGAAAATTTGGAAAGAAACAGGAAAAACAATTATCTTAATTACACACTCAGTTGAGGAAGCATTATTACTTGGTGAAAGATTATACGTAATGGCACCAAGACCTGGAAGAATACATAAAGAATACAATCTCCCATTTGCTTCAATGGGACTAAAGGAAGATTTAAGAGAAATCAAAAAAAATAAAGAATTTTCTGCAAAACGAGAGGAAATCCTTGAGATGATTTGGAATATGGAAGAAGAAATTATGGGGAAAGAAAATTAATGTTAACTCAAATAATAACTTTTCTAATCTTTTTTGCTGTTATTGGATGTATCCTTTATGGAAGAAGGTTAATAAGAACTGAAAAGGTTGATGCAGTATTTGGAAACCCTGAAAGAGCAAGAGGTGGTACTCATTGGGTTATAGTTGGAAGTAGTTTTCTTCTTTTAGTTTGGCTTTATTATTCTTGGGATATCGCGAAAAGCTTTTATCCAAAATCTGCAAATGAGCTTTGCCAAGTAGGAAAGGTAAATGACTCTTTGTTAGGATTAAAATACCAATTCCCTATTGAAGAAAGAGAATTTAAAAGCACCGCTCAAATAAAAAAAGAGAATAAAAATCTTCAACTCATTTTAGAAGAAATCCAAAATTCCAATGAATTAAATAATCAACAAAAAACAATTCTTGCTAGTTTTATTAATAAAACTAATCAATTAATACCATTGCTTACTAATGAGGACTTAATTGAAATAGAAACTAAACAAAAAATAGATGATATTACTGGTAAGATTAATCTTTTAACTGAAAATTTCCAAAAACCTGATTACCCATTTGAGACAGAACAAGAATACAACGAAAGACAAAAAGCTGTAAGTGAAGAAGGTGGATGGGGTATAGTTAAAGTAAGTGCAGGAACGGGGTCCATTGAAAATACAATAGAAGTACCACTGGTACCCGCAACAGACAGAGGTTTAAAATTTCATGCTGCTGCTCAAGAATTAAATTTAATTAGTGATGAATTTTTCAAATTAAGAAATCATAATCCTGAATTTAAAGATCAAATCAAATCACTAAAAGAAAAAATTAAAGCTTATAGAAAAGATCTAGATAGTGAAGACTTGTCATCAAACTATGCAAAAAATATTGTAAAAATTGCAAGAAGAATTGAATTTGCAAGTATCTATCCTCCCAATGCACTAGATAAAATGCAAAATGCAATAATTAAATTTGATGTTGCGCAAAAAGAAGCTCAAGGTGGATTAAGATTTATTGATATATTTTTATTTCCAGCAGGTACAATTGTTGCAAGTGGTCCAAGTTGTTCTGAACAAGGCTCTGGTAGATGGCTCCCAAAACCTTCTGATACTTTTAATAAATTTGCACTGATGTTAAAGCCAAGTGTTGGTTACAAAGATATTCCTCTTTTATGGATAGACATGGTTGATGTAAGTAAAATGATTGGTTTTATTTTGCCTGATTGGATAGCAGATATTCTTCCAGGTGAATATCCTGTTCATACTAAAGATGGAATAGTAAAACAAAACTTTAAGGGTTATGTTTTAAAAGTTGTAACTGGTGACTTTGATCTATTCAAAGTTCCAGTCCCGTATGGCCATATTTGGGATTCTTTTATGAGAGTATTTTTAGGATTAGTTTTTGGAATACTTATAGGTGTGCCTTTAGGTTTGTTTATGGGTTTAAATAGATTTGCAAAAGGCTTTTTTGATCCATTAATAGAACTATATAGACCAGTTCCCCCATTAGCTTGGGCACCTCTAATTATTTCTGTTCTTGGAATTGATAATACGGGAAAAGTTTTTTTATTATTTATGGTCTCTTTATCTATTATGATTATTTCAGCAAGAGCTGGTGCTTCAGGAACTCAATTATCCAAAATTCATGCAGCTCACTCTTTGGGAGCATCAAAAAAACAAATATTAAGATATGTGATTTTTCCAAATTCTTTACCTGAAATTTTAACAGGAATAAGAGTTGCTGTTGGTATGTGTTGGGGAACTTTGGTAGCTGCTGAATTTTTGGCAGGAACCACTGGTATCGGATTTGTTGAAAACGTTGCCAAAAAATATTTTCAATATGAGGTTATCTGGATCACAATCTTTATAATGGGAATGTTAGGTTTATTGTTTGATGTAACTTTAAGAAAAATAATTGATAAAACTATTCCTTGGCGTGGAAAAGGTTAATGCAAATTATTAAAAGAATATTAAATTTTTTAAAACTTCCTGTAGATATCATAATTTTGATATTAATAATTCCATCAGCTATTATTATGTTATTTTTTAGAAAATTTGGTAGTCATAAACTTACTTTAAGTAAATCAATATTAAAAAAAATTGGAATATTTCCTTTAACATCTAATTATTACGAGCCATTATTTAATTTTGATAATTTAAAGAATAAACTTAGTGAAAAAAGAAATTTACCAGGAATTAAATTTGATACAGATAACCAGATAAAAACTTTAAGAAAGTTCAATTATCAAAAAGAATTGGATAAATTAAGTTTTAATATCAATAATAATTTTTTTGAATCTGGTGATGCAGAAATTTATTATCAAATGATAAGGCATTTCAAACCAAATAAAATTATTGAGATAGGCTCTGGTCATTCCTCTCTAATTGCAAAAGAAGCAATCAGAAATAATAAAGAAATTGATAATTTTAAATCTGAATTAATTTGTATTGAACCTTATGAAAATAAATGGCTAGAAGAAAAAGATATTAAAGTAATCCGCCAAAAAGTTGAAGAGATTGATATTGGTGTTTTTACTGAATTAAATAAAAATGATATTTTGTTTATCGATAGTTCTCACGTTATAAAGCCTCAAGGAGATATAATAAAAAATTTTTTAGAAATTCTGCCTAAATTAAAAACTGGTGTAATTGTTCATATACATGATATTTTTTCTCCTAGAGATTACCCAGAAAAATGGTTAAAAATTGAAAATAGATTTTTTAACGAACAGTATTTACTTGAAGGTATATTGGATAATTCATCCAGATATAGCGTTATACTTTCCTTAAATTTATTAAAACATGATTTTTATAATGAACTCAAAAATGTTTGTCCTTATCTTAATGATAAATCTGAACCAAGTTCTTTTTACATAAGCATAAATTAAATGAAAAATGATAAATTAACAAAAGAACTTATAGGTATTTTTAAAAAATTTGGATTAAGTCATAACCATGCATTGATATCAACAAATGCATTGATAAATGCAGAATTGGTTGGTGCATATGGTCATGGATTATCGAGATTAAAAATGTACTGTGATCGAATTAAAAAGAAAGTAATAAATCCAAAGCCTAAAATAAAAATAAGAAATATATCTCATTCAGTTTCACATATTGATGCTAATGACAGTATTGGATTTGTTGCAGCTGATATTGGAATTAAACAAGCAATCAAAAATGCTAAAAGAACTGGTATTGGTATGGTTGCTGTTAAGAATAGTGGCCACTATGGTCTTTCAGGTTACTATGCTGAACAAGCAGTTAAAGAAAATTTAATTACAATGATTTATACAAATGCTCCTCCTGCAGTTGCCCCTCATGGAGCTTTAAAAAGTTTATTTGGAACAAATCCTATTTGTTTTGGGACACCAACTGGATCAAAGATACCTTTTATTTTAGATACATCAATTTCAATGATTAATAGAGGCAAGATTAGAGTTGCAGCTAGAAACAATCAAAAAATACCTCTTGGTGTTGCATTAGATAAATTTGGCAAACCCACAACAGATGCTAAAAAAGCACTTCAAGGAGTTCAGCTACCCATAGCAGGTTTTAGAGGATCAGGTTTAGCATGGATGGTTGATATATTAAGTGGTGTGTTAACTGGAGGAAATCATGCAGGAAAAGTAAAAGATCCATTTGATGACTTTTCTGGTCCACAAAATATTGGACATTTATTTATCACATTTAAAACAAATTTATTTGTAAAAGATTACAACAAAAGAATTAAAGATAATATTAATCGAATTAAAAAATTGCCTAAAATAAAAGGAATAAAAGAAATAATGTACCCTGGTCAAAATAAATACAAAAGATTTAGAGTTAATTCTAATAAAGAAATTAAAATATCAGATATAATTAAGAAAGATTTAGAAAAACTTAAAAGTTAAATATGCTTTCAAATAAAGAAATTGTTGTTCCAAATAATTTATTAAACGCAGCTCTTAAAAATAAAGGTGTGAAAGCTGGTATTGTTAACGCTGGAAAGCCTCTACCAATGTTGTCTGTTCAAGATGCTGTAAATGAAAACTTGATAGAACCAATTTTTATTGGTGATGAAAAAGAAATTTTAAAATGTGCTGAAGATTTAAAATGGGATATTTCAAAATACGAAATTATTCATGAACCTGTGGAAAATAATACTGCAGCAATTGCTGCTAAACTTGCTAGTGAAGAAAAAATCAGAATTATAGTTAAAGGACATATTCATACAGATGTTCTAATGAAAGAAGTACTAAAAAGAGAATATAATTTGCTAGGAAAAACTAGATTAAGTCATATTTGGCATATGACTTTAGATAAAGAAGATAAGCCACTTATCATTACTGATGGTGCCTTAAATGTTTTACCAAATGTAAAAACAAAAATGCATATTTTAAAAAACGTAATAAATTTTTCTAATAGAATTGGAATAGAAAGACCTAAAATAGCAGTATTATCAGCTACAGAAGAAGTTTTGGATAGTGTACCAAGTTCAAAAGAAGCTGAGGAAATTACAAAATTAGCAAAACAAGAAAAGTTAAATGCAGATGTTTTTGGTCCATTGGCATTTGATAATAGCATTTCAAAAAAATCTGCAGCTATAAAAGGAATCAAAAATGATGTTGCAGGCATGGCTGATGTTTTATTGGTCCCAAGCGTAGAAACAGGTAACGGACTGGTTAAAATGCTAATTTATTTTTGTGGAGCTTGTGCTGCTGGTGTGGTTGTAGGAGGAAAAGTACCAGTTGTAATTACAAGTCGTTCTGATGAAGCTCAAGCAAGATTGGCATCCATTGCTGCTGCAGTTGTTGCATTAGATTGATTGTTTGATTGCAATATAATCAAAATTGTCTTAAATAACTCATCAATTTAAAGAGAAATATAATGGCAATCACATATTTAAAAAAATCACCTAAAACATCATCAACAGACGACACCAAAACTACTGGAATTGTACAAGATTTATTAAAAGACATAGAAAAAACTAAAGAGCAAGGATGTATAGATCTTACAAAGAAATTTGATAAATATGATGGTGAGATTGTCGTATCAAAAGAAAGAATTGAAGAAATTAAAAAAACTTTAGATCAAAAAACTAAAGATGATATTCAATTTTCTTATGACCGGGTAAGAAAGTTTGCAGAAGCTCAGCTAAAAAATTACGGTCAAAACTTTGAGGTAGAATTATCAGATGGTTTATATGCTGGACAAAAATTAGTTCCGGTAAATACTGCAGGATGTTACATTCCTGGTGGAAGATATGCTCATATAGCCTCTGCAGTAATGAGTGTAACGACAGCAAAAGTAGCAGGTGTAAAAAATATAATTGCTTGCAGCCCTCCTAAAGAAGGAGTTGGCGCTCACCCTACTATTGTTTATACGGCTGATCTATGTGGTGCAGATGTAATCCTAAATTTAGGCGGAGTTCCTGCTATCGCTGCAATGACTAATGGATTATTTAAAAATCCACCAGCAGACATTATTGTTGGTCCAGGAAATCAATTTGTAGCTGAAGCAAAAAGAATTTTATTTGGAAAAGTCGGTATCGATTTATTTGCAGGTCCAACTGAAATAGGAATTATTGCTGATGCAAAAGCAGATCCTGAGATAGTAGCTGTTGATTTAGTTGGTCAAGCTGAACATGGTTATAACTCTCCTTGCTGGTTATACACAACAAGTAAGGAACTTGCTGAGAAAGTAATGAAAAGAGTTCCAGAGTTAATTGCAGAACTTCCTGAGGTTCCAAAAACAAATGCTGATGCTGCTTGGAGAGATTATGGAGAGGTAATTCTATGTGATACTGATGAAGAGATGGTTAAAATCAGTGATGAATATGCCCCTGAGCACTTGGAGGTTCAAACAGAAAATTTGAAATGGTTCCATGAAAGACTAACTAATTATGGATCTTTGTTTGTAGGTGAAGAAACAACAGTAGCTTATGGAGATAAATGTTCAGGAACAAACCATATTTTACCAACAAAAGGTGCAGGACGATATACGGGTGGTTTATTTGTTGGAAAATTTATCAAAACCTTAAGTTTCCAAAGAATGACGAAAGAGTCTACAGAACTTGTTGGAGCTGCAGCAGCTAGAATATCTAGATATGAAGGTATGGAGGCTCATGCAAGAACAGGTGATGTAAGATTAAAAAAATATGGATATTCTAATTAATAATATCCATTAACACATAAATTGTAAGTAAACTCATAAAGCTGATAATAAAGATATTTATTACTTTCCATACTTTGTCACTTTGAGCATATTTGGATAAATAAGAGGACAAATATCCTATTAAAAAAAAGAAAACAAATGATGCAATTGAAGCCCCTACTCCAAATAATATCTTTTGATTAAATATTAAATTTTTTGAAAAATTGCCTAAGAAAAATACAGTATCCGAATAAACATGTGGATTTAAATATGTAAAACCAAGAGTTTTAATAAAGATATTAAATTTTGAAATATCTTGAATTTCATTATTGAAATTAACTTTAAGATTAAAAGATTTAATTTTTGAATAAATAAAGTGAAGTAAGAAAATTAATAAAAGAATATTAAATATTAGTTCTATAGTTGGATTAAAGTATTGAATGAAATAGTGAAAAAGAAATATGCCTAAAAATATTAGAATTAAATCTGATATTGAACATACAAAACAAACTAGAAAAACATTTTGTTTCTTTAAACCCTGTTCTATTACAAAGATATTTTGTGCACCTATAGCTAATATTAAACTAAGACTAGTTAAGAATCCTATTAATAGGTATTCCATCTAATACTTAGATTACTCTGCGTTAGCTGTTAATGTCTTAATCTCTAAAATATTTTCGTTAGGATCTTTAACAAAGAAAGTTTCCTGCTCATATTTCGTGCCTTTAAATCTTAGGTAAGGCTCGTCATAATATTTTGTTCCATTATCTTTCAATCTTTGTTTGAGAGCATCAAAATCTTTTCTAGAAAGATGAACTCCAAAATGGGGAACTGAAACATTACCCATATCAACATCGTGTCTTTCATTATCTAATTTATGCTCACTTGCATGAAGTGTTAATTCATTGCCCCAAAAATCAACGTCTGCCCATTCTTGAGCAGCATTATCAAGTCTACAGCCTAAAGTTTCACTGTAAAACTTTTTAGCTGTTTCTAAATCTCCACAAGGAATTGCTAAGTGGAAACAATTCGTATTCTTGTACATTTCAACCCTCTTTAAATTGCGTATTTAGTATTTATATAATAGATATAGCTTTTTTTTTCAACCACGAGAAAGACGTTAATTAATAATATGAATGATTTTTTACAATCTA
Organism: uncultured Pelagibacteraceae bacterium; assembly: GCA_902555945.1. Taxonomy (GTDB): domain Bacteria; phylum Pseudomonadota; class Alphaproteobacteria; order Pelagibacterales; family Pelagibacteraceae; genus Pelagibacter. The sequence goes on along the minus strand of CACDUS010000001.1, from coordinate 129,106 downwards.
TAATAGATCGAGATCCTGCGGCAAAATCTAAATTAAGTTTAATTTTAACCTACCCAGGAGTTAAAGCTATTTTTTTTCATAAGATTGCAAATTTTTTTGCTATTGCAAAATTCGATTTAGTTGCAAGAATTATTTCACAAACTTCTAGATTTTTAACAGGTATAGAAATTCATCCAAAAGCGAAAATTGGGAAAAATTTATTTATTGATCATGGGATGGGTGTTGTAATTGGTGAAACTTCTGAAATTGGAAATAATGTTACAATCTATCATAATGTTACGTTAGGCGGAATTGCTCCTAGCATAAATTCAAATGATCAAAGAAATATGAAAAGGCATCCAACTTTAGAAGATAATGTAGTTGTTGGATCTGGTGCACAAATACTTGGTCCAATCACAATTGGTAAAAACTCTCTGATTGGTTCTAACTCAGTTGTCACAAAAGATGTACCAGAAAAATCTGTAATGGCAGGTATTCCAGCTAGAAGAGTTGGAGATGCTACTAAAGGATTTAAACCTTATGCTGTTACAGAGGAAGATAAAGAATAATGAAAAATACTAAAAATAATTTTATAGATTCAATTGGAAACACTCCTCTAATAAAACTTAAAGCTGCATCAGAAATTACTGGATGTAATATTTATGGTAAGGCTGAATATTTAAACCCTGGTGGATCAGTAAAAGACAGAGCGGCACTTGCTTTAATTAAAGACGCACAAGAAAAAAAACTAATATCTGAAGGTGGAATTGTTGTTGAAGGAACTGCTGGTAATACGGGAATAGGTTTATGTCTTTTAGGAAATTCTCTTGGTTATAAAACTATAATTGTGATGAATGACAACCAAACTCAAGAGAAGAAGGATACTTTAAGAAATATTGGAGCTGATTTAAGATTGGTGCCACCCAAGCCTTATAAAGATGATGGAAACTACGTTAAAGTTGCTGGAAGGCTTGCTGAAGAATTAAAAAGCACAAACAACAATGGTGTAGTTTGGGCTAATCAGTTTGATAATACCGCTAATGCTAAAGGACATTATGAAACAACTGGTCCCGAGATTTGGGAACAAACAGATGGAAAAGTTGATGGTTTTGTTTGTGCGTCTGGTACTGGAGGGACTATCGGTGGTGTAAGTAAATTCTTAAAGGAAAAAAATAAAGATGTAAAAATTTATCTATCTGATCCAACTGGTTCAGCTCTCTATAATCACATTATGAATGGAGAACTTAAAGCTGAAGGAGGATCAATCACAGAAGGTATTGGTTCAAGTAGAATAACCAAAAATTTTGCTGAAGCACAAATTGATGGAGCTTTTTCAATCAGTGATCATGAGTCGTTACCAATACTTTATGATCTAATTCAAAACGAAGGATTAAGTTTAGGAACAAGTTGTGGAGTAAATATTGCAGGAGCAATTAGACTTGGGAAAAAACTTGGTCCAGGGAAAACTATCGTTACAATTCTTTGTGATAAATCAGATAAATACAACTCAAAGATGTTTAACAAATCATTTTTAAAGGAAAAAAACCTACCTATTCCTAGTTGGTTATAATATCGCATACCAGCCATGTAATAAAACAGTTACAATTTTATAATAATTTTAATTAGCATTTAAATATTATGAAAAAAATTATTTTAGTTTTTTCTTTTTTTATTATTACTTCAGCTTACGCTGGTATGAGTAATGAAGAAAAGTCAAAAGCATGGGAATGTAGTGGAATTTATATGGCTAACTACTTTTTACCTTCGGGCGAACAATTTGAATACAGCATGAAAGAAAAATCTATGGCATCAGTAAAGGTCATGAAAACTTATGCAATAGAAACTGGAATTTCAGAAAAAGAATGGAATGAGGGAGTGAACAAAGCTGTAGATAAATATTATGGCTCTAAGTATAACAAAGCTAAAACTGAAGAGTGTCATTCATTTGTAGCAAATACAATTCCTAACGGTGCCGAAAGAGTAAAAAAAGTAGTTCAAACTTTATATTAAATAAATAACAAAGGAGAAAAAATGGAAAAAGAAATGCTAGTGGTGGCTAAATTAAAAGAGGGTACGTTTGAAAAATTTATGGGTTTCATGCAATCACCAGAAGGTTTAGCAGAAAGAGCAAAGGTAGCCATAGTAGAAAAAACAATTGGTACAGTATCTCCAGATAAAAGTACTGTTATGTTTAAGATTTTTTGTACTGATGAGGCCGCTTTATATAAATTTATTGAAGGAACTGAAGTATCAAAACCTGTAATGTCAGCTGTATTAGATAGTTATTCAGTTTATCATTTAACTAAAGCCAAATAATTGAAATGAAAGCAATCTACACAAGAACCATTGGCGTTTATGATGATAAACTTGGTGAGGCTATGGAAATTTCTAAAGGTTTAGCTGAAGTAAGAAAGAAACATTATCCTGATCATGAAGTTTATTTTTCTTTTCAAATTGGTGGAAATCCAAGAACAGTTAGAGAAACTCTTGTTGGAGAACAGTTTACAGACAAAGCATTTGAAAATGATCAAAATATGTCTGCTGATCCTAAATTTATTGAACTTCAAAAGAAAATGAAGGGTGTTTTTAAAGAAGGTACAATACAAGACGAAATGAGAATGGTATTCAACGATTAAGGAGACTAAATGATAGAAAAATTTAATGGAATATTTTATTTAGCAGTTTTTATAATTCATTTTATAGGTTTTGCTTTTTATGGATTTAGATGTGTTTTCCAAACTAAATCCTTTTTAAATCAGTATGGTATTGATGATACTGGTGCCGGAATGGTCAGATTTTTTGGATCAATATTTTTTGGCTCTGTAGTTATGGCTATCTATGTTGGTTTTATTAGACCCAATGGTTTAGAGGCAACATGGGGTTTCTTTAACCTAATATTTTTACAAAACTTATCCGCTTTTATAGTTGGTTTTTATAATACAAAGATAAACAAACTTGGACATACAGATAAAACTTCAGATGAAGCTATCTATGCTCCATTAGTTTTAACTATCTTAAGTGCTGTGTTGTGCTACGGTCTTGCTGATAAAATCTATATTTAGTTAAGAAAGGTAAATAATGTCGATATTAAAAAGATACACTGACGCGATAAACAATAAAGATGAAGCAACTATGAAAGAGCTTTTGCATGACGATTTTAAATTCACAATGCATAAATCTGGAAATTCATTAGGAAAAGCCGATGTAATTAAATGGGCAATGAGTGGCGATATCAATCAAGATAAGGCACGAGTTGTTTATGAAAATGATGAAATTGGTATACACCATTCAATCGTTACTTTTAATGATGGAAATGTAGAAGCTGTAATGGCAGTTTATAGATACAACGAAGGCAAGATTATTAGTTTAGAAACTGGTGCTACTCCTATGTCTAAATAATGTTTCCAAAAAAATATTTTGATTTAATATTCATTTTAATTATGGGTTTTGGTATGAGTTTACTCATGACACTTATAATAACCTATATAAATACCGGAATGGATGATGAATATATCAATAGATTTTTAAAAGCATGGTCAGTAAGTTTACCTATAGCAATCATAGCTGCGCTTGTTCTTGGTCCACCAATAAAAAAATTGGTAGATAAAATTACTAAATAATAATAATCTTTAATGGTGAGTAATATAGTTGCATACATCGTTCTTATATTTGCGGTTATTTTAGGTACTGCTGCTAACGGTTTTGCTAAAGGTGCAAATGGTTTCACATTATTAATACCGAGCTTATTAACTGCAATAACAATAGTAGGCTGCATGTTTACATTATCTATTGTTATGAAAACTATTCCTGTTGGTATCACTTACGCTTCATTTGCAGGTCTTTGTATAATTGCTACAACAATTGTTGGTGTTTATAAATTCAATCAAATGCCAGATCTTTATACTGTAATTGGATTAGCTTTAATTATTTCTGGAGTGCTAATAGTAAATCTACTTGGTAAAACAGGTTAAATATATGACAAATTTATCTGGATATATCTTTTTATTATTAGCTATTATTTTAGGAATAACCTCAAATGGTTTTTTAAAATCAACAAACGGATTTACAAATCTAGGACCAACTATTTTTTGTGCAATCTCAATAGTAGCCTGTATTTTTTGTTTATCAAAAGCAATGAATATTATTCCTGTTGGCTTTACGTATGCAACATATGGTGGATTAACTATCACAGCAGTCACTTTGTTTGGTGTTTTTAAATATAATCAAATACCAAACTTGTATGGAGTAATTGGAATAGCACTAATTATTATTGGTGTAATTTTGCTTAATACACTTGGAAAAACTACTTAGACACAGGTTTTAAAATTTTCAGAATTTTATTGTGAAGACTTTTGTTTGCTGAACAAACTATATTTCCTGCTCTTTCAGGATTTCTATTATTCCAAGTTGTAACTATTCCACCCGCAGCTTTGATAATCGGTATCAGAGGGTGAATATCCCAAATTTTATTAGAACATTGTAAAACAGTATCTAGTTTACCTTCAGCTAAATGAGAATAACTCAAAGCATCTGAGCAAGGAAATTGCATTCGTTTTAATATTTGTGGTATTCTTTTTTGTTGATTTAAAGATAAACTTCCATGAAATGCTGCTGATAATTTCATGTTTGAAAAAGTTGCTTTACGATTAACTTTTATTTTTCTTTTTTTTCCATTTTCTAAAACATAAGCTGAATTTAATGAAGTATTGAAATAATATTTTTTAAGTATTGGAAAGTTAGCTAATCCTATAACAGGGTTTCCTTTATAATTTAAAGAAATCAGATTGCTCCATGTTGGATTTCCAATAACAAACGATCGTGTTCCATCAATAGGATCTATCACCCAGGAATATTCACTTTTTGATTTTTTATATCCAAACTCCTCCCCTATTACTTGGTGATTAGGAAACTTTTTATTAATTTCCTCTCTAATAAATTTTTCAAATGCCTTATCAGCAGTAGTTACAGGATCATAACCTTTTCCTTTAAGCTTGTTTGATACTTTGAAAGATTTATTTAATTTAGCGTAATAAAATTTAGTTAATTTCTTAGCTAACCTTTCAATAAATTTAGAATAAGCTTTATAATCTGAAGATTTCAACATTTGCACAAAGGACTAATACTATTTTATTCCTATTGATTAAAGCTTAATTTTAAATAATGATTTAAATAATTCATGAAAATAAAATTAGAAAATAATAAGGTATTTTTTGAAAATAAAGGCTCAAAAAAAGAAATTCATCCTTTTTGGCTAAGAGAGAGAATTGATGGGGTAAATTTTGTAGATAGAGGAACTCAGCAAAGATTATTTGATCCAACAACTCTTAAAAAAAATATAGAAATAAAAAATTTAAAACTATCTAATGAATTTTTAGAAGTATCATTTAATGATGGAACAAAGACCAAAATATTGATCCATAATATTTTAAAAGAATTTTCAAATGTTAATGATATCAAGTCTATTGAAAGAATAAAATGGAACTCCTCTCTCAAAAATCTAAATAATTATGAATTTAACGACAACATTTTCGAGCAAAAAAAAATGTATGAAGCATTAATAAATTTTTACAAATTTGGATTTGTTATCTTCAAAAAAGTTCCAACTGAAAATGATTTTTTGGTAAAGTTTGCAAATTCAATTGGAAGTGTCAGAAGAACAAACTTTGGTGAATTTTTTAACGTAAAATCTAAACCAAATCCAAATGATCTTGCTTATACATCTCTACCTTTAGCACCTCATACTGATAATCCATACAGAAATCCTGTTCCATGTATTCAAATATTACATTGTATTGAAAATGAAGTTAAAGGAGGTTATTCAACTCTTGTTGATGGTTACACTGTAACTGAGGAGCTTAAAAAAGATTATCCAGATTTTTACAAAATTTTAACTGAAATTAAAGTTAGATATCAATTTATTGATAAAGATATTTTTTTAGAAAATTGGGCAGAAATGATACAGCTCGATGAAGAGGGAAATTTTAAACAAGTAAGATTTAGCCCAAGATTAGATTTTGTACCTTTAATGGAGAAAGAAAAATTAGAATTATACTACTCTGCTAGAAATAAAATTTCTGAATTATATAATTCTGATGAATTTAGAATTGAATTTAAATTAGCTCCTGGAGATTTATTGATGATGGATAATCACAGACTTCTTCATGGAAGAACAGAATATAATGCTAATGAGGGTAATCGATTTTTACAAGGTTGCTATATTGACTATGATAGTACAGAAGGAAAATTAAAACATTTGAAAAAAAAATTTAATTATGAAGTGTAATTTTAAATAAAATGATAAAATTTATAAAAGAAAAAGAGGTTAAATATATTGGAATCGTTGTAATAATTTTACTTATAATATTTAAATTTTTTAATACACCTTATAATTTTTATTCAATTTTAAATTGGAATTATGAAAAAAGAATGGAGCAAAACTATGGATTTTGTCAAAATGAAAGTTGGGGTTTTTACAATTATGTAATTCAAAAATTTAATTTGAATGGTAAAGAAATTAGTATGATTAATGACGAGGGTCATACTACTTTAGAAAATTTGTTTGATATTAAAAAAAGCAATAATAACAACTCAAATTACATTTTATTGACTAATTATCAAAGTGAGAATGATAATAATATTTACGATGGTAAATATAAATTCTTAAAAAAATATAAGATTATATACAGAAAAAATAATTGCTACCTTTTAGAATTAAATGATTGAAATAGCAAATATCCTATTACAAATATTAATTTTTTTTATAATATTTTCTTTTCCATTTAATGAAAGAATTTTAAATAATACTCTTAAATTAAAAAATATAGACTTAGGATTAATTGACTCTCATGTAATAAATATCATCTTTTTTTCTTATTTATGTTTAGTGATCTCATTTTTAAGTATAGATCCCAAATTATTTTTTAAGATTTATTTTTCGATTTCTTTGATATTTCTCTTACTAAATATAAAATTTTTTTTTCATCAAATAAGGAAAAGAGATTTTTTAAAATTTAGTTTCTTTTTTCTAATTATTTTTTCTATATTTATATTTATTGCCCAAAACTTAAGACTAGAATGGGATGGCCATGTATGGATTAGTAAAGCTTTGGTCTTTTTTAATAATGAACAAATCTCAAAATTGAATGAAACAATACATGGTGAATATCCTCATCTTGGTGCATATTTATGGGCTTTTTTTTGGAGTAATTCATTTTTAGAGTTGGAGTATTTTGGAAGGTTTTTTTACGTCTATTTATATATTACATCAATTTTTTTGATATTTAAGAATTCAAATATTAATAATTATTATATAAAAATATTCTTAATTCTTTTTTTTATCCTATTAACATTTGAACCTTATTATTTTGGGGGATATCAAGAATACTTAATTTTTTCAACTCTCATTATTGCTTCAAGATATATTTATATTTTTAATTTAACTTACAGAAAAAATATTAGATTAATCTTTTTAGCTTTTCTAATTTTATACATAAATTGCTGGTTTAAAAATGAAGGTAAAATTTATTTTATCATATTTTCTAGTGCGATAATATATTTAGCAGATATAAAATATTACAAAAAAATTCTTTTCACGCTTTTTGTAATATTTATAATTTTAATTCAATATTTTTTACAAAATAATCTAGTTAATATTGCTGGATCAATTGAAACAAATTATCTGATAAATTTTTTAAATAATTTTAATGATATTCAACTTTTACTAATAAAATTCTTTAAAATATTGTTAAACATGATTATTGTTTTTATAAAACATCCTTTATGGATAATTATTTTTTTATCAATTTTCATTCAAATATTTTTACTAAAAAAAATTGACGTTAATATAAAATACTTTTTAATTTGTCTAATTTTAAATCTATTAATTATTATGGGTGTTTATATAAGTCAGGAAAATATTGATTTTATGTTAAGAGTTACTTTAGATAGAGTTTTATTTCAAACATCCGGGTTTTATTTTATTATTTTTTTAAATATTTTAAATATCAAAAAAAATTTATTATAAATAACCCAGTTCTTTCATTTCAGAGTTAAAATTTTCTTTAATCAATTCATTTAATGAATTTGGTAATTCATCTTTCCATTCGTCAGTTTTACCCTTTCTAAAAAATAAGTCTTTACCCTTTCTTTCTTTAAAGCCTTTTTCCTTTTCTTGTTTTTGTAAATTTTTAAATTCACATTTTTTAATTATTTTAAGAATTTTTTCATCATCGATTTCTATTGTTTTAAACTGAGAGATAAATGTTAATATTTTTTTAAAATTATCAAAAGGATCTTTTTTCAACTCCTCATATTTAATAATTAATTTTGGATATTTTGAATTTTTCCAAGATAAATAATTTATTTTCCATGATGAAAAAAATTCTAATAGACCATCATTGTCATCTGGTTGCATAAATTGATTTTTATTAAACATCATATCTACTGCATTCTCTATAGTTTCATTCATATGATGTGATAATGAAATTGCAACTGACCTAGGGTCTCTTACAAAGTAAACAAAACCTGCGGTATTATCTGAATTAGAAAAATTATTGCCATTTAAAGCTCCGGAATAACTATGGCTTTTTAATAAATTCAATTCTCCATTTAAATTAATTTTTTCTTGAGAAACTATGTATTGTTTAAAATTTTGTTCTCTGTCTTTTAAACTTTCAAAATCTTTTTTTTCTAAAAAATTAAAAAAACTTTTTCTTGGATATGATCTAATTTTTTCAATATTTGCGAATGGATCATCTGTTTCCTCAAATAAGTAGTTCGTAAGAAAAATTCTTGCCCATGTATTTCCACTTTTGGGATAACTGCTTAACCAAAGTATCATAATAAATATTTATAATTTAAGTTATCTTATTAATTTGTAGTTCTGCATTTTTAATAGATTTTTCATAATCTAACGCCATTTGATCAGCACAAATTATATCTATTTTTTCAATTCCAAAAAAATTTAAGATAAATTTTAGCCAAGGAGTTAAAAAATCCTCATTACTATTTAACTTTGTCCCACCAGAAGTAATCACTAGATAGGCTCTTTTGTTTTTTAACAATCCTTCTCTTCTTCCATTAGGTTTAAATTTAAAAGTTTCTCCAACTCTGGCAGCTAAATCTGACCAAGCTTTCAATGTAGCAGGTGGACCATAATTATATATTGGAGCAGAGATTATGATTATGTCACTTTCCTTTAATTCTTTTACTAATTGATCAGAAAGCTCAAACATTTTTTTATGATTTTCATTTTGATCTTTAAGATCAATATTCATTCCAGATTCTGTCAACCCGGTTACAAATACCATTTCATCGTTAAGATCTCTATAAATAACCTCATCTCCTGATTTTTTTATTTTTTCTAATAATTTTTTTGCCAAAGATCTTGAGGTCGAACCTTCTTTTCTTGCACTTGAATCTATTTGATAAATTTTCATATAATTATTATCCAAAATTACTTAAGAAAGGAAATACATCAAGCAAGTAATAACCTAAAGCTTGTAGTTGATTTGTAATTATCAGTAACCCAGTAAGTAATAAAATAATACCACCAATTTTTGATACTTTATTTATATTCTTTTTAAAATTTTTAGAAAATATCAAGAATTTTTGCATCAGATAACCAGATAAAATAAATGGTATTGCTAGACCTATTGAGTAGAAAAATAAAAGCAAAATACCTCTTCCCAAACTTTCCTCAGTCGACGCAAGAACTAAAATCGATCCAAGAATAGGTCCAATGCAGGGTGTCCATCCAAAAGCAAATGCCATTCCTATTAAAATTGGACTAAAAAAGTTTTTACTAACATTAGTTTGAATTCTTTTCTCATAATTTAAAAACTTTAGATTAATAACTCCAATTATGTGAAGAGATAAAACTATAATTACTAAACCAGCTACAATTCTCAGTTCATATGAATTTTGCAAAAGAACCTGACCTAAAAAAGTTGAAGCTGCACCAAAAATTATAAAGACAATAGAAAAACCAACAGTAAACAAAACAATGGGAATTAAATTTATATTTTTCTTCTCCACAAGTTCATTAATAGAGCTTCCTGAAATATAAGAAATGTATCCTGGTATCAAAGGCAAAACACAAGGAGACAAAAAACTAATTAATCCCGCACCGAATGCAACTATTAATTCAATCATAAAATAATTTTATATGATTTTGACAACTTTCCTTTCATGTTAGTTTTTACACTAAAAAATGAACCTGAGTATCTATATTTTTTATAATCTTTTTTTGACATTGATTTAGTAGCTGTTGAGACAAATAACTCATTATTTTTTTTGCCCCCAAATGTACAATTGGTTATATTTTTTGCTGGAAAATTTATTTTATGTATTTTTTTACCTTCTTTATTGAAAACAGAAATACAAGCACCATTAAAGTGACATACCCACAAATTTTTTTTATTATCTAAAGTCATTCCATCTGGAGCTCCATCTTTAGAATTTAATCTTATAAAGATTTTCTTTTTAAGAATTTTTAAATCTTTATCTATTTTTATTTTATAGATTGTACGTCTTCTACTATCCGTATGATAAAAGTTTTTATCATCTAAAAAAGCAGGTCCATTAGTAATATAATAATTCTTATCTACTTTACGAAATTCAAGATTTCTATCTAAGCAGTATAATGATCCTTTTTTGATAGATCTCTCTGGATTATCCATTGTTCCAAACCAAAGTCTTCCTTTTGGATCTGTTTTCCCATCATTTATTCTATTTTTTGGTAAATTCTTTTCTATAAAAATAGATTTAATTACCTTTTTTGTTTTTAAATTTATTATTCTTAATTCTCTTTCTAGTCCTAATATAAATAAATTTTTTTTTATATGGGCTAAAAATCCTATTTGTTTATTTAGATTTATTATTTTTCTTTTTTTGTTTTTTACATTCAAAACATGAATTCTTTTTTTTTTTATATCTACAAAATAAACAGAATTGTGTTCTTTAACCCACAAGGTCCCCTCACCTAAAATACAGTTTGACTTCCAAACAACCTTTGGTTCAGCTGTTTTGATTTTGTTCATCTATAAATTTAAAGTGATACAACTTTCGAATTTTGCTCACCTAGGTTATCTATTGTAAGTTTCATTTCATCACCAGACTTTAAGAATTGCTGAGGTTTCATTCCCATTCCTACTCCTGGAGGTGTTCCTGTAGTAATGATATCACCAGGTTGTAAAGTCATAAATTTACTCACATACGAGACGATTACATCAACATTAAATATCATCGTGCTTGTATTACCTGTTTGCATTCTTTTACCATTTAAGTCTAATGACATATTTAAATTATTTACATCTTTGATATCATTTTTTGTAACTAAATATGGTCCAATTGGTCCATATGTATCATGAGATTTTCCTTTAACCCACTGGCCCATTTTTTCAATTTGCCATTCTCTTTCACTAACGTCATTAACTAAACAATAACCTAAAATATGATCTTGAGATTGATTTTGCTCTATATGCTTTGCTTCTTTACCAATTATAATTCCAAGTTCTACTTCCCAGTCTAGTTTTTTTGAGTTTGGTACCATTTCAATATTATCATTAGGACCGCTTATACAACTTGTTGCTTTCATAAACATGATTGGCTCAGACGGAACTGGCAGACCTGACTCTGCTGCATGATCAGAAAAATTTAATCCTATAGCTACAAATTTTCCTGGATTTGTAATACATGAGCCAATTCTTTCACTTGAAGATAGTTCTGGCAGTGAAGATAGATCAGCACTTTGTAATTTAGAAATAGTTTCAAAATTTAAATTTTCAGGATCTAAATCTTTAACATGAGAACTAATGTCTCTTATTTTTCCATCTGTGTCTAAAGCTGCTGGTTTTTCTTTCCCTTTTTGACCTACTCTTAATAATTTCATAATTCTCCTTTTTTATAAATTAATTATATTGAAATTCCTCCATCAACAGAAATTGTTGTACCTGTTGTAAATGTCGCGTCATCACTAGCTAAATATACGGCAACTGCTGCAATTTCCTCAGCTGTTCCAAGTCTACCCATTGGTTGTCTCGCTATAAAATCTTTTTTGGCTTGGATAGGATCTGGGCTTTGATTAACTCTATCTTGCCAAGAAGGTGAAAAAACTGTTCCTGGTGCAATTGAGTTGCACCTGATATTTTGTTTAACAAAATCTGCTGCTATAGCTTTTGTCAAACCTATTACTGCTCCTTTTGTGGTTCCATAAACAAATCTATTTGGAAAGCCTTTTAGGCTAGATGCACATGAAGAAACATTGATAATACTGCCTCCATTTTGCTTCACCATCATTGGTAAAATAGCCTTACACATAAAATACATTGATTTAACATTAACATTAGAAGAAAAGTCCCAATCCTTTTCCTCACACTCTAAAATAGTTCCATGATGAACAAATCCAACAGCATTAAAGAGAATATCTATTTTTGATATGGTGCTTATATAATCTTTTATTGCGTTTTTATTAGTTGAGTCTAAGTTTTTAACTTCAATTTTTGGATACTCTTTATTTAGTTCATTAAGAGTTTTATCGTTTATGTCAGTTGCAATAACTTTAGCACCTTCATTATGAAATGCTATAGCTGTAGCCTTTCCTATTCCTTGACCTGCTGCGGTTACCAAAGCAACTTTATCTTTTAATTTATTGGTCATCTCTTATCATCTCCTGTATTAAATAATATATCAATATTTTTCTCCTAATCAGTGTGAATGTCTTGGTGTTCCTTTTTTTTCTACAATGTTTGTATAAATTGATCTAGTTTTAATGCATGCACCATCTTCAAGTTGCCCGACAATTAATCTTGATAATTCTTGCCATGGTGTTTGATTGTTAAGTGGTTTAATTTTTCTTTTTGATCTTCTCTTTTTAAATTCAGAATTAGATATTAAAACGTCAACTCTTCTTTTATTAAGATCAATCTTAATTTTATCTCCTGTTTTAATAATTCCCAAATCTCCACCTGCGGCAGACTCAGGTGAAACATGTAATATTGATGGACTTTCAGAAGTTCCACTTTGTCTTCCATCTCCTAATGTAGGAAGTGCATTGATACCTTTTTTTAGAAGTCTGTCCGGCGGTTGCATATTGACTACCTCAGCAGAACCTGGATAACCAATCGGACCACAGCCTCTAATTATCAAAAGTGAATTTTCATCTATCTTTAATTTTTTGTTATTAATTCTTTTGTGATAATCTTCAGGTCCTTCAAAGACTATTGCATTACATACAAATGCATTAAGACTCTTTGGATTAGATAAATATCTTTTTTTAAATTCATCGCTTATTACTGAAGTTTTCATTATTGCAGAACTAAAAAAATTTCCTTTTAAAACTAAAAAACCTGCATGTTCGGTTAAATTATTTTCAAAGTTTTTAATAACATCAGTATTAACTTTAATCTTACTTTTAATATTTTCTCCCAATCTTTTTCCAGTTACTGTCATTACTTTAGTATTTAATTTTTTATTTTTGATTAATTCTTTCATAACTCCAGGTACTCCACCTGCCCTATAAAATCCTTCCATTAAATGTTCACCTGCTGGTTGGCAATTTACTAATAAAGGTATTTTGTGACCTAATTTTTGCCAGTTAGTTAAATCAAACTTTATTCCCATTTGTTTTGCTATAGCAATCAAGTGAGTAGTAGCATTACTAGAACCACCTATGGCACTAGCAACTACAACAGCGTTCTCAAATGCTTTTTTTGTCATTATTTTTGAGGGTGTAAGATTTTCTTTAACCATTCCAACAATTCTTTTTCCTGTTTTGTAAGAAATAATTTTTCTTTCAGGATAAGGAGCTGGAATAATTGCGGAACCTGGCAAAGACATTCCTAAAGCTTCAGCAATCGAATTCATTGTTGATGCAGTTCCCATAGTATTGCAATGACCCTCACTTGGTGATGATGCAGTTGCCATATCCATGAACTCATCATAATTAATTTCACCTTTAGAATATAATTTTCTCGCCTCCCATATTATTGTTCCAGAACCTGCTTTTTTTCCTTTGTAATGACCATCTAACATTGGACCACCAGATAAAACTATTGCAGGAATATTTACAGTTGCTGCAGCCATTAATGCAGCAGGTGTGGTTTTATCACAACCTGTTGTTAAAACTACTCCGTCTAGAGGATAACCATAAAGAACTTCTACTAATGACAAATAAGATAAATTTCTATCTAAAGCTGCTGTTGGTCTTTTGCCTGTTTCTTGAATAGGGTGAGTTGGAAATTCCATTGGCACACCACCAGCTTCTTTTATACCTCTTCTAATATGTTCACTTAATTTTAGAAAATGTCTATTACATGGGGAAAGGTCACTGCCTGATTGTGCAATTCCTATAATTGGTTTTCCTGATTGTAAATCTTTTCTAGTTAATCCGTAATTTAAATATCTTTCCAGGTATAATGCCGTAAGACCTGGATCTTTTGGGTTATCAAACCAATCTTTACTTCTTAATTTTATCTTTTTCATTAAATCCAACCATTATCAACAATATAAGATTGATTGGTGCAACCAGATGACTGATCAGAGGAAAAAAATAAAATTGCTTTCGCAATTTCAGATGGCATTAATCTTCTTTTTAAACATTGTTGTTTCATCATATCAGCTTCAGCTTCAGGTGTAAGCCACTTTTCAATTTGTCTTTCTGTTATTGTCCATCCAGGTACAACTGAGTTTACTCTAATATTAAATTCACCAAGATCTCTAGCAAAAGATCTAGTCAATCCAACAACTGCAGATTTTGCTGCTGTATAAATAGCCATACCACCTTGACCAATCATCCATGATATGGAACCGACGTTGACAATTACTCCACTTTTGTTCTTTATCATTATTTCTCTAACAGATTGGACTGAAAAAAAGTAATGTCTTAAATTCACATTAATCCGATCATTCCAATATTCTTCAGTAACATCTTCAATTTTATGCCTCTCATCATTCGCAGCATTATTGATTAATATATCTATTTTTCCTTTCCCATTAATAATTTTTTTAATATTTTCTTGTAATTCTTTTATGTTTAATAAATCACACTTAATATAATTTGGAATTGAAATTTTTTTATTTTTACATTCCTCAATTAATTTTTTTGATGCATCTTCATTTATATCAATAAAGTAAACTACTGCGCCTTGTTCACAAAAATGTTCAACAATTGATGAGCCAATACCTGAGCCACCACCAGTTATTAAAACTATCTTATTTTTTAAATCAGGATAAATTGCATTCATATTAAATTCTATTTTGAGTGTTTTTATCGAACAAAGAAATTTGTTTTAAATCAATATATAGATCAAGTTCTTTATCCATTTGAATATCGATTGTTGATGGAAATTTTCCTAAAAATTGTTGACCCGAAAAATTGAATGTAATTATTTGTTCATGACCTGTATATTCTATAATTTCAGATTTTAATTTTATACCAAAACAATCTTCATTTACCTTATCAAAATAAACATGCTCTGGTCTAATGCCTAGGAATATAGATCCATTGTTGATATTTTTATTAATAAAATCATATTTTTCTAATGGAATCTGAACATTGTCTGATCCATTTGGTTTGAACATCTTGTTGTTTAAACTTCCCTCTAGCAAGTTCATTGATGGTGAGCCTATAAAATCAGCAACGAACATGTTTTGAGGTTTGTTGTAAATATTTTTTGGAGTATCACACTGTTGAATTTTACCTTGATCCATAATTGCAATATTTGTGCCCAAGCTCATAGCCTCTGTTTGATCATGTGTGACATATACAATTGTAGTTTTTAACCTCTTATGAAGTTTTTTAATCTCTCTTCTCATTTCAACTCTCAATTTTGCATCTAAATTTGATAAAGGCTCATCAAATAAAAAAACTTTTGGATGACGTACTAAAGCTCTTCCCATAGCAACTCTCTGTCTTTGTCCACCAGATAATTGGGATGGTTTTCTATCTAACAGTTCATTTATTTGAAGCAAATTAGAAACTTCATTTAGAGCTTCTGATATTTTTTCCTTTGGTGTTTTTCTTTGTTCTAAACCAAATGTAACATTTTTTCTTACTGTCATAGCTGGATAAAGTGCATAAGATTGAAACACTAACGCTATATCTCTATCGCTAGGTTCCATGTTATTAACAACATGATTATCAATTAAGATTTCACCACTATTAGAAGTTTCTAATCCAGCTATTGTATTCAATAAAGTAGATTTTCCACAGCCTGATGGCCCAAGTAGAACTAAAAAATCTCCATCGTTAATGTCTAAGTTTATACCTTTAAGTACCTCAGTGCTTCCGAAGTTTTTATTGATATCATTAATTTTTAGATTTGCCATTTTATCCTTTCACTGATCCTGCTGTTAATCCCCTAATGAAATATTTTCCAGCCAAAACATAAACAATTAAAGTTGGAAAGCCAGCTATAATAGCAGCTGCCATGTCTACATTATATCTTTTTACACTCGAGCTAGTTAATACCATGTTATTTAAAGCTACTTGAATAGGAGCTTCATTACCAAAAGTAAAAGTTGCTCCAAATAAAAAATCATTCCATATCATAGTAAATTGCCAAATAACTGTAACTACTAGAATCGGTGCTGATATTGGCAAAATAATTCTAAAAAATATTTTAAAGAAACCTGCCCCATCTATTCTTGCTGCTTTGACGATCTCATTTGAAATTGAAATATAATAATTTCTACAAAACAATGTTGTAAAACATAAACCATAAACTACATGAACTAGAATTAGACCATATATCGAATTTGAAATACCCATACTTCCAAGCGTTCTAGACATTGGTAGAAGTATTGCTTGGTAAGGAATGAAAGTTCCAAACAAGAAAAGTAGAAAAATATAACTATCACCTTTGAATCTCCATTTAGTCAAAGCATAACCATTTATAGCTCCTAGTATAGTTGATATGATTACCGCTGGTACAACTAATTTTACTGAATTCCAAAAATAAGTTTTTAAGAAAACATCTCCTGCAGAAAATCCTTGTCCATTCCATGCAACATCCCACGCTTCAAAATTTAATGCACTTGGAAGTGAGAATAAATTACCCTGTCTAATTTCTTCCATTGTCTTAAATGAAGTAACTATCATTACATAAAGAGGAGCTATGTAATAAATTGCAAACAAACCTAATATTATAAATAAAATCCATCTATAAATAATTTTTTTATTTTTTGATGATTTTTCCAATTGATAATAATTATTTTCTGTCATCTTCTCTCTTTAATTCTGAATATAAATAAGGAACTACAATGGCCGAAACAGTTAAGAACATCATAATTGCACTTGCAGATGCTAGACCTATTTCACTTCTATGGAATGCCATTTGAGTCATAAACACAGCAGGCATATCAGATGAAATCCCAGGACCTCCTGCAGTTAAAGCAATAACTAAATCATAACTCTTAATTGCTAAGTGAACCAATATCACTATTGCGCTCATAAATACTGGTCGCATCATTGGTAAAATTATTTTTGTATAAACTGAAACTAGACTTGCTCCATCAATTTTAGCAGCTTTTATAATCTCATCATCAACAGATCTTAAACCAGCTAAAAATATTGCCATTATAAAGCCTGATGATTGCCAAACACCCGCAATCACTATTGTATAAATTGACATTCCAGGTGTGACTAACCAATCAAAAGTGAAATTAACAAAACCTAAATCTTGAGCAAATTTTTCAATACCTAATGATGGATTCAACATCCATCTCCAAGCAGTACCTGTTACAATAAAAGATAATGCCATCGGATATAAATAAACTGTTCTTAAAAAACCCTCTGCTCTTATTTTTTGATCTAGTAAGATAGCAAGTAAAATTCCAATGAATATACAAAAAACTATAAATAAGGTTGTAAATATAAATAAATTTTCAACAGCTACATGCCATCTCGGCATTGACCACAATCTAAAATATTGGTCCAAACCCCAAATATCATAAACGGGTAATAATTTTGATTTAGTAAAAGAAATATAAATTGTCCATAAGATGAATCCATAGACAAACCAAGCTAAAACACCAAATGATGGAGCTATCACTAATCTAGGTAAATTTCTTTTTAACCAAAACATAGAATTCTAAAAAATAAATTACGCGCTAATTTAATAGCGCGTAATTATAATTTAATATTATCGATTAACTTGCAGCCTTAACAGCAGCTGATAATTTTTTAACAGCATCCTGTGAAGACATGTCTGAATTAAAGTGTTCAGTAACAACGTCTTGTATTGCTCCTTTAACACCTAATTCTAAAGTCATACCGTGGGCAAAACTTGGAAGTAATCCACCTTTTTTTGCTGCAGTATTTAAATCTGCATTAGATTTTTTTGCACATTTGTCAAAATCATCCATTGGTACATCAAGTCTTGCAGGAATTGAACCTTTGTAAATGTTAAAAACTTTTTGGAAGTTTTTACCCATCATTAAACTTGCAAGTAATTTTTGCCCTTCAACCTTTTCATCTCCTTTGATCTTAAAGAAAATAAAAGAGTCAACATTGTACAAGTATCCATTATCTGATGGAGTTGAAGCACAATAGTAATCTACATCTGGTTTTAACCCAGCTGCAGCAAACTCACCTTTTGCCCAGTCACCCATAAGTTGGAAAGCAGCTTTACCTTCCATAACCATACCTGTTGCAACGTTCCAGTCTCTTCCTGGAGATCCTGGATCAGTGTAACCTTTAAGTTTTCTCATTTGGTCAAAAATTTTCACCATTGTTGAACTTCCTAAAGTTTTTGCATCAGCATCAACGAAAGCTTTTTTATAAAACTTGTTTCCACCGATACCAAGAGCTACAGCTTCAAAAACTGTTGCATCTTGCCAAGGTTGTGAACCATGCGCTAAAGGTATAATTCCTTTTGCTTGTAGCTTGTCAGCTGCAGCATTGAACTCATCCCAAGAAGTTGGCATTTTAATTCCATTTGAGTCTAAAACTTTTTTGTTTGCCCAGAACCAATCAATTCTATGAATGTTTACAGGTGCAGCACAATAAGCTTTACCATTGTCACATTTCATATGACTAGCAACTTGTTTACTTAAAAGTTTGTCCCATCCTTCAGCTTTTGCTACAGCATCAATATTGTATGGAGCTACAACACCTTCTCTGTCATAAGCTTGAATAGTTGGACCTTTAATTTGTGCAGCAGCTGGTGCATCGTTAGCTACGATTCTAGCTTTTAATGTTTGCATAGCAGCATCTCCACCACCACCTGCAACTGGCATATCAGACCAAACACCACCTTTAGCAGCAAAATCATCTTTTAATACTTGAAGTGCTTTTGCTTCTCCACCTGATGTCCACCAGTGAAGAACTTCAGCTTTAGATCCAGCGTAAGATAAAGTTGGAGCTAAAACCATTGCCATGATAGCAATTATTATTTTTCTCATTATTTCTCCTAGTTATTTTTATTAATAAAAAAAAAGACGTTATATTTTTTAGAGATATTTTTAAATTTATTTTATTGTCTTCAATTTCAAGT
The DNA here is from genome assembly GCA_902555945.1 of uncultured Pelagibacteraceae bacterium. Classification (GTDB taxonomy): domain Bacteria; phylum Pseudomonadota; class Alphaproteobacteria; order Pelagibacterales; family Pelagibacteraceae; genus Pelagibacter. The sequence continues at coordinate 109,634 of CACDUS010000001.1, read as the reverse complement.
TGAATTTTTTTTTTGAAAAATTTTTTTTAAAATACTTGGTAAATAAATATTATTTTAAAAATTATTTCTAATTTAAGTTGTATTTAATAAATAGTTGTTCGTCCTAGTCTTGCAGCACCTCTAACACCACTAGCATCACCGTATTTTGGTTTTAAAAAAACTCCATCGTATTCTTTTCCTATTACATATTTTTTAACGATGGTTTCTATTTCACTCAAAAAATCTATTTCATTAGAAACACCACCTCCAAAAATAAAAGCATCTGGATCAAGTATGTTGATTATAGTAGCTAAAGACATAGCTAAATTAATTTTAAATTCATCAATAAATCTTTCTGCATCTAAATCATGTTTTCTATTTAATTCAAAAATTTCATTAGTTTTTAAATTTTTTTTATACTGTTTATTAAATCTTTTTGCTAAACCAAGTCCTGATATAAAGCTTTCTATTTCAGCTTCTCTTAAAGATGAAGTTTCAAAATTTTCTTTTTTAGATAAAAAATAAGGAATTTGATTATGTCCCCATTCACCCGCAACACCATTTGGGCCACTAACAATTTTTTTATCAATCACTAAACCACCACCCGCGCCAGAACCTAAAATTATTCCATAAACAATCTTATAATGTTTTCCAGCACCATCTATCGCTTCAGATAATGCAAAACAATTAGCATCATTTTCACAGAAAACTTCTTTTCCTAAAGCTTTTCTCAAATCGGATTGAAAAGGTTTTTTTTCTAACCAATAACAATTCGGTGCATTTTTAACTAAACCAGTTTGGGGTGAATGAACTCCAGGATGACAAACTCCAATTGGTAATTCTCTTTTAAATTCGTTTTGTAACTTATCATGTATTTCTTTAATAGTGCTTATAATTGAGGTGTAATCTTTTGGACAAGGTGTTCTCGATCTATGACTTTCATTACCATTATCTTCAAGCACAACACTTTCAATTTTTGTTGCACCAACATCAATTCCTATTTGCATAATTAATAAGTAGCTCTCCCTCCGCTTAAATCATAAACTGCACTTGTAGTAAATGAATTTTCTTCAGATGATAACCATGTAACCAATGAAGCTAACTCTTCTACTTTAGCAAATCTATTTCTTGGTATTTTAGATAACATATAATCAATGTGTTCTTTGGTCATTTGATCAAAAATTCTTGTTTTAGCCACCGCAGGTGTTACACAATTAACAGCTATATTATATTTAGCTAATTCTTTACCTAAAGATTTTGTTAAACCTATAACCCCAGCTTTTGATGTACTATAAGCGCTTGCATTTGGATTTCCTTCTTTTCCAGCGATTGAAGCAATGTTTACTATACGTCCATAATTATTTCTAATCATATAAGGTACTACTGATTTACAACAATAAAATACTGCGTTTAAATTTAAATCAATTACTTTTTTCCATTCTTCAAGAGGATAATCGACAACTGAAGTATTTTTTCCTGCTATTCCTGCATTGTTAATAAATATATCGATTTTACCAAATTTTTTTTCTATCTCATTTAAATTAGACTGGATATTCTCTATTTGTTTAACATCTACAATTCTAAAAGAGCATTTTTCAGAGCTGATTTGGTCAATTGCTTTTTTACATTCATTTTCATCAATATCCCAAATGATTACTTTTGCACCTGAATTAATAAATCTTTTTGTAATTGATAAACCAAAACCTTGGGCGCCTCCTGTTACTATTGCTACTCTATTTTCTAAGTTAAATTTGATCATTATAAATTAATTACCATTTACCAGTGTTTGGCATTGAAACCCAAGGCTCTTTTGGTTCTAAATATCCTTCTTGCAAAATTTCTATTGAAATATTATCTGGCGATCTAACAAAAGCCATGTGTCCATCTCTAGGTGGCCTATTAATAGTAACACCCATATCTTTTAATCTTTGGCAAGTTTCATAAATATTTTCAACTCTATAAGCTAAATGACCAAAGTTTCTAGATCCTGAACCAAGATCATCTCCATCCCAATTATAAGTTAATTCAATTTCTGCTTTTTCATCATTAGGTGCTGCTAAAAATATTAGAGTGTATCTTCCTTTTTCGTCTTCTTTTCGTCTAGTTTCTTTTAAACCTAATCCTTTGCAATAAAAATTCAATGAATCCTCAATGTTGGAAATTCTTATCATTGTATGAAGATATTTCATTTTAGAATCTAATTTAAATTAGTTATCCTTTGATACCCATGTGAGTGTATTTTACATTTAAATAATCTTTGATTGCCTCAGAACCACCTTCTCTTCCATATCCACTTTGTTTTATGCCTCCAAATGGTGCCTCGGCAATTGCAATCATTCCAGTATTTACACCTACTGTTCCTGTCTCTAATTTTTCAGAAGCAAGATGTGCTTTTTCCATTGAATTAGTACAAACATAACTAGATAAACCAAGTTCATGATTATTTGCTCTTTCAATTACTTCATCAAAAGATTTGAAAGATAGCATTGGAACCAATGGACCAAATGGTTCTTGTTTCATTATAGTAAAATCATCTTTCACATCATCAAACACAGTTGGCTCATAAAAAAAACCTTTGTTAAATCCAGCTGGTCTTTTTCCACCTAATAAAACTTTAGCACCCTCTTGCTTTGTTTTCTCAACCAACTCTTCAATTTCATTTAATCTTTTCTTAGTAGTTAATGGACCTAATTGAGTACTTGGATCCATACCATCACCAATTTTTAATTTTTTTGTTTTATCTACAAATAAATTAACAAACTCATCTTTTTTACTCTCATGAATGTAAAATCTATTTGGAGATATGCAAACTTGACCATTATTTCTAAATTTTGCAGCTATAGCCATGTCTGCAGCTTTTTTGATATCTGCATCATCAAACACAATAAATGGTGAATGACCAGAAAGTTCCATTGTTACTCTTTGAACTTTATCAGCAGCTTGTTTCAAAATTAATTTTCCAACTCTTGAAGATCCAGTGATTGAAACTTTTTTAATTATGTCTGAGGCAATTAACTGTTGTGCAATACTTGGTGGATCACCAGATAAAAGATTTACAACACCTGCAGGTACACCACACTCTCTACAAATATCAACCATTTGCATTACTACTCCTGGAGTAATTACATCTGGTTTAATTATAACAGAACAACCTGCAGCTAAAGCAGTCGAAATTTTTCTAGCTGATAATACTGCTGGAAAATTCCAAGGAGTTAACGCTGCTACAACACCTACCGGTTGGTAATAAACATGCACTCTTGTATCTTCAAATCTACTTTCTACTGTTTGGCCATAAATTCTTTTTGTCTCTTCAGCATTCCATTCAAAAATATCTGCTGCTCCATTAATCTCTCCTTTAGCTTCTGCTAATGGTTTTCCAACTTCAAGTGTCATCCATTTTGCTAATAGATCTTGTTTTTCTCTCATCTTGTCTGCAATTCGTCTGATGATATATGATCTTTGCCACGGTGCAGTTTTTTTCCAAACTTGTAATCCTTTTTCAGCTGACTTTAATGCTCTATCCACATCTTCTGGAGAAGCTTTAGAAGCTTTACCTAAAACTTCTTCTGTTGCAGGATTGATAACTTCATAAGTTTCACCATTTGATGAGGGTGACCAATTGCCATCAATAAATTGTCCAAATTTTTCGTACATAATTTGCTAAACTTGAAGTTGAGTAAATAATTTAATTAGGAATTTTTTTATCAAATATGATTTAATCTTTCAAATTAAATAAAGGAGGTCCTATGAAATTTGTAGTTCTAGGAAGATATACCGAGCAAGGTCTTGGTGGTTTTGTAAAAAATCCTTCAGATAATAGACAAGAAGCAGCAAAAAAAATAACTGAAGCTGCAGGTGCTAAGCTAATTGAAATGATGACTCTCAGAGGAGCATATGATTTCATAGCTATTGTTGAAGGTTCTAATTTTGAAACTGCTGCAGGAATGAAAATGTTAATGGAAGCAACTGGTACAATTAAAGATATGACAATTATGGAGTCAGTAGACTTTAATAAAGCTGCTGAAATTGCATCAAAAGCTGCTGCATCTTACAGACCTGTTGGAAAATAAATTACACTTAACTTCTAGCCTATTAGGCTAGAAGTTATTTAGATTGATTAAAGCAGATTTATTATGATACCCTTTAAAACTAATGAAAATGCTTAAAGATACTTTTGGTCGAACGTTTCCATACATAAGATTATCAATCACTGATGTTTGTAACTTCAAGTGTGGGTATTGTTTACCTAATGGTTATCAAGTTGATAAAAGTGATAATAGAAAATTTCTCCATTTAGAAGAAATAAAACGTCTTGCAAAAGTTTTTTCAAAATTAGGTGTATGCAAAATCAGACTTACTGGTGGTGAACCAACCGTAAGAAAAGATTTTTTTGATATTATTAAAGTATTAAAAAATGAGGCTGGAATCAAAAAAGTTGTAATTACTACAAATGGTTATCATTTAGATGAAAAAGCAAAAATGTTAGTAGATAGTGGATTAAACGGCATTAATATTAGCATCGATAGTCTTAATAGAAACACATTTAAAACTATTACTGGGCACGATCGACTACCAGAAATTTTAAAGGGTATCAAAATTTTACAAGATTTGAACTTTGATAACATAAAAATTAATGCAGTTCTTTTAAATGGAATAAATGCGTCAGAAAAAGATTTTGGGTCTTGGGCAGAATTTATAAAAATAAATAAAGTTGATTTTAGATACATAGAACTAATGCAAACTGGAGATAACTTAGATTATTTCAACAAATATCATGTCTCATCAAAAATTTTTAAAGAATACTTAAATAAAAATAATTGGATTTATCAAACATTAGGTAAAGATGCTGGACCATCTTTAAATTATATTAATCCAGAATTTAAAGGGAAATTTGGAATAATAGCACCTTACTCTAAAGATTTCTGCAGAACCTGTAACCGCTTAAGAATTACCTCTAGAGGAGATTTAAGATTATGTTTATTTGGTAATACAGGAATAAGTATTAGACATTTATTACAAAAAGATGATCAAACAGAAGAATTACAAGATCTGATAATGGGTCAAATGAAGTTTAAAAAAGAGTCTCACTATTTAGAGTTAGGGGAAACAGGTTTAACAAAAAATTTATCTACAACAGGTGGTTAATGTCAAAATTAAAAATTATTAATCAAGACGAACTTAAAGATTGGGCAAAAGAAATATTCCAAAAAAATTCTTTTAATATGGTTGATGTTTCTTCAAAAAAAGAAACATTCCGTAGAGCATTAGCATCAGGAAAGATTTATGTTGGAAAAGAAGTTTTTAATTTAATTAAAAATAAAAAAATGCCTAAAGGAGATCCTGTGACTTTAGCTGAAGTGTCAGCTGTATTGGGTGTAAAGAAAACAAGTGAATTAATTCCTTTATGCCATCCACTTCCAATCGACCACACAGCAACTAAAATAATTATGAATGAAGGAGATAATTCATTGGAGGTTTTTTGTGTTGTATCAGCTGTCGCTAAGACAGGAGTAGAGATGGAAGCCATTATGGGAGTTAATGCTGCGTTAATAACTATTTATGATTTAAGTAAAATAGTAAATCCTCATCTTAAAATAGATAATGTTAAATTATTAATTAAAGAAGGTGGAAAAAGTGGCTTGTGGACTAATCCAGATGGTTTACCTGAATTTCTTAAAAATATTTTTTAATATTTAATGTCTGTTTATTTAAGTTCTCAAAAAGTAATTAAAGATTGGATTGATTACAATGATCATATGAATGTTTCATATTATCTTTTAATGTTTGATAAATATGGTGCTGATACTCTTAATAATATCTTTAAAATGGGTGAGCACTCCGCAAAGACTACTAAAAAAAGTACAATGATTGTAGAGTCTCATATAACTTACAATCAAGAACTCCAGCTAAATGATGAAGTTGATATCAATTGTGTTTACTTTGATCATGATAAAAAACGACTTCAATATAAAATGGAAATGATACATAAAGAAAAAAAATATCTAGCCTCAACAATAGAAATTTTAGCTTTATATGTAGATCTTAATGATAGAAAAGTTGCTGAATTTGAAGATGAAAAAGTAAAGATTATGGATGACTTTATTAATAAAAATAAATCACAATTTAAAGATGAGAACTTAAAATTTTCAGCTAAATTGAAAAAATGAAAATCAAATTAGAATTATTTGGGGCTAGTAGAGATTTTAGTAATAAAGATCACTTAGAATTAAATGTAAAAGATCAATCTTCAATAGATGATTTAAGGAATGAGATTATCAAATATATAGACAAAAATTTTCAAGGTAATGAAAACTTCATAAAAGTTGTAAAATCCTCAGCATTTTGTTCTGAAAATAATGAAATAATTAGCGACAATTATAAAATCACAAAAGATCAAAAGATTGGTATTATACCTCCTATCGGAGGAGGTTAATGCTTCATACAAAAATAGTAGATTCTAAAAAAGAGAAAATACTTACTTCAAACGCTGAAAAATTTATTAAAGACTCTAAATTTGGAGCATCAATTTACTTTTTAGGTACTGTAAGAAATATCAATGACAATAAAACAGTCACTGGAATTACTTATGACAGTCATGATGAAATGGTGATTAAAAGTTTTGAAGAAATTTATAATGAAGCAGACCAAAAGTTAGATATTAAAGATAAAGCTGTATTTATTGAACATGCCAAAGGTTATTTAAAATTAGGTGAGATAAGTATTATTATCGCAGTTGCTTGCAAACATCGTGATCAAGCTTATGTACTTTCAAGATATATAATTGAAGAAATAAAAAAAAGATCTCCAATTTGGAAGAAAGAACATTATGAAAATGAAGAAAGTGAATGGTTAAAAGGGAATCCAATAGCTAATGAAAAAGTTTAAACATTCTGAAATTACACCCGAAAAGATTTATCATAAAAGAAGATCTTTTATTAAATCGATGGGTTGTGGTTTAGGTGCACTTTCTTTAAGTTCTGTTCCATTAATTAATGCTAAAGCAAGTAATTTAAACGAACCAACAAGTTATCAAGATATAACGACATATAATAATTACTATGAGTTTGGAACAGGGAAAGGTGATCCTCATAGAAGAGCAAAAAATTTTACTACAAGACCTTGGAGTGTAAAAATTGAAGGTGAAGTTGAAAAATCTTTGGAACTACCAATTGAAGAAGTTTTAGCTATTAAATCTGAAGAAAGAATTTTAAAACTAAGATGTGTTGAGGGTTGGTCGATGGTAATTCCATGGTTAGGTTTTTCGTTAAGTGAGTTACTAAATAAAGTAGAGATTAAATCCTCTGCAAAGTTTGTTGAATTTGAAACAGTTTATAATCCAGAAGAAATGGTTGGACAGAGATATCCTGTTTTAAACTGGCCTTACATCGAAGGTTTAAGATTGGATGAAGCAATGCATCCGCTTACTACCGTTGTAACAGGTTTGTATGGTAAAACTTTACCAAATCAGAATGGAGCGCCATTAAGAATATTTATTCCATGGAAGTATGGATTTAAAAGTGCAAAAGCAATTGTGAAAATTAGATTAACAAAAAATATGCCTAATACTGCTTGGAAAAATGCTTCACCAAGAGAATATGGTTTTTACTCAAATGTAAACCCTGATGTCGATCATCCTAGATGGTCTCAGGCAACAGAAAGAGTAATAGGAGAAAGTATTTTAGCACCAAGAATTGAAACTTTAATGTTCAATGGTTATGGAGACGAAGTAGCTCACCTTTATAGTGGTATGGATTTAAAAAAGAATTACTAAAATAAATTGAAAAACTATTTCAAACCTGCTGTTTTCTTAATTTCCCTTTGGCCAATTTATATAATCACTTATCAAATATTTTTTAATAAATTAGGTCCTGAACCAGTTGACAGGATCATAAATCATTTTGGAGAATGGACTTTGATCTTTATTCTTTTAACTCTTTCAATGACACCACTTAGAAAAATTACAAAATCATTAGAGTGGATTAAATTTAGAAGAATGCTTGGTCTATTTGCTTTTTTTTATGCATCAATTCATATGCTTAGTTATGTTGGACTTGATTATAGATTTGATTTTGAGCCATTAATCAATGATGTTTTAAAAAAGAAATTTGTATTTATTGGATTCTCTGCTTGGCTTTTATTAATACCTTTGGCAATCACTTCATCAGATAAAATGGTAAAACTTCTAAAACAAAATTGGAAAAAACTTCATAAGTTAGTTTATGTAATTTCAATTTTTGGAGTTTTACATTTTATTTGGTTATCAAAAACTATATTCTTTAAACCACTTATTTTTTTAATAATTTTAATTTTTCTTTTACTTTTTAGAATTAATTTCAGTAAATCAGACTCTAAAATCTGAGACTTTATCAAAATCTTTAAATGATTTAGCACTATTAATTTTTATAAATTTTGTTTTGTTTTTAAGTCTTTTAACCATAAATTTTGCACCAAATTTACCTTTGATATTTTTAAATTTTTTTAGAAGTGAAATATTAAAACCTATCGGATTACCTATTCTATTCTTAAACTTTAAGACATAAACTAAATGTGTTTTTGTATTAATTGATTTATAAATTTTGTTAATATCTGATTTTTTAATAAATGGCATATCTGATTGAACGATAATAAATCCTTTATCATTTCTAGATATTTTTTTTAAACCAACTTTAATTGATGATGCCATACCTTTTTTATAATTTTTGTTATGAATAAAAATATTTTTTTTATTTTTTTTAATAATTTTTTTTACTTCTTTATGTTGATAGCCAAGAACAATGATAACTTTGTTAACTTTACTCTTGTGTAATGCATTTAATGAATGATTTATTAAGGGTTTTTTTTTATATAATTTAATTAATTTATTTTCAGATTTTAATCTTTTAGATTGGCCAGCAGCTAGTAGAATTGCTTTAATCATTTTAATTCGTAAGTATCCCAAGTAGTTTTTTCAGATACTTTATCATATAAGCTTTTAGCTCTTGCATTATCATTTCTAGTGATCCATCTAATTAACCCCCATTTATTCTTTTCAGATATAACTTTTAACTCACTTAAAATTTTCTCTCCTATTTTTTTTCCTCTATGTTTTGGATCTACAAACAAGTCATCTAGAAACCCGATATATTTTCCTCTTAATGGACTCGGCATTTTTCTATAGTGAGCTAATGCAATAACTTTGGAATTTTCTTCATAAACTAAGCCACTTACTTCATGTTCTTGATCAAATAACCACTTCCATACTTTGGTTAATATTTCATCATTCATTTCAACTTTATAAAAATCTGCATAACCTCTATAAAGTTTTTCCCAGTCTTTTTTATCTTCTATTTTAATTGGTCTAATCACTTTTTGTAAGTTTCTGAAACTAATTGAGCAATTATTGATAAAGCTATTTCTGGTGCAGATCTTCCGCCTAATTTAATTCCTATTGGTCCATGAATTGATTTAATCTGTTCATCGCTAAAGCCAGCTTCCTTTAATCTTTGACATCTGTTTTCATGAGTTTTTTTACTACCAAGAGCTCCTATGTAATAAAATTTTTTCTTCAAAGCATGTTGTAATGCTGGATCATCAATTTTTGGATCATGCGTTAAAGCAATTAATGCCGTATTTTCATTTGTGTCTATTTCTTTGAAAGCTTCATCTGGCCACTTATTGATTATTTTCATATCAGGAAATCTTTGTTCAGATGCAAAATAACCTCTAGGATCTATAATTGAAATTTCAAAGTTTAAACTTTTTGCAAAATCTACTAAATATTGAGCAATGTGAACTGCTCCAACTATAATTACTTTTATTGGCAATATATAAGTTTCAACAAATATTTCAGAATTTTCTATAACACCATTTTTTTTAGATTTAAAAAATTCATTGATTTGATTGGAATAAACTTCCATTTCTTTACTTAAAGGTTTGTCTTTTTCAAAAATTTCACTCTCCCCTGTTTTAAGATTAGTGATTATTGCAAATTCAGATTTATTTTTCTTTTTTTCAATAATTGATTTTAGTGTTTGTAATTTCATTAATTAACTTGTTCTAAATAGACAGCTATTTCTCCACCACAAGCAAGACCAACTTCCCAAGCACTTTCATTTGAAACTTTAAATTCTATCTTTTTACAAGGTTTATTATCTTTGATAAGGCCAATACATTCTCTAACAACTGCAGACTCTACACATCCACCTGAAACAGAGCCTGAAAAGTCTCCTTTCTCATTAACTATCATTCTGCTTCCAACTTGTCTTGGAGAGGATCCCCAAGTTTGAATTACTGTTGCTAGGACAACTTTTTGATTAGCTTTTACCCAATCGTGCGCTTCTTCTAGTATCTTTTCATCAAATGAGTTTTTCATTTGATGAAATATAAATCTTAACTAACAAGCTTCAACAGCTTTTTTTGCGTATAGTGACACAAGATTTGCTCTGTACTCTGCTGATGCATGCATATCAGAGTTCATCCCTGAAGATTTAACATCTGTACCTTCTATTGAGGACACAGAAAAATTAGAGCTTAATTTTTTTGATAAATCTTTATCAATATAAACACAAGATTTTGCTCCTGTTACTGCAACATTCACATCTTTTTTGTGTTTAGCAACAAACACTCCTATAATCGCATATCTAGATGCTGGGTTTGGATGTTTTTGATAATCAGCTTTTTCTGGAATTTGAAACTCTACTGCTTCAACAAGTTCTCCACTTTTTAAAGCTGTTTCAAACATTCCTGTAAAAAACTTTTCTGCATCTATTTTTCTTTTGTTTGTATGAATAACTGCATTAAGTGCCATACAAGCAGATGGATAACATGCTGATGGATCATTGTTAGAAATTGATCCACCGATAGTTCCTCTGTTTCTAACTTGAGCATCACCAATATTACCAGCTAACTTAGCTAGAGCTGGTATTGCTTTTTTAACATCCTTTGATGTAGCAACTTCTACATGTTTTGTTGTTGCACCTATAGTTACAGTTTTTCCACTAACTTTAATGCCTGATAGTTTTTTTATTTTCTTAATATCAATAACATCTTTGTAACTTGCTAATCCAAGCTTCATTGAAGGAATTGTTGTCATTCCTCCTGCTAAAAAAGCTGAACTAGAGGAAGCTAGTTTAGTAGCATCTTTAACATCTTTTGGTGCGTGATAATTAAATGATTTCATATTTTCCTCCTATGCTGCTTTAGCGTTAGATTTTTTCATAGCTTTACAAGCCTTCCAAACTTTTTCAGCTGTAGCTGGCATTGAAATTTCTTGACCACCCAATGCATCAATAACTGCATTCATTACCGTTGGTGGCGAAGCAATTGCACCAGCTTCTCCACAACCCTTAACTCCCAAAGGATTTGAAGTTGCATGAGTACAAGTAAATCCTAAATTAAATTCAGGAAAGTTATCAGCTCTTGGCATTGTATAATCCATATAAGAAGCAGTCATCAACTGTCCTGTTTCATCATATTGAGTATTTTCGTGTAAAGCCTGCCCTATTCCTTGAGCAATTCCTCCATGAACTTGTCCTTCAACGATCATTGGATTTACTATTCTTCCAAAATCATCAACAGCAGTATATTTCTCTACTTTTACATTTCCAGTATCAGGATCAATTTCTACTTCACAGATATGTGAACCAGCTGGAAAAGAAAAGTTAGCTGGATCAAAGAAAGAGGATTCAATTAATCCTGGTTCATCACCTTCTGGTATTGGTGATTTCATTTCATCTCTTTGACCTGGTAAATAACAAGCAAAAGCAACTTCTCCTATTGTTTTTTTCTTGTTTGATTTTAGAGCAACAAATTCTCCATCCTTGAATTCAATTTCATCTTCGTTGACTTCAAGCATTTTAGCTGCAACTCTTTTACCTTTAGCTACAATTTTTTTACAAGCGTTTACAATTGCAATACCACCTACAGTCAAAGATCTAGATCCATAAGTACCCATTCCAAATGTTCCTTTATCAGTATCACCATGAACAACATCAATGTTTTCCATTGGTACACCCAACTCATCTGCAGCTATTTGTGCAAAAGTTGTATCATGACTTTGTCCATGACTGTGTGCACCTGTAAATACAGATATCTGTCCTGTAGGATTAAATCTTACTTCAGCAGACTCCCAGAGACCAACACCGCAACCTAAAGACATTACTGCAGCTGAAGGAGCAATACCGCAAGCTTCAAAATAAGATGAAACACCTATTCCTCTTAATTTTCCATTAGCTTCAGATTTTTTTCTTCTAGCTTCAAAGCCAGCATAATCTGCCATTTGTTTTGCTTTTTCTAATCCAGCAACGTAGTCACCAGAATCAACTGTATGAACTAATGTTTGTTTAAATGGAAACTGAGTTGGAAAATTTTTCATTCTAATTTCAGTTTTATCTATACCTAATTCCATAGCAGCTTTTTCAACTAATCTTTCAATTGTATAAGTTGCTTCTGGTCGTCCAGCACCTCTGTAAGCATCTACTGGTGCAGTATTAGTATATACAGCTTTTACATTAGAGTATGCAGCAGGAATTACATAAACTCCAGTTGCACATGGTCCAAACAAATAAGTTGGAGTAACTGTTCCAAATACTCTTGCATAAGCTCCTAAGTTTGCAATTGTTTCATTTTTAAAACCTAAAAACTTACCATCATTTGTAACTGCTAACTCTGCATGAGTAACATGATCTCTTCCATGAGTATCTGTTAAAAAAGACTCTGTTCTTTCAGCAACCCATTTAATTGGTCTTTCAATTTTTTTTGAAGCCCAACTACAAACTATCTCTTCATTATAAACATTGATCTTTGATCCAAATCCACCACCAACATCCGGCGCAACAACTCTCAATTTGTTTTCAGGTGCCACATTACCAAATGCAGACATAACCAGTCTTGATAAGTGTGGATTTTGACTTGTAGTATACAAAGTGATTTCCTCTGATGCAGTATTATAATCAACTACGCATGCTCTTGGCTCCATTGCATTGGGAACTAATCTATTATTAATTAAATCGACTTTAATAATTTTATCAGCTTTAGCAAAAGCTTCATCAACTGCTTTTCTATCACCTAATAACCAATCATAACAAAGATTTTTATCTACACCATCATGAATAGCTTCGCTTTTCATTGCATCAGCTGGATCTACAACAGCTTTTAAAACTTTGTAATCAACTTTTACTTTTTCTGCACCTTCTTTTGCTTCATCTAAAGTTTCTGCAAAAACAACTGCGATAGGCTCACCTACAAAGTTAGCGATATCTTTTGCTAACGGTGGGTTAGCTGGAACTTTCATTTCAGATCCATCTTCACTTCTAATTGCCCAACCAGCAATCAAACCACCAATTTTATCCTCTGCTATTTCTTTTCCTGTTAGAACTCCAACTACACCTGATGACTTTAAAGCTTTTGAAGTGTCTACACTTTTAATTTTTGCTCTTGCGTGAGGCGATCTTACAAATACAGCGTAAGTTTGATTTGCTATATTAATATCAGCTGTATATCTTCCTCTTCCTTGTAAAAATCTTCCATCTTCTTTTCTTTCAACTCTAGATCCAACTAAACTTGCCATTTTTATTTTCTCCTTTTTTTTAAATTACATTTTTGTTGCAGCTTCTTTAACTGCAGCTACTATATTTTGGTAACCTGTACATCTACAGATATTACCTTCTAACCACTCTCTAATTTCTTGATCACTAGGATTTTTTTTAGTTTGTAGAAGGTCTACTGCACTCATAACCATGCCTGGAGTGCAATATCCACATTGTAATCCATGAGTTTTTTTGAATGCTTCCTGCATTGGATGAAGTTTTCCATCTTTTGCTAAACCTTCGATTGTTGTTACTTTTGATCCTTCAACATCTGCTGCTAAGGTAGAACAACTTTTTATTGATTTGCCATCAACATGAACTACACAAGCTCCACATTGACTAGTGTCACATCCAACATGTGTGCCTGTTAAATTTAAATTATCTCTTAAAAAAACTGATAAAAGTGTGTGGTCTGGAACCTCTTTGCTGACCTTTTTACCATTTACTTCTAATGTTACTTTTGTCATCAAGCGTCTCCTTCCTGAATAAATTTAAGTACATCATAAGTAAAATAGAGAAGCAATTATTAATTTTGAAACATTTCTACTTCCAGTAGAACTCTAGATATTATTTGTTATGGAATTTCCTAATTTTTTAAAGAAATGAATAGATCAATATAGCCACAGCTACTGCAACGGCTGCATAAATTAATACTTTCTGATTTTGTATTTTTGGCTTTAGCTGATCTTGTTTGTCAGTTTTTTCATCAGTCAATATTTCATTAGATGGACTATCTTTAGTAGATATCAATTCTGAAAATTTACCAAAAAAAATGTCTGCCATTTTTTTTGCGGTCATATCTATCAATCTTGATCCAACTTGTGCAATCTTCCCACCAACATTTGCTTCAACTTCATAAACAAGATTAGTTCCATTTTCTGCATCTTCTAATTTTACTGTTGCTTCTCCCGATGCAAAACCAACTGGTGAGTTTCCAGAACCAGTAATTTTATAACTATTAGGAGGGTCAAGATCTGTTAGTTCAATATCTCCAGTAAAACTAGCATTGAAAGGTCCAATTTTATTTGTAGCGGTAGCAGTAAATTCTGTATCTGAATTTTTCACAAATTCTTCACAACCCGGAATCGATTGTTTTAAAATTTCAGGATTATTTAAAGCATCCCAAACTTTTTGTTTATCAAGATTTATTAAATATGATCCAGCTAGTTTCATTTTATACTAAAAGATTAACATAAAACAGTTTAATTGATAATAAAAATTAAATTCCAATATATCCAAATTCCAAAGAGGCATCAGTAATTGAATGATGTAAAGACTCTCCAAAGCTTCTTAAAGTAAATATTCTCATCTTATCCGGATTGTCCTCAAGCATATCAACTGTAAATGCAATGCCATTATACACGGAGTTAATTGAATTATTTTTTTTTAAAATATTAAAATTAAAAGGACATCCTTTCTTTAATACCTCTTTAGCTTCTTTCCCTTCAATTTCGATTATAGCTCTTGAGTGAGATAAATCGGTAACAGCAAAATCTTCCTCTTTAAATAAATCTTGAATATCTTTATATAAATTTTTTGTTGAAACTAAAAACCAATTATTTGGACTGTTCCATAAAATTCTTGTGTCGTTGTTACTTACTACACTTAATGGTTCATTTTTAAACTTAAGATTATCAATATTAATACTATCTAAAGAAAGTTTAGAATTTTTAAATTGAACTATTTGAACAATTTGCAAATTTTTTATTTCAGATATTTTTAAAAGATTTTTTTCATCCTTCCCATCATGATCGCCTTTCAATCCTTTTGTATGAATTTTTTCTAAAGCTGATAAAGAACTCATGATCTTACTCTTTCTCCTTTTGGGTCTACATAGTGTGAAGAAACTATCTCCACTGGGATTATTTTGTTTTTTAGTGGAGACATTACAAATAACTTTTTTCCAATCATATTTTTTCCATCTTTAAGAATTGCTAAAGAAAATGGATTATCATACTCAACACTCCAACAAGATGCAGAAATATACCCTAATTTTGGATTAGGTAATGCTGCTTTTGCATCTTTAACTAAATGAGATCCTTCAGGTATACTTGTTTTTTTATCTAAAGGAACAACACCAACTACTTTTTGTCTGTCATTAGTGGTAAATGCTTCTCTAGTTAAAGATCTTTTGCCAATAAAATCTTTCTTTTTACTTACTAATCCCTCAAGAGAATTATCATATGGTATTGTTCTTCCATCAAGCTCTGATCCCGCCACATGTCCCATTTCTATTCTCAAAGTTGATAACGCTTCTGTACCATATGGTTGGATATTAAATTCTTTTCCGATTTCCATAATTTTTCCCACATGAAGTTTCCATTATCCGACTCAACGTTTACTTCATATGCAAGTTCACCTGAAAATGAAATTCTAAAAATTCTAGCTTTTACACCAAATAAATCTCCTTCCATAAAACCCATGAAAGGTAAACCTTCATTTGAAACATCAGAGTTTGGAAAAAGTTTTTGTAATAATTCTCTAGATTTAGGACCAGCTATTGCAGCACCTGCCCATTGTTCAGTAGTTGAAACAACATTTACATTCAATTCTGGCCATACTAATTGCAAATAATATTCTAAATGTGAAAGAACATTTGCTGCTTGGGCAGTTGTAGTAGTCATATGATAGTGATTTTCTGAAATTCTTGTTGTAGTGCCATCGTCCATTACAATTCCATCTTCTCTAAGCATCACACCATATCTAGCTTTTCCAACAGGCAACTTTAACCAAGCATTTGTATAAACTCTATTTAGAAGTTCAGCCGCATCTGGTCCTTTAATATCAATTTTACCTAAAGTAGTCACATCACAAACACCAACATTTGTTCTTACATTCTTAGCTTCTCTTTTTGATGCCTCAAATAAGTTTTCATTTCCTCGTTTATAAAATCTTGGTCTTAGCCACACTCCAGCATCTACAAAAACTGCATTGTTTTTTTCATGCCAATAATGCATTGGAGATTTTCTAGTTGGTTTAGAATGTTTGCCCACTTCTCTGCCTACAATAGCTCCAATTGAAACTGGTGTGTAAGGTGGTCTGAAAGTAGTGTGTCCAACTGCTGGTACAACTTTATTTTCAATTTTAGACACTAATTGTAAGCCGTTTAGATTACTAGTCTTTCCTTGGTCAGTTGCCATACCAAGTGTGGTATATCTTTTAACATGCTCTATTGATCGATAGCCCTCTTTTAAAGCTATCTCAACATCTGAAACTGCTACATCGTTTTGAAAATCTAAAAACCTTTTATAATTTTTGCCTTTAGGAAGTGGCACGCACCAAAATTTATCATGAACAGTTGATTTTTTTTCAACAACGTTTGGAAAAGAAATCTTATTATCAGTATTAGTAATTTTTTTTGATAATTCATAACCAGTTTCAAATGAACTTTTCAAGGTTTCCTCTAAGGTATAAATACCATTGGCAGCACCTAATGTTCTCTCATTTTGTTTTGATTTGCCTGGAACAAATGCATCTATATCTTCATTAAACTTTGTTTTGTTTCCTGATTGTGAGGCCAAATGAATAGTTGGTGTCCAAAAACCAGAAACACATATACAATCACACTTAATATTTTCTATTAAACCAAGTTCTTCTTTATTTTCTGAAATTTTTGCAATATCTGCTGATTTAACTTTTTTATAACCTTGTGCAGCCACTACTACATAAGAAAATTTAATATCTATTCCTAAATTTTTTGCTTCATCAATTATTTCCGACTTAGGATCTTTTCTTGTATCTAATATTACAGGATCAATACCATTCTTTTTAAACTCAATAGCTGTTTCATAGCCACTATCATTATTAGTGAATATTAAAGGATTTTTTCCTACTAATACACCATACACTTTTAAATATTCTTTTGCTGCTGATGACAACATTACTCCAGGAGTATCATTATTTCCAAAAACAATTGGCCTCTCAATAGATCCAGATGAAATTAAAACTTCTTTTGATCTAATGTACCAAAGTCTTTGTTTTGGATGAAATTTTTTTGTTTTAGGTAAATGGTCACTAATCCTTTCAGACATCACTAACATATTGTGATCATAATAACCAAAAACTTGTGATCTATTTTTTACAGTTACATTGGGCATTTCTTTAAGCTCAGCAATAATTCCATCAGCCCATTCTTTACCTGTTTTATTTCCAATATTGACTTCGTTTGTAAGTAAAGTTCCACCAAATCTTGCTTTATCTTCTGCTAATATAACTTTTGCCCCATTCTTTGCTGCAGCATATGCACTTGCTAAACCAGATGGACCTGAGCCAGCAATCAACAAGTCACAATATTCATATTTGTGCTCGTATCTCTCTTTATCATGTTTAATAGAAGCAACGCCAAGTCCAGCCGCTTTTCTAATAAATGGTTCATAAACTTTATACCAAAAAACTTTTCGGCCACATAAAAGTTTTGTAATAAAACCCAGCTGGAAGAAAAATTTTTAAAAAATTATTTATCGCCCCAATATCGAAATTAACACTAGGCCAACAATTTACACTTTTTGCCTCCAGACCCTCAAAAAGTTCTTGTTCTGTGGCTTTAATATTTGGTTCAGTTTCTCCATTTCTATAAAGTTGAACTATTGCGTAAGGCTCATCCACTCCTGCTCCAAAAAATCCTCTTGGTCTATGATATTTAAAACTTCTTCCTACTAGATGAACTCCATTTGCTATTAATGCAGATGCTAAAGTATCTCCCTCATAACCATAATAACTTTTTCCATTAAATTTAAATGAAAGTTTTTTATCTCTATTTATTAATCCGATATTTTCCAATCTAAAGCTTTGGGTCATTAAGAAATTTCCTCGTTAGCTTTGAGGGTATTAAAAATCTCATGAGTTGCTGTATCTCTCTCAACTTTTATCCATTGCCTGCAACCTGATATGTGTTGCCACAATTCCCAGTGTTTTCCTCTTAAGCTTTTTCTATTATAAACAAAATTATCCCATTCTTGATCTGAAACTTCTTTACCAAGCTCTGGTCTTTTGATACTAGCATCTCCTCCATAAGAAAATTCATTTTGTGATCTCATACCACAATGTGGACATTTAATATGAAGCATTTATGAAATCCAAGTTTTTGTACCAAGTCCCTTTTCATCAAGCAAATGACCAGTACTAAATCTATTTAAGTTGTATCCAGAATTTAGTTCGTGAACTCTATCTTGTGCTATTGTGTGTGCAAATGTCCAACCAGATGCTGGCGTTGCTTTAAAACCACCATAGCACCAACCACAATTTAAATATAAACCTTCAATATGAGTTTTATCTATAATAGGTGAACCATCCATCGACATATCCATTATTCCACCCCATGTTCTTAGCATTTTTAATTTGCTTAAAAATGGCATCATCGCTATTCCTTCTGTTAATACATGTTGAAGGGTTGGCAAATTTCCTCTTTGAGCATAACTGTTATAGCCATCTAAATCACCACCCATTACCATTTCACCTTTGTCTGACTGACTTATATAAAAATGTCCCGCACCAAAAGTAACTACTTTATCCAAAACCGGTTTAACTGGTTCAGAAACACATGCCTGTAACAAGTGTGTTTCAATTGGTAAGGTCATATTTAATTTTTCAGCTAAAATATTAGTGCTA
Source organism: uncultured Pelagibacteraceae bacterium (assembly GCA_902555945.1). Classification (GTDB taxonomy): domain Bacteria; phylum Pseudomonadota; class Alphaproteobacteria; order Pelagibacterales; family Pelagibacteraceae; genus Pelagibacter. The sequence continues at coordinate 90,483 of CACDUS010000001.1, read as the reverse complement.
CCTGCAACACATAATCCAATTTTTTTTGCTTTAATATTTCCACGAGACGTTCTTACTCCATTAATTTTCCCTGCTGAAACATCAAATCCAGTAACTTCGCAATTTTGAATTATATCAACACCCATTGAGTCCGCTTGACGAGCATAACCCCAAGCTACCGCATCATGTCTTGCAGTACCTGCACTAGGTTGCATAAGTCCACCAAAAATTGGAAATCTTACGTTATCTGAAAAATCTGCCATTGGAATAATTTCTCTTACTTCTTCTCTATTTAAAAGAACTGCATCAATACCATTTAATCTCATTGAATTTCCTCTTCTTGCATAAACATTCATTTGTGCATCAGAGTGTGCAAGATTTATAATTCCCCTTGGAGAAAACATTACATTGTAATTTAAATCCTGACTCATCTTTCTCCATAAATTCATTCCAAATTCACTAAACAATGCATTATCGTCATGCATATAATTTGATCTTATTATAGTTGTATTACGCCCAACATTTCCTCCACCAATCCAACCTTTCTCTATTATTGCAACATTTGTAATTTGATGCTCTTTTGCCAAGTAATAAGCAGTTGCTAGGCCATGGCCTCCACCACCTATTATTACTACGTCATATTCTTCCTTTGGAGTAGGATCTTTCCAGGCTAAATCCCAATTATCATGATTAGAAAAAGCGTTTTTAACTAGATTGAATATTGAGTATTTTTGCATCTTTAAATTTTATAATAATGAATATAAATAGTTCATATTTTTTTTATATATAATTTTTAGATATTTCCAAAGGTGCTAAAAAGAGATACTAATCGTCCATCTTTTTAAATATTTATAAAGGATCTAATGAGTGAAGTAAAATCAGACATACAAATAGCAAGAGAAGCTAAAATGCAACCAATCAAAGACATTTTAGCTAAAATTAATGTTCCTGACGAAAGTTCAGCTTTCAGTCCAATGGGTCGTCATATAGCAAAAATAAATTTAGAATATTTAGATGGTTTAAAAAGTAAAAAAGATGGCAAACTAATTTTAGTAACAGCAATAACACCTACTCCAGCAGGAGAAGGGAAAACAACTACCTCAGTTGGATTGAACGACGGTCTAAACAAAATTGGAAAAAAATCTATAGTGTGTTTAAGAGAACCAAGTTTAGGTCCATCTTTTGGAATGAAAGGTGGAGCTGCAGGTGGGGGGTATGCTCAAGTTGTACCAATGGAACAAATTAATTTACATTTTACTGGCGACTTTCATGCAATTACATCAGCACATAATCTATTATCAGCGCTAATTGATAATCATATTTATTGGGGCAACAAACTAAATATAGATGTAAGAAGAATTGTCTGGAAAAGAGTGATGGACATGAATGATAGAGCCTTAAGATCTATTAATATAAATTTAGGTGGTGTTGCAAACGGTTTTCCTAGAGAAGATGGTTTTGACATAACTGTTGCATCAGAAATAATGGCTATCTTCTGTCTTGCAAATAATCTTGAAGACTTAGAAAAAAGAATTGGAAATATAACAGTTGCTTATACAAGAGATAAGAAACCAATTTTTGCTAAAGACCTTAAAGCTGAAGGTCCAATGACTGTTTTGCTTAAAGAAGCAATCAGGCCTAATGTAACTCAAACGTTAGAAAATAATCCTGCTATTATTCATGGTGGTCCATTTGCAAACATTGCACATGGATGTAACTCTGTTATAGCAACGAAAGCTGGCTTAAAACTTGCTGATTATGTTGTAACTGAAGCTGGATTTGGTGCTGACCTTGGTGCAGAAAAATTTTTAGATATTAAATGTAGAAAGTCTGGTTTAAGACCTAGTTGTGTTGTTGTAGTTGCAACTGTTAGAGCTTTGAAAATGCATGGCGGAGTTGAAAAAGAAGATTTAAAAAAAGAAAATGTAAAAGCATTAGAAGCTGGATTAGTAAACTTAGAAAGGCACGTCCAAAACTTAAGAAAATTCGGTTTACCAGTAACAGTTGCTGTCAATTCATTTATAAATGATACTGAAAATGAAATTCAAACATTGATTAAGTTCGCAGAAAGAATGGGTGTAAAAGCATTCATGTGTTCTCACTGGGCTAATGGCGGTGAAGGTACAAAAGATTTAGCTACAGAAGTTGTTAAGCTTTGTGAGGAAAAAAGTGAGTTTGGTTTCTTATATAAAGACGATTTACCTTTATTTAAAAAAATAGAAAAAATTGCAAAAGAAATTTACGATGCCAGTGAAGTTGTTGCTGATGCCAAAATAAGAGAGCAATTAAAAAATTTTGAAAAAGAAGGTTATGGAAATCTTCCAATATGTGTAGCAAAAACACAATATAGTTTTAGCACAGATCCTACTCTCAAAGGTGCTCCTTCTGGACATATTTTGCCAATAAGAGAAATTAGATTATCCTCTGGAGCTGAATTCATAGTTGTAGTTTGTGGAGCAATCATGACTATGCCAGGATTACCAAAAGTTCCAGCAGCAGACTCTATTAAGCTAAATGAAAAAGGTGAAATAGAAGGATTGTTTTAATTCAATTGTTTTAGCCAATTTTTTAATTCCATCATTCTTTTTTCTTTATCGGTTCTTAAAATTTCTTGTTTGATGAAAGAGATATGTCCCTCAACATCACTTTCATCTTTGAATACTTTTCTATTTTCAATTAATTTATCTTTTCTAAACTGAATTAGACTTATCATTTTTTCATAAGTTATTTCAGGATGATATTGTAAACCCCAAACGCATGTATTGTTTGTTTTAAAATATAAGCTTTGTATTTTATTAATTTTATTTGATGCTAAACAAATTCCATTCTCAGGTAATTTTATAACCTCATCAAAATTAAAAGCTGGAGAATTAAATTTTTGATCTTTATTTTCATAAAGTGGGTGATTTAATCCATGCTGGTTAATCTCTATTCCATTTGCTATTCCGATATGAGAATTATTTGCTTTTTTTACCTGACCGCCTGCAGCGGTAACTGCTACTTGCATACCCCAGCAAATAGCCAAAATTTTTTTTACTTTGTTTTGACAATCTTTCATAAACTCAATTTGTCTTCTTATTTCTGGAGTATTATTATAAATGTTCAAACTACTTCCTCCCCAAATTAATCCATCATATTTTTCAAGCTGATTTGATATCACTTGGATATTTTGATCTGATGACGGATTAACAACATCAAAAGTCAATTTGTCAGTAAAATAACTTAAACTGTCTTTTAAACTTTCTGTATGTGTTTGAATTCCATTGTTTGAAAAACTTTGATTTTCCTCTCTTAAATTACCTTCTACAATTAGTATTTTTTTCATTTAAACAATTCTCCTGAGATACTATGTTCATACATCAGTTTAAGATCATCTTTATCAATTTTTTTAGGGTTTCCACTTGTAGATGGATCTTTCAATGCCATTAAAGATAATTCCTCCAAGTTAAATTTTGAACAATCCATGACGTCAGAAAGTGTATTTGGAATTTCCAAATCTTTTCTTAAAGCCAATATCCATGACAAAAAACTATCAAAATTCTTATCCAATTCCAAATAATCACAAATTGAAATTATTTTTTTTTCAATTGATGATCTATTGAAAGTTAAAACATATGGCATAAAAATTGCATTAGATAATCCATGATGAATATTATATTGAGCATTCACTGGATGACTTAATGAGTGTATGGCACCTAAACCTTTTTGAAAAGCTGTAGATCCCATCGATGAGGCCGCTAATAAATTTTGTCTAGCTTCGATATTTTTTCCATCCTTAAATGCAATGATAAGAGAATTTTTAATTAGTTTTATGCCTTCTAACGCAATACCGTCTGCCATAGGATGAAAGCTTGGTGCACAAAATGCCTCTAAATTATGAGCTAAAGCGTCCATACCCGTGGCTGCAGTCAGTCTTGGAGAAAGTTCAACAGTTAATTTTGGATCTAATATAACAATTGAAGGTAAAATCTTTGGGTGAAATATAATTTTTTTAATACCCGCTTTTTTATTAATAATTGCAGATGCTCGACCTGTTTCAGATCCTGTTCCAGCTGTAGTTGGAATAGCAATTATCGATGAGATATTTTTTTCATCTGCTCTTTTCCAATAATCTCCTATATCTTCAAAATCCCAAATAGGTCTTTTTTGTCCTGACATAAATGCAATTGCTTTTCCAACATCTAGTGCACTTCCTCCTCCAATTGCAATAACTCCATCACAATTATTTGTTTTAAATTCCTCTACCCCATCATCAACATTTTCTCCAACTGGATTACCGGAAAAGTTTGAAAAAATTTTTAATTTTTTAAATTCCTTTGAAATTTCAGATATAATTTTTTTAATGAATGGTAAATTTACTAAATCTTTATCAGTAACAAATAAAGGTTTGCTTATATTTAGATTTTTACATGCTTCACCTAAATCGTTTATTCTATTTTCACCGACCCAAACTGTTGTTGGATAATTCCAATTAGATTTCATATATATTATTAATTAATTTTAAGTTTTTTATTATTCAATATTGCTCTAAATAAATTAATCATTAAAGGAATTTTCTTTCTATTAATTTTTTTAAGTATATACGGTGCAATTTCTCTAACAAGTTGTTCTCCTTCAACAGTATCATTTGGCATAAATTTTTTTTTAGCAATTTTAAACGTATAACCTTTTCCTAAATAACTACCCATTTTGCTATTTCGACCTCCCGCAGCACTCACATATAAATCACCAACTCCTGCAAGTCCCATAGCTGTTTCTTCTTTGCCTCTAAAATATTTAGTTAAAAACATCATTTCTAAAATTGATTTTTGAAATAAATTAGATGAAGCATTTAAACTTTGACCAGCTCCAATTATCATGGAATAAATATTTTTTATTGCTGAACAAACCTCAACCCCAATTACATCTTTAGAAAATTCAGTGAGATAATATTTTGTTGAAATTCTTTTTCCAATTTTTTTAGCGAAATTAATACTTTTGTTAGCAATTACAACACTTGTTTGATTTTTTCTGGCTAATTCTTTTGCCAAACAAGGACCTTTTAAAACTGATACATTTTGAATTCCAGAGTTTCTTTTTAGATTTTCAGAAATTGTTAAAATTTTTTTATTTTTAGATAAATATTTAAGTCCTTTAGTGAGCACTAAAACTGGTGTTTTTATTTTTTCATCTTTTAATTTTTTAGCAATAAAATCAATTCCTGGTAAACTTAAAGCAATTACCAAAAGATCAAATTTTTCCTTTAATAGATCATTGGAAAATTTTCTAAATTTTAATTTACCTGGAAGCTTTATTTTTAATGCAGAATGGAATTTTTTTTTTGAAGATAGATCTTTTATAAATCTTTTTGAATAAGGTTCAGTAATTGTAACATCATTTTTATTTTCTAAACATGGGATTGTAAAAGCTGAGCCCATTGCACCACCGCCAATTACCAAAATTTTTTTCATATGTATTTAGCTCAAAATTTATGTGTTTAATACAACACATACGAGAGAAAGTAATCTCAAATAATCTTAATTATAATGTAATATTTTATTTTAAATTCCTAATTTTGTTAGTAAAATAATTTTACAAAATTAAATTTAGTAAATTAATGACCAAAGTAGCAATTATAGGAGCTGGACCATGTGGTTTGTCTATGCTCAGATCTTTTGAATTAGCAGAAAAAAATGGTGAGAAAATCCCTGAAATTGTTTGTTTTGAAAAACAAGAAGATTGGGGAGGGTTATGGAATTACAATTGGAGAACTGGCTCAGATCAATATGGAGATCCAGTTCATAATAGCATGTATAGATATCTATGGTCTAATGGACCAAAAGAATGTTTAGAATTTGCAGATTATTCTTTTGATGAACATTTTGGAAAACCCATTCCATCTTTTCCTCCAAGAGCAGTTTTGTATGACTATATAATTGGAAGAGTAAGCAAAGGTAAAATGAAAAACAAAATTAAATTTAATACGAGAGTAGTGGGAACAACTTTTAAAAACGATAAATTTGAAGTTAGTTATCAGGACAAAATAAATGACAAAATTTTAAAAGATGATTTTGATTACGTAGTTGTATCAACTGGACACTTTTCAGTACCATTTATTCCAGAATATGATGGAATGAATTCTTTTCCAGGAAGAATTATGCATTCTCATGATTTTAGGGATGCTGAAGAGTTTAGAAATAAAAATGTAATTGTTTTAGGTAGTAGTTATTCTGCTGAAGATGTTGCGCTTCAATGTAATAAGTATGGGGCTAAGAGCGTAACAATTGGATACAGACATAATCCGATGGGATTCAAATGGCCTAAGGGTATGAGGGAAGTTCATTATTTAGATAAATTGGAAGGCAAAAAGGCAATTTTCAAAGATGGAACTGAACAGGAAGCTGATGTAATAATTTTGTGCACTGGTTATCTACATCACTTTCCATTTTTAGAGGAAAATTTACAATTAAAAACAAGAAACAGACTTTATCCACCTAAGCTATATAAGGGTGTGGTATGGCAAGATAATCACAAACTTTTGTATCTTGGCATGCAAGACCAATTCCACACATTTAATATGTTTGATTGTCAGGCTTGGTATGCAAGAGATGTGATAATGAATAAAATTAAAATTCCAAATGATAAAGATATTGAAAGAGATATTAACAAATGGGTTACACTTGAGGAAAAGTTAGAAAACCCAGATCAAATGATAGATTTTCAAACAGAGTATACAAAAGAACTTCATGAGATGTCAGATTATCCTAAAATTGATTTTGAATTAATTAGAAAGCACTTTAAAGAATGGGAACATCACAAAGTTGAAGATATATTAACTTACAGAAATAAATCTTTTTCTTCACCTGTAACCGGTTCTGTTGCTCCAATACATCACACTCCATGGGCAAATGCTATGGATGACTCAATGAAAACTTTTTTAGATAAATAAATTAAAATTAGTCAATACCTAGGTGTTTTTTTCTTTTTTGAACATAAGCTCTAATTAAATTATCAAATATTAAAGCAATAAAAGCTACACATATACCAAGTGTTAATCCAATACCTGCACCTTTTTTATCTGATAGTGCTTTTAGAATATATTGACCTAAATCTTCTGTTCCAATGAATGCTCCAATGATAACCATAAATAAAGCAAATACAATTGTTTGATTTATACCAAGCATCATATGTGGGAATGCTAAAGGAAATTCTATTTTAGTTAATCTTTGAAATTTATTCACACCTGACATAGTAGCAGCATCATGCAATCCAGCTGGAACACTTCTAAGTCCCTCAATTGTATATCTTGTTGCAGGTATCGTTGCATAAACTATGACTGCTATCAATACAGATGTATCAGTTATACCAAATAACATCATCACAGGAATTAAATATACAAAAGATGGGAAGGTTTGAAAAATATCACATACACCCAACATAAAATTTGCTGAATGTTTGTTTTGAAAACATAAAGTTCCTACTGTAAATCCAATAATACAAGATACAATTACTCCAAAAGTTGCCATATATGCTGTAACCAATGCTCTATCCCACCAAGGGCTTAAGGCAATAAATAAAGTTAAAGCACAAACAACTAAAGCTGAACGTATTCCACCAATTAAGTATCCAGCTCCAACAACTAAAACTATTGTGGCAATTGCAGGCATTCTTAAATACAAAGCCCTCATTGGTTGAAGCACTTCTTTTATCAACCATGTATTAAATGCTTTAATGTAAACAAAAAAAGTATCAAAAATCCAATCTACTCCTTTATTCCAAAAGTCAGCTGTGGATAATCCTTTGTTATGTGGAATTTCAAATAAATAGTTGAAAGTGCCCTTAAATAAAAAAGTCCCAATATAAGCTAGTAATATTCCAATAACTACAGTTGCACCAAAAAATAAAATATTTTTATTTCTTTGATAGAATGTAAGATTGCCAAAATAATCTGTTTGTTTGTTCGCCCAAGCTAAAGACATTTTATCTAATAAAATTGCAATCAAGCTAATACACAATCCAGCTTCTAAGGCTAATCCAATATTCAATTGATTTAATGCCAATAATAAATTAAATCCTAAACCTTTAGCACCAATGAAAGCTGAAATAACTGCCATTGAGAAACAAACCATGATAACTTGGTTTACCCCAATTAATATATCTCTTCTAGCAGTTGGGATTAACACTTTGAACATTAATTGAAAATTATTACATCCGCTCATTCTACCAGCCTCAATAACCTCTGGGGGCACTGCTCTTAAACCTAATATAGTTAATAATATCATTGGAGGCACAGCTACAACCATAGTTATTATTACTGCAGCATGATCACCCACTCCAAAAAGTACTAACGCAGGAACTAATACTGCGTACTGGGGCATTGTCTGCATCACTAATAATATTGGATAAAGAGCTTTTTCAACACGTTTACTTTTAAATGCTGCTATCCCTAGGCCTAAGCCAAAAATAAATGACAATGGTGCTGCAACTAATATAAACGAAAGAGTTTGCATTGATGGTTTCCATTGACCAAACACAGAAATATAAACCATAGTTAAACCTGCAAACAAAGCTAAGCCTTTACCGCTAAGTTTATAAGAAAGTAACGCTGCGCCTACTGCAACAATTGTCCATGGTAATCCTGGTAGTTCAGCCCAAGGATTTTTATCTATCCAATCCCAACTGGTAAAAGCCACTATAGTTTCAAGGCCTCCCAATAAAATTTCTCTAATCAGCTGTATTAGAAAAGTCATGAATGCTGTTAAATTTCTACTTATTTGTAAAACTATGGGACGACTTTTAAATTCTTGAGTATCTTCATTCCAAATCTCTATCGGCATCCATTCATTCATCAGGAAAAATAATGAATCATTTATCCAGATAGGCAACCATCCAAGCAATGGAGGCAATCTCCAAAAAACATCAAAAGCATAATATCTTACTTCTTTGCCTAAAAAGACATAACTACTTTGATTTGGATCTTTAACAAATTCTGCTTGGCCTCGAATGAATTTATATGTTTCAGGCACTTCTATTGCAAAACATAGAGCGAAAAAAACAACTAATAAAAATAACCATTGAAATGTCTTAGGATATTTCTTTAGTAGTTCCATAATTAATTATTATTTTTTCTTCCTCCAAAAACTGTATTGATTATTTTAGTTGGATTAATAGAACCAATAATTTTGTTGTTATTATCTATTACAGCTACTGATTTTTCTTGAGTAAGAATTTTTTCAGCAACATTCTCGATGATTTCATCTTTTGAGACTTTTAAATCACCAAGGTTATCTTTAGAAGAGTCCATAACATCTCCAATTAATAAAACTTTTTCCCTAGGTACTTCCTCTGTAAACTTTCTTACATATTCAGTTGCTGGATTTAAAACAATATTTGCAGGTGTGTCTAATTGCTCAATTATACCATCTTTCATAATTGCAATACGATCTGCAAGTTTTAAAGCTTCATCAAAATCATGTGTAATGAACATAATTGTTTTTTGTAACTTTTCTTGAAGTCTTAAAAATTCATCTTGCATCTCTTTTCTTATTAAGGGATCTAAAGCTGAAAAGGGTTCATCTAAAAACCAAATGTCTGGTTCAACAGCTAATGATCTTGCAATACCAACTCGTTGTTGTTGTCCACCTGAGAGTTCTCTTGGAAAATAGTTTTCTCTTCCGTCAAGTCCAACTAGTTTAACCATGTCCATTGCTTTATTTATACTGTCTTCAGTTTTGACACCTTTAATTTGAAGTGGAAAAGCTATATTTTCCAAAACAGTTTTGTGAGGTAGTAAAGCAAAGCTTTGGAAAACCATTCCCATCTTATTTCTTCTAAGTTCGATGAGTTCTTTATTGTTTAACTGTAATAAATCTTGACCCTCAATAAAAATTTTTCCTCCTGTAGCATCTGTTAATCTAGAGATACATCTCAGTAATGTTGATTTACCAGAACCAGATAAACCCATCACAACTAACATCTCACCTTTTGAAACTTCAAATGAAGCATTGTTAACACCAACAATACATCCATTTTCTTGGAAAGTTTTGGCGTCTACATTTCCATTTGAATCTTGGAGCATTTTTACAGCATTTGCGCCAAAAATTTTATAAACATTTTCACATTTGATTACTGGCTCAGACATAAATTTTTAATTAAGTTATATGAAATCAAGATAAAATTAAATCCATAATATTATTATTTTTCCTCCTCAAAAATTTTTAATAAAGTAAACTCTGGTGTCAATTCCAGTACTTAAAAAACTTAATGCTTCACCGCTAACAGTTATTGACTCATTTACTCCAACATTATCTCCACTTACTGTAAAACCAGCGAAACATTTATTCTTTTCTTCATCCCACTTAACAAATGTTTCATCAATTTTGTTCCCATTAATTGTATAAATTTCATGTGCTCTAAAATTTAAAAAATTTGCACCCATAATTGCTCTTTGAGGTATTAACTTTGTTGCTTTACAGACTTGTTCATATACTTCATCTGTTAATTTATAATGATCTGTACCATCAAAAGTGACCAATATCCCTGAAGGTAGTTTAGATATTAATTCACTTAATTTTTTTTCTTGTGCAATTCTTTCTTCTTCTAATTTCATTTTTCTTACCAGTTCATCACCTCCACCAAACATGATATTTAAAACTGAAAATGAAAAAAATATAATAATAACTATAAGCACCAAACCTCCAAATTGTCTTATAGCTTCTGGTAAATCTTTAATTTTATTTAAATAACTTTCTTTAGACATTTAATCTTGTAACTTTCCATTTTTCCATGTGCCTGATTTTTGTGTTCCATCTGATGAAGTAAAAGTTCCTTTTCCATTCATAAATCCTTTTGCCCATTCACCTTCATAAGTTGAGCCATCAGGAAAAGTTAAAACTCCAGCACCACTCCACTCACTATTTTTGAACTCACCTTTGTAGATGTATCCGTTTGGCCAAGTTTCAACTCCTCGACCATTTTTTTTTGTACCAACCCATTCTCCTTCATAAGTTGTTTTATCTGTATATACCCATTTGCCAAAACCATTTTCACAGTTTCCTTCTTTACAGCCAGTGCTTCGTGCTGATGCAACAGATGAAATAAATAAACTTAAAATTATACCAAAGAGAAATTTTTTCATAATCATACTTTACACAAAATTTACTAAAAAAAAATCAGACTTTTTGGTCATGTTTAATACATGAATATATTGAAATATATTTTTCTGCATTTTCACTTTTTATATTTCTTGTAATTTCATGAATTAATTCTCCTGTTTTTCTGGTGATAATACCTGACTCTGAATAATTATTTTCTTGATCAATTGATTTAAATAAAACCACATCTTTATTCACAACCTTAACATTCAATTTTTTTGTATCTGAAAGAAATAATGATAATCCTCTAATTAAAAGTGTCTCTGGTTTTTTTGACTGTATTTCAAATTTATCCAAACCTTTTTCATTTAAATCTTTTGCTAAGAAAGTTTGATAGTTATATTCTGAATTTTTAATTATTTTTTTATCTAAGTCACAAACAAACTTAAGATTAATATTTTCATTAATACTTACATCTTTTGCTAAAGTTTGATTAAAAAATAATAAACTAATGAATATACTTAAATAAAATTTAATCATTGAATCTCATCTTAAAAAAAAATCTCCCCCAACATTGTTGGGAGAGATTAAAAGATTTAATAGCTATTTACCTTTATTTAGTAAAAGCTTTCCAAACTTTCTTATTATCTTTCAGCCATTTTTTAGCTGCATCTTCATGAGTCATTTTGTCAATGTCAACTAAAGCTGCCATTGCACCAATTTGACTTGTTGTGAAAGAAAGTTTTTTGAACATAGCTGCTGCTTTCGGATGAGTTTTTGGAAAATCAGCGTTAACTGCTTTTTTCAAATAACCATCAGGTGAACCACATTTTCCATCTCCACCATCTTCAGGTCTGCAACCTGCTGTGTATGGAGGAAAGTCGATAAATGTAAAACCAGCACCATCTGTGAAGTTAGGTGTCCAGTTAAAGATGATTGTTCCTCTTCCTTCTTTTTCAGCTGCTGATAACTCTGCCCAAAGTGCATCGGCACTTCCAGCAAATTTAACCCACCATAGATCTCCTAAACCTAAAGCGTCAACCCTTTGTGGAATTAAATCACCATGCCAAGTTTGTGGACCTTCCAACATTCTTCCTTTTCCATCTGGAGAGTCAGGTGTTGTAAAGTTTTTAGCACAGTCAGGATTTTTTAAAGCAGTCCAGTCTGGTAAACCAGGACATAATCCTTTTTCAGCAACCCAGTTTGGATATCCCATATCTTCAAGTGTTCTTGCCTCATGGTCACCCCAATCTAGCAATCCACCTTTGTCCAATGCAGTTGTGAATGATTTACCAAAAGCAGATTCCCATACTTCGTGAGATAGAGTTACGTCACCAATTCTAATTGACTCGTAAACTGCTTGAGAGTCAGCATTAACATATTTAACATTATTTCCCATGTCTTCCATAATTCCACCAATAACGTAAGCCATTACAATTTGACTTGACCAGTTATGTGTTGGGATTACGATGGGCTTTTTGCTATCTGCTGCGTTTGATATTCCAGCAAAACTTACCACTGAAATTATCATTGCAGATATTAATGATATTATTTTTCGCATTTATTCCCCTTTCTTAATATTAAGTGTAATCAGTATGTGCCTAAGTAAAATGATAGTCAACTACTAGATATTTATATAATATAACAATAGATTATAAAAAATGTCGCAAACTACTTTAGATATTAAAGAGCCAGGTTTAAACGTATTACCACCTGGAGTTGAAAGACATGTTGTAAATGCAGGTGGTCTCACTGGTTTGCAAATTTTTCCTGATGATGAAATAGAAATTATCAATGATGAAGGAAATCAAATTTGTGAAATAATTTGTTTTGATAAAGACGGAAAATCTGAACTTGGAATTTTAAATCAAAAAGAAAATAGTAAAAAAAGTTTTATTAAAGAAATACTTAATAGAAAAGATGAAAGTTCTTTAACAACCAATCTTCAATTAAAAAAAAGAAATTTAGATATAAATAAATCTAAATCATCTATTCTTTTTGATGACAAAACGCCAAGTGGAGAAAAAATAAAAATCAAATCAAAAGATAAATGCTACGTAATTTTTTCAGCTCCACAAAATGATATGTTGGTGAGTGAACAAAATCCTTCAAGTGACTTAACAATATTTATAAAAAGAGCAAAAATTGTTAATGATAAAGAATTATCGATTATACCTGATCCGGTTTATGAACCTAATTACGAAAAGAATATTGACAGAGAAACTGCAATTTCTTTTCAAGTAAAAGAAGGTGACTATATTCAGGTTATTAGCCCCGCGGGAAGACAATGTTCTGACTTTGTAGCATTTGATACTAGAAAGCTAGACAAAAAAATTGAAAAAGGTCTTGATTGGCAAACAACAAGAACTTTTATGGGTAATACTTTTCCTGGACCAGGATTATTTTCAAAATTTTATGACACTGATCATGAACCATTAGTTGAAGTAATTAGAGATACTGTTGGTAAACATGATACATTTAATCTTGCTTGTACTTCAAAATATTATGAAGATGCAGGTTATTTTGGTCACCCAAACTGCTCTGATAATTTAACAAATTCAATGTCTAAATATGGCGTTCAAAAACAAAAAGGTTGGCATGCTATAAACTTATTCTTTAATACTTCAGCATCAGGATTAAACTCTGTTATTTCTGATGAGTCATTTGCAAGACCTGGAGATTATGTAATGTTTAGAGCGCTTAAAGATTTAACAATCGGAACCACCGCATGTCCTAGTGATATTGATGCATGTAATTCGTGGAATCCAACTGATATTTTTGTTAGAACTTACGACAAAAAAAAAGAATTTTCAAAATCATTTGCTTTTAGAATGAAAACAGACTCAGAAAAAAAACTTACAAGAAATTCAGGTTTCTATGAAAGAACATCAAAATTAACTAGAAACTTTATTGATGCTCGAGGTTTTTGGTTGCCAAATGATTACACTAAACATGGTGTAGTTGAAGAATATAACGCGTGTAGAGAAAAAGCTGTTCTAATTGATTTATCGTCATTAAGAAAATTTGAAATTATTGGACCAGATGCTGAGGAGTTAATGAATTATACATTAACGAGAAACATTAAAAAACTTTCCGTTGGTCAAGTTGTGTATTCTGCAATGTGTTATGAAAATGGAATGATGTTTGATGATGGCACATTATTAAGATTAAGTGAAACTGGTTTTAGATGGATTTGTGGAGATGAGTATGCAGGTGAATGGTTAAAAGAAGTAGCAAAGAAAAAAAACTTAAAGGTAAATGTAAAAAACTCAACAGATCAAATTAGCAATGTTTCTATTCAAGGACCTAAAAGTAGAGAGATTTTAAAAAAATTAATTTTTACTCCTCCGACTCAGCCATCAATAGATGAATTGGAATGGTTTAGGTTCACAATTTGTAGAATTGAAGAACTTCAAGGTATTCCATTAATTGTTTCAAGAACAGGTTATACTGGTGAACTTGGTTATGAAGTTTGGTGTCATCCAAAACATGCGCCTGAAGTATGGGATAAACTTATGGAAGCTGGAAAAGATTATGGTTTAATTCCCGCAGGATTTGCCGCTTTAGATAAATTAAGAATTGAAGCAGGTTTAATTTTATTTGGTAATGAATTTGATGGTCAACAAGATCCTTTTGAGGCAGGAATTGGTTTTGCAGTCCCTCTTAAAACTAAGGAAGAAGATTTTATAGGAAAAGAAATTCTTAAAGAAAGAAAAGCAAATCCACAAAAAAAACTTGTTGGTTTAGAACTTATTGGAAAAGAACATGCTGGTCATGGAGATTGTGTACATGTTGGAAGATCGCAAGTTGGAATAGTCACAAGCGGTTGTTTGTCAACAACTCTCAATAAAAATATAGCACTGTGCAGAATAGATACTCAATATTCTGAGCCTGGAACAGAAGTTGAAGTTGGAAAAATTGATGGTCATCAAAAAAGAATTACTGCTAAAGTTGTACCATTCCCACATTTTGATCCGAAGAAAACAAGAGTAAGATCTTAATGACAAAAACAACTAAAGATTTATTAGAATTTTGGGAAGATCAAATGAAACTTTCTCATACATCTAGTAACTATTTTTTTAGAAAATCTCCTTCACATTATCACATGATGCTTCTAGTTATGCATGCATACAAATATAAAGAGAATCTTACAGTTGAGGAACTAAAGACAAAATTGTTTAAAACATCTCGACCGAAGTCTGCCTTGATGATTAATGAGGCGTGTGAAAAAGGTTTTTTTTTCTTAGAAAAAACTTCGGGTGATCAAAGAAAAAAACACATTAAACCAAGTGAATCTTTTATTGAAGAGTTTAATACATATCTAGAAACATTAAAAAATCTAAGCTTCTAAAGAAAAGTAATTAATTACTTATAAATTTTATATATATAAAAAATTATATATTTACGTCGCACGAAAAATAAAGATGTGATTATGTCATTACCGACAAAAGCAAAAGTAGTTATAATCGGTGGAGGTATCCACGGATTAAGTACTGCTTGGAAATTATCAGAAACTTATAAAAATCCAGGAGACATTGTAGTTTTAGAAAAAAAAGATACAGCCGCTGGTGCAAGTGGAATAGCTTGTGGAGTTGTGAGAAATAATTATTTCCAACCAGCAATGAGAGAATTAATGGCCCATTCAGTTTCTGTTTGGGAAAGTGATCCCAAAGCATTTAAATACAATCCAGTTGGTTATTTACAAATATCACCTGAAGTAATGCATGAAGATGTTGCAAGCATTTATAAACAACAAAAAGCAATTGGATATGAATCTACATTTATAGAAGGTGAGAAAGATTGTGCTAATTATATGAAAGGTATTTTCGATGATTGGCAAGCACAAGGTATTACATCTATTCTTCACGAGAAAAAAGGTGGATATGCATTTAACAAAGACTCAATAAAAGCTCTTGAAAATAAATCTACATCAAATGGTGTTCAGGTTATGAAGGGCGTAAAAGTTACAGGTTTTAAAAGAGGAAGTAATAGTAAAGCAGTAACAGGTGTAGAAACTGACAAAGGTACAATTGACTGTGAACAAGTAGTTATTGGAGCAGGACCATGGGCAAGGGATTTCTGGAACATGTTGGAATTACCTAAAACTGCAAACATCAAAGGTAAAGATGGAAAGATGCATGTAACTGATATGTGGACTTACTGGATGTTACAAGAAGGTGTAATTGGTGTTGAGCCAGATTTTTTGAAAACTAATGATGGTAAACAACCACCTGTAGTTCACGTTGACTCTACGGCTCCATTATATTCAGATAAAACAAAAAAATTAATTACAGATAAAATTTGGGGAATTTATTACAAACCAGATATTGAAGGTTTAGGTGTTCAAGGTGGAACATCTCCTTACATTGTTAAAAAACATTTTGATGAAGTAAATGTTGACCCTTATGGAATAGAGTCACCTGAGTATCAAACTACAGATGCATTTAGTGAAATGTGGTGTTCGGCATTAGCACACTGCCAAAAAAGATTTGAAGGTAAATCTGATTTATACAGAAAAGGTCCGTCGGGAGGACTTGGATGTATGACACCAGATTCATTTCCTATTTTTGATAGATTTTTTGAAAACGTTTATATGATTGCTGATGCTAATCACGGATACAAAATGATAGGTGTCGGTGAACTAGTTGCAAAAGAAATTCTTGGAACTGAAAGTGATTTATTAAAACCGTTTAGATTCAACCGTTACGAGAAGGGTGAACTTCACCCTACTTCGAACAGTCCATTCCCTTGGAGTTAAACTTCAAGCCTAGACACTAATAAATTTTTCAGCTACGTTTAGTAAATTATAATTCACTGAGGAGAAAATGACGGATCTAGAAAAACATGTTAATCAACCAGGTAGAGCTAAATTAGTAAAAAAAGTAAGAGATAAAATAAATGAGTTAGGAATAACTTACATTTATTTTCAATTCATTTCAGTTACTGGAAGAGTAGTTGGTAAAGGTATACCAGCTGATCACTGGGAAAGAACTGCCGAAAAAGGTTTTCAATTAGTTTATGGAGCTACTGCAAACTTATTTTTAGATCGTCATAATAACTATATTGGATATGGTCCAGAAGCTAAAGAATTGGTTGGAATTCCTGATCCTGAAACATTTGTGCAATTACCCTGGGATAAAAGAGTTGCAAGAGTATTTTGTACTTGTTTTAGAAATAGAGAAGAAAGAGAAAATCCAGGTGGACATTTAACTTCTGATTGTAGAGGTAATTTAAGAATAATTGCTGAAGAATTTAAGAAAAAACATGGTTACCAAATGAGAGTTGGAACTGAACCTGAAATGATGTGGTTAACAAAAAATGAAGATGGTACACCAACAGGTAAAGGTTTTTCAAAACCATTCTGTTATCACATTGATCAATTCGAGTCATTAAGACCTGTTTTTATGAAAGTTATTGAGTATGCTAATGCAATGGGTCTTGATATGATTCAAGGTGACCATGAAGATGCCCCAGGTCAATTAGAATTAAACTGGATGTATGATGATGTATTAAGAAATGCTGATCGACTTTCAACATACAGACAAATTTGTGCACAAGTCGCAAGAGAACATGGGTTAATTGCCTGTTTTATGACTAAACCATTTATGGGAGTTTCAGCAAGTGGTTGCCACACTAACATGTCTTTATGGAAGGGTGGAAAAGATGTGGTTAATAAACTTGGACACAAAACACTTCCAGGAGTTGAAGAAGTTTTCACTTATGTTGAAGGCGGAACAAATACTTTTATGCCAGACACCAAAGATATGCAATTACCAGGAAAAGTTGGTTTACAATCTATTGGTGGGGTTATGAAGCATTTGCCAGCATTAACAGCAATAGGTTCATCAACAGTAAACTCATATAGAAGATTATGGGATCAAGGTTTTTGGGCGCCAGTATACGCAGACTGGGGATATCAAAACAGAACTTGTGGGTTAAGAGTTTCTGCTCCAGGTAGATTTGAATATAGATCTGTTGACTCCATGCATAACCCTTATTTAATGGGTGCAGCTTTATTGAAAGCATTTGATGATGGAATTTCAAACAAGATTGATCCAGGTAAGCCTGAGTCTAGAAATATTTATGAAGCTCAAAAAGCTGGAAAAGATGTTAAAAAATTACCTTTAAGTTTAGGTGAAGCACTTGAAAGACTTTCTGAAGACAAAGTTATTCAATCAGCTATGCCAGATGAGATGTATAAAATATTTCATTGGTACAAAAATGACGAATGGGAAAAGTTTTTAGGTGCAACAACTCAATGGGATCTAGATACTTATTTAGATTGTTTACCATAATAGATATAGAGAGAGGAAAAGTATATGTGCGGAATAGCAGGATTAATACATAGAGGAAAATCTTCAAAAGTTGGTCATGAGCTACAAGGAATGTTGCAAGCTCTAAAACATAGAGGAGAAGACTCTACAGGTTATGCTTTATACGGAGATACAGATGGAAAAAATTTTATTATGAGATTTAAAGTTGGTGAAAACGTTGGTGAAGGAAGTACATCTGTTGCTGAGGATGTCTCTGTTTATGATGAAAGAAAAAAAATAGTTGATAGTTATCTTTCCGAAATGGGTGCAAAAATTGTCAAAGAAGAAAGGACTCTTCCCTACTCCTTAAGATATGAAATTGAATATGATAAAAAAGATTTATTAGAATTTTCACAAAAAATTGAAAGTATTCCAGGTGTTGAAATTCTTTCTATGGGTAAATCTTTAGAAGTAATAAAAGATCTTGGAAATGCTAAAATGGTTTGTGACAGATATAATTTAGATAAACTTGTTGGCACTCATGCAATAGGTCATGCTAGAATGGCAACAGAGTCTGGAGTAGATATAAAATCAGCTCATCCTTTTTGGGGTTATCCATTTAGTGATGTATCGGTTGTTCATAACGGACAATTAACTAATTACTGGAACAATAGAAGAGCTTTAGAAAATAAAGGGATGAGATTTATGTCTGAGTGTGACTCAGAGCTCATCGCTGTTTACATTGCTCAAAAAATGAGAGAAGGCGCTTCATTAGAAGAAGGAATGAAAGAGTCTCTACTAGGTTTAGATGGTGTTTTCACTTATTTTGTTGCCACAAAAGACTCGTTAGGAATGGCAAAAGATACAATGGCAGCTAAACCTTTGGTCCTTTATGAGTCAGATGATTTAGTGGCAATGGGTTCAGAGGAAATAGCAATTAGATCAATCTTGCCACAAGAGATTGATACTTATGATCCATTCGATGGGGAGGTTAAAGTATGGCAAATTTAAAAAACGTTACAAAAAAAACCAAAGCCCAAGCCATGGGTATGCACACAGAGGTTTTAACTGGAAGAACGCAACAAAAGTTTTTTAACCCTGATGAAGCAGAAAATTTTTATTACTTTGGAACTTATGATGTAGATTTTAATAAAAGAACTGATCTTGATGTTAAAGACATGACTGCAGCAGAAGCAAACAAGGAAATAGATAATTTAATGAGCCAAGGATACGGAACTATAGTTATTAAAAATCCTCAAGGTAAACACAGTATAGGTGTTGGGATTTTAAATAAATTAAATTTAATTTTTGAAGGTAGTTTAGGATATTTTGGAATTGGTTCATGTGATGGGCCTACAGTTCGAATCAATGGGAGAGTTGGTTGGTCTTGTGCAGAAAATTTGATGGCTGGTAAAGTAGTTATTGAGAAAAACGCAGGGTCGTGTTTTGGAGCAGCAATTAGAGGTGGTGATTTAATTTGCAAAGGAAGTGTTGGAGCGAGAACTGGTATTGACATGAAAGGTGGAACTATAATTATTGGTGGAGATGCTGGAGCATTTACTGGTTTTATGATGCAAAGAGGAAGAATAATTATTTTGGGTGATGTTGGAATAAATTTAGGTGACTCTATGTATGATGGGACAATTTTCGTAGGTGGAGAAATTGGTTCATATGGTAGTGATGCAGTAGACGCCGAATTAACAAAAAGCGATCAAGATTGGTTAAAAAGAAAACTGAAGGTTGCTGAAATCGGTGATAACTTTGACGTTAGTAAAATGAAAAAAATAGTAGCTGGTAAAAAACTTTGGAACTACGACAATTTAGAACCTACTGAGAAAAAAGGAGCAATTTAATGGCTAAGAAAAAAAAGAAAAAAAATGGCAAGATAAAAAAGAATGGTAATGTTGGTGGAAAAGCTGACGTTCACTTAAGTTCAAATGGTGGAAGAAATAAGAGCCTCTTAGGACATAATGCTATTTTTACTCCTGATGTAATTGATGACATTCATATAAAATCACAATTAGGAAGATACAGAATGCGTGGAATGGCATTAATGAAAAAAATTCCAACATTTGATGATTTAGTTTTCTTACCAGGCACACTTACAAGATTTGTAATCGAAGGATACAGAGAAAAATGTGAAACTAAAACTGTAATTGGTCCAAGATGTGAAAATCCAATTGAATTAGATATACCAGTTTATATTACTGGTATGAGTTTTGGAGCATTATCTTACGAAGCTAAAACTGCTCTTGCAAGAGGTGCTACAATGGCAGGTAGTGCAACATGTTCTGGTGAGGGAGGAATGATACCTGATGAGAGAAGATATTCAGAAAAATGGTTTTATCAATGTATTCAATCAAGATATGGATTTAACCCACATCATGCACAACTTGCAGATGGAATAGAGGTTTTTATTGGACAAGGTCAAAAAGTTGGAATGGGAGGTCATTTAATGGGTCAGAAAGTTACTGACCAAGTAGCTGAGATGAGATCACTACCGTCTGGTATTGACCAAAGATCTCCTGCAAGACATCCTGATTGGTTAGGTCCAGATGATTTAGCTTTAAAAGTTGAAGAGTTAAGACAATTAACAAAAAATAAGGTGCCAATTCAATTAAAATTAGGTGCATCAAAAGTTTATGATGATGTTCGTATGGCAGCGAAATGTGATCCAGATTCAATTTACCTTGATGGTATGGAAGGATCAACAGGTGCTGGACCACACATTGCTGCAGCAAACACTGGTATTCCAGGTATTGCAGCAATTAGAGAAGCTAGAAGAGCATTAGATGATGTAGGTAAAACTGGAAAAGTAACTTTAATTTATGCAGGTGGTGTTAGAGATGGTGCTGATATGGCAAAAGCTTTAGCTTTAGGTGCTGATGCGATTGCAATCGGAACAGGTTCTATGATTGCACTTAACTGTAATAAAGACATTCCAGAAGCAAATTTTGAAAAAGAAATGGGTGTAAAAGCAGGTGAATGTTACCATTGTCATACTGGAAGATGTCCAGTAGGCGTTGCAACACAAGATCCTAAACTTAGAGCTAGATTAAATCCTGATGATGCTGCATTAAGAGTTTACAATTATCTTCATTCAATGACTCTTGAGGCTCAATTATTAGCTAGAGCATGTGGAAAAACAAATATTCACTCTCTAGAACCTGAAGATTTAGCTGCACTAACTTCTGAGGCTTCGGCTTTAGCAAAAGTTCCTTTAGCAGGAACTAATTATACTGTTGGAGTAGATAACTTTCATAAAATTTAAGGGTAATTATGGCAAAGAAAAAAAATAAAAAGAAAGTTTCAAAATCTGTTGCAGTTAAAGACCAGCAACTAGGAAAGAAAAAAGAAACAGCTAGAGAAAAGATGATTGGTCAATCTATTGGTTATAGATATGATGTTAATCTTCTTCCAGACTACAACAAGATAACTCCTTTTCTAAAAAAATATATTGAGGCGATGGGATGGGATGATCTTAATTGGTTAGAAGATGTTCACATGGGCTATGAAGAAGGAAGACCTGCTGTGTTTTGTAGAAATGCAAATGGGTGGGTTACAATTCCTAAGTCAATTAAACTTCCTAACAATCAACAAGATAGAGATATGATAGCTAGAGAACTTTTAGTTAAATTCCAAATGTCTCCAAAACATCCTCTTGTTGATTTGAAAAAAGCTTACTTAAAGTTTTAATTACACAATCTAAAGTTGATTTTATTTTAAAATCCACCGTCATTGCAGGGTTTTAGAAGATTGTTTTGTTTGTCACACCCTATGAAATTTAATAGGCTTTCCAAAACTAATATGGAGTGAGGATATGACTGATCAGTTAGGTGCTCTTACAACCATATTTACAGAATTTTACTATTGGGTAACAGTAGTACTGATGTTTTTAATTCACGTCGGTTTCTGTATGTATGAGGTCGGAGCTTCTCGATACAAACACCATCAACATACTCTTATGAAAAACACAATGCTGATACCTTTGGTTACAGTAACTTGGTTTTTATTTGGTTGGTGGATTTATTGGGCTTTCCCAACAGGGCCGGGATTAGCACCATCAATAATGAATGAAAGTACAGCTCTAATTACAGATGACTCTGCATTTAGCGCTACTTGGTATAAAGCAACAAGTGATTTAATGGCTGTAAACTTAGGAGACCATATTTCTGGTGTCTTCTGGGCTGCATTCCTTTTATTCTCTTGGACAGCTGCATCCATCGTTTCAGGAGCAATTATTGAAAGAATAACAACTTTTGCATTTGGAATTTTAGCAATTGCAATTGGTTCTGTGTTCTGGACAATTGATGCTGCATGGGGATGGCACTTTGATGGCTGGATGCTTAAACTACTAGGATACCATGATGCTTATGCATCAGGAGTAATTCACGCGATTGCGGGTGGATTTGCTTTAGGTGTTCTTATGGTTTTAGGACCAAGAATTGGAAAATTTTCATCTAGCGGTGAACCAAGAAACATTGGACCAAGAAATCCTTGGTTAGTTACAGTAGGTTTATTTTTAATTTATACTGGTTTCTGGGGATTCTACGCAGCGTGTAATATACCAATCTTTGATCTTGGACCTGAATACGGTATGGAGGGCATAAGTTATTGGACAGCTACAAACATATACGTAACCCCTACTACACTTAGTGGTATTACTTTTAACTTCTTGATGTCATTATCAGGAGGATTATTAGCTGGATATTGGATTGCTAAAGGTGATCCTTTCTGGACATATTCTAGTGGACTAGCAGGTGTTATCTGTGCTTCAGCTGGAAATGATTTATATCATCCAATTCAAGCAATGATCATAGGTATGATCGGTGTTGTGATTGCATACAAACTACATTACTGGGTTGAACGTAAGTTCAAAATTGACGATGCAGTTGGTGCAGTAGCAGTACATGGTTATGCTGGATTTGTTGGTCTAGTAATATGTGGTTTTGTTTTAAATGGTTATCCATCATCTGGTTACAGTGTTGGTGCTATGTGGGACGGAACAACTTATGCTACAATTAACCCATTAGGACAGTTCATAGGAGCATTAATAATGTTCGTAGTTCTTGGACTAATACCAGGTTACGTCATAGCTAAAATACTTCATGGAATGGGTAAACTAAGAATCCCTCGTGATGTTGAAATAGCTGGACTTGACTATGAAATGATGGAGTCTGCGAAAAAAGATGAAAGAGCAGTTTCATCCGCAACCAGGTAAAGGAGATAAAATATGGCTACAGTTACAAACTGGATCGATCACCTAAATAAACCTGCAGAAGAAGTTGCAGGTGCTATTTATCCTGGTGCTGGTTCAAGTGAAACACTACTAGTTATCCTTGGTTTTGTTGTATGGATTGGCTGGCATGTTTTAACTGCGAGATCTGAAAGCGAAGAGCTTGAAAGATTATCGAGAAAAAGACATGGGGCTAACGACCATAAAAGCAATATCGCAGAATGGTAATTAAAAAATAAAAATTTGGGCGCCACTTAATTGTGGTGCCCTTTTTTAATAAAATCATAAAAATGTCAGAAGAAAATAATAATGAAGAATTAAGACCAAGCAAAATGCGTGGAGTTGCTTTTCCAAAAGCAAAATATGGAGTTATACTTGCTGTAATAGTAATAATTGTAGTTAACTTAATATATTATAAAGAAACAATTTTTTCTTTTTTTAAGTAACTATGTTAACCTAAATATATGCCAAAAAATTTGTTCAAAATAGCTAAAGAAAAAAAAATTAAATATTTTTTAATAAGTTTTGTTGATTTGTTTGGAGTACTAAGATCAAAATTAGTTCCAGCCCATGCGATTAAAGAAATGCAAGAAACAGGCGCTGGATTTGCTGGATTTGCAGCATGGCTAGATATGACTCCCGCAGATGCAGATATGTTTGGAGTTCCAGATCCAGATAGTTTAATTCAATTACCGTGGAATAAAGAAGTTGGTTGGTTAGCTTCTGATCTTTGGATGAATGGAAAGCCAGTTGAAGCATCACCAAGAGTTATGCTTAAAAAACAAATCAAAAAGTTAGAAAAAAAAGGTTTAATAATGAAATCGGGTGTTGAATGTGAATATTTTCTTATTTCTCCTGATGGAAATTCAATAGCAGACTCACGAGATACCCAATCAAAACCTTGTTACGATCAATCAGCTTTAATGCGAAGATACGATTTAATAAAAGAAATTTGTGATTGTATGATTGAAATGGGATGGAGTCCTTATCAAAATGATCATGAAGATGCTAATGGACAATTTGAAATGAATTGGGATTATGCGGATTGTTTAATAACTGCAGATAGACACACTTTTTTTAAATTTATGGTTAAAACCATCGCTGAGAAGCACGGATTAAGAGCTACTTTTATGCCAAAGCCTTTTGAGAATTTAACAGGAAATGGATGTCATGCTCACATCTCTGTATGGGATGGGAAAAAAAATAAATTTTTAGATAAATCTGATGATTTAGGCTTGAGTAAAATGGCATATAATTTTTTAGGAGGTGTAATTAAAAATGCATCATCACTGTCAGCTTTTTTTAATCCAACAATAAATAGTTATAGGCGTATAAATGCACCTCCAACAAAATCTGGAGCTTCTTGGTCACCTAGTAGTATTTCATACACAGGTAATAACAGAACACATATGATAAGAATTCCTGATCCAGGAAGATTTGAGTTAAGATTAATGGATGGGTCTGCTAATCCATATTTATTACAAGCAAGTGTTTTAGCTGCAGGACTAGATGGTTTAAATAATAAGATTAATCCAGGAAAACCATTAAATTGTAATATGTATGAAGATTATAAAAAATATCCTGATCTTCCAAAATTACCTGATGAACTTTCACAATCACTTGAAAAATTAAAGAATAATAAAGATATGAATGAAGCATTTGGACAAAATGTAGTGAACAGCTATTTAAAATTAAGAAATTTCGAAATAAAAGAATTCAATCAAAAAGAAAGTTTTGACAAAACGAAAGCTATTACTAAGTGGGAAAGAGATAATACGTTAGACTGTTAGATCATGACAATTTTATCTAATGGTCATCTTTGGAAATATTCTGAATTTATTGCCAATAAAAATTATTCATTTGAAAAAGAGCAAATATTAAAATCACTTTCAAAAAAAGAAATTGATGATGCTTATTTAAGTATTAAAGAATGGAATGGTTACTCACCTACTCCATTAATTAATTTGAATAAATTATCTCATGAATTAAATCTAAACAAAATTTTATACAAAGATGAGAGCAAAAGATTTGATCTAAAATCTTTCAAAGCTCTGGGTGGAGCTTATGCTGTACAAAAAATTTCAAAAGGTGATAAGAATATAATAGTTTCAACTGCCACAGCTGGAAATCATGGAAGATCAGTTGCTTGGGGTGCAAAAAGACTTGGTCTTAAATGTAAAATTTTTATAAGTGAATTTGTGAGTGAAGCCAGAGGGCAAGCAATGGCAACTCTTGGAGCGGATGTAATTAAAGTTAAAGGAAACTATGAAAACTCTCTAATCGAATGTATCAAGCAATCAACTGAAAATAATTGGCAAATAGTTCAGGATGTTGCGTGGGATAATTATTTATTAGTACCCAAATATACTATGGCTGGTTATTCAGTAATGATGAAAGAAATAGCTGATCAGTTAGATAGTAATAAAATCACTCATGTAATTTTACAAGCTGGTGTTGGAGGAATGGCCGCAGCAATGATTGCAGGTATTGCAAGATATTTAAAAAATATTCCAACAACCATTGTGGTAGAACCGGATAGTGCTGCTTGTGTTTTAGAGAGCATTAAAACAGGAAAGATAGAAAAAATTGATATAAAAAGAGAGAGTTTAATGGGTGGTATGTCTTGTGGAGAAGTATCATTGGTCCCATGGGAAATTTTAAAAAATTCGGTTAATTATTGTATAAGTTTACCTGATGATGATATTGCAAAAACTATGAAACTACTTGGAAATGCTAGCTTTAGTGATGAAAAAATAATAGCAGGAGAAAATTCAGCTCCGGGGGTAATTAGTTTAATTGCTAGTTGTGAGGATCAAAAGTTAAAAAAAAAACTTAATCTTAACTCAAATTCAAATGTTTTAGTCATTGGGTGTGAGGGAGATACTGATCAAGAAATGTATAAAAAGTTGGTTAATCAAAATTAAATTATGTCAAATGTTGGTTTAGTTTGGATTAGAGAAGATTTTAGAATAGAGAATAATGCTGCTCTTTCATATGCATCACAAAATCACGAAAATGTTATTGCTTTTTTTATTTATAACAATAATGACTATGACAACAAAAGAGAAGCACAAAAATGGTGGTTGTCAAAATCTCTAGAAAACTTTAAAAAAGATTTATCAAATTATCAAATTAATCTTCAAATAATTAAAGGAGATGAATTAGATATTTTTTCAAAAATTAAAAAAAAAGATAATGTTTCAATTTATTGGAATAAAATTTATGAACCCGACGTTATTACAAAAGGTAAAAAAATAAAAGATGTTTTTATCAAAAATGAAATAAATTTTAAATATTTTAAGGGTAATATTTTAAACGAATTTCAAGAGGTAACTAAAAATGACAAAACCCCATTTAAAGTTTTTACACCATTTTGGAGAACTGCTGAAAAAATTTATTTAAGTTTACCGCCTGGTAAAAACTACGTAATTAAAAAAAAAACACAAATTAAATCATATTTTAAAAATTGTATTACTCCAAAAAACATATTACCTAAAAAAAATTGGCACAAAAAATTTGAAAAATATTGGGATGTTTCAGAAAATGACTCAAAAAAAAGATTGAGAGATTTAATAGAAAATAAAATTAAAAACTATGGTACTTCTCGAGATATACCATCTATAGAAGGTACTTCAAAATTATCACCGTATATAAAATTTGGACAAATACATGTTGGAACTATATGGAAAAAATGTAATGAAATTAAATCAAAAAATATTGGCTACAGAAAATATATAAATGAGCTAGGATGGAGAGAATTTTCTCATAGTTTAATCAACTATTTCCCAGAATTTCTAAAAGGTAATTTTCGAAAAGAATTTGATAGATTCCCATGGGTGAAAAATGAAAAATCTCTCAAAGCTTGGAAAAATGGAATGACAGGTTATCCAATTGTTGATGCTGGCATGAGAGAACTTTATGAAACTGGCTGGATGCACAATAGGATAAGAATGGTTGTAGGTTCTTTTTTAGTTAAACATCTAAGAATAAATTGGATAGAGGGTGAAAAATATTTCAGAAATTGTTTATTAGATTTCAACAAAGCAAATAATGTAGCTCAATGGCAATGGGTTGCTGGTTGTGGAGCTGATGCTGCTCCTTATTTTAGAATATTCAATCCAATTCTTCAGGGTGAAAAATTTGATAAGCAAGGTTTATACGTTAAAAAATGGGTGCCAGAATTAAATAAAGTACCTTCAAAATTTATTCATAAACCTTGGGAAATGGAACTAAAATACCAAGAAGCAATTAATACTTTTATTGGAAAAGATTATCCAAAACCAATTGTAATACATGAAGAAGCAAGAGCCTCTGCGTTAAATGCTTTTCAAAGTTTGAAAAAAAATTAAACTTCGCCTAGAAAATGATGAGTTATTGTTCTTGTTTGAGGATTTAATCTATGTTCAAATAAATATATCCCCTGCCATGTTCCAAGCAACAATTTACCATTACTAACACTTAAAGAAATTTGATTATTTGTTAATGCTGATTTTATGTGGGCAGGCATATCATCTTTTCCTTCTATGGTATGAATATATAATTTGTTATTCATTGGAACCAAATTATCAAAATAATTTAATAAATCAGTTTGTACATCAGGATCAGCATTTTCTTGTACAATTAAAGATGCACTTGTGTGCTGAATACTCAAATTAATCATTCCATTTTTGAACTTATTTTTTTTTATCCACTCAATAGTTCGATTTGTGAATTCATACAATTTTTGACCATTAGTATTAATTTGAAGATTGTAAAACTCTTGTTTCATAATTTATAATCCTTTGAAGTTAATTCATATAAACGACTGACAGTTCGTTTAAATTCTTTTTGTAAAGATCTTGAGGAAGTAAGTTGGTCTAAATTCTGATTAGCAGTTACTGCAATTGGTATATTCTTGTCATAAATGATATCTATCAAAGTAATAAACCTAAGCTGTTGATTTGAATTTATTTCATTAAATTGAGGTATATTTTCAATTATAATAAAATTTGAATATTTAGAAATTTCTAAATAATCTTCAGCTCCTAAATTTTGATCGCATAATTCTTGGAAATTGAATCTACAAACCCCTTCATAAAAATTATTTATCTTAAAAACTCTACTCTTAATATCTAAAATTTTAGATTGTAACTTTTTATTTTTAGTGATTTTTCTAAAGAATTTATTAATATTAAAGTTGGTTTCTTGATTTAATGGAAAAAAAAATCTTTGTTTCTGATTTTCTTTTGATCTTCTATAATCATCTTCAATTATAAGTTCATGCTCAATTGATTTATCCTCCATAATTTTAATGAAAGGCTTAAATTGATCTCGTTGAAGACCGTCTTTGTAAAGATCTGATATTTTGATATTAGAAGTTAGAATTATTTTAATATTTTCTTTAAATATATTATCAAATAACTTTCCTAGTATCATTGCATCAACAATATTTGTTACCTGAAATTCATCAAAATATATTAAAGAAGTTTTTTCTTTTAAATCTTTTACAAATAAATTAATTATATTTTCCTCTTTTTTGTCTTTTTTTTTATGAACAAAATCATGAAAATTTAGCATGAATTCATTAAAATGAAGTCTTTGTTTTTTTTCTTTAATCATATTAAAGAAAAAGTTTAAAATCATAGTTTTACCAACACCAACATCTCCGTAAAGGTAAAAACTCTTTTTATTGCATTCTTTAGAAAAAAATTTTAAAAAAAACGACTTAAAATTTTTTTCAAAATAATTCTGAAGTTTTTTTATTACTTCAATCTGATTTTGATTGATCTCAAAGTTAACAGATTTACAATAATGAATAAATTGTTCTTCAAAATTTTTTAGCATTAATTTTTTTTTGTTTTAAAATCAATCCCATATTCTGATCTTGGGCCTTTTCTTAATCCAAATGGTCCAGAGATAAAAATAGTCATTGGTTTTGTACCTTCTTTTAAATCAACTCGGTGATAAGCATTAGCTGAACGGAATCCAATATATCCAGGCTTTCTCCAAAATTTACCATTTTTTGTTGTTTCCCAATAACCTCCTCTGAGAATAATAGTTATATAAGGGCATAAATGATTATGCACACCTTCACCGTGGTCATCTGCTAACATTTCATGGATTAAAATATTAAATGGAAACCATTTGGGTCTATTTCTAAATAATACATAATATCTGTTCATCCAAGGTTTTGCTAAATTGAACTTTGGATGTGAAGGACCTCTATCTAAAACAACTTTTTTTCGACCAATCATTTCTAAAAATTTTAGAAACATTAGTTTAATCTTACAATTGAATTGCTTTTAATCAAAAATAAGTTTTGGTTATGTGGAAAGGGTCTTGATATTTTTTCATTACTTATTTTTATAATATCTTTAACACTTGCGTCTTCAATATTAACAACTAATAATTTTCCAATATTTGTTGAAATATAAAGATTTTTTGAATTTAAAACAAAACCAGTAGGCATCATTTTTTTTCTAATTTTTGGTTTAAAATTTTTAAATAAATCATTTATTCTTATTATATTTCCTCTATTTTTATCTATCAAAAATAAATAGCCATTATTAGAAATTGTGAATAATAAATCACCTATTACTGCAGGTTTAATATGAGAAACAACTTGTTGTCTCCAGTTTATATTTCCAGTTTTTGAATCTATTGAATAAAAAATATTTTTATTATTTGAAAAAAGAATTCTTTTATTATCAATAATTAGATTTGATGTTTTTAAACTAATAATTTCATTTAAATTATCTGAATTAAATGAGGATACTTGCCATTCTAAAATGCCACTTTCAATATTGACTGCAGTAATGTCTCCTAATGAATTATTGAATATAACAAATTCGTCATCTATGACTATTGAGAGTTTCTTTAAAGAATTTATAAAGGGTTTTTCAGTATTAAAGTTCCAAATTTTACTTCCATCTTTTAAAGAAAAACAATTCAAATTATTATTTAAATCTAAAATAAAAAATTTATCTTTAAATATCTTTATTTGAGAATTAAAGGGTGCTTCATGACTTTTTGACCACAATACTTTACCATTTCGCATGTCTAAAGCATAATATTTTGATAAATTATCAGCAGCTATTAAATAATTTTTATTGCTTTGCATTGATATAAGCGGATTTAATTTTTTTTCACTTTTAGAGTAATTGTTTTTTTTCCATAACAATTTAGATTTATTGTCAAAGCTCAATATATTGCCTTTATTATCAAAAAAAATAACTCCATTATTATGAAAAATTAAATCTGGCTCAAATTTGTTATAATCACTAATTTTGGAAAAATTATATTTAGATATTTTTTCTAAATTACCATTATATTTTACATATCCATCATTATTATCTAATGTATTGTATTGAATTGACCCAATCAGAGAATCATCTAATTTTATTTTATAGTTTGTATTAAATTCTTTAAGCAATCTTTCATTATTTTCAAATAAAGGTTTAAAATTTGACTCACTTTTGCTTAGTTCTTTTTCATTAGTCCAATAACCAGTAGTGTCTTTAAATGAACATCCTGAGATTAAAATTAATAATAATATTAATTTGAAAATTCTAATCACTTAAATCTCTATTGAGTCTTTTTTGAGCTTCTTTAATTATATCTTGATTCGCATTCTCCGTTAAAAGAATTTGATTATAAAATTCTTTAGATTTTTGTTCTTCATTATTTGAATAAAAATATTCTGCCATTAAATATAATGCATGTGATTTCCAAACGCTTTGAGAGTTTATTAATGGATTTAAAATTTTTAATAACTGATTTTCATTTACATTATCAGCATTAAAAAGAGCTTTTTTGTAAATAATTAAGTTTTTAATTTCTTCCTCTAATGAAGTTTTGTTTATTAAGACATCAAATAACTCATTAATTTCATCTTGATTATTAAGCAATTTGTTATCTATAATAAAATATAATGCTAAAGGTGAGTATGTGCTATCTCTATAATCAATCACCTCTTTTAATTCTGAAACGATCCTACTTGGATCACTTTTATCTATATTTGTTGTAGCATTATTGTATTTATCAGAAATTAATTCCTTTTGATTATTTTTGTATGCTTGAAAAGAATAAATAGAAATTAAGAATAATACTAAAAAAACTAATATTGAAATTAATAATTTTTTATTTTCTAAAAGAAAATTTTTAATTTTCTCAGTTCTGGTTTTTGAATTTATTATTGATATTTCTTCATCCATATTTAAATCATATTTCTTAAAACATACTGAAGTATTCCTCCATTTTTATAATACTCCAGTTCATTTTTAGTATCAATTCTACATAATGTTTCTACTTTTTTAATTTCACCTGATTTATACTTTATTTCCAATAAAACTTTATCTGAAGGATTTATTCCTTTTTCAATTTCAATTACTGAAATTATTTCAGAGCCAACTAAATTTAAATTTTTCCTATTAACATTATTTATAAATTGCAAAGGCAATATACCCATACCAATTAAATTAGATCGGTGAATTCTCTCAAAACTTTCCGCAATTACAGCTTTAATGCCTAATAACTTAGTTCCTTTTGCCGCCCAATCTCTAGATGAACCAGTGCCGTATTCTTTACCGCCAATCACCACAAGATCTGTTCCTCTTTTTTTATATTCAACAACTGCATCATATATTGGCATTACTTTTTCTTCTGGGTAAATTTTTGTATAACCACCCTCTGTTCCTGGGGCCATCTCATTTCTAATTCTTATATTAGCAAATGTTCCTCTCATCATAACTTCATGATTTCCTCTTCTTGAACCATATGAATTATAATCCTTGGGTAATATTTGATGTTTCATAAAATAGTCACCTGTTGGACTTTCTTTCTGAATACTGCCTGCTGGAGAAATGTGATCTGTTGTTACCATGTCTCCTAAAATTAATAATGGTCTCGCATCCTGAATTTTTTTAAATCCCTCGGCTTTGTCGGGAAGATTTTCAAAAAAAGGGGGTTTTTTTACATATGTTGAATTTTCATCCCAATTGTAAATACTACTTTTTTCAGTTTTAATCTGTTGCCATTGCTTTGGTCCCTCAGAAACGTTTGAATATCTCTTAATAAACATATCAGCATTTAAGGAAGATTTTAAAGTTTCTTCTATTTCTTTATTAGTTGGCCAAATGTCTTTTAACAAAATATCATTTCCGCTTTGATCTTTTCCAAGAGGGTCTTTGTATAAATCAAAATCCATATGACCTGCTAAAGCGTAAGCAACTACTAACGGGGGTGATGCTAAATAATTTGCTTTAATATGTGGTGAGATTCTTCCTTCAAAATTTCTATTTCCAGATAATACAGAAACTGCATAAATATTTTCTTTTTGAATTGCTTTAACAATATTGTCTGCTAAAGGTCCTGAATTTCCTATACAAGTTGTACAACCATACCCAACTAAATTAAAACCAAGTTTGTCTAAGTAAACATTTAATCCTGCTTTTTCCAGGTAATCTGTTACCACTTGAGACCCAGGAGCTAATGAAGTTTTCACCCATGGTTTAACCTTAAGTCCTAACTCTATTGCTTTTTTTGCTAATAAACCTGCACCAATTAACACATTTGGATTTGAAGTATTGGTACATGAAGTTATAGCTGCAATCAAAATTGAACCATCTCTAATTGCATAATCTGCATTAGAAACCTTTGAGGTCGAAAAATCATTTTTATTTGTAATTTCTTTAAAACTTTTTTTAAAACTTTCAGAAGCTTGTGTTAACAATACTTTATCTTGAGGTCTTTTAGGTCCTGAAATTGTTGGAACAACAGTTGACATATCTAAAGTTAAAGTATCAGTAAATTCAATATCATCACTTGACCATAAACCCTGGGTTTTTGCATATTCTTCAACTATTTTTACAGTTTTATGATCTCTACCAGAAAATTTTAAATATTTTAAAGTTTCATCATCAATAGGAAAAAAACCACATGTAGCTCCGTACTCTGGGGCCATGTTTGCAATTGTTGCTCTATCAGCTAAAGTTAAATTTTTTAATCCTTCACCATAAAACTCTACAAACTTTCCTACTACACCTTTGTCTCTCAGCATTTTAACAACTGTTAAAACTAAATCTGTTGCAGTTGTGCCTTCAGGCATTTTGTTTTTTATTTCAAAGCCAATCACTTCAGGGATTAACATTGAAATTGGTTGCCCTAACATACCAGCTTCAGCCTCTATTCCTCCAACACCCCAGCCTAAAACTGAAAGGCCATTCACCATTGTTGTATGACTATCTGTACCAACTAGTGTGTCAGGAAATAAATATTTATCTCCCTCAAATTCCTCACTCCATACTACTTTGGATAAATATTCCAAATTAACCTGATGACATATTCCTGTACCTGGAGGAACTATCCTAAAATTATTAAACGCCTGTTGACCCCATTTAAGAAATGAATATCTCTCACCATTTCTTTCAAACTCAATTTCAACATTTTTGTCAAATGAATCTGATTTTGCAGACTGATCTACTTGAACAGAATGATCAATAACTAAATCTACAGCAGATAAAGGATTAATTGTATTAGGATCTTTATCTTTATCTTTAACAGCCTCTCTCATTGCTGCCAAATCTGCAACAGCTGGTATTCCAGTATAGTCCTGTAATAAAACTCTAGCAGGTCGGTAAGCTATTTCAGTTTTTGATTTTTTCTCTTTAAGCCAGTTATTTATAGACTCAATTTGATTTTTTGTAACTGTCAAATCATCTTCATATCTAAGTAAATTTTCCAAAAGAACTTTTAAAGATTTTGGTAATCTTGAAATTCCTTTTAAGCCATTATCTTCTGCTTTCTTTAAAGAATAAAATTTAAATTTATCATTATTAATTTCGATCTCTGATAATGATTTATAAGAATTTTTTGATCCTGGTTTCATTTTAAATATAAAAAGTAATAATGCTTAATAAAAGAAGCACTGACATAGCATAATTAAAGAACTTAATAAATTTATCATTTGTCGCAAATTTCCTTAAAAATTTGCCAACAAAAGTCCATAAAGTGATGCTTGTAACAGAAAATAAGAATGCAAGAACAACAATTTGAGTCGCATAATTAATATAATTTACTCCCAACTCAACATAAGTGGACACAACGATAATTGCAACTGTTACCCCTTTTGGATTCAAATATTGAAATAAAAAAGTTTCAATAAATTTTACAGGATTTTCCTTTTTAGTTTCATCAGATGTTGTTGAAAATGCAATTTTATAAGCAAGATATATTAGAAATAGAGTTCCTAAATATCTTATCACTGTTTGAATAATTGGAAATAACTTAAATACATTAATTAGACCTATAGATAAAAACACAACCAATGAAGTAAAACCAAATGTAACACCAAGAATATGTGGAATTGTTTTTTTTATGCCAAAGTTAAAACCAGAATATGAAGCTACAACATTGTTTGGTCCAGGTGTGTAAGCAGTTACAAACCAAAATAAAGAAATTGATAATATTTCAGGATGCATCTTTAAGCTATTGGGAGTCCATTCTCTGATTTTTGAGATGGATGGACTAATATTACTTTTCCATCTTTATCAATCGAACCCAAAATTAAAACTTGAGACACAACTCCGGCAATATTTTTTTCAGGAAAATTACAAACACCAATAACCTGTTTTCCTTTTAAATTTTCCTCATTATAATAATGAGTTATTTGAGCTGATGATTGTTTGATGCCAATTTCTTTTCCAAAATCTACTTCAATAACTAATGAGGGTTTTCTTGCTTTTTCGTTTTTCTTAACTGAAATTACAGTTCCAACCCTGATATCAACTTTATCAAAAATATCATATGTTATTTGTTCTTTCATAAATGAGGTATTTATAATAATTATTAGTTATGAGTACAGATATTAATTTAGAGCAATTATATAATAATTCAGTAAAAATATTAACTGATCTAATAGGTTTTAGAACGATTTCTGGAGAAGATAATAGTGCCTTAATAAATTATTGTGAAGACTATCTTCAAAAACTTGGTGCTACTTCTTTTAAAACATTTGATAAAGAAAAAAAAAGAGTAAATCTTTTTGCTACTATTAAAGCAAAAAAAATTGATGGGATTAAACCAATAATTTTATCTGGTCATACAGATACTGTTCCAGTTTCAAAAAGTTGGAGCACAGATCCGTTTCAGGCAACAATTAAAGGTGACAAACTGTATGGAAGAGGTTCGTGCGATATGAAAGGTTTTATTGCATGCACATTAGCTTTTGCACCTATTTATGCAAAAATGAATTTGAATAGGGACATTCATTTCTCGTTTACTTTTGATGAAGAAACAGCATGTCTTGGAGCACCAATTTTAATTGAGGAATTAAAAAAGAGAAATATTAAAGATGGTATTTGTATAATTGGTGAGCCAACTAAAATGAAAATTATTGATGCTCATAAAGGCTGCTATGAATATACCACTTATTTTGAAGGCTTAGCCGGCCATAGTTCAGCACCACACAAGGGTGTAAGTGCGGTTGAATTTGCCACGAGATATGCCAATAAATTAATTGAACTCAGAGAAGAATTAAAAAAAAGAGCTCCTAAGGACTCAATTTTTGATCCACCTTTTTCAACACTACAAGTTGGAGGAATTTTTGGTGGGATAGCTCACAATGTTATTGCAGATAAATGTTATATTAATTGGGAAACTCGACCAGTTGTAAAAGAAGATGGGGTTTTTTTGAATGACCAAATTGATAAATATGCAAACGAAGTTCTTTTACCTGAAATGAAGAAAGTATTTAAAAATTCAAAAATAGAGAAAGAAATTATTGGTGAAGTGACAGGATTTGATCGAGTGGAGAAATCTGAAGCTTGTGAACTAGTCTCAAGTTTAACAGGTGATAATTCTAGAGAAGTAGTTTCTTTTGGAACTGAAGCAGGCTTGTTTCAAGAAATTGGTATTAGCACTGTAGTATGTGGTCCTGGTTCTATTGAACAAGCTCACAAAGTGGATGAATTTATTGAGCTAAACGAATTAAAGAAATGCATAAGTTTTTTAAATGGTATAAAGTCTATATCTACTGCAAATTAATAAATTGTTAAGAAATCTAAATTAAATTATAATTGTACATGGTTAAAAAAAATTCTAGAAACCTTATAGGCTATGGTGCTAAAGGAAAAAAAATTTCTTGGCCTAATAATGCAAAATTAGCTCTTCAAATAGTTTTGAATTATGAAGAAGGAGGAGAAAATTCTATTCTTAACGGAGATAAATATTCTGAGACCTTTTTATCAGAAATTATTGGTGCCAAAGCAATTAAAGGCAGACATATAAGTATGGAAAGTATATATGAGTATGGATCTAGATCAGGTTTTTGGCGTTTAGATAAATTATTTAGAGAAAAAAAAATTCCAGTAACTATTTTTGGTGTTGGGTTAGCACTAAAACAAAACCCTGAAGTGTGTAAAGCAATTAAAAATGGTAACTACGAAATTGCAG
Source organism: uncultured Pelagibacteraceae bacterium (assembly GCA_902555945.1). GTDB lineage: Bacteria > Pseudomonadota > Alphaproteobacteria > Pelagibacterales > Pelagibacteraceae > Pelagibacter. The sequence continues at coordinate 53,515 of CACDUS010000001.1, read as the reverse complement.
CTCATGGATATAGATGGATAGACTACCAAGATGTCAAAAAAATAATTGAGAAGAAACATATGCAGCTAGCTATTAAAACGATTAAAGATATTTTTGGATCAAGACCTTTAGGTTGGTACACAGGTCGATGTAGCCCGAATACTAGAGATTTAGTTTTTGACGATGGTGGTTTTTTATACGATAGTGATAGCTATAGTGATGACTTACCGTATTGGGAACAAAGAGGTAAAAAGAAACAACTTATTATCCCCTATACTTTAGATAATAATGATATGAGATTTGCAACAAACCAAGGGTTTAACACTGGTGATCATTTTTATAATTATCTAAAAGATAGTTTTGATGCTTTGTATGAAGAAGGAAAAACAAGTCCTAAAATGATGTCAGTTGGATTACATTGTAGGCTAATTGGTAGACCTGGTAGAATTCAATCTTTAAAAAAATTTTTAGATTATGTTCTTAGATTTGATGATGTATGGATTTGTAAAAGAATTGATATAGCTAAACATTGGATTAAAAATTATTCATAATATGAAAGAAAAAATAATATTTACTAATGGATTAATAGATCTAGCTCAACCGAGATTAGGTACCAAAGTCATTTATAAAACTGATGATTTCTTTGCATCCGCTAGTAGAATTATTAGCCCAACTATTCCAGTGTTCAAAGATGGTGTGTTTGATAAGCATGGAAAATGGATGGATGGATGGGAATCTAGAAGAAAAAGAATCTTTGGACATGATTACATTATTTTAAAACTAGGTAAACCAGGAAAAATTTCAAAAATTGATGTGGACACTTCTCATTTTAACGGAAATCAACCTTCAATGATTTCAGTGGAAGGTACTTTTTCAAACTCAAATAAAATTAGTCAATTAAAATGGGTTTCAATTCTTCCTAAAAAGAAAGTTAAGGCCAATTCCCATCATTTTTTTTCTGTCAAAAATAAAAAGATATTTACTCATATTAAATTCAATATTTATCCTGATGGTGGTGTTGCTAGACTAAGATTATATGGATCAATTGCAAAAACAAAAAAATTAAAAAATAAAAAAGTAAATCTTGCTTCATTATTAGATGGAGCATCTGTGATCGCTTGTAATAATGAACACTTTGGTAAAGCAGAGAATATTTTAGCACCAGGTAAAGCAAAAAATATGGGTGATGGATGGGAGACTAGAAGAAGAAGAGACAAAGGAAATGATTGGCTAATTCTAAATTGTATCGATGGAAGTTCAATTGATAAAATTGAAATCTCAACCCATCATTTCAAAGGAAATTTTCCAAGTTACTGTTCTTTACAAGCGGCATATTTGTCTAACAAAAGTTCTAAACAAATTGTAAAATCTTCAAATAAATGGAAATATTTATTAAAGAATTCAAAATTGTCAGCTAACAAAACTCATATTTTTAAAAACTCTTTAATGAAACAAAATAAAATTAACTATATAAAAATCAATATATTTCCTGACGGAGGTATATCTAGATTTAAAATTTTTGGTAAAAAAATATGACAGATTTGATTATTAAACCAAAACCGATTACTAAAGATAACTTCAAAAAATTTGGTGATATGATAACAACTGCAGATATCAAACCTATCGAAATTAATAATGGATATGCAAAGAGATATGATGGCATAGCAAATTTGAATACTAAAAAAGATAATGGAGAATCTACTATTAGTATTTTTTCAGCTCTTAAAAGATCTTTTCCTATGAAGGTTGACATGATGGAAAAACATCCACTTGGAAGCCAAGCTTTTATTCCAATGAAAGAAACAACATTTTTAGCTTTTGTCGCTCCTGAAGGGGACAAGCCAGATCTAAATAAAATTGAATCATTTATTATTCCTAAGGGGATTGGTGTGAATTATAATCCAGGTATTTGGCATTTCCCATTGATTTCAACAGAAGATATGAATTTTTTAGTAGTCGATAGATTGGGTGAAGGTGATAATTTAGTTCTTTACGATTTAAATCAGGAAAATATTACTTTAGAATTTCAAGTATAAAAAAAAGCCCATCAATAAAAATTGATGGGCTTTAATTTAAATTTTTAATTATCTTTTAGATGATATTGCTAAGTGAATTAAAGCACCTAGCGATGCTCCAATTATCCATGCATATCCGCCGCCGCCGCCTAAGTTAGCGAAGAAATCATCTAATCCCAAGAATAAGATGTTTGGCCATACAGTACCAACAGCAATATAACCTGATAGCACCCATGCTAGCATTCCCTTGCCATTGAAACCCCCATTATAATGATATTTACCTCTTGGTGAGTCTGTAAATAAATCATCAACATCTAATTTTTGTTTTTTAATAACATAATAGTCAACAATCATTATACCAAACACTGGAGCTAAAATTGCACCTAGAGTGTTTACAAATGGGAATAAACCCATTTGAGTAATTACTGCGACCCACATACCACCAATAACAAAACCAAAAGCAGCGGTTATTAAACCACCAATTCTGAAATTAATTTTGCTTGGCATTAAATTTGCAAGGTCATATGCAGGAGGTATAAAGTTAGCAACCATATTAATACCAACAGTCGCTGCAAAGAATGCAAAAGCTGCAACAATTGTTAGTACGATATTATCTACTTTAGCTACCATATCAGTAGGATTTGCTACATACTCTCCAAAAATAGCAATTGTTCCACCAGTGATCATTAATGTAATAAATGAGAAGAAAATAACGTTTCCTACTAATCCCCATAGGTTACCTTTTTTCATTTCATCTTCATTTTTTACAAATCTAGCGAAATCACCAAAGTTAATAACAACAGCAGCAAAATATCCTACCATTATTGAAAATACTGCTAAGAAAGCTCCAAAAGAACCTAAGCCTTCAAATCCGCCAGAACGTGCTCCTCCAGAAAAGATTTCTCCAACTTCTGATAAAAGACCTCCACCAGCTTTAAACCAGATTACTATCATTAGTAAAACCATAACAACATAAACTGCTGGTCCTGCAAAGTTTAAGAATCTTTTAACAAGATCTACGCCTTGCCAAAATAAATAAACTTGAAACGCTGACACAAATATAAATGACACCCACATAACTCCTGTCATTCCTAAGAACATTTCAGTACCTGGATTTCCAGTAATACCTGTAATCAGAAGTGCTACCGCAGTAGATGCTGCATAAGTTTGTGCTCCGTACCAGAACATAGCAACAAGACCTCTTGCCATCGCAGGAAAGTTTGCGCCAAAAACACCCATACTTACTCGAGCGAATACTGGATAGGGAATTCCATGTTTAACACTAGGTTTTCCTGATAAGTTAACTAACCACATGATAAAAAAGCCAGCAAGTATTAATGCTAAAAATACTGCCCAACCGTTTAATCCTGAGGCTAAAAATAATGATGCTGCTAAAGTATATCCAAATAAACTTTGAACATCATTTGCCCATACGTTAAAGATTTCAAACCATCCCCAATTTTTTTTATTTGATGGAGTTGGTGCTAAATCTGAATTGTAGAGCGATTTTGATTTACTCATTTTATCCTCCTATATTTAAGTTACGAGTTATAACTAATAAAGAATCGCAACTTTCTGTATCTCCAACTGAACCGTATCTTTTTAAATGATAATTACAAACAAATATTTTTTATAAGTTTGTCTAGAAATAAAGCCTACCAACATCAATTTAATGCTGACCTAAAATGAACATATGACAAAAAATTAAATCAATTATTCCAACCACCAACTGCTTTTACTTCTAAAAACTCTTCAAGACCATGTTCCCCTGCTTCTCTACCAATGCCAGAATGTTTAAAGCCTCCAAATGGAGCATCTACTGCAATTCCAGCTCCGTTAACATCTACCATTCCTGATCTAAGTTTTCTTGCAACTCTTTTAACTTTTTCTTTATCTTGTGTTTGAATATAATTTGTTAATCCGTATGGAGTGTCATTAGCTATTTCAATAGCTTCTTCCTCTGTTTCAAAAGGCATTACTGACAAAACTGGTCCAAAAATTTCTGTTCTGGCAATTTCCATTTCATTATTTACATCAGCAAATACAGTGGGTTTTACAAAATATCCTTTTTCTAAACCTTTAGGTTTACCTGGTCCTCCTGCAACCAGTTTTGCCCCTTCGTCAATACCCTTTTTAATTAAAGTTTGAATTTTATTATACTGAGTTTCAGAAATTACAGGTCCTATATGTTCACCTTCTTTTTTTGGATCACCAACTTCAAAAGTTTCAGTATATTTTTTTAATCTTTCTATTGCCTCATTGTACATTGATTTTTCTACTAGCATTCTTGTTGGAGCATTACATGATTGCCCTGAATTTCTGAAACATCTTAATGCGCCTCTTTCTATTGCTTCAGGATCAGCATCTTTAAAGATAATATTTGCACCTTTTCCACCTAATTCAAGACTTACTCTTTTAAAATCTTTTGCTGCATTTTGAGAAATTAAAGCACCTGCTCTTGTTGAACCTGTGAATGAAATCATATTTATATCTGGATGACTTGTTAAAGCATCTCCAGTTGTGGCACCATCTCCATTTACTAAATTAAACACTCCTGCAGGAAATTTAGTTTCGTCAATCAACTCTGCGAGTATCATTGATGATAAAGGAGCAAGTTCAGATGGTTTTAAAACCATAGTACATCCAGATGCTATAGCTGGCATTACTTTTAAACAAACTTGGTTCATTGGCCAGTTCCAAGGAGTTATTAAAGCACAAACACCTTTTGGTTCATAAATAAGTCTTTGGTTAGGTGCATGATCACCTAAAGGTTTTTCAAATTCAAAGTTTTTTAAATATCTTATAAATGATTTTAAATGTGCAGCGCCTGTACCTGCTTGAAGTTTTGTTGCAAAATCTTTTGGTGCACCCATTTCCAAAGTGATTGCTTCAGCAATATCAGCCCATCTTTTTTTATAATTTTCGTAAAGTTTTTCTAATAATTTAATTCTTTCCTCTTTAGTAGAAAATGCCCATGAGCTATATGCCCTTTTTGCTGCACTCACTGCATCATTGACATCATCTTTATTGCCTAAAGATATGACTGCACAATTTTCCTCTGTTGCAGGATCAATTACTTTAATTTCTTCTTTGCTTTTTGGGGTTACCCATTTTCCATCAATATAAAAGTTTTTTTTGTTTTCCATAACAGACTCCTAACCTTTCCTTATTTTTTTGCAAACAAATTAGTTAATTCATAAACAATTGTTGCTGCAGCTAAAGATGTTACTTCTGCATGATCATATGCTGGTGAAACTTCTACTACATCTGCTGAAATCAAATTCATTCCAGATAAACCTCTTATCACATTAACCATTTCTCTTGTGGTCATTCCTGCTATCTCTGGTGTACCTGTTCCAGGTGCAAAAGCAGGATCTAGTACATCTATATCAATTGATAAATATAGTGGGTTATCACCAACTCTTTTTCGAATTCTTTCAGCAATTTTATCTGTGCCTTCTGTTTGAAAATCATCACAATGAATAATTTTAAATCCAAAACTTTCATCATTTTTAATATCGTTTCTACTATACAAAGGTCCTCTAATCCCTACATGCATTGAAGCATCATCTAAAAATAAATTTTCCTCTCTAGCTCTTCTAAAAGGAGTTCCGTGTGTAAAGGGAGCACCAAAATAAGTATCCCAAGTATCTAAATGTGCATCAAAATGAACTAAAGCAACTGGACCGTTATTAACTTTATTCACTGCTTTTAATAATGGAAATGCAATTGTGTGATCACCACCTAAACTTATTATGCCTCCAGTTTTTTTAAGTAAATCAGTTGCACCCTCCTCTATTTGTTTTATAGCTTCATTAATATTGAAAGGATTACAAGTAATGTCACCAGCATCTGCAACTTGTTGAACTTTGAAGGGTTCCACATCATAACTAGGATGATAGTTTGTTCTTAAATGTCTCGAAGCTTGCCTAATACTTTGAGGTCCAAATCTAGCACCTGGCCTATAACTCGTACCTGCATCAAATGGAATACCAACTATTGCGACATCACAATATTCAACATCTCTCAATTCTGGCAACCTTGCAAAAGTAGAGGGACCAGCAAACCTAGGTACTTTAGTTCCACTTACTGGTTGGATTGGTTCCTTGTTAGATTTTTTTTTCATTGTAAAAACTCTATCACATTCTTACAATTTGGAATATCTTCAATAATACTTTTTATGAAATTATTTAAGTTCATTTTATTGTGTTTATTTTTAATTTCTGCTGCTCAAGCAGATACTATTTACCAGTTAATAAAAATCCCAAACCTTGAAATTTATAATATCAAAACTGAAAATAAATTAAGATATTTATATGCTAAACAACCTTTTACTATTGGAGTTGATAATAATATTAATTGTTACACATCCTCAAAACAAGACTTAGATAAAAAATATGCAATTATTGAAAAAAATCTTAACAAATATTCAAAAAGTTTCCTAAAAAAAATAAACTTAAAATATATAGTTCTATGTGAAGACCTATCAATTTCAGGAATTGGAACTGCTGGTATCCCAGACAATATAATGAAAACTTTAATCTTAGACATTAAGTTTAATGAAAAATATTTTGAAAGAGTAATTCATCATGAAGTATTCCATATTATAAATGATACTTTTAAAGAAATTTTTGATGAAAACACGTGGTCAAGCTATAATCCTAGAGAATTTAATTATGCCGAATGTTCAACATGTACAAAAAAAATAGGATTAGAAACATACTCAAATCCTAGTGGTTTTATAACTGAGTATTCACAATCAACTGCTTCTGAAGATATGGCTGAAGTTTTTTCTCACTTAATGTATGGAAGTTTACCCAATACAATCGACCCTATACTTGAAAAAAAGATTGAATTTATAAAAGATGCTTTATTGAAAATTGATGTTGATTTTATTTTATGATTGAAAAAATTAAAGCTTCAACCTCCGAAAAAATAATATTTATATTCATTTTAGTTTTAGGTTTATTTACTCTTACTTCTTTTTTATTATTAAAAGATAAATGTTTGTTTGTAAAAAACTATGATCCTCAAAAAATAAATTTTGAAAATCCAAAAAATATTGCAATTTTAAATGTTGGTTGTGGAAATGTAATTATTGAATTGTATCCAGAAATTTCTCCTAATGGAGTGGAAAGATTTACAACTTTAATAAAATCTAAAGCCTATGATGATGTGGCATTCCATAGAGTTATTAAAGATAAACTTGTTCAAGCTGGCGATCTTGAGTTTGGGAAAAAAGGGAATGTTGATTATGGAAAAATTGGAACAGGTAAATCTGGTTTAGGTCAAATTAAGTCTGAAGTTGATGAAGAATTTAATTATGTTAGAGGAAGTGTCGGTTTAGCAAGGGCTAAAAAATATGACACTGAAGATAGTCAGTTTTTTATTATTCTGCAGGATGAGCCTCTTTATGAAGGTGAGTATACTCCAATAGGTAAAGTAATTTATGGAATAGAAGTTTTAGAAAAAATAAAATATTTAGATAAATCAGAATATGTTTTAAGACCTGATTTTATTAATTCTTTAAGGTTATTAATTAACTAACGGCTTCCCCGTAGCTAGAGTATGCTTTATTCTATCTTGAGTTTGTTTCATCTCTATTAATTTCATAAAAGCATCAAGCTCTAATTTAAATAAATCGTTTTCTGATAAAGTTTTGTCAAATGTTGTTTCTCCACCACTTAAAACATGAGCTAATTCTTTCGCAACAGTTAAGCCATGATCTAAAATAACTTTCTCATTATAAAGTTTTTCTAAAATCTTATTCATTTCTCCAATCACTGCTTTTCCAGGTAAATTAAACTGAAGTTCATTTGGAGATTTAAAGTTTTTGTTCTCCTCTAAAATTTTCTTTGAAACTTCTAATAAGCTATTTCTATTCATTATTTTTTTGTTTTCAGGTAATAAATATTTCAATGGTTCTGCTTCAACTGGAGAAGTAGCTGTTCTGCCATATCCAATAATATCAAAGACTTTTAATGGTGCAAAATTAGGATCTTTTTTTGCTTCATCTGTATTTAACCACCTACCTAACATTTCTTTGCATCCTCCACCTGCAGGAATTAAACCAACAATAGTCTCTACTAATCCAATCACAATGTTTGTGTGAGAAGCTACAAAATTACTTTGAACTAAAACTTCAAATCCACCTCCCAAAGTAAGTCCAGATGGTGCGGATATAACTGGATATTTAGAATACTTTAAATGTTTACAAGTTTCTTGAAAGTACCTGATAAATTTTTCAATTGATTTAAAGTCATTCTTGTCAGCAAATTCCATCGTATAGGTTAAATTTACACCAGCTGAAAATTGCATACTCTCATTAATAATAATCAAAGGCTTATCAGTTGCTTTCTTAAGAGCATCCATCGAGTCATAATCCAGTGCATTAGCTTTAGTTGTAAACTCAACTATATTGTAATCATTAAATCTGTAAATTGATGCTGAGCTATTTCCATCAACATTTGAGGCAGTTTTTTTAACTTTGCCTAAAGTTTCTATTGATGTGTATTTTTGTCTTTCACCATAAAAATTTTCATTTTTTGTTTTAGCTAAATTCTCTAAAAACTTATTTCCTTCAAAATTATCAACTTTTTCAAAAAAGTTTTTCACTCCAATTTCCTCAAGCATTTCAAAAGGTCCCTTAGCCCAGTTAAAACCAAGTCTCATAGCTTCATCTATATCATTGAATTCTTTTGTAATTGCTGGAACTAATGATGAGGCATATTTAATAATTTTTTCTAAAACAGACCAAGCATACTCACCATATTTGTCATTTCTTTTAATAAGATTTTTTAGATCAACCTTGTCAGATTTTATATCAATTTTTTTACTCAGAGAATAATCACCTGTCTGAAGATTTATAGCTTCCATGACTTTTCCACTCTCAGTCTTTTTCATTCTATAAAAGCCACCTTTGCCTTTTCTTCCTGTATATCCAGTTTCAATTAATTTTTTTACCAACGGTATTTCTTTTGCAACTTCATGAAATTCATCAGATTTTGGAAGTTCTTTGATAAAACTTTTTAGAACATCAGCCATTAAATCAATTCCAATTAAATCATACAAACCAAAAACTCCTGTTTTTGGAATACCCATTGGTCTTCCAAATATTGCATCCGCCTCTTCAACAGAAAGTTTCATCTTAAAAGCCTCAGTCATTGCAATTTGCATAGCGTAAACACCTACCCTGTTTCCTAAAAAGCCAGGCGTATCATTGCAAACGATAGCTCCTTTTCCTAATTCCACTTCACAGAATTCTTTTAATTGATTAATTTTATTCAGATCATTGTCTTCATTCTTAACGATTTCCAGAAGTCCCATATACCTGACAGGATTAAAAAAATGTGTAATACAAAAATCTTTTTTTTGATCTTTATTTAAATTTTGTGACAAAACTTTAATTGGTATTGAAGAAGTATTAGATGAAACTATTGCGCCTTCTTTCCTGCTTTTAAAAATCTTTTCATAAATTTGATGTTTTATATCTATTCTTTCTACTACTGCTTCAACAATCCAATCAGCTTTCTCTACTACAGAAAAATCATCTGAAATATTTCCAACTTTAATATTATTTATCTTAGATTTATCAATTAATAATGGTGGTCTTGATTTATGAATTCGTTCTCTTGCATTTTCACTTATTTCAGTTTTTAAATCTAATAAAGTAACAGGAATATTTGCATTACAAAGATGTGCAGCTATTCCACTGCCCATTGTTCCTGAGCCAATCACCACTACATTCTTAATCTTCATGAAATAATTTTACTATCGATTTATACCTCTGAGTCTTTCAGATCTTCTTCTTAAAAGCTCAGCAGTAACTAATATCAATGTTGATAATATAATCAAACAAGTCGCAACAGCTAAAATCGTTGGACTTAACTGTTCTCTTAAACCCGTCCACATTTGAATAGGTATAGTTGTATTTTCTAATCCAGCTAAAAATAAAACAACAACTACTTCATCAAAAGATGTAACAAATGCAAATAATCCTCCCGATATAACTCCAGGAAGAATTAAAGGTAAAGTAATTTTCATAAATGTATTAACTGGATCACTACCCAAACTTGCAGCAGCTCTTGTTACACTATGATCAAAACCTGAGAGTGTTGCTGTTACTGTAATCACAACAAATGGTGTTCCTAAAATGATATGAGCTAAAACTATTCCTGTATGCGTTGCTGCTAAACCAGCTTTTGCCATAAAGAAAAATATTGCAACACCAGAAATGATTAAAGGAACAATCATTGGAGAAATTAATACAGCCATGATCAATCCTTTATAAGGCATATGTCTACTGCTCAATCCTAAAGCAGCAACTGTTCCCAGGATTACTGAACCAATGGTGGCAAATATTGCAATGATAAAACTATTTTTTGCGGCTAATCCCCAAGGATTTTTTGTTCCATAAATCATATCTTTATACCATCTTAATGAAAAGGCATCTGGATCTAGACGCTTCATACCTTCAGAGAAACTTAAAAATTCTTCTGCATTAAATGATAATGGAAAGATTACAAATAAAGGTGCAATTAAAAAAAAGAAAACAGCACCACAAATTGTTAAATATACATAATGCCAAATTCTATAATGTGGTTCTGTATATTTTGGTAAAGCCATTTTAATTATCCTAATTTAATATTATCAATTCCAACTATTTTATTATAAAGCCAATAAATCACCAATACTCCACTCAATAACATTAACCCCATTGCTGATGCAAAACTCCAATCTAATGTGCTTTTCATGTGGAAGGCAATCTGATTACTAATTAAAGTCCCTGATGCACCACCAACTAAAGCTGGGGTAATGTAATAACCTATCGCTAAAATAAATACTAATAAACAGCCAGCACCTATTCCTGGAATAGTTAATGGGAAATAAACTTTCCAGAATGCCACAAATGGTGTTCCACCTAATGACTTTCCAGCTCTCATCAAGCTTGGTGAGATAGTTTTCATAACGCTATAAAGAGGTAGAACCATAAATGGTAATAAGATCTGAGTCATGGCTACATAACTTCCTGTTTTATTGTACATCATTTCAGGTCTATTATCGTCTGCAACAAGTCCAGTCCAAACAAAGAAATCATTTACTACTCCTTGTTGTTGCAACAAGATCATCCAACTTGCGGTTCTTACTAACAATGAAGTCCAAAACGGAAGCAGTACGCAAATCATTAGTAGGTTACTATACTTCATGGGTAAAGTAGCTAACAAATGAGCTATCGGATAGGCCATTAAAAAACAAAAGACCGTAACAAAGAATGCAATTTCCAAAGTTCTAAGCCACAACACTCTATGTATCCTTCTATCTTCTTCAACACTTACTATATTGCCATCTTCATTTTTATACATATCCATTGCTTTTAGATATTTTTGACTTGTAACTTCAGGAGCTCTTCTTTTAATTGCTCTCCAGTATTCTACATCAGCCCATCTTTTGTGGACTGACATTATTTGTTCTTTATAATTTCCTTCTTCAAATTTTTTGGATGCTCTTCTTAGTTTTTTGATAATACTTTTAAATCCATTTTTTGTGTAATTAAGTTGAGTTGATAATTTACCCTCTCGCTTCTCCTCTACTAATTTTAGAAAGTCCTCATGAAAAGCTGCAAAAACCTCTTCCTCAGGTAATTCTTGTCCATCCCAATTTTCCATTGCTTTAAAAGTTTTAGGGAGCATTTGTGTAACCATCTTGTCGTCAACACTTCTCAACAACATATCTCCTATCGGAAACACGTATGTTATTATCAAAAAAAGTAATAAAGGAGCAACAAGCAAGAAAGCTTTAATTTTATTTTTTCTTTCAGCTTTCTTTAGACTTACCTCAAGAGGTATTCCATCTGTTGTTAATATTTGCTTTGTTTCAGAACTCATAAATAAAAAGGGCGGTTATAAATAACCGCCCTTAAATTATAATATATAATTAAGTTTAATAAAACTTAAATTATAGACCAGCTTTCATAGCTTCCCACTTCTCACCAAGCTCTGTTCCGTTGTCAGCCCAGAAAATTGGGTCAACTAAGAAATAGTTTTTAGTATTTTGTGGTGCAGTTGGCATTTGTGGTACCATGTTAGTCTTACCATCTTTATACCAAGGCTCCCCTGCTTCCATAATTGCTATAGAAGATTTTCTCCAAGGAGCGTATGCGATGTATTTCGCACTTCCTGCTAACATTTCTGTGCTAGTCATCATAGCTAAAGCTTTTTTAGCCATACCATTAGCATCGTTTGGTCCACCTTTAACTTGTACGAAATATTCGTAGTCAAGACCTTGGCCATCCCAAACTTGCACGATTGGTGCACCTTCTCCAACTTCTGCGTTAAAGAATCTACCATTCCAACCTGTAGCCATTACTACTTCACCTGATACTAACAGTTCTGGTGGTTGAGCACCTGCAGACCAAAATACACATCCACCTTTTGGATCTGTACATAATTCTTTGATCTTGTTCATTGCTCTTTCAACACCTTTTTCTGTTTCTAAAGCTTTATAGATTTTTGCTCCGCCTTTTCCTGGCTTGATACCATCTGCAGCTAAAGCGATCTCTAAATTAGTTAAAGCGCTTTTGTAGATAGCTCTTTTTCCAGGGAATTTCTTTGTGTTAAAGAAATCTTTGATAGTCTTAGGAGTACCTTTAACATTGTTTTTGTTATAAGCGTAGTTCCAAGAGTATAAAATATTTCCTACAGCACATTTACTTGGCATTGCAGTAAAGAAATCTTTACTTGCTGGAGTTCCATCTGGAGCTGGTGGGAAATCTTTGTCGAAATCAAATTCAACAAATAATCCTTCATCACATCCATTGATAGTATCCATTGCAAACACGTCGATTATATCCCACGTGATCTTTCCAGCTTCTTTTTGTGCTTTGATTTCTGATAAACCACCTGAATAGTCAACCCAAGCAATGTTAATGCCTAGTGCTTTAGCAGTTGGATCACCATAACCTAACTTTTGAGACTCAGTATAAGCCCCACCCCAAGACACTGCAGTTACTGTTGTTGCAAATGCTGAAGTAGTTAGTGAAAGTACAAAAGAAATAGCTAGTAATATTTTACTTAGTTTTTTCATTTTTCCTCCGTTTAAACGTTTAAAAAACTAATTAAAACAACTTCAGAGAAGAGAGTCAACAGCCCTTTTTTACTTATTATATAATAATTCTATGATGTCTATTTTGGGTCTAGTGCTCGTGCGTCTTCACTATTCCAGCCGATCTTAATTTCATTTCCTAATTTAATATCAAGATTTGCTGAACTGTTTGGTACTTTTAAGATAAATTCAGAATTACCTAAAAGATTTATTCTTACCCTGGTATGATCTCCGTGGTAGATGACTTCTTCAATTTTTCCATTGTGAATGTTGTCCATTTTATCTTTTGGATTAATTAATGCTCTTTCAGGCCTCAAAGACACTTTGGTTCTCTCACCTTTAGATTTAACTGAGATTGGGTTGGCCATAATTTCTGCATTAGCAAGTTTAACTTTACATTTTCCTCCTGATATATCTGAAACCTCGCCAGTAAATGTATTGTTCTCACCTATAAACTCTGCAACAAAAGAATTAACTGGTTTTTCATACAATTCATCTGGACTAGAAAGTTGTTGAACTTTACCATCATTGAATACCGCTATTCGATTTGACATTGTTAAGGCCTCACTTTGATCGTGGGTCACATAAACAACTGTTACTCCGATACTTTCATGAATATGTTTAATTTCATATTGCATACTTTCTCTTAAATTTTTATCCAAAGCTCCCAAAGGCTCATCCATTAAAACTAATTGAGGATCAAACACTAGTGATCTTGCAACCGCTACCCTTTGTTGTTGTCCACCAGACAATTGACCTGGCATCCTTGATGCAAAGCCTTGAAGTGATACCATCGATAATGCTTTATCGATTTTTTTATCTGCTTCATCTTTTGGAATTTTTCTTACTCTTAATGGAAATGCTAAATTTTCATAAACAGTCATATGTGGAAACAGTGCATAGTTTTGGAAAACCATTCCAATCCCTCTTTTGTGTGGTGGTATACTTGAAATAGCTTTTCCACCTAAATAAATTTCTCCATTAGTTGGAGTTTCAAATCCTGCTAGCATCATTAAACACGTTGTTTTACCAGAGCCAGAGGGTCCTAACATTGTAATGAATTCACCTTCTGCAATATCTAACTGTAGATTTTTAACAACTAAGACTTTACCGTCATAGCTTTTATCTACATTCTCAAACTTTACGAAATCTTTTTGTTTTGACATAAAATAAATAACTTTAAAACATTTGTGAGTATAAATTTCAACCTTTAATAATTAGCTTTTAACGTGAAGTTCTTTAGACATATTACAAAATAATTCTGCTCCTCTGTCTGTTACTTTTATGGCCTCTGAAGCTTCTACACCCCAATCTCCAAACTGCATTACAGCAATCATATGAAAACAAACATTAGGTTCCAAAAGTGTCATGTCTCCTTTATATATATTTAGAGTATGTTCTCCCCAATCTGGTGGATAACCAATCCCTATTGAATAACCAGTTCTAGATTTTTTTTCTATCCCATATTTATCTAATACATTCCAAAACGCTTGAGCAACATCATCAACTGTATTACCAGGTTTTGTAGCATCTATTCCTGCTTGAAGAGCCTCTATTGTTTTTTTCATCGTATCAATTTTTAATTGATCAGGTTTTCCTAACAAAACAGTTCTTGCCATTGGTGCATGATATCTTTTGTAAACACCCGATAATTCGATAATTGTAGCTTCACCCTCTACAAATTTATCTTGTGTGGCAGTTAAATGTGAGGCTGAAGTTCCTTTTCCAGTTGGTAATAAAGTTGCAATACTTGAATACTCTCCACCGAACTCAGGTGTTCCATAAAATAATGCTTTTTGTATTTCCCCAACAGCATCACATTGTCTGACACCTGGTTTTATTACATCAAAAGCTGTTTTCATTCCGATTTCAGAAATTTTCGCAGCAGATTTCATATAACCAATTTCAGTTTCAGATTTAACTAATCTTGCCCAATTAACTAATCTTTCAGAGTCTTTTATTTTTGCATTTGGCAAACCTTGTTTAATTTTTTCATAGCAAAACGCTGTGAAATAGTGGGCATCCATTTCTAATCCTATTGAAAGTTTATCCCATTTTTTGTCTTTAATTATTTTAACTAAATAATCATAAGGATGTTTTGGCCATGTGTGAATATAATGTTCATCATAAACAATTATATTTTCTTTTTTAACATAAGTTTTAATAAAAGCTCCACCTGCATCTTGATCTCTAACAAAACATATTGGTTCATCAGCATTCACATGTACTATTACACATTGTGCATAGTAAAAAGACCAAGCATCATAACCTGTTAAATAATTCATATTATTTGTATCGTGAGAAATTAAAAGCTCTATGCCTTTTGTTTGCATCATTTTTTGAACTTTATTAAGTCTTTGCTTATATTCTTCTTTTGTAAAAAGCATATTTAATTAATGTTGAATAATTTACCAAATCCTGTCACAGAATTATTTTTTCCAATACTTTCTAGAGAATCCCAAATCAGTGCTTGGTTACTAGATAAAACTGGTTTATTTAATTTTTTTTCTAACTTATCAATTATATTTAAGACTGGTAAAGCTGTACAAGAAATAAATAATGCATCGGCATCATTCATTTCAAAGTTAGATAAAGTATCATACAAAAATTTTTGATCTACTTTTCCAATATCATAGTCAGCTTTAATATCTAAGTAATAGTTAGATGTAATTTCAAACCCTTCATTACTAAAATAAATTACGACCTCATCATTCAATTTTTTACTGTATGGGGTAAATATCGCTATTTTTTTTACACCTAATTTTTTTAAAGCCTTTATTGCAGCTGAGCTAGGTGTAGTAAGTTTTGCTTTTGGCTTTGCTGCTTTAACTTTTTTTTCTATAGACTCATATCCAGCTGCAATGGTTCCGGAAGTACAACCATACACGATACAATCAATATCTTCGTTAGGTAAAATATTATTAGTAACTTCTGTTACTTTTTCAGACATCTTTATCAAATTTTCTTTAGTAAGAGGATTATAACATTCAATCCTATTAACAAAAAAATCTATATCTTTATCTTTGATTACATTAATAAAATCTCTTTCGATCATAAAATCTGTTGCTAAGGCAATTAATCCAATCCTTGGATTAGAATTTCTGATAAATTGAGGCTCAATTTTGTTTATTTTCATATTAATTTAATATGTTCGCAGTCTAAATTAATTAAAGCTACTATAAAATAAGATAATTTGCTTGTTGAAAATCTTTTTAAATAAGATTTAATTTGTTTTTTATAAATTGTTAACAAATAGAGGAAAATAATGAAAAAACTATTTATTGCTGCATTTATTTTTGTTTCTACTTTTACAACAAATGTTTTTGCAGAAGTTAAAATGGGGATTATTTTAGGATTTACTGGTCCAATTGAATCTCTAACTCCTGCTATGGCTGCATCTGCAGAGCTTGCTTTTAAAGAAGCTTCTGACTCAGGTTCGCTATTAGGTGGAGAAACTATTTCAGTAGTAAGAGCAGACTCAACTTGTGTTGACTCGGCAGCAGCAACTGCAGCAGCTGAAGGTGTTATTTCACAAGGTGTAGCAGCTATTATGGGCGCTGACTGTTCAGGTGTAACTGGAGCGATAGCTTCAAACGTTGCTGTACCAAACGGTGTGGTAATGATTTCACCATCAGCTACATCGCCAGGATTAACTACTTTAGATGACAAAGGGTATTTCTTTAGAACTGCTCCATCTGATGCTAGAGGTGGTCAAATTTTAGCTGATATTACTAAAGATAGAAAAGTAAAAAGTGTTGCAATCACTTATACAAACAATGACTATGGAAAAGGTTTAGCAGATGTTTACAAAGCAGCTGTTGAGGCTCATGGTATCAAAGTAACAACTGTTAATGCGCACGAAGATGGTAAAGCAGACTACTCTTCTGAAGTAGCAACATTAGCTTCAGCAGGTGGTGATGCAGTTGCTGTTATTGGTTACTTAGACCAAGGTGGTAAAGGAATTATCCAAGCTTCTCTGGACTCAGGTGCATTTGATAGATTTATCTTATCAGATGGTATGATCGGTCAATCTTTAGTTGATGCATTTGGAAAAGATCTAAAAAAATCTTTTGGTTCAATGCCTGGATCAACTGGAAAAGGAGCTGGTGTATTTGCTAAAGTAGCAAGCGCTGCTGGTATAGATAGCTCTGGTCCTTATACAGGTGAGTCTTATGATGCTGCTGCTTTAATAGTTTTAGCAATGCAAGCAGGTAATTCAGCTGATAGAGCATCGATTGCAAAAAATGTAATGGATGTTGCTAACGGTCCTGGAACAAAAATTTATCCAGGTGAGCTTAAAAAAGGTTTAGATTTATTAGCTAAAGGTAAGAAAGTTGACTACGAAGGTGCAACTGGAGTTACTTTTACTAGCGTCGGTGAAGCTGAAGGTTCTTTCTTAGAACAAGAAGTTAAAGGCGGAAAGTTTAAAACTAAAAAACAAAGATAATTTTTTATCTTAAAATTTAAACCCCCAGCATTTATTTGTTGGGGGTTTTTTTTTAAAAAAACAAATATTTATCAGCCATATACAAAGCCCAAGCTATTGCGGCACCTGTTATAACATATTTCATAATTTTATTTTATTTCTATTTTTTCAGGAAGTATACCTTTTGGCCTGTATCTCATAATGAGTAATAAGCCTATTCCCATCATTAAAAATCTAAAATAAGGAACACTTTCAATTAAATGAACCTTTAAGAAATGTGTATCATCTAATCCTGCGGTTGTTAAATTAACTAAATATAATCCTATTGGTGCTGCTTCAATCCATAAAAACCAAACTACAAAACCACCAAGAATTGCACCAAAATTATTTCCACTTCCACCTATAATAACCATGACCCAAATTAAAAAAGTATATCTTAAAGGTCTATAACTCCCTGGTGTAAATAATCCATCTTGAGTAACTAACATTGCACCAGCAATTCCAACTATTGCAGAACCTAAAACAAAAATTAGTAAATGTTGTTTAACTACATTTTTTCCCATAGCATTCGCTGCTTCTTCATTATCTCTTATAGCTCTCATCATTCTTCCCCAAGGTGAGTACAAAGCTTTTTGAGTCAAAATTAAAAGAACGATTACAACAACTAAAAATAATCCTGAATAACAAAGTTTTACAAAAATTGATGATCCTTCAATTACAAATTGGTTTAAAGCAGCTTGTCTTTCAGCTAAATCAGAAATTAAATTTAATTTACTTGAATTAAATTTCTCAACTAAATTTATAAACCAATCTGTTTGTTGTAAATTTACCTCATAAGGTGCTGGACGTTTTAATCCAATCACATTTTTGACCCCTCTTGTTAGCCAATCTTCATGTTTAATAATTGCAATGACAATTTCAGATATTAGCAGTGTAGCTATCGCCAAGTAATCAGCTCTTAAACCTAGGGCAACTTTTCCAATTACAAATGCTAATCCACCAGCAAAAAAAGCTCCTACTATCCAAGAAAAAATAATTGGTAGGCCAAAACCACCTAAGAATCCAGTTTTAGCAGGATCAACAGCTTCAATAGCTTCTATACCTGGCTCAGCTGTTACTCTAATAATAATAATTCCAGCTATAATTATTGCAGCTATTGAGTAAGTTCTTATTTTAGATTTTTCGTAATTCTTTAATATAAATCTTATAACTAATACCATTACAATTATTAGCCATAAACACATTAGAATATCAAAACCACCTGCTCTCCATGCTTCTTGAACCGGATCTACTGATATTAAAACTGCCGCCAAACCACCTAAGGCAGTAAAACCCATTATTCCAAAGTTTATAAGGCCAGCATAACCCCATTGAATATTAGCACCCATTGTCATTACAGCTGAGATTAAACAAAGATTAAATATTGATAGAGCAATATTCCAAGATTGAAATATTCCTACAAGGATGATTAATCCCATCATAATACTGTATGCAGCAATTACGTTTAAATTTTTTCTCACAGCACCTTCCCTTTAAATATTCCAGATGGTCGATATAATAAGACAATTACCAATATAGAAAACGATACTGCAAATTTGTAATCGGTTGAAAGTAATTGAACCAAACCATCTGGTTCCATACTTTCTGGTAAAACATACATAAAAAATTTCTTATAGGCATATGTTAAAAGTATTTCTGAAAAAGCAATTACATAACCTCCCAAAAAAGCCCCAAAAGGATTTCCTATTCCTCCAACGATTGCAGCAGCAAATATTGGAAGCATATTGTTAAAATATGTAAAAGGCTTGAAACTCTTATCTAAGCCGTAAAGTGCTCCTCCAATTGTTGCTAAAATACCAGCTATGATCCAAGTTATCATTACTATTTTTTTTGGATCAATACCTGAGAGTAATGCTAAATCCTCATTATCAGAATAAGCTCTCATACTTTTCCCTGTTTTAGTTTTATTTAAAAACCAAAAAAGAGCTGAAACAAGAATAACAGTAACCAAAATTGTAATGACTTGAGTAGATTTGATAGCTAACCCTTCATTCAAACCAGTCATATCTTTAAACTCCCCTGCTCTAATTAAGAACTTTTCACCATCAAAAAATCTTCTATCAGACGGACCTATTATTATTCTAACCACCGCTTGAGTTACAAACATTACTCCAATACTAACCATCGCTAATTGAACTGGAGGACTTTTCTTTATTCTGTAATATTTAAATACAAATTTATCAATTAAAAGCATGTAGCTCACCATAAAGATTATTGCGAACGGAATTGCTAAGAGTGCAGTAGGGAATACACCAAGACTGATACCAACTGATTGAAAATACCAGGTGAATAAAATCGTGAACATCGTCCCAAATGACATCATGTCTCCTGTAGCAAAGTTTGCAAATCTTAGAATTCCATAAATCAAAGTTACAAAAATTGCACCTAGAGCTAGTTGAGACCCATAAGTAAGAGCTGGCACAAAAATGTAATTTAATAATAAAATAATTGCATTTAAGAAATCCATATTAACCACCTAAAAAAGAGCTTCTTACTCTTGAATCATTCAATAATTCTTGTCCAGTTCCAGAGTAACGATTTTCACCTGTGACTAAAACATAACCTCTATCAGAAATATTCAATGCCTGTTTTGCATTTTGTTCAACCATCAAGATTGCAACATTAGTTTTTTTAACTTTAACTATATGGTCAAACAATTCATCCATTACTATTGGGGAGACACCTGCTGTTGGTTCATCCAACATTAAAACTGAAGGTTTAATCATTAAAGCTCTACCAAGTGCAACTTGCTGTCTTTGTCCTCCTGATAACTCTCCAACTAACTGATTTCTTTTTTCTTTAAGGATTGGAAATAACTCATAAATTTCATCAATAACTGATTTATAATCACTATTAATTAAAAAAGCTCCCATTTCTAAATTTTCTTCAACAGTCATGCCTGCAAAAACATTTTTTGTTTGAGGTACAAATGAAATTCCTTCTTTTACTCGATCTTGAGGTGAAAGATTTGATATATCTTTTCCATTGATAATTACAGATCCTGCTTTTAAATTTAGTAAACCTAACATTGCTTTCATCGCTGTAGATTTTCCAGCTCCATTAGGTCCAAGAATTGAAACTATTTCTCCTTTTTCAACATTAACGGAACATGAATTAATAATATCTGGACCATTTCCATATCCGCCTGTCATGTTATTACCTTCAAAAAATGCCATTATTAATTATCCTTTAATTTTGAGCCTCTACCTAAATAACTTTCAATAACTTTTTCATCTTTCTTTGCATCCTCAACTGATCCTTCAAAAAGAACTGATCCCTCAGCCATTACGATTACTGGATCACATAATCTTCCTATGAAATCCATATCGTGTTCAATCATACAAAAAGTATATCCTTTTTCTTTATTAAGTTTTTCAATAGCTGTTCCAAGATCTTTTAATAAAGTTCTATTAACGCCTGCACCTACCTCATCTAATAAAACTAACTTTGCATCAACCATCATTGTTCTACCTAGTTCCAATAATTTTTTTTGGCCTCCAGATAAATTTCCTGCAAGTTCATTTTTTAAATGACTCAAATTAAGAAAATCTACAACCTCCATAGCTTTTTCTTTAATTTGACTTTCTTCTTTTGCAACCAACGAAGGTTTCAATAAAGCATTCATTAATTTTTCTCCAGATTGATTACCTGGAACCATCATTAAATTCTCTAAAACAGATAAATTTGTAAACTCATGTGCTATTTGAAAAGTTCTAAGCAATCCTTTTGAAAATAGTTCATATGAGGGTACATCTGTTATATTTTCGTTATTAAATAAAACACTACCTGCTGATGACTTTAAATTTCCAGCAATCAAATTAAAGAGAGTAGTTTTTCCTGAACCATTGGGGCCAATGATACCAGTAATAGTTCCCTTTTTAACTTTTAAAGAACAATCAGAAACTGCTGCCAATCCTCCAAAATATTTTGAAAGATTATTAATTTCTAAGATGTTTTCAGACATTAATTACTTGTTTAATCTTTTATGAATAGTATTTAAAGTACTAATAACTGATTTATAAACACCTTTTTTATTCATTTCCCTCAAACCTTGTTCGTTTAATCCTTTGGGAGTTTGAGATTCTTTTACTAAATACTTTAATTCCTTTTTTGAATTTACAACTGCATCTTCAGATAAAGCTAAAAATAAAGTGGTGATATATTTTTGAGCATCCAATCTTTTAATACCTTTCTTCACCAACCAATCACTCATAATTTTTAATATTTCATAATATGATGCCATCATTCCTGATGTTGACCAAAAATTAATAGATAGTTTTTCATTTTTAATCTCTACAGTTGAACCAATTTTATTAAAAAAATTTTTAACTTTTTTATTTGGTGGACAAATTGGAACTGGTCCTTTCTTTAATGATATCGGTGGCAATGGTATTGCTCTTACAATATTAGCTTTAACTTTTATCATTTTTTTTAATTCAGGAATCGTAATTGTTGAAATAAAGCTCACTATTGTTTGGCTTGATCTAAATTTTAAATTTTTAATTATTTTTTCACCTACTGTTGGTGTCACTGCAAGAAAGACCCAATTACAATTATCGACTATATTTTGGTTATCTTTTTCAATTGAAATTCTTTTAAATTTTTTTTTTAATACTTTTGCAATTTTACTATTTCGAGAGGATACATATATTTTACTGTACTTAATAGATGAACCACATATACCAGTTATAACTGAAGATGATATTTTGCCTGTTCCTATAAAACCTAATTTCATAACTAATAACTTATAAAGGATAATTTATATTAATTAATAAAAAAAGAACCTCTAATTCTTAATAACTCTCTACTTAAATCTTTATTTTCTTTAAAAGGTTTCCTTCCATGAAGCCAAAAATAATTATTAGCAACTACCGATGATCCAACTGGAAGTTTAGTAATAATCTTATTCTGGCTTTCTTCTAAATTATCAGATAATTTTTGTAAAAATATACCCTGCTTCATATTTTTTGGTTCTGGAAATTGATCTATATATGATATCTGTGCTTTGCCATTCTCATCAGAAGAAAAAACAGGATGTTCAACTTTATAATCAATATTTTTGCTCTTTGGTGAACCCCAAACGAAATCTTCTTTAGCAACAGGATCGTTATATAATTCGTCACAATGTTCCCAATCATCTAAATGAAGCATTGCTGTTTCACCGCCCTCAACATTTTTTTCTTCTAATTTTGACATCAACAACCAATCTGTTTTTTCTTTAACGTATGTTCCATCAGTATGAAGATCCATATTTGTGTAAGCTTTTCTTAAATAAGAATCACTTTTATCTTCATGCTTAACATGAAATCTTGCATAATATTTTCCTGCCATAGCATCATGATTTGGAACACCTACTAAATGTGCAATTGCAGTTGATAATTTTACTAAAAAAATTTCATCAATTTTAGGAGTTAATCTTTTTGGTTTTATTATGAAGCAGCCAGTATTTCTATCTCTAATTATTTTATTAAGAAATTTTGACAAATTATTATCACTTAGATCATCTAAGCTTTTAGCAATAGTAAATCTTGTAAATGGCTTATATTCAAGTGCAGTAATATCAAACTTATTAAATGGAAAAATAAGTTTATTCAGTACTTCATCGCTAATATCGATATTAATAATTCTTTTAGATTTTTCATTTGAGTAAATTTCAAATCCATCAATTTTTTCAATCATAAATAACTACTAAGGAACGATAGTATGATAGCAGAGAAAAGTGTTGGGTAAACTAAATTTTTTTTAGTTAAATAAAAAATAGCAATAGATAAAATAATTACAATAAATCTAATTAAATAATCTACTTCGGACAAACTTCCTGAAGGAAAAATAACTATTCTTGCAATTAACGCTGCAAGAGTGGAATAAGCTAGACAATTAAACCATCTAAACATTTTTGAAGTTTCTTTAATCTTCTCAGCACTTACAACACCTAAAAATCTAGACAGGTATGTGGCAAGAGAAGTAACAATGATTACAATAATTATATTAGCTGCCATTTTTTTCTCCCACTAAATAAGCGATAGTCCCTGCAATAAATCCACCAAATAAAATGCACCATTCAGGAGAAACAAAATAAAAAGCTGGTCCAAGAATTGCCCCTAAAATAACAGAAACACTTATTTGAATTGTTTTCATTGCCCCTATCATCATGCATATAAAATAAATTGGATTAACTATTGCTAATCCAATGAGCATATCTTTATTTAGAAAATCAGAGGCTACGAAACCTATGACTGTTGCTAAAATTGCAACAGACCAAGTGGCTGTACCTATTCCTATCCAAAAATCTATCCTGTTTTCTTTTTCTATATTCTCGTAATTATCTTTCATTATTAACCAAGATGAGACTGCTATAAAATGACAGGATAAATAATATTTCCATCTTGGTTGATTTTTGTGCATCAATAACGGCATTAATGCTACAGTCATTGGATACAATCTTGCATTAACTAACCATACAGCGATAAAAATATTAATTAGAGATGCTCCAATTAACATCGACTCTGCCATCACTAAAGAACCTGGTAGTGCATAAGTTAAAAAAGTCGAAAACATACTTTCTTGAATTGAAAAACCTAAATTTTTGAGCAATGCACCAATTGCAACAAAGCTTGCACCTAAGGCAATGGCGGGGCTTCCAACTCCTTTTATAGATTTAAAGCCTTTAAGAAAATATTTTGAATTTATCATTAACCACCTAAGAATAGGCGACCAACATCTGGATTATTTAACAACTCATCTCCTTTGCCAGCAATAGCTGTTTGACCTGAAACAAGAACGTAACCTATGTCTGCAAACTCTAAACCTTTTTTTGCATTTTGCTCAACTAAGATGATTGTTTTTTTTTCATTTTGTTGAAGATCTCTTAAAATTTCAAATACCATATCAATATATCTTGGTTCCAATCCAATTGATGGTTCATCTACTAATAAGACTGAAGGTTTCATAACTAATGCTCTAGAAATTTCTAACAATCTTCTTTCACCACCTGATAATACTTTTGCAGGTTGATTTCTTCTATTTCTTAACCTTTCATATTTTTCAAAAATTCTTTCAGCTTCTTGGTATGACTCTTCTGTTTTTTCTTTAATAAACCCACCCATTAATAGATTTTCCTCTACTGTCATATCTGGAAAAACAGAATTGTCTTGAAGAATATATGCTATCCCAACTGACTTTAACTTTTCTGCTGGTGTTAAATTTGTAATTTTTTTTCCATCAATTTCTATTTGACCAGAAAATATATTTGTAAAACCATAAATTGAATGAAGTATCGTAGATTTACCAGCACCATTAGGACCAATTAGACAAAGTGATTGTGCCTTGCTGACAAAAAGATCAAAGTTATGAAGAATTTCCATTTTTCCATAACCAGCATTCATATTCTTAATTGTAAGATGAACATTGTTAGGTGATAGTTTTTTTAAGTCCTCTGCTTGTGGCGCCTTACCTAAAACTTCATATTGATTTGACATTATTGTGCCCCCAAGTATGCATCGATAACACGTTTATCATTTTTAATTTCATCTGGTGTGCCATTTGCAAGCATCTTACCATGTGCTAAACAATAAATATTTTCTGCTAATTGCATAATTACTCTCATGTTATGTTCAATCACTAAAAGAGTTATTCCAAAATCTTGATTAACTTTAATCAATCTATCAATAATCCCATTGATTAATGTTGGGTTGATCCCAGCTGTTGGCTCATCCAATAAAAGCATTTCAGGCTCGTTCATTAAAGCCATTGCAAGCTCTAATAGTTTTTGTTGGCCAAATGATAAATCACCAGCTCTCAATTTTCTTTTTTGGTAAAGCCCTACAAAGTTTAATAAGTTCTCTGCTTTTTCAGTTAAATCTTTTGGTATCTTTGAAAATATTTTTAATATACTTTCATCACTTCCTTTGTGACTAATAAGCATATTATCCACACAATTTAATTTGCCATAAATTCTGGTTTGCTGGAATGTTCTCAGTAAACCAAGTTTTGCTATAACTGGTACTGGTAGCTCTGAAACTTCTTTATCATTAAATTTAATTGATCCACTATCTATTGGATAAGTACCTACTATGGAATTAAACAATGTTGTTTTGCCAGATCCATTAGGACCAATTAATCCAAAAATTTTTCCTTTCTCTACAGTCATTGAAATATCTACATTGGCTTTAACTCCGCCAAAAGATTTACTGACATTATTGACTTCTAAAATACTCATTTTAATTCTACCTGTGCTTTTCGATCGGCTTCATCAACTACCTCACCAAATCTTTCTGGATATTTTTCTCTTAACCATCCCATTAATCCTTCAGGGAAATAAATTACGATAACAACAATTAAAACTCCTAAAGCAACATATTGCCATCCTAAAAAGAATGTCCAAAATCCTTCTTTAAAAATATGAAATAGAGTTGCTCCGATAACTGGACCCCATAAAGTTCCTTTGCCTCCTAAGATTGCCATCAGAACCATAAATACTCCCATCTCTCTTCCATCAAATGCAACATCAGTGGAGTCAATATATCCAACAAGTCCGCCCATTATTCCTCCAGCTAAACCACAAAAGAAAGCTGACACCATCCAACCAATAATTTTATATTTCATTGTCTCAATTCCCATGGCTTCAGCTTTGTCCTCATTATCTCTAATCGCATTAAGAATTAATTTAAATCGAGTTGAGTAAATTGCTCTAACAGCTAAAAAAGTTAATATAAGTACACCAAAACTTAAAAAGTAAAAGAATTCACCTCTAGCTTCCAAACTACCAATATTTGGAAAAGGTGGTGTAGTAAAACCTTGTCCTGCTCCAATAATTTCTATACCTCCAGAAATTTCACCTGCAGCAACTCCTAATCCCAAAGTGCAAATTGCAAAATAATGTCCTCTTAATCCTAAAATTGCATAACCAATCAATCCAGCAACAATAGTTGGAACTACTGCAGCAACAACCAATCCTGCTGCCATTCCTTGAAAAAATTGAGCAGGTGTGTGTACAAAAGTTTTTTCTCCACCACTTTCTGTCCACTCTGCTAATGGAAAAAACATTCCAACTTGAACAGATGCACATAAATACATTCCTAAACCATAAAAAAGAATGTTTCCAAATGTATTGTATCCCATCTCTCCACCTTGGATATTCCAAGTGGTTGCTAAAACTATTAATATACAAAGAATTGATAATTGAACTTTAAACGCTGGAAAAACAAAAGGAGCAGCTAATCCAAAAATTAAAATTGCTGCATATAATGCTATATTTTTATTCATTATTTTAAATACTCTCTTTTCCTAGAAAGTTTAAATCTTCTATATACAAGAATTAAAACTAATAATAAGAATACTGAACCTATTCTAAATTCAGTTCCTAATAAATAATCAGCAAACTCCTCAAATACACCAAGACCCATGCCTGACATTGCAACGCCAGGTAAATTTCCTAAACCTGCAACAATTACAATCATAAAAGATCTAATTGTATAAGGTAATCCCATATATGGATGGATTGTAAAAGTAATTGAAATTAATGCTCCAGCTACACCACATAAAGCGGCATTTATTCCAAAAGTCGCAGCATAAACTTTTTCTGTATCTACACCTAAAATTTTTGCAGCTCTTGCATTTTGAGCAGTTGCTCTAATAGCACGTCCAAGCTTAGATTTTTTCATATAAATCACTAAACAAATAGCAAAAATAATACTTATGAATGCTGAAAATATTTTTGAATTTGGTAAAACTACAGCATTATCAAATAAGAAAGTAGTTCCATAACCTGAATTAGCCAAAACAACGTCTGCACCAAACGCAAAGTTCATCAGCTGCATAAATAAAATGCTTATTCCAAATGTAGCAAGTATCGAGATAAATAAATCTCTATCTACAACTTTATTAATTACTAACTTGTAAATTCCAACACCAACAAAATACATTATAAAAGGAGATACTATTACTCCCCAAGCAGGATGAATTCCATAGAGATACATAAAGTAAGCAATGTACCCGCCAAGTATTACTAAATCACCTTGAGCAATATTTATGATATTCATTACTCCCCATTGCAAAGCCATACCGTAGGCAATCAATGCAAATAAAATACCAAGAAGTATTCCGTCCAAACAAGCTTGAACAGTGATCATCGGATATTGAAAAACCATGAAGTCCATAATTTGCCTTTTAAAAAAAAATACCCCCTAGAGTTTAGGGGGTATTTATAGATTAGTTATTATCTTTCAGACCACTTAGGAATTGGGTGAATTAACTTAGCTGAAGCCCATTTAAGTGGAGCTACAACTTTATTTTCACATTTCCCAGCGTCATCACACATTACTTGGAAAAGTACCATAGGCTTGTCAACGTTTTGACCACCTTCTGCGAACTTAATATTTCCATAGAATGTTTGCATATTAGTTGCTGCAAGAGCATCTCTTACTTTCTTTTTATCGAATGAATTTGCTCTTTCAAAAGCATCTTTGAAAACTAATAATGCTGCTGAAGACTCTGCTGATTGATAAGGTGGATCATATCCAAACTCTTTTTCAAAGTCTGCTGCATATGTCATACCATCTTTAAAGAAGTCATCTTTATAAGTTAGTGTTTTATGCCATTGAGAAGCACACAAAGCATACTGAGAATTTTTACCATGTTGTTTTGATAATTTCGCAGCATCACAGTGTGTCATTGCTAGCATAGGAACATCTACTTTCATTTCAGCTATTTGTCTAATCGCTGTTAATGCACCTTTTGTATGACCTGATACAACAAGAACATCTGGCTTCATTTGTTTTACTTTAACTAATGTAGCAGCCATATCATTAAGCTCTTTTGGAAGTTTGTCGTCAATTATAATTTTAGACCCAGTTCTCTCTGCTGCATCTAAAATACCTAATCTAACGTCTTGTGAAAATGCATCTTGTTCAAATGCTTGTGCAATTTTTACTGGCTTTCCACCATTCAATTCCACAGCTGTTTCAATAGCTACATCAAGATATAAGTTAGCTGGAGCTAGAACTGCGAATAGATATTTGTAACCTTTTGTAAACAAAGATCTAGAAGCACCATTAGCCTCAACCATTGGTACGCCATATTTTTCAGTTACAGGTGCAATTGCTTTTGTTAAACCTGAGCTGTACGGGCCAAGCATAAACTCAACACCATCTTGAGAAATTAATCTTTCTGCTAATTGAGCTGCTCTTTTTGGGTTTGATTCATCATCATAATAAATGATTTCAAACTTATAAGTTTTTCCACCAACTTTTATTCCACCCATGCTGTTAATTCTATCAACGGCCATATTATAACCGTTTTGAGTATGAACACCATTTGATGAATATTTTCCAGTTAATGAAATTGCAGCACCAAGAACAATCTTATCACCTACTACTTTTGCAAATGAAACAACAGAAGTTGAAAATAAAATTGCTATCGCAGAAATAAAACTTAAAAATAATTTACTTAGTTTCATTTTATTTCCTTTGGTTAATTAATTAATAACTGATTAAATAAAGAAATTTAATATTTTTCAAGTGACAAAACGTACTTTAATGTTGTTTTAATATTGTTGTGTAACAATAATTATTACAGCAATAATAACTAAAACACTCGCTGAGATTGTATTAATTGTTTTTGGATTTGCTGTGATCCATTTTATTAATTTCTGTGCGAGCATTGCGTAACCAATTAAAGATAAAAAATCCAAAACAATGTAAGTTGTAATTAAAATTGCAAATTGTAACAATAAATTTGAATTAAAATCTATAAATTGTGGAAAAATAAAGGGAAAAAACATCCAAGCTTTAGGACTTGTTCCGGCAACTAAAAAACCATCTCTAAAAAAAGATAAATTACTTTTTTTTATTTCTCCTTCACTTGAAATAGTTTTTGGACGTGATTTATAAATATCGTAGGCTAGATACAAAATATAAAATACTCCTATCCATTTAAATATATTTAATATTGTTGAGTTCTCGGAAAAAAAAGATCCGATTACAAAAATAACTAGAGTTGCTTGAATTAAATTTGCTGTTATATCACCTAACGCTGACCAAATACATTTTCCCACTCCATAATTCATTGAATAAGAGATAATTACAATTCTAGGAGTTCCAGGTGTGATAAATAAAAAAATTATTATCTGCAGATAAAGTATAAAATCTAATGGGAGCATAAAAAAAAAGATAGTCCTTAAAAACCGGGAGCTAAAGATGGCTAAGAAGGACTATCAAAATCAATATAGCAGATCCTAAAAAAAATGCATTATCGATTTTTTTCAAATATAAAGGATTTATGAAAAAAAAAGGTCACAGACCAGTTACCCGGGTCAAAAATCCAGAGCCAAAAATAGAAGATCCAGATTGGGTCATATGGGCAGCCTGGGCAGATAGGATCACTTTTGAGGAAATCAAAAAAAGGACTGGCAAATCGGAATCTGATGTCATCAAAATTATGAGAAGAAATCTCAAACCATCCTCGTTTAAATTATGGAGAAAAAGGGTTCACGAAAAAAGTATCAAACATAGAAAAAAATTTGAATACTCTAGAAAACAAATAACTAGTAAAATTAAAAAAAGTGATTATTTATAATTAATGAAAAAAATTACAATTTATACAGGTCCACTTTGCAACTATTGTGATGCAGCTAAACGATTATTAACTAGAAATAACGCTACTTATAATGAAATCAATATTGCTCATGTTGATGGTGCAATGGATGAAATGATTAAGAAAGCAAACGGAAAAAGAACAATACCGCAAATATTTTTTGATGATCAACATATTGGTGGCTATGATGAAGTCAGGGCATTAGAAAAAGAAAATAAATTACAAGATCTTTTAAAATAAAACGTAATAAAGTACCCAAAAAATTAAAGTATATTCAAAAAAACTTTTAAAAATTTTAATTTGTTTTTCACTAAACCTTTCATTGATAAACTTTTTTGAAAAATAAAATCCAATATTGACTAACAAAATAGCAATAATGACACCAATTAAAGTAAACTTAATAGAAAAATTTTTATAACCAAAATAACATGCTGCAATTAAAGTAAACCAAGAAACTTTCGTAATAAAAATTTTAAAAATTAATCCAGCTTTTTTAGTAAAAACTGATTGTGTTTTTATTATTGAATATGACCATATAACTCCAATTAAAAAACTTATATATTTAATTATCATTCACTTTTTGGTTTAAAAACTAAACAAACACCATTATTACAATATCTTTTGCCAGTTGGTTGTGGACCATCGTCGAAAATATGACCATGATGAGCATCACAATTTTTACAATGATATTCTGTACGAGCGTAACCTAATAGATGATCTGTTTTTGTTTCAAATACATTTGGTAATGACTGAAAAAAAGATGGCCAACCAGAACCACTTTCATATTTAGTTCCAGACTCAAATAACTTAACTCCACAATTCGCACAGTGATAACTCCCATTCCTTTTTTCATTGTTTAATTCACTTGTTCCTGGAGGTTCGGTACCATCTTCAAACATTACCAATTTTTGTTCTGCTGTAAGATTTGGATTTTTTTTACTCATTTATTCATAATAATTTAGCACATGATTGATGCAAAATAGAATGTAATTCAACAAGTTTCTCAAAATCTTTATTATATCCACCACCCAAAACACCACAAAGTGGAACTCCTTTTGAAAAAAAATTTTCTGTAACAAGTTCATCTCTTTCTCGAATTCCCTCATCAGAAATTTTTAATTTACCTAAACGATCATTAAAATGAATATCGACCCCAGCTATATAAAAAACAAAATCAAAGTTTTCTTCATTTAATTGGTTTAGATAAAACTTAAGTATTTTAATATATTGTGCATCCTCTAAATTATCATCGAGTTCCACATCTAGATTACTAACTGATTTTTTGGCTGGATAATTTGATTTTGAATGCATGCTAAAAGTAAATACATTTCTATTATCCTTAAAGATATCTGCACTTCCATTTCCTTGGTGAACATCTAGATCAACTATTAAAATTCTACCTGCTAAACCTCGATCCAATAGATAATGGGAAGCCACAGCCACATCATTAAATACACAGTAACCTGCACCACTCTCAAAATTTGCATGATGACTTCCACCTGCAGTATTACAGGCTACACCATTTTTAATTGCAAGCTTAGATGCTAGTACAGTTCCTCCTGTGGCTACCAATGATCTTTGAACAACACTGCCAACTAGAGGGAAGCCAATTTTTTTTATAGCGTTCTCATCTAAAGTTTTGTTTTTTACATTTTTTATATAGTTTTCAGAATGGGCCTTTTTTAATGTTTCCTCAGAACAGGGGTAAGGTGTATAAAATTTTTTTACAATTTTTTCTTTTATCAAATAATTAGCAAGTTCTCCAAATTTATTAATTGGAAATTTATGATCATCGCCAATTTTAGCAAAATAATCTTTATGGTTTACTACAGACAAATCCATCTTTACTCTAAAACACGGATAGGTTTGTCATTTACACAAGCTTCTAATGCTTCAATCATTTGATTGTAAAAAATACTATAATTTTCTGCAGTTACATAACCAATGTGCGGGGTAAGTAAAGCATTGGGTAAAAATCTTAGTTTATTATTTTCAGGAAGAGGTTCTTTCTCAAAAACATCAAGACCAGCTCCTGCTATTTCATTTGTAGATAAAGCTATAATTAAATCATCTTCATTAACAATCGGTCCTCTTGAAGTATTAATTAAGAATGCAGTTTTTTTCATTTTATCTAATTCTTTTAAAGTAATGCAGTCTTTATACCTATCACCACCTTGAACATGGATAGATAAAAAATCCGAATTTGTAATTAAATCATTCTTACTACATGGCAAAACATCTAGTTCCTTGCATTTATTTAAGTCCAAATTTTCACTCCAAGCCATAACTTGCATTCCAAAAGCTTTTCCAATCTTTGCAACTTGTGAACCAACTCTGCCAAGACCAATCAATCCTAAAATTTTTCCTTTTAACTCTACACCTACGGTTGTCTGCCAATATCCTTGATACATATTGTCAATTTCTTCCTTTAAATTTCTCGCTAATCCTAATATTAATGCCCATGTTAATTCTGGGGTTGGATGAATATTAATTTCTGTACCACAGACTATAATTTTTCTTTTTTTTGCAGCTTTTAAATCAATTGACTTATTTCTTGATCCACTAGTTATTATAAATTTTAATTTATTTAAATTATCTATAATATTCTTAGTCATTGGTGTTCTTTCTCGCATTATTAATAATGCTTCAAAGTCAGCTAATTGTTCAAGTGTATCTGCTTCATCAACAAAAGGCTCACTGAATATTTTAAATTCATATTTCCCAGATAATTTTTTTAAATCAACAAATTGCTGAGAAACATTCTGATAATCATCTAAAATTGCAACTTTAAGCATTTTTAATTTCCTTGTTTGATAAAAATAAACCTAATATAATTAAAATTGCTCCAATCAAATGAAAAAATTGAAATACTTCACCATAAATTGCAATAGCCATAATTGAACTAAATAAAGGTATTAAAGATAATGAAATTCCTGCTCTATTTGCACCAATAATAGATACAGCCCCAGCCCAGCAATAATAAGACCCTATACTTGGGAAAAGAGCTAAAAATATTAAAGTATAAATTAAATTTACATCAAACTGAATCGTCTGCTCATTAGAGAATTCATATAAAAATTGAGGGAAAACACTAATTAAACCAAAAGTACAAATTACATGTACTAGAGTTAATAATGGAAGAGTAAATTTTTTTTTCTTTAAAAGAGTTGAGTAAACTCCCCAAGTAAGAACACCTCCTATCATTATTAAATCACCTTTGTTAAAATTAAGTGAAAGTAAAATATCTAATTTTAGTTTGGTGATAATTGCTAAAATTCCACAAACTGAAATAATAAGCCCCAAAATTTGAAATTTATTAGTTCTTTCAATTTTGAATAAAAAACAAAGTAAAATTATTATAGCTGGAATAGCAGTATTAAAAAGAGATGCGTTAATTACTTGGGTGTGTATTAAGGATAAGTATGTAAATGAATTAAACAAACCAACGCTTGTTAATCCTAAAAAAAATAATAAAGTTAAATTATTTAAAATTGTATCTTTGTGTTTAATTATTTCTTTATAAGTAAATGGTAATAATATTATCCAAACAAGAGACCAACGATAAAATACTAAAGATAAAGGTGGAATCTCTGATAAAAAAGCATACTTTCCTATCATAAAATTACCAGCCCAGAACAATGATGCACATACCAGCATAATATATGCTTTAATGTTTTGCATAAATTAACTAAATCTTTTCGAGCTATATGGATCTAAATTTAGATTTGTATTTTCTTTAGCTATCATTCCAGAAACTATCTTTCCAGAAATTGGACCTAATGTCCATCCTAAATGATGGTGACCAAAACAATAAAATACATTTTTATATTTTTTTGAGGGTCCCATTACTGGAAGAAAATCTGGTAATGTGGGTCTAAAACCCAACCATTCATCTTCGTGTTCAGGTAAATCTCCTAACATATACTTAGCATTATTAATCAAATTTTTAATTCTTGATTTTGAGAGAGGGTTATTTAAACCACCAAATTCAACAGTACCAACAACTCTTAATCCTTGCTCCATTGGAGTAATCCCAAAACCTCTATTAGAAAAAATTACTGGTCTATTTAATAGATGATCACAATTTTTAAAGTGAACATGATAACCTCTTTCGGTATCGAGGGGAATTTTTTCATCTAAATTATCAGTTAATCTTTTTGAAAAAGCCCCACATGCTATTACCACTTTATCAAAAGTGTATCGATTATCATCTGATACAATAATAGGTTTTTCAGTATCAAATTGAATATTATTAATATTTTTCTTTTCAAATTTTCCACCTTTTTTCAAAAAAAGTTCAAAGAATTTTAATAAAATTTTTTTTGGATTTCTTGCGTGTCTAGCATAAGGATAGTAAACACCAGCATGATAAAAAGGCTTAATATGAGGTTCTAAATCATGAATTTCAGATTTATTAACTAGTTGTTGTTTAACTCCAAGTTCATTTCTAACTCTTATTTCTAACTCACGACTTTTTAGATCTTTATCATTCCAAATATATAAAATACCCTTGTTTTCGACTAAGCCCTCTAAATTTATTTCATCAAATAGCTCATCGTAAGCTGGTAGTGCTAAATCTAAAATCTGATGCATATTTTTTGCTGTATGCATCATTTTGTTTTTTGATGTATTTAAAATAAATTTTAAAAACCATGGTATCATTTTTGGTACATAGTTCCATTTCAGAGCCAAAGGTCCAGTTGAGCTTAATAGCATCGCTGGAACATCAGCAAGCACATCTGTCCTATTTAATGATAAAGATGCATATGGAGAGAAATGACCAGCATTTCCGTATGATGCGGCTGGACTGCCAGGCTCATCTCTATCAAATATAGTTACTTTAAATCCTTTTTTTTGGAGAAATAAAGCATTTGAGATACCTTGAATTCCAGCACCAACTATACCAACATTTAAATTATTCATGACTATGTATACAATTTTTTTTTAAAATAACTTAAGCGACAAAATATACTCAAGCAATTGATTGTTGGCTATGAACTTTGGCACTCATGACTATTCCAAAACCAATCATAGTTGCTAACATCGATGAGCCTCCATAGGACATAATTGGTAATGGTGATCCAACAATTGGCAATAATCCAAGAACCATACTCATATTTATTGTTATATAGACAAAGATTGCAGCTCCAAAGCTATAACAAAAGATCTTTGCAAAATAACTTCTCGATCCCGCTCCGATTGCAATTATTCTATAAATTATGATTGCATAAATCACTAAAAGCAAAGCTGACCCCACAAAACCAAATTCTTCTGAAAATAAAGTGAAGATAAAATCAGTGTGTTTTTCGGGTAAAAATTCCAAATAACTTTGTGTTCCTTTTAAAAAACCTTTTCCAAAAAGGCCACCTGATCCAACTGCTATTTTCGATTGAATAATTTGATATCCTGCACCTAATGGATCCCTATCAGGATCTAAAAAAGTTAAAACTCTTAATTTTTGATAAGGTTTTAAAAAAGCAATTATAAAAGGTAAAGAAATTACAAATCCAAGCATTGTATAAATAAAATATTTATGATTAATCCCAGCAAACCATATCACTGCTATTCCACTGATGGCAATTAACAATGAAGTTCCTAAATCAGGCTGTACAATAACTAAACCCATTGGCAATATAATAATAATTAAAGATGTCAACAACGTATAAATTGAATTTACATGCTCTAATTTCATCCTATGAAAGTATTTTGCTAGACATAAGATTATAAATATCTTCATTAGTTCAGAAGGTTGTAAATTTATAAAATATAAATTTATCCACCTTTGAGAGCCAGATGATGTAATTCCAAATAAATATGTCCAAATTAATAAAAAAATTACAACTACATAAGAAAAATAACCTATTGAAAACCAAAATTTAATATTGATGAATGAAAAAACTAACATCATAAATGTAAAAGCAATTAATTTCGTAAAATGACTTTTTGTATGAAATAAAACTTTTCCACCATCTGTAGAATACATTGTAGCCAAGCTAATAAAGCCTAATAATAAAATACAAGTTAACAATATATAGTCAAAATTTTTAAATTTACTAAAAAAACTAAAATTATTATTAGTTAATCTTGTATGTTGATACATTTTAAATCTCCAAATATTTTTTATCATTAATAGACTCTCTTAATGAGTGTCTATCTATTATTAACTTAAATAATTTTTTTGCCATTGGTGCTGCTGTAGTACTTCCACTACCACCATGTTCAACAACTACACTAACAGCATATCTTGGATTTTTATATGGACCGTATGCTACGTATAGAGCATGATCCCTTTCCTCATAAGGAATTTCAAAAGTTTTTAAATCTAATTCACGATCTCTTGCAGTAATTTTTTTGACCTGAGCGGTTCCTGTTTTTCCAGCAAATTGATATTTTAAATCATCGATTCTGGATTTGTAAGAAGTTCCTCTTACTTCATTTGTTGAGGCAAACATTGCATCTTGAACAATTTTAATATTTTCAGAATTTTCATATAGAGGTATAAATTTATCAATTTGAGTTTCTTTATTTTGATCATTTAGGACTATTCTTGGATAAATCTTATGTCCACCATTTCCAATTTGAGCTGTCATTAAACATAATTGTATAGGGGTTGTTTGAATATAACCTTGGCCAATTCCAGTTATTACTGTTTCTCCTAATAACCATCCTTGTCCTAAGGCGTTTTTTTTCCATTGGGTATTTGGAACTAAACCTTTTTTTTCAATATTAAATAAATCTCCAAAAACTTCTTTTCCTAATCCAAATTTTTTGGCTGTTTCACTTAACTTATCTACCCCTAATTTACGGGCTATTTCATAAAAATATATATCACAAGATTGTTTCATGGCATTTCTTAAATTCATAAATCCATGTCCTTCTTTTTTCCAGCAATGATAACTTTGACCATACAATTCAAGTGGGTGTTTATGTCCTCTGCAATTGACAGTGAAATTAGTATTAACAATTCCATTCTCTAAAGCTGACAAAGCAACAATGGGTTTTATTGTTGAACCTGGAGAATAATTTCCTTGCAAAGTTTTGTTTACTAAGGGTTTCATAGGATCATTACGAATTAATTGCCAATCATCTTCGCTAATACCAAATACAAACAAATTTGGATCAAATGATGGGGATGAATGCATTGCTATTATATCCCCAGTGTAAATATCCATTACACAAATAGAGCCTGCTTGATCCTTAAGTAATTCATTAGCTAATTTTTGTACCTCAGTATCAATTGTGAGACGTAAAGTTTTTCCTTTTTCCCCTTTTTGGAACTCTAATTGACTAATTCTTCTGCCATAAGCATTTACTTCGTATCTTTCAATATCATTACTACCGATCAATTTTTCTTCAAAAGATCTTTCTAAACCAACTTTTCCAACTTTAAGACCAGGTACAAAATTTTTTTTAATTTGTTCATTTGTTTCTATATCATTTTCATTTGCTTGACTTACATAACCAATTAAGTGTGTAAAATTACCTTTAAAAGGATAATTTCTTGAAATAGAAATTACAGGTTTTACTCCATTTAAATCGTAAAGATGATTATTTATTTTTGAAAATTTTTTCCAGCTTAAATTGTCAGAAACAATTAAAGTTTCCCAAGGTTTAATTTCATTTTTCTTTTTTAACACTTTTTTAAATTGTTTATCTGAAAGCTCTAATAAATCTTTAACTCTATAAATTACATATCTAAAATCTTCTACTTGCTCAGGAATAATATGAAGTTGATAAGCCTCAAAATTTCCTGCAATCACATTTCCAAAATAATCATGAAATTCTCCTCTTACAGGTGCTAATTTCCATTCTCTAATTCTATTTTTATCAGATAAAGTTAAATATTTTTTGTTTTCTTTAACTTGTAAAAAAAATAATCTACTCACCAAACCAATCATTATTAAAAACTTAAATGATCCAGTAATAAACATTCTTCTATTTATAGAACTGAGTTTTCTTACATTGTCGCTTGAAGAATTAATCATTTAAAACTTTCAGATAATATTTAAAAATAGATACAAAGATTATATAAAATAAGAATGTAAAAAAAGTATTTACTATGTAATTCATTAAAATTAATTCTAGTGAAAAAAATAAAGTTAAGATTGAATAATTAATTGAATTTATTAAACTTATAATGAATAAAAAATAAAACCAATCTTTAATTGAGTTTGGTCTTATAGTTATATTTCTAAAATATGATGTAGCCAAACAAATCAATAAATATGATAAGCTGCTAATACCTAAAGGTAAACCAACTACAGTATCATTAATCAATCCAGCTAAAAAAACTAAGATATAATCAAAATTTTTAAAATCTTTTAAAGTAAAGAAAAAAATAAGAATAAATGGAAAGTTAAAAGAAAAATATTTTAAATTTAAATAATTAAAATCAAATTCATTCATTACAGATATAAAAAGGATTATTAATGGTAGCCATGAGTAAAATTTGAAAATTAATCCCCTGTTTTTTAAATTAGTCATTATTTTTTTATTCTTTATTTAAAACACATTTTTTATAATCAGATGTTCCAACAATAAAGCCTTTAGAATTTAGAAATGTTTTTCTACACTTATGACCATGAACTAAATTTAATCTTAAAAATTTAAGTTCTTCTTTATCTAAATTAAATTGTTTTATTGTATCTCTTTGACTGGTAATTTGTGTTTGAGATTTAAAAATTTCATTATTTAGATTATTAATTTCAGATTTTAATCTTTCATTTTCTTGTTTAAATTTAGCATTAGAATCTTCTATAATTTTAATTTCATCTTCTAAAATTCTCAATTTAGCATCTATCGGATTTTTATTTTCATTGTCATTTTCTGAAATATTACCAGAATTTTTAACTTCAGTTTTTGATAAAACCTCAGCAAATACATATTTTAATTGGGAAAAATCACTATAAAACTCAACATACATCTTTTTGTCCATATCTTCTTCATTAATTTTTAATTTTCCTATAGGGATGCCACTTTTAAATATTGCTCCTGTTCCCGATGTATAAACAATACTTTCTTCAGTGAGTTCATCAGAAAGACCTTCTTTGATATATTTAATTTGACCAAAATCATCACCCTGACCAGTGATTATTGCTTGAATATTTTGAGGAGCTATTGTCACCGGAACATTAGAGTTTAAGTCAGATAACAATAAAACTCGTGACGTTTTATAATTTACCTCAATGACACGTCCAACCAAATAGGATTGATCATATATATTAGTGCCAATTTTAATTTTATCTTTGCTACCTTTATTTATAATAATACTTTTCAAAAATGGACTATCACGATCGACAATTATTTTTGCTAAGATCTTATCAGAACTTGATACATAATCGTTAATAAGTTCTTTTAGTTCTTTGTTTTCATATTGTGTAATTTCACTTGAGATATTTCTGGATCTTAATTCATCAAGCTCATCTTTATTTTTTTTATAATTGTTATAAAAAGTTGTGTATTCTGCAATATTTATGAATGTATTTTTTATAAAATTTTCTGGAATTGAAACAACAAAAGAAGATCTATAAACAAATTCATTAATTCCCGTCTTCATAATTCTAACGGCTCTAAAGTCAAAACTAGACAATAAAATTACAAAAATTGATACGAGCACTAAAGTTAATAGTGAGAATTTTTGTTGAGTACTTTTTTTTAAAAAAGCAGATCGGATTGCAATTATAAAATCATCTCTGCTAGAGGCCATTTCTCTTAGTACTCAGTCAACATAGTCGAGAATGTTTGCTCTTGATCTAAAGCTTTACCTGTACCAATTGCAACACATGATAATGGATCATCTGCTATATGAACAGGTAGTCCTGTTTCTTTAGAAAATCTTTTATCAATATTCTTAAGCAAAGCTCCTCCACCTGTTAAAGTTAAACCCATATCTACTAAATCAGCTGACAATTCTGGTGGTGTACTTTCTAAAGCATCCTTAATACCATTTACCATCTCTTTTAAAATATCATTTAAAGCTTCAGCAGTATCTTCTTCTGTAATATTTACCTCTTTCGGGGTACCAGATCTTAAGTCTCTTCCTTTTACAGCATATGTATTATTATTTGTTGGTATAGCAGTTCCTATTTCTTTTTTGATTTTTTCAGCAGTACTATCTCCAATCATTAAATTATATTCTTTTCTCATATAGTTAACCATTGCTGCATCCATAGCATCTCCTGCTACTCTTAAAGATTTGGAATAAACTAAGCCACCTAAAGACATAACAGCTATTTCACTAGTACCACCACCAATATCAACAACCATCGATCCTGTGGCTTCAGAAATTGGTAAATTAGCACCAATTGCAGCTGCAATGGGCTCCTCAATCAATTGAACTCTTCTTGCACCGGCTGCAAGAGCACTATCTTGAATTGCTTTTCTTTCAACTGGAGTTGAACCTGTTGGTACACAAATTAATATTCTTGGATTTGCAAAAGTACTT
Organism: uncultured Pelagibacteraceae bacterium; assembly: GCA_902555945.1. Taxonomy (GTDB): domain Bacteria; phylum Pseudomonadota; class Alphaproteobacteria; order Pelagibacterales; family Pelagibacteraceae; genus Pelagibacter. The sequence continues at coordinate 12,900 of CACDUS010000001.1, read as the reverse complement.
CCTTTATGTACTTTTTTAATAAAATGCTTAATCATTTCCTCGGTAACTATAAAATCTGCAATTACACCATCTCTTAAAGGTCTAATAGCTTGAATATTTCCTGGAGTTCTACCTAACATTGTTTTTGCCTCATCCCCAACGGCTAAAACTTGTTTTTTTCCTGCTTGATCAACTATCGCAACAACTGAAGGCTCATTTAAAACAACCCCTTGTCCTTTTACCACAACTAATGTATTTGCTGTTCCAAGATCTATTGCCATGTCCTGGCTCCAAACTTTTTTAATTTTATCAAATAAACCCATCTATATACCTCTCATTTTTTCTTCTTGTTGTTCCATCATTGGTGCAGTTTTTTCTCTTTTTAAAATCATTTTATTCAAAGCAGCAATATATGCATTTGCTGAAGCAACTAATGTATCTGTATCTGCGGCTTGACCAACAGTTGTTTTACCATTTTCCTCAATACGAACACTTACTGTGGCTTGAGCATCAGTTCCTTCTGTCACAGCATGCACTTGATACAATTGAAGATTAACATCATGAGGATATAAGCTCTTTATACATTTAAAAATAGCATCCACTGGTCCATCTCCTGTTTCTGAAGAAGATTTAATTTGTCCATTAACATCTAAAGTCATTTCAGCTCTTTGAGGTTCACCGGTACCTGCAAAAACTTTCAGTGATTTTAATACTAAATTATTAGCTTTGTTATCTAATACCAGACTATCATCAACTAAAGCTGTTATGTCTTCATCATAAACATGTTTTTTCTTATCAGCTAAAACTTTAAATTTTCCAAATGCATTCTCGATTATATCATCTGTTAAGTCTGCATATCCAAGACTTATCAATTTATCTTTAAAAGCATGTCTGCCAGAATGTTTTCCCATCACTAATGATGTTTGTTTTACTCCTACACTTTCTGGTGTCATAATTTCGTATGTATTTCTATTTTTTAACATTCCATCTTGGTGAATTCCTGATTCATGAGCAAAAGCATTTTTTCCAACTATCGCTTTATTAAATTGAACTGGAAATCCAGTTGCATTTGAAACTAATTTAGATGCCTTGCTTAATAATTTAGTATTTATTCCTGTTTCATAGGGCATTAAATCATTTCTAGTTCTAATTGCCATTACAACTTCTTCAAGTGCAGCATTTCCAGCTCTTTCACCTATTCCGTTTATAGTACATTCTATTTGTCTAGCCCCAGCTTGTAAACCAGCCAGAGAATTTGCTACCGCTAATCCTAAATCATTATGACAGTGTGTTGATAAAATTGCTTTATCTATATTAGGAACTTTATTTAATATAGTTTCTATAATTTTTGTAAATTCAGAAGGAACTGTATATCCAACGGTATCTGGAATGTTAATAGTATTGGCTCCAGATTTAATCGCAAGCTCAACTGTTTTACACATATAATCCATATCGGTTCTTGTTCCGTCTTCACAAGACCATTCAACATCATCAGTAAAATTTCGTGCATATGTAACATGCTCTTTTATTGAATCATAAACTTGTTCAGTTGTCATATTAAGTTTATGTTTCATGTGAAGTGGACTGGTCGAAATAAAAGTATGAATTCTAAATCTTGAGGCATGTTTTAGTGCTTCATAGCATCTATCTATATCTTTTTTTAAATGCCTTGCTAAACCACAAGGAATGGATTTTTTTAAAACTTTACTAATCGCTGATACTGCCTCAAAATCTCCAGGTGAAGCAATTGGAAAGCCCGCCTCAATTATATCTACACCTAAGTCATCAAATACTCTTGAAATTTGAATTTTTTCCTCAAGACTCATTGAGGCGCCTGGTGATTGTTCACCGTCACGCAATGTTGTATCAAATATAAATATTTTATCTTTTTTAGCCATAACTTTAAATTTTTGGAAGACTATAATACAATCTCTATTAGAAATTGCAAAACGTTTATGTAAATTTGGTCTTAAATTAACTCTTGTCGCTATCTACTAGTTTTTTTTTGCCAATCCAAGGCATCATGGCTCTTAAATTTGCACCAACTTTTTCAACAGGATGTTCTGCTAGTTTGGCTCTAGTTGCTAAAAAGTTTTTTTGACCATTTTTACATTCTTCCATCCACTGTTTCGTGAATTTACCTGATTGAATATCGTCTAAAACTTCTTTCATTCTTTTTTTTGTTTCTTCTTTGTTTACAACTCTTGGTCCAGATTGGTATTCACCATATTCAGCTGTGTTTGAAATAGAGTAATTCATATTCGCTATCCCACCTTCGTAAATTAAATCTACGATTAATTTAACTTCATGAACAGTTTCAAAATACGCCATTTCAGGTTCATAACCAGCTTCAACTAATGTTTCATACCCATTTTTTATTAGTTCAACTAATCCACCACATAAAACGGTTTGTTCCCCAAATAAATCGGTTTCAACTTCATCCTTAAAAGTTGTCTCTATAATTCCTGATCTTCCACCTCCAACTGCAGAAGCATAGGACATTGCAAGATCTCTTGCTTTACCAGAACCATTTTGATGAACAGCAAATAAACAAGGCACTCCACCACCTTTTACAAATTCGCTTCTAACTAAATGACCTGGTCCTTTTGGAGCAACCATAAAAACATCAAGATCTTTCCTAGCTTTAATCAAATCATAATGAATATTTAAACCATGCGCGAAAGCGATCGATGTCCCCTCTCTTACTCTCTGTTCTATATGATTTTTATAAATGGTAGCTTGCAACTCATCAGGAGTTAAAATCATAACAACATCTGCCCATTCAGCAGCATCTGATAAATTCATTACTTTTAAACCTTTAGACTCGGCTTTTGGAATACTTGATGAACCTTCTCTTAAAGCAACAACAACTTCTTTAACTCCACTATCCTTTAGGTTTAATGCATGTGCATGTCCTTGACTTCCATAACCAAAAATAGCAATTTTTTTATCTTTGATAAGATTCACATCTGTGTCTTTTTCATAAAACATTTTCATAATTTTCTCCTTAATAATTAATTAAAAATTTTATCTCCTCTTGTCATTGCAACAGCTCCGGTTCTAGAAACGCTCACCAATCCAAATTTTTTTAAATTTTTAGCCATTTTATCAATTTCTCTTCTTAATGCTGTAATTTGTATGACATTAGATTTATTTGTTTTATCCAATATTACAGCATTATATTTTTTACAAGCATTAATAGCTTTTTTTATCTTATTTGTATTGCCTACAACTTTAAATAAAGCCATTTCTTTAAATATTACACTTTTGTCATTTCTTTTAAAATCAGCGACCTTATGAACTGGAACTAACTTTCTCAATTGAAGTTTTATTTGGTCAATTACTTGAGGCGTTCCAGTGGTCACAATAGTAATTCTTGAGATGTTTTTTTTTGCATCAACTTCAGCTACAGCCAGAGACTCAATATTATATCCTCTACCTGAAAATAGTCCTACAACTCTTGCTAAAACACCTGCTTCATTATCAACCCAGACTACAATTATGTGTGTATCTGATTTTTCTTTTTTTGTAGAAACACTGTATGCTGATTTAGGATTTGCCATAATTATACTAATGCTTTTCCTTTACCAGTAATTTTATTTTCTTCTTTTTCACTGGGTCCCAATATCATTTGATTATGTGGTTTGCCAGATGGTATCATAGGAAAACAATTTTCATTTGGGTCTACACGACAATCAAAGATAACTGGTCCATCAAATTGAACCATTTCTTTAATCTTATCATCAAGCTCACTTGGTTTGTCTGCCATAATACCTTTACAACCGTAAGCTTCTGCCAATTTAATAAAATCAGGTAAAGCCTCTGAATAACTTTCCGAATAATTTTTTTCATGAAGTAATTCTTGCCATTGTCTTACCATTCCCATGTATTGATTATTCAAGATAAAAATTTTAATAGGAAGGTTGTACTGAACTGCGGTAGACATTTCCTGCATAGTCATCAAAACTGAAGCTTCTCCAGCAATATCAATAACTAATTTTTTTGGATGAGCAATTTGAACTCCAACAGCAGCCGGTAATCCATAACCCATTGTACCCAATCCTCCAGAAGTCATCCATCGGTTAGGTTTATTAAATTTATAATGTTGAGCAGCCCACATTTGATGCTGTCCAACCTCAGTTGTAATAAATGTATCTTTATCTTTTGTAAGCTCATAAAGTCTTTGAACAGCATGTTGTGGTTTAATATTTTCATCACTATTTTTAAAATTCAATGAGTTTTTTGTCCTCCATTTTTTGAATTTGCTCCCACCACTTTGATATTTTTTGTTTATTTGATTTTTTCAAATCAATTTTTTTACTTTTTAAAGTTTTATTAATACTTTTGAGTACATGATTTACATCTCCCACTAATGCTAAATCAACTTTAATAATTTTATTTATTGAAGATGGATCAATATCAATATGTATTTTTTTTGAATGAGGAGAAAATTCATCGATCTTACCTGTAATTCTGTCATCAAATCTTGCGCCTATGTTAATTAATAAATCACAATCATGCATAGCATTGTTTGCTTCGTATGTTCCATGCATACCGAGCATTCCTAAAAATTGATTATCATCCCCAGGATATGCTCCAAGACCTTGCAAAGTTGAAGTGATAGGAAAACCAGTCAGCTGTACCAATTCTCTTAATGACTCACTCGCCTCTGGACCAGAATTTATTACTCCACCACCAGAATAAAAAATTGGTTTTTTTGATTTGTTCATCAAATCAATTAAATTATCAATATCGTCTTGAGAAAAACGATTTAAAGACTTACCATTTGATTTTTTTTCAGCTCTTGGTTTTGAATAATTTATTTTAGAAAATTGAATATCTTTTGGTATATCTACTAATACAGGGCCTGGCCTTCCAGTTGTAGCAACTCTAAATGCTTCATGAAGTATTTTAGATAAATCTTTTATATCTTTTACTAACCAATTATGTTTTGTACATGGCCTAGTAATTCCTGTTGTGTCGCATTCTTGAAATGCATCGGTACCAATCAAATGTGTTGGCACCTGTCCTGAAATACAAACCAATGGAACTGAATCCATATACGCATCAGTCAAAGCTGTTACAACATTAGTAGCACCTGGGCCTGAAGTCACCAAAACTACTCCTGGTTTTCCAGATGATCTTGCATAACCTTCTGCTGCATGTCCTGCTCCTTGTTCATGTCTAACTAAAATATGTTTAATTGAAGAATGATTTTTTAACTCATCATATATTGGTAGAACAGCACCTCCTGGATAACCAAAAATAAATTCAACATCTTGATCCTCAAGACATTTAAATACAATTTCTGCTCCAGAATATAATTTAGACATTTGTGCAATCTAGCTGAAGTTGTGCTAATTGGTCAAGACTAACTCGATAATATCTAAATTTTTTTTAAAAACTGATTTAGGCCATTTGACTTTATTTTGTTCCAATCTGACATGTGTCCTCTGCCCCAAGTTGTCTGTCTTTTGGCATATTGCCTTGTCTTTATTGATATTTTTTCAATTAATTCTGAAATTTGAATTTTTTTGTTAATAAAATCTTTTATTTCATTTATTCCAATCGCTTTTGATGCAGTCCTATTTTTTGGAACTTTTAGTTTGATAAATCTTTTTACCTCTAGGATTGCTCCTCTTTCAATCATTTTACCAGCTCGGTAGCTTATTTGTTTAATAAGTTCGTCTCTTGGAAAATCAATGTAGATTTTATAAAAATCTTTTTGTTCATACTTTGATTTAGTATTTTTAAACCATTCATATATAGATTTTTTTGTAAATAATTTTATTTCATAAGCACGTATTACTCTTTGTGTATCAGAAGGATTCAAATAACTTTTTATCAAAGGATCTAATTTAACCAATTTTGAATAAAACTTTTTCGATCCAATTTTCTTATGCAAAGATCTTATCTTTTCTCTATATTTGTTTGGAATATTTGGGATTTTGACCAAACCATCTGTTAAAGCTTTAAAGTATAAACCAGTTCCTCCAACCAAAATAGGAGTTTTTTTTCTTTTTTTTATCTCTGAAATTTTTACGTTAACTAGTTTTAGCCAATGACCTGTAGAAAATTTTTTTTTAACATTCTGAAATCCATACAAATGATGTTTAATATTTTTGTAATCTTCTTTATTAGGTCTAGCTGATAAAATTTTTAATTCCTTATATACTTGCATACTGTCTGCGTTAATAACTTCGCCATTAATTTTTTTTGCGAGTTTTATTGCGAAACTAGATTTTCCAGAAGCAGTAGGGCCATAAATTAAAATAATTTTGGATTTGAAATCCATATATTAATCTAATTTAATACCAATATATCTTCTTTGATTTTGGCTATTATAGATTACTAATAGAATAGTTTTTTGATTACTTTTTAGTACTTGTTCAACTGCTTTGTTCAAATCGTTTGAATTTTTAATTTTTTTCTTTTGTGCTTCTAAAATAATACTATTTTCCTCTATAGAATTTATTAAAGGGCTATCTTTTTCTATTTGAGTTATTACTAAGCCTGTAGTTTGATTTGGTAAGTTTCTATTTTTAATATCCTCTTTTGAAATTTCTCTTACTGTTATTTTTAAACTTTCAATTCTTTGATCTTTAGGAGTAGTGTCTCGTTCTGTAACTTTAAAGTCTTCTGATGTCTCAAGTCTTCCAAGTGTAATCGTTTTTACAATTTCTTTTTTATTTCTCCAAATTTTAACTTTTACTTTTTTTCCAACTTCAGTTCTTGCTACTATAATTGGAAGCTCTTTCATTTCTTTAATTGTTTCTCCATTAAATTCGAGAATAATATCACCCGCTTTCACTCCTGCTTTTTCTGAAGGGCTGTTTGGTGCAACACTAGCAACTAACGCACCTCTTGGTTCATTCAAATTTTCAACTTCTGCAATTTCTTTTGTAACGTCTTGTATTCTTACTCCTAACCAACCTCTTTTAGTTTCACCAAATTCAATTAATTGATCAATTACAATTTTTGCACTATTCGATGGTATTGAAAAACCAATTCCAACATTTCCACTTCTACCTAGAATGGCTGTATTTATTCCAATTACATCTCCATCCATATTAAATAAAGGTCCTCCTGAATTTCCAGAATTGATAGAGGCATCAGTTTGAATATAATCTTCATATCTTGATAGTCCTATTGATCTATTTCTTGCTGAAATTATTCCTGAAGTTACTGTCCCACCCAAACCGAATGGATTTCCTATAGCTATTACCCAATCACCAATTCGAGCTTTATCAGAGTCTCCAAATTTTACCGGTATAAATTTTTCTTTAGTATCTAATTGCAAAACTGCAATATCTGAAAGTGGATCAGCACCAACAACTTTTGCATTAAATTTTTTTTCACCATTTACCTGGACCACAATATCCTCTGCACCATCAATTACATGATTATTTGTTACAACAATTCCCTTTGCATCAATAATAAATCCTGAGCCTAAAGCTGAAGATTGTCTTTCTTGAGGGGTACCAAATTCTTTAAACATATCTCCAAATGGTGAACCTGGAGGAAATTCAAAACCAGGAAAAGGATTACTTCTTGTTACCACTGTTTGTGTAGTTGAAATATTTACTACTGACGGCATTAATTTTTCTGCCAAATCAGCAAATGAACCAGGTATTGTTTGTGAATTAGTTGATAAAGGCGAACAAATAGTAAATATTAATACAAATATATATTTTTTTAATTTTACCATTTTAATTTTTTACGTAATAAATAATTAAAAAACCTATTATTGCAAAAACTAACCCTCCAATTCTTAATTGGTTTTCTTGAATTAGTTCAAGCTTTTTTAGCATATTCTTCATTTTTGATGGAAATATGGCATAGAGAATACCCTCAATAAACAAGAATAGACCAAATGCAATGATCAATTCTTTCATAGAGTTTTACTCTGCTGTTTTAGGTTTTATATTTCCAAAGAATTTAAAGAATTCACTATCAGGTGATAATATTAATGATGTTTCACCACCGATAAGAGCTTTTTCATATGCTTGCATGGCTCTATAAAAAGCAAAAAATTCTGGATCTTGTCCAAATGCACTAGCAAAGATATTATTTCTTTTACCATCTCCTTCACCTTTCATAATTTCTGATTTCTTTTGAGCCTCAGCTAGTATTACAGTCACTTCTTTGTCTGCAGTTGAAGTAATCGTAACTGCCATCTCTGCACCTCTTGCTCTAAATTCTTTTGCTTCTCTCTCCCTTTCAGTCTGCATTCTTCTAAAGATTGCATCACTGTTTGCTTGAGGAAGATCTGCTCTTTTAATTCTTACATCAACTATTTTGATACCAAAATTTTCTGCTTCATTATTCACCCCTTCTTGAATTAAAGCCATTTGTTTAGTTCTATCTTCTGAAAGGAGAGTTTGTAATTCTTGTTGACCTAATACGTTCCTAATTCTTGAGTTGATAATTGTTGCTAACCTTGATCTAGCAACTCTTTCATTACCAACTGAAATATAAAATTTTAATGGATCTACAATTTGAAATCTTGCGAATGCATCAACTATTAGTCTTTTTTGATCTGATGCAATCACTTCTTCAGGTGGTGTATCAAGATTTAGAATCCTTTTATCTAAAAAAACAACGTTTTGTATAAATGGAATTTTAAAATTTAAACCTGGTTTTAAAATTATTCTTTTTGGATCACCAAATTGTAAAACAATCGCTTGGTTAACTTCTTTAACAATAAAAATTGAAAAGAAGGCAGTTACGGCTAATGCAACTATTATACCAGCTATGATTTTTCCAATATTCATTTTAATTTGTCGCTTTCTTTTTTTGTAATTCAGGTAGTGGCAAATATGGAACTACTCCTGAGCCTGCATTTTTTTCAATGATTACTTTATCAATATCAGCTAAAACTTTTTCCATTGTCTCTAAATACATTCTTTCTTGTGTTACAGATTTTGCATTTTTATACTCGTTATAAATCGCTAAAAATCTGCTAGCTTCACCTTCCGCTTTTGCTACAACTTCTTTTTTGTAAGCTTCAGCTGCTTGTAAAATTTTTTCTGCCTCCCCTCGGGCCCTTGGAATAACATCATTAGCATAAGCTTCTGCTTCGTTCTTTGATCTTTCCATGTCAGCTCTTGCTGCCTGTACATCTCTAAACGCGTCAATTACTTGATCAGGTGGGTCAGCTTTTTGTGTTTGTACTTGGGTGATTTGAATACCACTTGTATATTCATCTAAAATTTTTTGAATGATTTCTTGAGTGTCTGTTTCTATTACAGATCTACCTTCCGTTAGGATTGGCTGAATATCAGATCTTGCAATTACCTCTCTCATTGCAGTCTCCGCTGCAGCTTTTACAGTTCCTTCAGGATCTTGGATCTTAAATAAAAAATTTCCTGCATCTTTGATTACCCAAAATACTGAAAAGTCTATATTTACTATATTTTCATCACCAGTTAACATTAAACTTTCTTGCGGCACATCAGCTACTCCTCCTGAAGAAGAAAAACCACTATCTCTTTCAGATCTAAAACCAATATCAATTCTGTTAACTTTTGTTACTTTAGGTGTAAGCACTGACTCTACGGGGAATGGAATATGATAATTTAATCCTGGTTGCGTTGTTTTCACAAACTTTCCAAATCTTAGAACAACTCCTTGCTCATCAGGTAAAACTCTATAAAGACCACTCGCTAACCAAACAAAGCCTAAAATTATTAAAACTAAAATTGCCTGTCTTCCACCTGATGAACTTCCACCAGGTAAAAACTTTTTTATCTTTTCTTGAAATTCTCTAATTATCTTATCAACATCTGGTGGAGTTGGACCTCTGCCTGAACCATTATTATCTCCTCCACCTGGGGGCGTTCCCCAAGGGCTTCCACCTCTTTGTTGAAAATCATCAGACATACATTATCTATATAGTGTCTAATTAATTAAAAACAAGTTAAGATCAATTTATGACTGATAAAAAGCCTGAACTTAGTGCCGCAATGAAAAGTAAGGTAGAGCCTAAGGTTTTTAAGAAAAATCCAATTATAGGAACAAAATTTACTATAGCAATTTCCAGTGCCAAAGGTGGTGTTGGCAAATCTACATTTGCAACCAATCTTGCACTGGCATTAAAGCAAATCGGCTGCAAAGTTGGAATATTGGATGCTGATATTTATGGACCTTCAATTCCTAAAATGTTTGGAATAAATGAAAAACCAAAAAGTGACGGTCAAAAATTAGATCCAGTGGTAAAGTACGATATTCAATGTATGTCTATAGGTTTTTTAGCTGACCAACAAACACCTATGATCTGGCGAGGACCTATGGTGACAAGTGCAATTAAAACATTTACACAAAAAGTAAACTGGAAAGATTTAGATTTTATTATTGTTGATATGCCACCAGGCACGGGTGACACACAACTAACATTTTCTCAAGAAATTAAAATGGATGGAGCAATAATTGTTTCTACTCCTCAAGAAGTTGCACTTCTAGATGTAAAAAGAGGAATTAAAATGTTTGATAAACTTGGAGTAAAGATTTTAGGTTTAGTAGACAATATGAGTTTTTTTAAGGGTGATGATGGGAAAAAATATAATTTATTTGGTGAAGGTGGAGTTAAAAAAACTGCTGAAGAATTTAAAAAAGAGTTTTTAGGTGAAATACCAATTGACCCTAATGTGGGAAAGTCAGGTGATAATGGAAAGCCAATTGTAGAAGAAAACCCAGATAATGAAATTAGTAAAATTTATTTAAATTTTGCAAAAAAAATTAAATCAATTTATCTTTTAGATCAAAAGCAATCATAAGTTCATTCCATTCTCTCTTTGAAAGTCTGGAACTTTCAATATCAACTTTATCACCTTTAATAAGTTTTTGTATTATTTCCCTTCCTTTTGCTGAAACTTCTACTCCTCCAACTCTGTAGTCCATAAAAGCTTCATAAGTAATAGGAACCCATTTTTTTAATGTATCTAACATAATATCTGCATAAACTCTTATTTCATATTGAGCATGACTATCAGCCCTCAATCTTAAAAAATTCATTAAATTAAGTAAATCTGTTTTCCAATACCACTGAGTATATGTATTTAAAGTCAAATTCATTCTAGCAAGCTCTCTAGCTAAACCTTTTTTGTTTTCATCTATTGTAGATCCATCAAATCTTTCATTAAGCATCATTTCATAGTTGTTATAAGTTCTCTCTGCATCATTTTTTAAAAGCTCTAAAACTTCTTTTGCTTGAGATCCCTCTAAAACATCACCTCTTCCTTGCCTATTACTTGTAGATTGTGCTGCTAAATTTTCAGAATTTGGAAGATAAAATTCTTTATCTAAAATTGAATACCTGGCAGAATATTCATTCACATTTGCAGTTCTATGTCTTATCCATTGTCGTGCTATAAATATTGGTAATTTAATATGATATTTAATTTCACACATTTCAAAAGGAGTGCTGTGCCAGTGGCGCATCAAATATTTTATTAATCCAGCATCCGTTGAAACTTGTTTAGTTCCCTTTCCATATGAAACTCTTGCAGCTTGAACTATAGAAGTATCATCACCCATATAGTCAACCACTCTTACAAAGCCATGGTCTAAAGCTGGAACTGCCTCATAAAGAATTTTTTCTAATTCTGGAGCTATAACTCTTTTAGTTTGATGATTTTGAGACTGTTGATTCTTTATTTCTTCTGATTGTTCTTTAGTTAATTTCATGATTGTTATTGAATCTCTTTAAATTCCTTTTATATTAATAAAGTTGGTTTTCCAACTATGACGATAAATGAATTTCGTAATAACCATTGCGGACGTGGGGGCAGTACCCACCACCTCCACCATTTACAACTTATGGGGGTGAACTAGATTCGACGGGTGACTAAAGGCTATTCTTTCGTTCGGAATTGTTCCTCCGTAAAGGGCTAATTTATAATTGCTAACGAAAGTTACGCACTTGCTGCTTAATTAACTTTGTTAATTAAGTAAACGGGGTTCGGGGCACCTGGCAACAGAACGCCCCCTGATTTATGAAAAAAAATATAAAGGGATTACAAAACAACAAATTAGTATTAATAATTACTTTATTAAAAAACATTTTTCAGAATATTTTGTGCCTTTTTTTAAAAGATCTACTGATATTAACAAAATAAATCTAAGTTTTTTATGAAAATTTTAATTAAAAAAAATATTAATAAATTCGATATAAATAATGCATTAAAAATTTTTGAAAAAAAAAAAACAAATTACGATTTAAAAAAAGAAAATTGGAATTTTCCAAAATCAAAACAATTTATAATCTATTTAAAAAAAAATGATACTTATGTTGGAATGTTGAGAGTAATTAAAAAGAAAATTTTTTTAAACCAAAAAAGTTATAATGTTGCCTGTTTAACCTCGATTGGAATTTTTCCTAATTTTAGAAATTTAGGATATGGAAAAATACTAATGAAAAAAAGTAACAATTACATAAAAAAAAAATTTGATATATCATTTTTAATTGCAAGGAAAAAGGTAGACTTTTTTTATAGTAAATTTAATTTTAAAGGAAATACTGAATTTTTTTCAATTTTTCTTAAAAAAAAGAAAAAAATTAGTAACAAATTAAGAATATTTAATATCAGTTCTTTTAAAAAAAAAATAATCAATAATAACTTAAAAAATCTTTATAATAATTCTAACAAAATAAAAAATGGTTATTTTTATAGAAAAAAATATGATTGGAGAATAGTTAATTTTAAAATTAAACAAAATAAATTTCAAATTAAAGAGTTCAAGTATAAAAAGAAAACTATAGGTTACATTGTCTATAAAAATAAATGTATTTATGAATATGGTTACAACATTAAATTTTTGAAATTATTCATTCATTCAATCAAAGTTACATTTAATAATGAAGTAGAGATTAAAAACCCTGATCAAAGAGTAGTCAATGAATTAAAAAAATATGATGAAGTT